>NZ_AQXX01000117.1 GCF_000376785.1 Hahella ganghwensis DSM 17046
TGCTGTGCTACAACATCATAAGGCGAGAAGCATCGATTGCGGCGGTAAGCTTTGATCGAGCCCCGTCTGACATTCGCTTCAAACCAGTGTGTGATTATATTGCTGTTCAGTTAATTGTGATGGCGGCTTCCAATCCGATATCTGGAACAGGTCGGCGCTTGTCAGAGTTAAGATCGGGAATTAGTAGTCTGTTTTTGGAGAGGCGTCCGAGGCCTACGACACCTCGGACGGTTAAGATATCAAAGACCCGATATCCAGTAGATCGCAATGCTGCTCCTCTTAAGTGAACAGCATTGCGGTATGTCCGGGTCTTTTTATTTGTGGCGCTACACTGAATTTATTTTTTCTTGTATTGGTGACGGTTTCATGCAAATAGAATTTCCCCATAAAACTCTAGGCTTATCCGATCCTTGTGTGATGGGAGTATTGAATGTTACCCCTGATTCTTTTTCTGATGGTGGTCGTTTCAATCGGGTTGATGCAGCTCTTCGGCAAGCTGAAAAAATGGTCGAAGAGGGGGCTGCATTTATTGATGTCGGTGGTGAATCGACCCGGCCGGGGGCTGCCGTTGTTTCAGAATTAGAGGAGTTGAATAGGGTTTGTCCTGTGGTTGAGGCAATTTGTCGTGAGCTGGATGTCATTGTTTCGCTGGACACCAGTACTCCGGCAGTTATGCGCGAAGGGGTCGGGCTTGGCGCAGGCATGATAAATGATGTGAGGGCCCTGGAGAGAGAAGGGGCTGTTTCTGTGGCCGCAGAAGTTGGAGTGCCTATATGTCTTATGCATATGCGCGGCACTCCTCAGACAATGCAGGATGATCCACGCTATGTTGATCCCGTCGAGGACGTGAAAAAATATTTGCTGGAAAGAGTTGATGAGCTTAGAGCGGCTGGAGTGCCCAAAGAGAAGCTCGTCATTGATCCTGGTTTTGGTTTTGGTAAGACGCTGGAGCATAATCTTCGCCTTCTGGATCGAATTGCGGACTTTGTGGCTTTAGGGTTTCCGGTTCTAGCGGGAATTTCACGTAAGAGTATGCTGGGAGCGATAACTGGGCGGGAAGTTGGAGAAAGGTTGTCAGCGAGTCTCTCTGCTGCCGCATTGGCTGTGTATAATGGCGCTCATATAGTTAGGGCGCATGACGTTGCAGCGACAGTGGACGCAATTAAAGTGGCGGCAGCTGTCCGGAGGTCGCGAAGCGAATAGAATTATGACGAGGTGGTAAGTGGGTAAAGAGTTTTTTGGTACCGATGGTATTCGTGGCAAAGTTGGTGAAGGAGTGATTACGCCTGAGTTTATGCTGAAGCTTGGGTGGGCAGCTGGAAAGGTTTTTCGGCAGGAAGGAAAGCGAAACAGGGTTTTGATTGGTAAGGATACTCGCATATCCGGCTACATGTTTGAGTCTGCCTTGGAATCCGGGTTGGCGGCCGCTGGAGTTGATGTAGCAATGTTGGGGCCTATGCCTACTCCGGCTATAGCGTATCTAACGAGAACTTTTCGGGCCTGTGCTGGTATCGTGATCAGTGCTTCCCACAATCCTCATTACGATAACGGGGTTAAATTCTTTTCCGCGCAAGGGACCAAGCTACCTGATGAAGTGGAGCTGCAGATAGAAGATTACCTCCGTCAGCCCATGCAGGTATGTGACTCCAGTATGCTGGGTAAGGCGGCAAGATTTGAAGACGCAAAAGGTCGATATATCGAATTTTGTAAGAGTACAGTGCCCTTTAATATTTCACTGTCAGGATTGAAGATCGTTTTGGATTGTGCTGACGGGGCAACGTACCAAGTGGCGCCTAGTGTATTCAGGGAGCTTGGAGCCAAAGTTGAAACCATGGGGGTCAGTCCTGACGGTTTGAATATAAATCATCAGGTTGGTTCAACGCACCCTGAAGCGTTGGCGGCGAAAGTGCTGGAAAGTGGGGCGGATCTTGGTATTGCATTTGATGGTGACGGCGATCGAGTGGTTATGGTGGACCACAAAGGCGAAATCGTTGATGGAGATGAGTTGATCTTCGTTATCGCCAGAGATAAGCAGGATAAGGGGAGGCTTAGTGGCGGTGTCGTCGGAACCTTGATGACTAATTTTGGTGCGGAGCTGGCCTTTCAGAAGCTGGGGATTCCTTTTGTCAGGGCAAAAGTGGGCGACCGTTATGTTATGGAAATGCTCCAGAAGAATCAGTGGGCCCTGGGGGGAGAGGGGTCTGGTCATATTGTTTGTCTGGATTGTACAACCACTGGTGATGGGGTTATCTCTGCTCTTCAGGTGCTGGTTGCAATGGTTAGTCAGGAAAAATCTCTGAATGAGCTCAAACAGGGAATGGCTAAGTTACCTCAGCATATGATCAATGTGCGTGTCGCAAATAAGGTTGATGTGGAGATTGATTCAATCCAAGCGGCAGTTAAGGTAGCTGAAGAACAGTTGGCTGGCAAAGGACGTGTTCTGTTGCGGCCCTCGGGAACCGAGCCTGTGATACGAGTGATGGCAGAGGGGGAAGACGAAGGCCTGGTTGTTGCCGTAACTCAGGAGCTGGCCAAGGCCGTTGAGAAGGCTGTTTAAAGTCTGTTTTGTCTCGTTTTTATATGTTGGTAGATTGAGATAATCCGCTTGTATCTTGATACTACTTTCGGTAGTATTTGCGCCTCGCTGCGATCTGGGAGATAAAATGCGTTCAAAATTGGTGGCTGGAAACTGGAAGTCCAACGGTAGCTTGGTGTCAAACAAGTCTCTGTTGAGTGCTCTTAAAGAGTGTTCCATTGGGCCTGATGTGAACGTATTGGTTAGTCCTCCTTTTGCGTACCTCTCAAGTGTTGTTGAAGACTTGAAAGGAAGCAGGATCGAAGTTGGGGCTCAGAACTGTTCGGCCTATAATAGCGGAGCCTTCACTGGAGAAGTGACGGCAGAAATGCTAAAGGAAGTTGGTGTCGAGTGGGTCATTATTGGGCACTCCGAAAGACGTGCATTGTTCGGTGAGCGTAATGAGGATGTTGCGGCTAAAGTGTCGAAAGTTTTAGCCGCTGGCCTCAGGCCGATTGTGTGTGTTGGTGAGACGCTTGATGAGCGGGAGAATGGGCGTGCTGAAACTGTTTGTATCGAGCAGTTGGACGGCGCCATGGCTGAAGTGAAAGTTGATGAGCGGTGGGTGATAGCGTACGAACCAGTATGGGCTATCGGTACCGGTAAAACTGCTTCAGCAGAAGACGCTCAGGCGATGCATAAAGTGCTTAGGGCTCATATTCGGACAGTTTGCGGTGATGTCGCTGAGAAAGTCGTAATTTTGTACGGCGGCAGTGTGAAGGCCTCAAATGCTGAAGAGCTATTCGAGCAAGAGGATATTGATGGTGCGCTGGTAGGTGGTGCGTCATTGAAGGCCGAAGAATTTGCCGCAATTGTTTCTGCGGCGGGTAATTAAGGTGGATGTGTAATGGAGTTGATCGAAACTCTGGTTGTGGTGGTACATGTGATTGTCGCCGTAGGTGTGATCGGTCTGGTGCTGCTGCAGCAAGGTAAAGGGGCCGACATGGGTGCTGCATTTGGTGCAGGCGCTTCCCAGACACTTTTCGGGTCTCAGGGTAGTGGCAACTTCTTGACCAAAATGACATCCTTTTTGGCTATAGTGTTTTTTATTAGCAGTTTTGCGCTTGCTTTTTTTGCCAAGCAAAAATCTGAGAATATTGCGCAACAGGATTTTATTCCGCAGGTGATCGAGAGTGCGCCAGAGCAGGAAGTTCCTGCGCTGGATGAGGCGACAGCTCCTCCTGCTGAAGAAAACGCGGCTGACGAAAGTAAGCCGGTTTTAGAATAAGCGACTCAGTTCAGGCTGGTCGTTAATAGAATTGCCGAAGTGGTGAAATTGGTAGACACGCTATCTTGAGGGGGTAGTGACCTCTGGTCGTGCCGGTTCAAGTCCGGCCTTCGGCACCATCTTTTGAATACAGGCGCATTGCGCCTGATGTATCCCCGCTCAGGCGTTGCCTGATTTGAGCGTAGCCTATATAATTTGTCGCGCTGTTCCTGTGGGAAGCATGTTGTAAAAACCCCTTTTAGAAGGGGTTTTTTATTAGCTGTTAAAAAAAACAGCGTTCAGGATGGGCTTTAGGCCCATTTTTTGTTTGAGTTTTCAGCTATTTAAGCTGATGGAGGTCTTTTTGGCACGACAAGATCGGCTGATCGAATTGTTGCGACCTGTTGTCGAAGGTTTAGGCTATCTCTTTTGGGGGATAGAATATCTGGCGCAGGGGCGAAGAAGTGTCTTGCGTGTTTTTATAGATAAGGAAGAAGGCATTACTGTTGAAGACTGCGAAGCAGTTAGTCGACAAGTAAGTGCAGTAATGGACGTCGAAGATCCGATTTCTGGCGAATATACACTCGAAGTATCCTCACCGGGCTGGGATCGGCCTTTGTTTGAGGAAAGTCACTACAAAGCTTACGTTGGATCAGTCATAGAAGTTCGCTTACAGACGCCTTTTAATGGGCGGCGCAAGTATAAGGGGACTCTCACCGCAGTAGAGAATTCTGAAGTAGTAATGCGGGTGGACGATGAAGAGTTCACCTTCCCACTGGAAGTTATCGATAAAGCGAATATTGTGCCGCAGTATTGATGGGGATACGGGGTAAAAATGAGTAAAGAAATTTTATTGGTTGTTGAAGCCGTCTCAAACGAAAAGGGCGTTGATAAAGAGGTCATCTTTGAAGCGATTGAGCTTGCATTGGCGACCGCGACCAAAAAGCGTTACGAGGACGAAGAAGCCGATATTCGTGTCGATATTGATCGTAAAACCGGTGAGTACAGAGCCTTTCGCAGGTGGCTGGTCGTCGATAACGATGCAGTGCCGGCCCTCGGTACAGAGCTGACCTTTCAGGAAGCTGAAGAGATTAGTTCTGAATTGCAGCCTGGTGATATCCATGAAGAAGAAGTTGAAGCAGCAGCTTTTGGTCGAATTGGTGCCCAGGCTGCTAAGCAGATAATCGTTCAAAAAGTACGGGAAGCTGAGCGCAGCAAAATTGTTGACAGCTATCGAGAGCGTGTTGGCGATCTGGTTAACGGCTCTATCAAGAAAGTGACCCGGGATAATATTATTGTAGACTTGGGAAATAATGCAGAAGCCCTGCTGCCTAAGGATCAGTTGATTGGTCGTGAGACTTTTCGTGTAGGTGACAGAGTTCGGGCTTTACTTCTCGAGATCCGAATTGATAACCGTGGTCCTCAGTTGATGCTGAGTCGTTCCAGTCCTCAAATGCTGATGGAGCTGTTCCGGATTGAAGTTCCGGAAATCGCCGAAGAGGTCATCGAGATTAAGGCTGCAGCACGGGACCCCGGTTCCAGAGCGAAAATAGCAGTTAAAACCAATGACGGCAGAATTGATCCGGTTGGTGCCTGTGTTGGTATGAGGGGATCCAGGGTTCAGGCTGTTTCCGGAGAGTTGGGTAACGAGAGAATCGATATCGTGCTGTGGGACGATAACCCTGCTCAGTTGGTTATCAATGCTATGGCTCCGGCAGAAGTGGCATCCATCATTATTGATGAAGATACCCATACAATGGATGTTGCTGTATCTGAAGACAACTTGGCAATGGCTATCGGCCGAAGTGGTCAGAACGTGAAACTAGCTGCTGAGTTGACAGGCTGGGACATCAATGTGATGACCGAGGAAGAAGCAGGTAAGCAGCAGGAAGAAGAATTCGGGAAATTTGTCCAGAATTTCGTTGATCAACTTGATGTCGACGAAGAATTGGCTGAGTTCCTGGTGTCGGAAGGTTTTACCTCTTTGGAAGAGGTGGCCTATGTGCCGATGGAAGAGATGCTCGCAATTGAAGGTTTTGATGAGGACTTGGTTTCTGAGCTACGTAAGAGAGCCAAAAATGTATTGGTTAACCAGGCCCTCGCCAGTGAAGAACAGTTGGAAAAGTCTGAGCCTGCCGAAGACCTTCTGACTATGGAAGGTATGGACAAGCACTTGGCGTTTGTCTTGGCCAGCAAAGGAATTACAACAATGGAAGATCTGGCAGAACAGGCAGTAGATGATCTCCTGGATATCGAAGGGGTAAATGAAGAGCGGGCTGCACAGTTAATTATGACAGCACGTAAACCCTGGTTCGAAGATCAGCAGTAAGATAAACGGGAGACAGGAGACAAGCATGGCAGAAGTTACAGTAGAACAGCTTGCCCGGGATGTTGGTGCTCCCGTGGATCGTCTGCTAAAGCAGATTGAAGATGCGGGTTTAAACCAGCGGAGCGAGAAGGATTTAGTGACTGATGATGAAAAGCAGCAACTGCTGGCTTTTTTGAAAGAAAGTCATGGCGAATCCTCGGCTGAGCCAAAGAAAATTACATTAAAGCGTAAAACCACCACTACTTTAAAAGCCGGGCAAAATCGTTCGGTTAATGTAGAAGTGCGCAAGAAGCGGACCTACATAAAGCGTAGTGAAGTATCACCTGATGCGGAAGCAGTGAAGGAAGAAGCTGTTCGAGCAGAGGCTGAAGCAAGAGAAGCTGAAGAAAAAGCGGCGGCGGAAGCTGCTGCCAAGGCCGCAGAGGAAGCAAAAACTGCTGAAGAGCCGAAGTCCACAGAAGAACTCAAGGAAGAGGCTGAGGTAGTGGCAAAAGAGGAAGATAAGGATGTCAGCAAGGAGACTCTGAAAACAGAAGAAACTACAGCTCCTGATGTGGCTGAAAGCGCGGAAGAGAAAACTGAAACTCCGGCTGAGAGCAAGGAAGATGCCGAAGAGGGTGATGGTTCTGCGGATGATAAGGGCGAGAAGAAAAGTAAGCATCGCCGGCATAAAGAGGAATCAGAAGGGCGCGAGCTGGATGCTGAAGAGATCAAGCGTCGCGAAAAGCATAAACCCAAGCCGGTTCCTCAAAAGCCAAAAGTGAAAGCTGTTGCTGTTGATGATGGTCTGGAAGAAGAGCTTGAAGAGCAAACACTTGCGGCTCCCAGAAGGGTTCGTCAAAAACGTAAGAAACACAAGGGGCCTGTGGACAAGTCTTCAGGGCCAATTGTAAGAGAGGTTGTTATTCCGGAAACTATTACTGTATCTGAGCTGGCGCAAAAAATGTCGGTGAAGGGGGTTGAGGTTGTCAAGAAACTCATGTCAATGGGCGTCATGGCGACAATCAACCAGCCAATAGACCAGGATGTGGCACAACTGGTTGCTGAGGAAATGGGACATAAGGTGAAACTACTGCAGGAAGATGCGGTAGAGACAGAAGTTCTGGATTCCATTTCCTATGAAGGGGAATCTACTACCAGAGCACCAGTGGTTAGTGTAATGGGCCATGTTGACCATGGTAAAACTTCCCTGCTGGATTATATCCGCCGGGCGAAAGTTGCCGCAGGCGAGTCCGGTGGTATTACCCAGCATATCGGTGCATACCATGTGGATACTCCTAAGGGTATGGTGTCGTTTCTGGATACTCCAGGGCACGCAGCGTTTACCGCAATGCGGGCAAGGGGTGCGCAGTGTACTGATATCGTTATTCTGGTTGTTGCAGCCGATGATGGTGTAATGCCTCAGACAGAGGAAGCTGTCCAACACGCGAAGAGCGCAGGAGTTCCTCTGGTTGTTGCGGTTAACAAAATGGATAAGGAAGAAGCCGATCCGGATCGTGTGAAGAGTGAACTGGGTGCCTTGGATGTTATCCCTGAAGACTGGGGTGGTGATATCCAGTTTGTGCCTGTTTCTGCTCACACTGGTCAAGGTATCGACGAGCTGCTTGAAGCTGTTCTTCTACAGGCTGAAATGCTTGAGCTCAGTGCTGTACCGAATGCACCTGCCAAGGGTGTCGTCATCGAGTCCAGTTTGGATAAGGGGCGTGGATCGGTAGCAACTGTTTTGGTACAGAACGGAACTCTTAATCAGGGCGATATCGTTCTAGCCGGTGATTGCTACGGTCGCGTTCGTGCCATGATTGATGAGAATGGGAAGCAAGTGCGAGAAGCCGGGCCCTCCATTCCCGTGGAAATTCTTGGTTTGAATGGTACTCCTGATGCCGGTGACGAATTCTTTGTCGTAGGTGATGAGAAGAAAGCTCGTGAAGTGGCGGAATTCCGTGCCAGTAAAGAACGTCATACCAGATTGCAACGCCAGCAGACTGCTAACCTTGAAAATCTCTTCGAGAGTATGGGTAAAGGCGAAGTTAAAGAACTCAACCTTATTGTCAAAACTGACGTTCGTGGGTCTTTGGAAGCTTTGTCTGCAGCCTTGAATGATTTGGGCAACGAAGAAGTGCAGGTGAAAATAGTCGCCAGTGGTGTCGGTGGTATCACTGAAACAGATGCTAACCTGGCACTTTCTACCAGCGCCATAGTCATCGGTTTTAATGTCCGTGCTGACGCATCTGCCAGGAAGATTATTGAGAAAGAAGGCATCGAACTGCGTTACTACAGTGTTATCTACAACATCATTGATGATGTGAAGAAAGCTCTGACAGGTATGCTTGCGCCAGAATACCGCGAAGACATTGTAGGAACCGCAGAAGTTCGTGACACCTTCAAGAGTCCCAAGTTTGGGCAAGTGGCTGGTTGTATGGTCACTGAAGGAGTGGTTTACCGGAATAAGCCTATACGTGTACTGCGAGACAACATCGTTATCTTCGAAGGTGAGCTGGATTCTCTACGTCGATTTAAAGATGATGTTGGTGAAGTGCGTTCTGGTACAGAGTGTGGTATCGGGGTTCGCAACTACGAAGTAAAAGTAGGCGACGTGATCGAAGTATTTGATCGTGTCCGGGTTGAGCGCTCACTTTAACCCGTACCCTAGGGCAATATAGGCCGGAGAATAAAATTCTCCGGCCATTTAAGGTATTTTTATGGCGCGTGAATTTAGTCGCCTGGATCGTATAGCCGACCAGATCCAAAAAGATCTGGCTCAGTTGATTCAGCGGGAGCTTAAAGATCCCAGATTGGGGATGGTGACGATTAATATGGTGAAGGTCAGTAAAGATCTGTCTTACGCCGATATTTATGTCACAGTTCTTAATGTCAGGGATGTCGATGATAAAACAGCTACGGAAGAGTCGTTAAAGGTTCTCAAGCAGGCCGCAGGTTTTTTGCGTGCGGAGCTTGGTAGGGCTATCAAGTTGCGGGTAATGCCTCAATTGCGTTTCCACTACGATGAGACTATTGGTCAGGCTCAGCGGTTGGGTGAACTCATCCAACAGGCGAGAGTTAAAGACGGCCGTCCTGTAGCTAATGCTGATGAAAAGTCTGAAGACGAATCCCAGCAATAACTCTCACTCCATCAACTTTGCGTACGCTCTACAGTAATAAATTCGCAGGTAATCGGTAAATGGCGAAACGTCGCAAAGGTCTTCCTGTCCATGGGGTTGTCGTTTTGGACAAACCTCTGGGCATCACTTCAAATGCTGCACTGCAGAAAGTCCGCTGGTCACTGTATGCCCAAAAGGCTGGCCATACGGGGGCTCTTGATCCTCTAGCTACGGGCGTACTGCCTTTGTGCTTTGGAGAGGCAACCAAGTTTAGCCAAATATTGCTTGAGTCTGACAAGGAATATGTTACCAGGGCTAAGCTAGGTGAAACGACTACAACCTCCGATACTGAAGGAGAGTTGTTGGATCAAAGAGAAATTCCTGCCGATCTCGATACAGGTAGTCTTGAGGTTGTGCTTGATCATTTTCGGGGAGAGATTGAGCAGGTGCCTTCTATGTATTCGGCTCTCAAACATAAGGGAGTGCCTTTGTACAAACTTGCCCGAAAAGGCAAGGAAGTAGAGAGAAAGGTGCGGAAGATAAATATCTTTGAGCTGGAATTGCTGGAGCTGGATATTCCCTATATTGTTCTACGAGTCAAATGCAGCAAAGGGACCTATATCAGGAACCTGGTTGAGGATATTGGTGAAAAGCTTGGGTGTGGTGCCCATGTCGTGGAATTGCGGCGGACAAAATGTGGTCCTTTTTCCTTGGAGCATGCTCAATCTTGGTCCATGTTTGATACTGATGAAAGGGCTTCAGAAGATTTGGTCAAAAAAATTCTGCATCCGGTAGATACTGCAGTGCAGGATTTTCCAAAATTAATCTTGAATCAAGTGGATACGGGCTCGCTTATCAGGGGCCAAACGGTTAAAATATCGCCTCCCGAAATTCCGGACTTGTTGGCCTTAGGGAATTCCGAAAGGAAATTTCCTGTTGTGCTTCGGCTCTATCGTGAGAACGATGGGCAGTTCTTGGGATTGGGAGAAATGAATTTGGCAAATGAACTAAGATCAGTTCGTTTGCTAAGTACAGATGTTCTTAAATTGGATCTGGCCTAAAAGTCTTTTCCATAACGAGAACATACATTAGTTGGTCCGGCTGTTAATATGCATGGTCGGCACCGAATCCAGGCATATTTGGAGATAGTAATATGGCTTTGTCAGCTGTAGAAAAAGCGGAAATTCTGAAAGAATTTCAAACTAAAGAAGGTGATACTGGTTCTCCTGAAGTTCAAGTAGCTCTGTTGACTCATAATATCAACAAGCTGCAAGGTCACTTCCAGTCAAACAAGCACGACCACCATTCTCGTCGTGGTTTGATTCGCATGGTTAACCAGCGTCGTAAATTGCTCGACTACCTGAAAGGCAAAGATGCTGATCGCTACGTAAACCTGATTCAGAAGTTAGGTCTGCGTCGATAAGATTGTCAGGATATTGCTGAAGATAGCGGGGTGTCGGCGAAAGTCGGGACCCCGTTGTTCTATAAGGGGCCTCCGATTTATTCGATGAGCGGTTCTGTACGGAAAGTCAGTGCAGACTATCAGTCGAACAATCGAATAAATCAAAGGTTACCTTGGAACATAGCAATATCTGGCACTGGCAATCCTGACATCTGTCATTCGTACGAGCACAAAAAACCAATGTCCGCATTGGTACAATTTTAAAATATCGAAATTATCACTACTCAAAGTGATTCTCGTAAGGAGTCCAAGTGAACCCAGTTACAAAAACATTTCAATATGGCAATTCCACTATCACCCTGGAAACCGGACGTGTAGCTCGTCAGGCAACAGGGGCAGTGATGGTAACCATGGACAAAACTGTTGTCCTGGTCACTGTTGTTGGTGAAAAAGAGCCGCAAGCCGGACGTGATTTTTTCCCATTGTCTGTTCATTACCAGGAAAAAACATACGCAGCAGGTCGTATTCCTGGTGGTTATTTCAAGCGTGAAGGTCGCCCGTCTGAAAAAGAAACTCTGACCTCCCGTCTGATTGACCGTCCTATTCGTCCATTGTTCGCTGACGGATTTATGAACGAAGTACAGGTTCTCTGTACTGTGATGTCTGTTGATAAAGAGAACGATCCCGATATTGCCTCTATTATCGGTACCGCTGCTGCACTGGAAATTTCCGGTATTCCTTTTAACGGTCCTCTGGCGGCAGCTCGTGTTGGCTATACTGATGAAGAAGGCTACTTGCTGAATCCCAGCTTCTCAGCTCTGGAATCATCCAGGCTGGATATGGTTGTTGCCGGTACTGAAGAAGCTGTTTTGATGGTTGAATCAGAAGCTAAAGAGCTGACCGAAGATCAGATGCTGGGAGCTGTGCTGTTTGCGCATCAGGAAATGCAGTGTGTCATTGCTGAGATCAAGGAATTTGCGCAGGAAGCTGGTGCCGAGAAATGGGACTGGCAGCCAGAGGCTCCCAACACTGTTCTGGCTGAAGCACTTAAAGAGCGCTATTCAGCCGCTATCACCGAAGCATATGGCATCAGTGAGAAGCAGGTTCGCTATGGTAAGCTGAGTGAAATCCGTCAACAGGCAGAAGCAGAGTTTGTCGGAGAAGAAGAAGGTCAGTGCGACGCTGAAGAATTGAAGAAGTACCTCAGCAAGCTAGAAAAAAATATCGTTCGTCAGAACGTTATTGAAGGCAAACCTCGTATTGATGGTCGTGACTCAAAAACAGTTCGTCCTATCAGTGTAGAAGTTGGTGTGCTGCCTGGAGCTCACGGTTCTGCTCTGTTTACCCGTGGGGAAACTCAGGCAATCGTAACTGCTACGTTGGGTACAATGCGTGATGCTTTACTGATTGATGCATTGGAAGGTGAACGTAAGGATCCATTCCTGTTCCACTATAACTTCCCTCCTTATTCTGTTGGTGAAACCGGACGTATTGGTGCCACTGGCCGTCGTGAAATCGGTCATGGTCGTCTGGCGCGTCGTGGCGTTCAGGCAATGATGCCGAATCAGGAAGAGTTTCCATATGTTGTTCGTGTGGTTTCTGAAATCACAGAATCCAACGGATCAAGTTCTATGGCCAGTGTTTGCGGAAGCAGCCTTGCATTGATGGACGCAGGTGTGCCTTTAAAAGCGCCTGTCGCCGGTATTGCAATGGGATTGGTCAAAGAAGGTGAAAACTTTGCAGTTTTGACTGACATTCTGGGTGATGAAGATCACCTGGGTGATATGGACTTCAAAGTTGCTGGTACTAGCGAAGGCCTCACCGCTCTTCAGATGGATATCAAGATTAATGGTATTACTGAAGAGATCATGGAAACTGCACTGAATCAGGCTCAGGATGCACGACTGCATATCCTTGGCGAAATGAATAAAGTGATCTCTGTTTCTCGTGAGAATGTGGCTGATAACGCGCCGAAGATGGTTTCCATCCAGATTGATCCTGACAAGATTCGTGACGTTATCGGTAAGGGTGGAGCGACAATCCGTTCTATCTGTGAGGATACTGGTGCCTCTATCGATATCGAAGACAACGGCGCTATCAAGATCTATGCAGAAACGAAAGTGGCGGCTGATGAAGCTATCTACCGCATCACCGAAATTACTGCAGAAGCGGAAGTTAACAAAGTCTACAAAGGTAAGGTTGAGCGTATCGTCGACTTTGGTGCCTTCGTAAACATTCTTCCTGGCAAAGATGGTTTGGTTCATATTTCTCAAATTGCGCAGGAGCGAGTTGAGAACGTGACTGATTACCTGAAAGAAGGCCAGGAAGTGGTTGTTAAGGTGTTGGATGTTGATGCACGTGGTCGTGTAAAACTGTCCATGAAGGAAGTGACCGAAGAAGAAAAAGCCCAGTTTGCCTGATCGTATTCGGTGTTAAAGAAAGCCGCGATTTATCGCGGCTTTTTTGTTTGTGATTCAGCCATGAATTCAAGTAAGGCCTGTTGATTTGAGCGCACCATAAAAGTATACCCGTGTGGCGTGTCGGTAATGAGTCTGGATTTTGGAGGGCTGGAGGCTGTGTAAAGGTCCTGGCCGTGAGAGAAGGGAATCACTTCATCACGAGTGCTGTGTATCAGGAATTTCGGAAGGCCCTTGAGTTGTGCCAGGTTATCATCCGGATCTGGGCCTGAAATAACTATCCAGCTTAGTGGATATTGGAAAGCCCAGGTGATCCAGGCGGCGGAGAGCTTTTCTCTGGCAATTCTTTGATAGCTGGCAAATGAGGCATCGATTATAAGACCGTTAATCTGAGCTGCCACTGCAGGTCGTTGGGCGACAAATCCACTGGCGAGAGCCCCACCAAGGCTTTGCCCTACGATAAAAATGGATCCACTTTCTCTTTCATTAAGCCAGTCATAGGCGGCCTGTGCATCCAGAAAGGACTTATCGACAGTCGGTGCTCCCGGTGATTTGCCGAATCCTCTGTAGTCAAATATAAGAAGGTTATATCCATACTGGTTTAGCCAGGCCAGATTAATAACATGACTGGATAGGTTTTGAGCATTGCCATGAAAAAACAATACAGAACCCTTGGTTTGTCTAGTCTTGGCAGGCAACCACCAGGCATGAATTTGGCCGCCATCTTCCGTATCCAGAAACAAGGCTTGATAATCAGGGTTTAGTTCTTCGGGTGATGAATACTGTTTCTGGTCCGGATAAAAAAATACGCTACTACATCCGGTCAATAACAGTATTGTTAAGAGGCTCGCTAATAATCGAGCGTTAGAAATAACCATACCAGCCCAGTCCAATATCCATTTCACTGTCATATTTAGAATGCATGTCGGTCATGCGGAGTTGAAGTGCATGATGCTCATTAATGGAGAAGCTCAACTTTGCCTCAACAAATCGACGGTCTTCATTATCATTTAAACTATCGAAGCGTTGCTCAGCCGAGACGAGCAGCCGAACACTCTTACTTTGGTAACTGGTCTGTATCAGAGCACCGCCTTCCAGCATGCCTCCGCTCGGTAATAGCTTAGACGGCTCAGCTGAGGCTGTCAGTGCCGCGGTCGCCAGAGCAGGACCTACCTGATAGGTAAGGCCAGCAAAACCATCCACATAAGGCGACAGGTGCCTCTGTTCGCCTGATATCCAGGATCTCCGCGCGCCACCTCCCGCTTTCCAGGACAATGGAGAGAAGAACCGATCCCGGGGGGTGAGGGAGATAATTTCAACAAATTTAAATTGCTCCAGCTGTAACTCATTATTGTGTGTGTACCAGCGTGCCTGAGTGTTAAAAAACTGAAGATGGGCTCCTTTTCGATATCCTGGCAGGGGGTCGTCCAGGTCATGATAAGCGGGGCGCCACTCAACTGCGACGTAATGGTTATCTCCAAACTGGCCACCGAAAAGGCCGAATCTTAGAGTATCGTGCCCCTCGTCATCACGAATCCCCGGAGTTGGAGGAGATCTCGGGGTTGTCTGTAATTTGATTTCTCCGCGCTTTTTCAGCAAAGCGAAAGATACCGGCGCAGAGATTTCCCGGGGGAGTTTTTCATCAATTGTCCTGAATTGCTGTAACTCGTAGGCAGTTTCCAGACTGTTGGCCTGATCTTCATCCGACATGGGGGCCGGTAGGTCAAAGTCCATTTCCAGATAGCTTTCAACAGCATCCTTTTGAGAAGGGGATAGTTCGTTAAGTTGATATTTGATGATGGATGATGTCGATGGGCGATACTGAATGTTGCTGACAATGCCTTTATCAACAACCACGCGCACGGTATCCGAGGGTATGGCTCTTAGTGTGGGAAGTGCGTCAGTCAGTTCAATGCCAGGCCTTGCAACATCAATAAGGGTAAACAGTCGATATGCGCAGTTCTCGTCGAAGAAGTAATAGTCGAATCGGATATCTTTGATTTCCCAGGTATGCAGAAGTAGTGTTCTGACTTCCTCTGAAGAGAGGTCGAGTCGGTATTCCCAAAGGTCTCGGTTTTCAATGTCACTGTAGAGCTTCAGTTTCTGATAATAGGGCTCTACTGTTGTAATGCCGGGATAGCCACCGAAGATACCTCTGTATGCGAACATCAACTCGTTATCATGTGCTTCAGCATTGGCCGCATAGCTGATCGTGCGTGCCAGCAAGAGGTTATCAGCTCCCATGCCGGCCGGGTCTACCCGTAAGAAGGTGTGGCCGAACATTGAGGAGGGACTGTTGAGATAAGAAGCAGCGAATACCAGAGTAATATGTTCGGCATTCAGTTGTTGCAGCCAGTCCTCAAGTTCCGGACATGAAGTATTGGGGAGAGCTTGGGTCGGCGCAAGGGCTTTTCTGAGCCATTGGTATCTCGCAGGGAAGCGGCAGGCTGGAGAGACAGAATCAGAAGCAACCGATATATTGGTGTCGTTAATTGCTTTAATAAATGCTTTCAGCTCGTCTTTGGCATCACGATCTCCGGTAGGAGAATAGAAAAAGCGTGGGTCATCTGCCTGGGACCTGAAGGTATTGGTAAATATTCCCTGCCGGTAATGGAGAAGGTTATACCAGGCTTTCGAACTGGCGAGAGATGTCAGTGTATCTTCATCCAGATTAATTTCTGCCAGAGACAGGCTCGGGATTAAAGTCAAAAAGCTGATGATGAAGCATCGGGCAAGGGTGGTAACCTGGGTGAACAAATTCAGGGTCCTTCTTGGCACTGTAGAAAAATTACTCAAAGTTGCTGGAGATAATCAGACTTCGAATTCTATAAATGAAAGATTACACAAATAGCGGATTGTACAGACAAAAAAAGAGGCGCATAAAGCGCCTCTTCGATTAAATGTCAGTAAACCTTTTCAGGTAAGTACTGTTAGCCCAGGTATTTAGCCAGGCTTTGGTCTTGACCCATGATTTCAGCCAGGTTGCTGATCACTTCTGAGGAAGTGATTTCATCGCTGGTATAAATCTGATCAAAGTTAGTTTGAACAGTCTGCTTGAACAGGTCGCGATCAGCGCCTTCGATGTTCATCAGGGTCGCCAGTGTTTCAATGTGCTCACCGCTGCCACGGCTCATGTCGCGAGCGACTTTTTCCATGTTTTCATCAACAAATACTGATGCCATGGAGGTTACAGGCTGGTTAGCATTACAGCCTAGAGTACCGGTGGTCATACCGAAAGTCTGGTTACCAAGAGTACCGTTAGTAGTTGCTGCCAGAACGTGAGGTCCTACACCTGATTGTCCTTTGAAAATCATGGAGCCCACGCCACAACCTGGGCCACCGTCGGCAACTGCGAAACCTGACACAGACACAGCAAGTGCAGCGGCTATCCAATGTTTCTTCATTCTCGTCTCCTTAAGTTCTTTTTTCGTGATTGGCATTAACAAGGCCAGAAAATACTCGCTAGTGTCCTCTTCGAGCACTAGACTTTAGTCATTGAAGCAATAGTTCGGCTAAAGCGCAAGTAAGCCATATTGGCTATAAACAACATTTTGTTCTTTAACCGATGCCTCTTAACCTCCGAGATATGCCTTGCGAACGTCTTCGTTAACCAGCAGGTTAGCTCCGGTATCTTCCATTACAACTTTACCATTTTCAAGCACATAGCCGCGATCAGCCAACTTCAGTGCCTGGTTAGCGTTCTGCTCAACCAAAAATATGGTCATGCCTTCCTCGCGCAATTGGGAAATGGTGTCGAAAATCTGATTGATAATAATCGGCGCCAGACCCAGTGAAGGCTCGTCCAATAACAGCAATTTGGGGTGGCTCATTAAGGCTCTGCCGATAGCCAGCATCTGCTGTTCACCACCGGACATCGTACCTCCTCGCTGACTTTGACGCTCTTTGAGTCTAGGGAAGAGTTCAAAGACATAGTCCAGGGTCTTGTAAAAATCTTCCTTGGGAGTAAAGAAGCCGCCCATATGCAGGTTTTCAGTGACCGTCAGGCCCGGGAATATGCGGCGTCCTTCTGGAACGACGGCAATGCCACTGCGCATGATGTCTGCGGTTGGCTTATGGGTGATGTCCTCTCCCCGGAACATGACTTTTCCGCTGGAAGCCCTCGGGTCTCCGCACAGGGTCATCAGAAGGGTGGTCTTGCCGGCACCATTGGCACCGATCAGTGTGACAATCTCACCCTCATTAACATTCAGGCTGATGCCGTGAAGCGCTTCAATCTTACCGTAGTGAGTATGAATATTTTCAAATGACAACATTATTCTTCTCCCAGGTAAGCCTTGATGACTTCCGGATTTGATTTGATTTCATCCGGTGTTCCCTGTGCCAAAGGTGTACCCTGGCTAACTACGTAAATTCGATCAGAAATGCCCATGACCAAGCCCATATCGTGCTCGATCAGCAGTACTGATACGTTGTAGTCATGTTTCAGGCTGACAATCAGTTCGTCCAGATCGCGAGTTTCTTTGGGGTTCAGGCCAGCTGCCGGCTCGTCCAGCATCAGCATATCCGGTTCTGTTACCATGCAGCGGGCAATTTCCAGACGCCGTTGCTGACCGTATGCCAGATTGCCTGCTTCTCTGTTAGCCATAGGAAGAAGGTCAACCTTTTTCAACCAATATGCTGCACGCTCCATAGCCTCACTTTCTTTCTTTCGGAAAGAAGGGGTTTTCAGCAATCCTGATAAAAGGTTGGTATTAACGTGACGATGCTGAGCTACCAGTAGGTTTTCAATCACCGTCATGCTGTTAAATAGACGCACGTGCTGGAAGGTTCTGACCATTCCCAAACGTGAAATCTTGAAGTCCGGCATGCCTTGAATGGCTTTGCCCTGAAACTTGATATCGCCGGAAGTGGGCTTATAAAAACCGCTGATACAGTTAAATACAGTGGTTTTTCCTGCGCCGTTTGGTCCTATGATGGAGATGATTTCCCGCTCATTGACATCGAGAGAAACACCGTTCACCGCCAACAGGCCACCAAAGCGCATCGATAATCCGCGTACACTTAACATCAGTTTACTCCTGTTTCAGTTCGATATGGGGGCGCTTCATGGGGAGAAGTCCCTGTGGGCTCCAGATCATCATGAGCACCATCATCAAGCCGAACATGAGTTCGCGGTATTCCTGGAACTCACGAGCAAGTTCCGGAAGAATTGTGATCAGAATCGCCGCCAGAATAACACCGATTTGTGACCCCATACCGCCCAATACAACAATCGCCAGAATGATGACGGATTCCTTGAATACGAATGATTCAGGGTTAATAAAGCCTTGACGGGCCGCGAAGAAGCAACCTGCGAAACCTGCGAATGCTGCACCGATCGTAAAGGCTGAAAGCTTGATCGCCGTACGGTTCAGGCCAAGGGAGCGACATGCGATTTCGTCTTCACGAAGCGCTTCCCAGGCGCGCCCAACCGGCATTCTCATCAAACGACGGATAACATACAGGGTAAAGAACACCAGCACCAAAGCGAGAAGGTAAAGGAAAACAACCTTCATAGCCGGATCATAGGAAATGCCAAAGAATTCGTGAAAGGGGACGTTGCCTTCACTGGCCCGGCGTGAGAACTCAAGACCGATGATGGAAACGTCTGGTTCTGTCTGGATAGCAGGCAGGGTTGGCTTGGGGATTCCACCGATACCGTTAGGACCATTGGTCAGCTCGGTCAGGTTGTTCAGAAGAATACGGATAATTTCACCGAAGCCCAGAGTGACGATCGCAAGATAGTCGCCCCGTAAACGGAGAACCGGGAAGCCAAGAACAAAACCGAACAGTGCTGCGAGCAGGCCACCAAGCGGTAAGCATGCCCAGAATGACCAGCCCAGGTTTTCGGCCAGCAGGGCGTAGGTGTAAGCACCAACTGCATAGAAAGCTACATAACCCAGATCCAGTAGACCGGCAAGACCGACAACAATGTTAAGGCCAAGACCAAGCATGATGTAAATCAATACCAGGGTGGCGAGGTCTGTTGCGCCGCGCTCCATCATAAACGGCCAAAGCAGTGCAACGACAACAACGAAAAGAACACCTGGCTTTACCAGCTTTGCCCGGTTTTCTTCTGCGGGCAGCAGATTGCTGATCGTGCCAGGCTTAGGTTTGACTTTGCTGAGTTGGCCGAGAATCTGTTCTTTGAAAAGCTGAACAAAGAATACTGCCAAGACACCAATGGCGACGTAAGACAGAGTAGTCGCTGAAGACGATGCCAGAATCAGACTGACCCCTTCAGTCGTCAGCTGTAGACCTAATAGCGGAAATGCCAGAATAAAAGTAACGCCGGCTGCAAAGAAAGCCGATGACAGGTTGCTTCTCATCAGATTTTCTCCACTTCCGGTTTACCTAGAATACCTGTTGGTTTGAACAGGAGTATCAGTACCAAAAGACCGAAAGATACAACGTCTTTATATTCGGTGCTGAAGTAGGCTGCAGTCATACTCTCTGCAATACCGAGAATGAGGCCGCCCAGCATCGCACCAGGAAGGCTGCCGATTCCGCCCAATACTGCTGCTGTAAAGGCTTTCAGGCCTGCGATAAAGCCGATATAAGCGTTGGCAACACCGTAGTACATTCCCAACAGGGTGCCGGCAACTGCCGCCAGTGCAGCACCGATAACAAAGGTTGCCGCTATGACGTTGTTGGTGTTGATGCCCAGCAGCCCAGCCATTTTCAGGTCCTGAGCTGTTGCCCGGCAGGCACGGCCCAGGCGGGAGCGGTTAATAAATAGAGTCAGGGCTGTCATGGAAATGACAGTTACAACAAAGATGATAATCTGCATGTAGGAAACAGAGGCCTGGAAGCCGTCTTCAGGGCCGAAATTCCAGCCGCCGGTGACCACGCTGGGCATGGCAATATCCCGGGCGCCTTGTGATATCCGGACATAGTTCTGTAGAAAAAATGACATCCCGATTGCAGATATCAGAGGAATCAGTCGGTTACCACCACGTAAAGGCCTGTAAGCGACCCGCTCAATTGCCAGTCCGAAGGTGCTGGATACCAGCATGCTGGAAATCAGGGCAACAGCAAATACGATGGGCAGAAAGTCGATGCCCAGCATTGCCAGCCCGGTAATCGCCATAAAGGCAATGTAGGTGCCGATCATATACACCTCGCCGTGGGCGAAGTTGATCATGCCGATTATTCCATAGACCATGGTGTAGCCTATGGCTATCAGGGCGTATGTGCTCCCGATAGTTATGCCGTTAATTAGCTGCTGTAAGAAGTAGAGGGTCACTTCAAGCATTGGATGGGTACTCCAATTTTATTCTATGTGTCGCCTTGTGAGCCTTTGTGGGGATTTAGGCGGCGGGGTCCAATAAAAACACCTTCTTACTTGGGCTGTAATTGTTTGATTCAGTTACAGATTCGGTGAAGAAGGTGTTTTATTGATAGCTAAGTTAAGCCTAGTTTACTGTGCTTTTGCTACCATCTGCGTGCCAAGTGTAGACTTCAAAATCGAAGCCTTTCAGATCGCCTTTGTCGTCAAAGGAGATCTTGCCCATTGGCGTAGTGAAGGTATTGGAGCGCAGGTAATCCTGGATCGCATCAGTTTCCTGAGAGTCAGTGCCTGCGATTGCGTCAGCAATAACTTTTACAGCTGTGTAAGAAGTCATGACGAAAGCACCGCTTGGGTCCTGGCTTTTGGCTTTGAATGCTTTTACCAGGTCCTGGTTTTCTGGGCGTTGGTCGAATGCGGGCGGCAAAGTTACCAGCAAACCTTCTGAGGCTTCACCAGCAATCTGGCTGATATCTTTGTTACCTACCCCTTCAGGGCCCATGAATTTGGCATCGAAACCTTTTTCAGATGCCTGACGCAGCATTTGACCCAGCTCAGGGTGGTAACCACCGTAGTATACGAAGTCAATTTTCTCTTTCTGCAGTTTGGCGATCAAAGGCGAGAAGTCTTTATCGCCTTTGTTGACCCCTTCAAACAGGGCAACATTAACGCCTTTCTCTTCAAGCGTTTTCTTTACAGCGGTAGCAATACCTTCGCCATACTGTTGCTTGTCGTGAATGACGGCAACATTGGAAGGTTTGATGGTTTCTGCGATAAAGCGACCTGCAGTGGGTCCCTGGTGGCTGTCCAGACCGATAGTACGGAAAATCATGGTGTAGCCACGTTGAGTGATTTCAGGGCTGGTAGAAGCCGGAGTGATCACCAGGATGCCTTCATCTTCGTAAACGTCAGAAGCTGGTTGGGTAGAACCTGAACACAGATGACCAACTACAAATTTGATACCGTCGTTGACAATTTTGTTCGCAACAGCAACCGCTTGCTTGGGTTCACAGGCGTCGTCATAACGTATGGCTTCAAGTTTGTCACCGTTGACGCCACCTGCCGCATTGATTTGCTCAACAGCCATTTCTGCGCCGATGACTTGCATATCACCATATTGAGCTACATCACCGGTCTGTGGGCCTGCAATAGCGATTTTGATGGTTTCTGCATTTGCCAGGCTGAAGCTGCCAGCCAGCAAGACAGAGGCGCTTAAACCGAGCACTTTCTGAGCGACTTTCTTTTTCATTATATTGTCTTCCCGAATTTAGTAGTTTTAATCGTGTTTCCGTTGTGTGGCCGGAGCATTGGAAGGTGGTCAGATTGGCTGGGTCACCTTCAAACCGCACCGAACATACGGTAAAACAGTCTGGAATATAACCCCAAAGTACAAACAAGAAAAGGGTCGGCGACTGTTACACGACGGATATCAGCCTGTAACAGGGTATACGCACTGTCAAAGGCTAGGCTACACCCACTGTGATCCATGTTTTAGTTAAAAAAAAAGGTGCCTCAACAGGCACCTTCAAAGCGTCTATAAGAAAGACAGGACAAAACATCATCACAACTGGTAAGTTGGCAAGTATAGATTTAATTATTTATTGATCGACATACGTGATTGCCGCAGTTTTTAAGGGGTTCTAATGGGAAAAATCCCGCGTCGTTGCATGATCGGGTTCTGTTGTTTTCTGTTCATAAGCACTTATGGACAGGGAGAAGCTGGGAGCCTGAAGAAGACGGATGACAGTGTGCTGCCGATCCTGGGCCCGACTGGTCTTGCTTTCGGTGAGAACGAAGCGCAATTACCGTCAGGGTGGAAACCTGTCACATTTCCAAAAATATCTACCCACACGATATATCAAACCACTGTGGAAGAGGGAGTCGAGTCGATTAAAGCTTACTCCAATCAATCTGCCTCCGGTCTGATAAGAGAACTGGCTTATTCCACGGAACAATTTCCTTATTTGCAGTGGCAGTGGAAAATCTCTTCTATATATATAAAGGGCGACTATCGCAAGAAATCAGGTGATGATTATCCTGCCCGCGTCTATGTCACCTTTGATACCAGCGGAGTGGAACTGAGCTGGTGGGAGGAAATGCAGGTAAAGACCTATGAAATGATTTATGGAGAACGCCCGCCGCTTGCGACTCTTTCATATATATGGGCTAACCGTGGAGAGATTGGAACCATCGCCGATAATCCCTATACCAGCCGCGTCAAAATGATCATAGTGCAGTCCGGGAACGACAATGCGGGGCAGTGGGTGAGCGAAAGGCGGAATCTCAGGGAGGACTTTAAGGCGGCCTTTGGTTATGAGCCGCCATCGGTTGCAGCAGTCGCGATCATGACGGACAGCGACAATACCGGCGAGCAGACAGAAAGCTGGTTTGGGGCGATTCAGGCAACGAAAGGCCCTTGATTACCCCTCGAACATGATGCTCTGGACCTGTTGGAAGTTTTTCGCAAAGTGTACGTTCATGCCTTCCTGGATGTAGTCCGGCAGCTCTTCGAAATCCCGGCGATTTGCTTCAGGCAGAATGATCTCTTTGATGCCAAGTCGCTTGGCGGCAATTACCTTTTCGCGAATGCCTCCGACAGGGAACACCTGGCCGGTCAGAGTGAGCTCCCCTGTCATGGCTACATTGGCCTTGGGGGCCTGTTTTCTGGCCAGTGATAATAATGCGGTTGCCATGGTGATACCGGCGCTTGGTCCGTCTTTCGGCGTCGCGCCTTCAGGGACATGAAGGTGCACAAATGCCTTGTCGAAGAAAGATGGATCCCCTTTGAATTTTTTGAGATTGGCGGATACGTAGCTGTAGGCTATCTCAGCAGATTCCCGCATCACATCACCCAGTTTCCCTGTGAGCTTGAAGCCTCTGTTACTGGAGTGGATCAATTGCGCTTCTATGGGGAGTGTCGCTCCACCCATCGCGGTCCAGGCCAGGCCTGTTACCACGCCGATACCTCCCAGACTGGATTCCTTTTTAAAGAGAGGAGGGCCCAGATACTCGTGTAGCTGTTTAATGCCAATGCGCTGGGATTTGTCTGGTTGTTCCATCAGTTTGACGATGCCTTTGCGCACGATTCTGTGAAGGAGTTTTTCCAGGTTTCGGACGCCGGCTTCGCGGGCGTAGCCTTCTACTAATTCCTTTAAAGCCGGATCGGTAATCGCCAGCTGTTTTTTCTTCAATTTGGCTCGGCCCAGAAGTTTTGGCCATAAGTGATTTTTGGCAATCTCAACTTTTTCTTCCGTGATGTAACCTGAGAGCCTGACGATATCCATTCTGTCCAGTAAAGGACCCGGAATGGTGTCGAGCTGATTGGCTGTGCAGACAAACAGGACTTTTGAAAGATCGACACGCAGATCAAGATAATGATCCAGGAACTCACTGTTCTGCTCGGGGTCCAGTGTTTCAAGTAATGCACTGGCCGGGTCGCCCTGGTAGGAAGAACCTATTTTGTCGATTTCATCCAGCATGATCACAGGGTTGGCTGTCCCGACATCTTTCAGCGCCTGAACCATTTTGCCTGGGAGTGCGCCGATGTAAGTGCGACGATGGCCTTTGATTTCTGCTTCATCGCGCATGCCTCCCAAACTGAGGCGATAGAATTCGCGTCCAAGTGCGCTTGCAATGGATTTACCTATGGAGGTTTTCCCCACCCCTGGCGGGCCGACCAGTAATAGAATAGAACCGGAGACCTCGCCCTTAAAGGCGCCTTCCGCCAGAAACTCGATAATGCGGTCTTTGACATCGGCCAGCCCATCATGTTCCTGATTCAGGATGTCCCGGGCGTTAGCGATATCCAGCTTGTCTTTGGAGGCATGCCCCCAGGGGACCTGGGTCAGCCAGTCAAGATAATTGCGGGTCACCCCGTATTCGGGAGAGCCGGTTTCCAGCACGGATAGCTTTCTGATTTCATCGCTAAATCGCCTGCTGACATGCTCGGGAGGTTCTAAAGCTTCCATTCGCTCAGAGAACATATCGATATCGGCTGTGCGGTCATCCTTGGCGAGGCCAAGCTCTTTCTGGATGATTTTCAACTGTTCCCGTAAAAAGAATTCCCGTTGCCTTTCTGAAATTTTCTCATTGACTTCGGCACTGATTCGACTTTGTAGCTGGGCGACTTCCAACTCGTTTTTCAGCAAAAGTAGTACTTTTTCCATCCTTCTCAGCAGCGGGACAGTGTTGAGTATTTCCTGCAAGCGGTGTCCTTTGGCTGAAGTGATGGCGGCGGCAAAGTCTGCCAGAGCTGAGGGCTCATCCGGACTGAAGCGACTGAGATAGTTCTTCAACTCTTCACTGTAAAGAGGATTAAGAGGTAATAGTTCCTTAATGGTATTGATCAATGCCATGGCGTAGGCTTTGACTTCGTTTTCCGGCTCCTTGGCTGGTTGCGGATATTCCACCTCCACCAGATAGGGCGGTGTGCGGCGCAGCCATTGAACAATCTTGAAGCGCTGCAGCCCCTGCGCGATAAACTGAAATTTGTCATCCTCCTGGGATGGCTTGTGAATCTTTACGAGGCATCCATAAGTGGCCAGGTTTTGGCTGTCAGGTACCTTCTGCGGGTCATTACCTTCTTCTACAAAACATAAACCCATAACCTGATGGTCAGTATTGGATACCCGTTTGAAGGTTTCTTCCCATTGTGGGGCATTGAAGACCAAGGGTTGCACCTGGGCTGGGAAGAATGGGCGGTTCGTTACCGGCAACAAATAGATGCGTTTGGGTAACATCTGGTGTGGGAGAACCAGGGCGCCTGATGGCTGGCTGCCGGACTCTCCGTCATCACGGCTGATGAATTCCGCTTCCAGATCCAAGTCATTTTCCAATTCGATTTCGCTCATGATACTTTGCTTTCCGTTGTCCGGTTAACGACCAATATTTCGTAACGTTGGGGTGAAGTTATCGGAGTTAAACCCCGGCTTATGGAATTGATTCAGTGAAAGTTGTTTTATCTGGGGGAGTAATAAATCGTGCTAGTCTTAGAGAGTCTGTCAGTTTCATTTTCTTCAGCAGGGTGGATTGGAAAACTGCTGCAATGCCCACATACTTCATAAATATGCCTCGCCGGGGCTAGGACTTAACCTAACCATTTCAAGAGAATTAGCCGATGTCGTCTGAATTGATCTTTGATGCTGATCTGCAAAACTTTCAGGCTTCTGTATTGGATAAATCCATGCAGGTGCCTGTGTTGGTCGACTTCTGGGCGGATTGGTGTGCCCCGTGCAAGCAGTTGATGCCCGTACTAGAAAAGGTCGTGGCGGATTTTAAGGGCGGCGTCATATTGGCGAAGGTCAATGCGGACCAGCAAAAGGAGTTGACCGCTCATTTTGGTGTCCGCAGTTTACCGACGGTTAAGCTCATCGTTCAGGGGCGTATCGAAGGGGAGTTCTCCGGTGCTCAAACAGAAGCGCAAGTGAGGAAATTACTCGAACCCTATGTCAGCAGTCCAACGGATGACCGTCTCGGCGAGGCAAATCAATTGGTTGAAGAAGGGGAGTATGATCAGGCCTTTGTGATACTTCAGGAGCTCAATCAGGCAGAGCCGGACAATGCGGAAGTCCTGTTGGCGATTGCGACATTGAAACTGGTGCAGGGTAACGCTCCGGAGTGCCGGCAAATTCTGGATAGTATTCCGAAGGAGCAGCGTGACAGTGCTGAGTTCAAACAGCTGTTGTCTCGCGTAAGGTTTGCTGAAAAATCAGGGGATCTGGAAGATCGAGCATCGCTGCTGCAAAAGTTTGAACAGGATGCTCAGGATCTGGAAGTTCTTTTTCAGCTGGCCTTGCATGATGTCAGGTCAGATGACTTTAACGCTGCTATTGAGCGGTTGATGGAAATACTCAAGAAGGATCGTGAATATAAGGATGGCAAGGCGAAAAGCACATTGATTGAGCTATTTGATATGCTTGGTGCGGCACACCCGCTCGTTCGTCAGTACCGCCGCCACTTGTATACACTCTTACACTGAAGCCCCTTTACTCAATGTCATACCGGACTAGCGCGTTTTGATGATAATCCGTGCGTCTACCGACATGGACTGAATCGCGAAGTTGCCGCGATTGTCATCCATGCTGAGTGTGCTGCGCATGTTGGATATATCGACCTGATTCACTGTGTTGGATAAATTGATATTTACTCCCTGGTCCACTTCATGAGAGTGGTTTTTGTTGTCTGCCTTATCCCGATTGATAACGACCAGAGCCAGTGAACTTTCCACATGAGCATTGCTCTGGGTAATCTCTGTATAAGTGACCAGCGACCTGTTCTGAATCTGTTGGCCGGAGTCTTCTGGCTCGGGTGAATGAGGTGTTCTGGAAGTCTCATTGGCAACAATCATTTCCTTGCGTACATGGGCATGTGCTTCGGCGGTGGCTTCATCAGCGATCTGAACGGATTTTCCTGTGGCAGTGGCTGGTAGACCGGGGAAGTGGATTTCTGCCATTCCCGTTTCATCCAACGGCTCGACTGCTGCCAGGTGAAATGACCATGAGCTCAATCCAAGCAGCAGACAGGTAGATGCGAACAGCAGACGGGTATTCATCATTTATTCCCGGGATCTTTATAAGCGTACAAAAATGTTTTAGGGAGCCACCGGTTATCATTTGTAAGGGTAATGTAACAGATGTTTTCTTTTTGTAGTCTAGCGGCTCCGCATAACGCAATGAAGTGGCAGCTTATAATAAAGCTGCCCTAATTGTGGAAGTTTGAACCTGCTCGCGTTTGATGCTGTAAGAGATTCCTACGGATACTCAGTTTTCGCCAGAGTTGTTTGTCGATAGGCGCAGGTCTGGCTTTTTAGCCTGCCGTTTTTACTTCAGGTTCTGGGTTTTGGCTGACTGACTTTATCGACCAACAGGCTGATGCCGTGATAGTGGATACCGGAGTGGAGTGATAAGCCGATTTCACAGCTACGGCTGTTGGAAATGCCCGCTTCACATTGATTCTCCTGTATCTGGGTTTTTAACGGAGCGAGGGCAGAGGCATTCAGTTCTGGCTGGGTAAAGCCCTTATCACCAGCGAATCCGCAGCAGGTAATATCATCTGGTATTAACACGCTGGTGCAGCAGGTCCTGGCAATGGCTGTCAACTTGTCTGCAATTCCCATTCGGGTGGTGCTGCAGGTAATATGAAGGGCGGTCGGCATATTGGTCGGCGTGATTTCCAGCCTGGGCATTAGATGGTCATGGATGAAATCAACCGTATCCAGCAGTCGCAGGCCTGAAAACCCGGATAGAGACTTGATTTGATCCAGAAGCCTCATCGTGCAGGGGCTGGTGTCCGAAAACACAGGTAGTCTACCTTCTTCGCTGGCCTGCCACAGGGCGTTCAAAAGTTGTTCTGCTTTCTGGTTGGCCGTATCAAAGAATCCCTTGCTTTGAAAAGGCATGCCACAACAATGGCTGTCGATATTTTCTGGAAAAATCACCTGAAAACCGGCCTTGGCAAGCAGAGATAAGTTTGCCTGAGTCACTGATTGTGACTCCGAGTCTCCTCTGGCTGGTCCCATGGTACGGGTGGCACAACTTGAAAAATAAACGACTTTGTCCGGTAACTGACCATGCAAGGGATCCGTTGAGCAGGGCGAATGGTCCTTAACCGGTGTTGATTCGGTCAGACGAGGTGCCACTTTGGGGAGATAAGGATGCCAGACAGGAACTTTGCCTTTGGTGACTTTGTTGATCGCTCGGGTGCTCCCTTCCAGAACACCTCTGCCCATCAGGCCATGAAGAATATCCGCGGTTCCCAGCATGGCTCTGGTGGCTCTTGTAATACCTCGAAAGTGATCCGCAGCCCACTGAGCTTTGTCGGTATGAATCTTGTTGTGCTGGTGGCGATGCATTCTGGTCAGATCTCCGGTGTTGATCCCTACAGGGCAACTGGTGGCACAAAGTCCACAGGCTGCGCAGGTGTCATCACCCTGATAGAGGTAATCCTGTTGCAGTGTTTTCAGCAGCGCCGGGTTTTCAGAAGAACTATCCAGTCTTTCTATCTCTCTGGAGATGACAATACGTTGCCTGGGCGTCAGGCTGAGATTCCGTGAAGGGCAAACAGGTTCACAGAATCCGCACTCGATGCACTTGTCTACAAGTGGGTCCACTGGTGGCATCGGTTTCAGGTTTTTGAGGTGGATTTCCGGGTCGGCATTGAGGATGACTCCTGGATTCAGGAGATCATCCGGGTCCAGGAGTGTTTTGATTTCCTGCATGATGCCATAAGCATTTTCGCCCCATTCAAGAGCGACAAAGGGCGCCATATTTCTGCCGGTGCCGTGTTCTGCCTTTAGTGATCCGCCATATTCCACAGCAACAAGTTGAGCAACGTCGTCCATCAGGCATCGGTATCTTTCGATGGCATCGGGATCATTCAAATCCTGTGCAAAAACGAAATGTAGATTGCCCTCCAGTGCGTGACCGAAGATTAGCGCATCGTGATAGTCGTACCGCTCAAATAATGCCTGGAGTTTCAGTACGCCATCTGCCAGATCCGGTACCGGAAAGGCGACGTCTTCTATTACCACCGTTGTGCCGTTTTTTCTCAGCGCTCCCAGAGCTGGAAAAAGGCCTTTGCGTATATTCCAAAGTTGGGCAATTTGTTCCGGTATTTGAGTGAAGGGTAATTGATTGAGAATGTTATAGCCGGAAAGAACCTCGTTGATTGTGTCAATCTTTGTCTCCAGAGAAGACTGATTTTGAGCCCGGGTTTCAATAAGTAGCGCAGCGGCCCCGTCAGGCAGGTGCTTTACGAATTCCGGTACGCCGGTTTTATTTTCAATGGCGGACAGGCCTCGCCGATCAATCAACTCTACGGCGTCTACCGGTGACGATTTGAGTGCGGCAACTGCCTCACAAGTGGTTCTGACGTCAGCAAAGAATACCAGGGTTGTGGATTTGGCCGGGTGGTCTTCAACGGTACGGTAGGTGATCGAGGATATAAAACCCAAAGTACCCTCTGAACCGATCATCAGATGAATGAGGATATCAATAGGGTCCTCGAAGTCAATCAGAGCATTCAGGCCGTATCCGGTGGTGTTCTTTAACCGGTATTTATGCTGAATTTTCTCCTTCAGGGCGTTATTGCTCAGAATTTTTTGTCGTAGGTTGGACAGCCCCTTCAGAGTATCCGAGTGGGTGTCCTGAAAGCGCTGGCGACTTTCCTGATCGGCGGTATTCAGTATGGTTCCGTCCGCCAGGATAAGTCGCATATCTGCCAGCGTATGGTAACTATTATGCCGGGTGCCACAACACATTCCGCTGGCGTTGTTCGCTGCAATGCCACCAATTTTAGCGGCGTTGATTGAAGCAGGGTCGGGTCCGATCTTGCGCGCGTAGGGTGCCAGATGGCGATTTGCATGAGCGCCAATAATGCCGGGTTGTAGCTTGATTCTCTGACCACCGTCCAATATTTCGTGTTGCTTCCAGCCCTGCAATTGAACCAGCACCGAATCTGTGACCGCCTGCCCGGAGAGGCTGGTGCCGGCCGCTCTGAACGTCAGTGGAATTCGGTAGTCCCCGGCGGCCTGCAGGAGTATGACGACTTCAGCCTCTGATTCTGCTCTTACAACCAGCTGTGGTATTAACCGGTAAAAGCTGGCATCCGTTCCATAAGCCAGTCGTCTCAAAGGGTCTTTGATCAGACGTTCCGGGGGAATCACAGTGCTAATTCTCTCAATAAAGGAAGTCAGATCAGAGTTCATCGTTGCTCTCTATTATCCAATTATCCAGCTATTCACATTTAGCTAGTTGTTCTCATGTGCCAATATGAGGTGGCATATGGGTTAACCTCGGGAGGACCGGTGGTCAGTCTTCAACTAAGAGAATGATCAGTCGTTTTGGCCCATGTGCCCCGTAAGCCAGGGTTTGTTGGATATCAGCGGTTTTTGACGGACCCGATATCAACAACAGGTTGGTCGGTAGGGGGAGCATCTTATCTTTGTCTGCAAAGGCCTCCGTCTGGTTCTGGTAAAGAGTGTCGACGTTCAGCCAGACATAGCTGACGGGAGGGACCAGCGAGAGTGTTCGTGGTTCTGTCGGTCCTGTTTTCAGTATGAGTGTTCCGGTTTCCGCGATACCAGCTGCCGCAATGGAAAAGCCAGCTTCTACCCGGTGAAAAAGTTGTTCTTTTATCCCTTCGATTTCCTGGTCGTAAGTGATGACTTCGATAGCTGAATGATTAGCCTCGTTCGATAACAGAGCTTCGGTGAAACGACCTTTTCCGGCGACCATCAAATTGTTGATCGATTGTGATTGCAGGTGTTTAAAAAGATCTTGCTGCCAGCGGCTAATGCTTGTTCTGATGATTTCACCATGAGCTGCTTCCATTGCAGTAATAAAGGCCTCTGGTTTATTGGCGACCTGAACCACTCCGACAGAGCCGCTTTCCGATGTTGCCGTAACAGGATTGGAAGAGCGGTATTGGCGCAGGCGTTGCAGAATATTTTGTCGGCTGTTCATGCGATTACTTCGTCTCCTGTTTTGTCGGTTTGATGACATGACTGGGAGATTGAGATTGGTGTGCCTTTACCAGCTCATGCAAGGACTTTTCGGCAGGCCGGGGGGCGCTTCTATAGCGAGTCCAGGGACCGATACTGGAAGGCATCAAGTTACGAAACCGGGTGGCTCCCCAAAGTGTCAATCGGTACCACAGTGGGGAGCTGTTCAGATATGTCCAGAACTTCCAGATCAGGGACTCAACCGGTTTTCTCAGGCTGCCTCTACCAAGAGTTTGTGAGTCTGCACTATCGATATTTCCCTCGTGCCGTAAACGTCGGATCAGATTGGGTAATGGGATGTTGACAGGGCAGGCATCCCGGCAGGCGCCGTTTAATGAGCAGGCTTGAGTAATGCTGCCGGCCTTGTCCAATCCCCAGATTTGTGGTGAAACCACTTGGCCGATTGGACCGGGGTATGTGGAACCGTAGGCGTGGCCGCCGATTTTTGTATACACCGGGCAGTGATTCATACAGGCACCGCAACGGATGCAACGTAACGTCTGTTGCAGTTGTTTGTCGGCATACATGCGCGACCGGCCGTTATCCAGTAGAACCAGGTGGACTTCTTTCGGGCCGTCCAGTTCGTCCGGTTTGCGTGGTCCGCTGATCATATTGAAGTAGGTGGTGATCGCCTGCCCGGTGGCTGAGCGAGTGAGGAGTCGGTACAACGGTGGTACATCTGTCAGGGACTCAACCACTTTTTCAATACCGCAAAGCGCAATGTGAACAGGAGGCACCGTGGTGCTCATGCGTCCGTTGCCCTCGTTTTCCACCAGACAAAGAGTTCCGGTTTCAGCGATAGCGAAATTAACGCCCGACAGTCCGACATCTGCCTCAAAAAACTTTTGTCGCAGAACTTTCCGGCCAGTACCAATCAGTTGATCCACATCTTCGGTGTAATCAATCCCTGGTATTTTCTCGTGAAACAGACGGGCAATCTGCTGTTTATTTTTGTGAATGGCGGGCATGATGATGTGCGAGGGAGTTGAGTGATCCAGTTGGACAATGTATTCCCCCATGTCACTTTCCAGTGCTTCTATGTCATGATCAGCCAGAAAGTGGTTCAGGCCAATCTCTTCCGACGCCATGGATTTGCCCTTGATCATTCGGGTGGCCTGGTGGTCCTTCATGATACCGAGAATAATGTTGTTGGCCTGCTCAGCCGTTTCAGCCCAGTGCACTCTGATACCGTTATTGACGCATTGGCTCTCCAGTTTTTCGAGCAATTCAGGCAATTGTTGTAAGCATCGGTTTCGGATTTGCTCACCTCGATGACGAAGCGCTTCCAGGTCTTCCGGATCTGGGAACATCGCGGCTCTTTTCTGCATGAGAAAATCCATCGCACCGCGAAAGTTGTTTCGTAATTCCTGGTCCTCCAGAGCTTCAATCACACGGCTTTTGAAGTTTCGATTAATATGGCTTGCGTCCGGAGCTGTCATTGAGTGCGCTCCCATATGAATGAAGCGATATGCTGGCCTTTGAGTGGATCTTTCCTCTTTTCCAGAGCGCCTGTGATATTCATCATGCAGCCACAGTCTCCTGTTACTAGCTGGTCAGCTCCTGTCGCCACGAGGTTGTCACATTTGTCCTGCACCATGGCGTTGGAAATTTCAGGGGCCTTAACGGAAAAGGTTCCTCCAAATCCACAGCATTCATAAGCGCGTTCCTGCTGAACGATAGCGACATTATCCAACTGGTTCAGTAGTTTCTGGGTCTGACCGGAGATGCGCAGATGGCGCTGTGCGCTGCAGGAGTGATGCACCACTACTTTGGCAGGGGCTCCCATATCTTTGAGCTCAATCCGGCATACTTCAACGAGGAACTCTGTCAGTTCGTAGGTCCGATGAGCCAGATCCCGGGCGAGTTTCTCCTGTTCGGTTCCGGCAAACAGGGAGGGATAGTGCTCTCGAATCATGCTTGCACAGGAAGCAGAGGGGACTACTACAGGTATCTCTTCCGGGAAACAGGCGATCTGGGCTGCTGCGACGGATCTGGCCTCGTCGTCGTAACCAGAATTATAAGCGGGCTGGCCGCAACAGGATTGCTCTGGCGGGTAGCTGACCTTGATGCCTTCCCGTTCCAATAACTGGATTCCGTGCAGACCGGCTTCAGGGTAAAACAGGTCGATCAGGCAAGTGCCGAAGAAGTAAACGTGCCCGGGTTTTTCCGGATAGAGTCTGCTCATAAAAGGTGCCATGTGTATACAGTCATTATTGGCGGTCCCCTGTGGGTGAAGGAGACGTGATATTTAAACAATTGTTTGAGTAATATTGGTAATACCAATTTACCAAATGCTTTTGATAAATTATGCTGCCTGTACAGGAGAGTCAATAGTATGGGCGTATATTCTGGTTAATTTGTGCTCAATTTAGACTTTGGTCTAAGCTCTGATGCGTATATTGAGGAGATATGTTAGTCTCCCGCCCGCTCGGATTGGTCATACCACTTGAGTGGTCATACCATTCCGATATCATGCTAAGCTTAGTTGCAGGAGATGACGTCAACGCCATGGCCCAGGTAAAGCCTTTGAAACAGCCAAAACTGGCGGATGTCATTCTGGATAGTCTGGAACAGATGATTCTGGAAGGTAGTTTGAAGCCCGGTCAGCGGCTTCCTCCCGAGCGGGCTCTGGCGGTCCAGTTTGAAGTGTCACGTCCCTCAGTCAGGGAAGCCATTCAGAAACTGGAGGCCAAAGGGCTGGTGGTACGTCGCCAGGGGGGCGGCAATTATGTCTCCCAGGATCTGGGAAGCAGCTATACTGAACCATTGTTTGCGCTGATCAGCCAACATCCTGAAGCTCAATACGATTTGCTGGAATTCCGGCATGCTCTAGAAGGCGTTGCCGCATACTATGCTGCAATTCGCGGAACAGAGGCAGATCGAAAAATTATTGAAAAACGCTATCAGGACTGGCTGCACTATCACGATGTCAAAGACTCCGAGCATGAAGCAAGAGCTGATGCGGAGTTTCATTTGTCGATAGCCGAGGCGGCACACAATGTGGTGCTGCTTCATACTATGCGCGCATTGTTTACGCTGCTAAAACAGAATATTGTGAGCAACCTGCATTACCTTTACGAGGAAGAGGTCATGCGGACGAGAATAAAAGAACAGCACACGCGTCTCAAGAACGCGGTGCTGGCAAGAGACCCGCAGGAGTCCAGGTCGGCAGCCCACGACCATCTTGCATACGTAGAAGAAATACTATTAGAAAAAAGCCGGGCTGAGTCCAGAAATATGAGGTCTCTGAGGCGACTTCAGAATCTGGATTAGAAAGCTGTCGGGGGCGCCTAATCGGTGCCACTCAGTCGGGGGCATCCAGTCAGGATCACTCTGGCAGACTTTAATTCCGGCAACCGAGTCTGCATAAAGACAGACCGGTAGAACAAATTGCTGCAGGGTGTATCAATTACCGTCATGGCAATGTCTGTGCACGGTCACTTTTTCAAGGAGTTGGTCTGCAACTCCGCTGGGGACTCCGGAAAGGTTTTCGGTTGGCGAGCACTCACGAGGGGCTCGTTCGCCTGTAACACAATTACAAACTCTAGCTCTAAAAGGAGTAACCTCTATGCATCAAGATGCCGATCCTATCGAAACCCAGGAATGGCTCGAGTCCATCGAGTCTGTTCTTGAAAACGAGGGCATCGAGCGTGCGACCTATCTGCTGACTCGGCTTGCTGAGCGGGCAACTAGGGACGGGACGCAGCTGCCATACTCAATCACCACTCCCTACCGTAATACGATACCAGCCTCCAAAGAAGCCCGTATGCCGGGAGATTTGTTTATGGAGCGTCGTATCCGGTCATTAGTACGCTGGAATGCGCTGGTCATGGTACTGCGTGCCAACAAGCGTCCTGGTGATCTGGGTGGGCACTTATCCTCCTTTTCTTCCATCGCCACGCTATATGATGTTGGTTTCAACTATTTCTTCCACGCGGGAGATGACAAGCGTCAGGGTGACCTGATCTATTGGCAGGGGCATACCTCCCCAGGTGTTTATGCCCGTTCTTACCTGGAAGGGCGCATTACCGAAGAGCAGATGGATAATTATCGCCGTGAAGTCGACGGTAACGGTCTGTCTTCTTATCCGCATCCCTGGCTGATGCCGGGTTACTGGCAGTTCCCAACGGTATCCATGGGGCTTGGACCGATACAGGCTATCTACCAGGCTCACGTCATGAAGTACCTGGACAACCGGGAAATGACCAAGACAGAGGGTCGGAAGGTCTGGTGCTACGTAGGTGACGGCGAGTGTGATGAGCCGGAAACTCTGGGGGCTATCGGTCTGGCCGGACGTGAGCGTCTGGACAACCTGATCTTCGTAATCAACTGTAACCTTCAGCGTCTGGATGGCCCTGTTCGTGGTAACGGCAAGATTATTCAAGAGCTGGAAGGCATATTCCGCGGTGCCGGTTGGAACGTTCTTAAAGTGGTATGGGGACGTTTGTGGGATCCACTGCTGGAAAAAGACACCAATGGCTCTCTGCAGCGTCAGATGGACCTTGCCGTTGATGGTGAAATGCAGAACTTCAAATCCAACGGTGGCGGCTATACCCGGGAAAACTTCTTCGGCAAGGATCCTGAGGCATTGAAGCTGGTAGAGAACATGTCTGATGAAGACATCTACAAGCTTAACCGCGGTGGTCATGACCCATACAAAGTTTATGCCGCTTACCATGCTGCGGTGAATCATAAAGGTCAGCCAACGGTTATCCTGGCGCATACCGTTAAAGGTTACGGCTTCGGTGAACAGGGCGAAGCCCAGAACACCACGCACCAGTTGAAAAAGCTGGATATTGAAACGGTGAAGAAATTCCGTGACCGTTTTGGTGTACCCGTATCCGATGACGAAATTGAGAATCTGCCATACTATCGTCCGTCACCGGATTCCCCGGAAATGCTTTACATGAAAAAGCGCCGGGAAAGCCTGGGTGGTTATCTGCCGAAACGCCAGCCGGATACACAACCTCTGCCGATTCCTGAATTGTCAGCCTTTGACGCTGTATTGAAAGGAAGCGGTGATCGTGAAATCTCCTCGACCATGGCGTTCGTGCGTGTCCTGAACACGTTGACCAAAGACAAGCAGATCGGTAAGCGTATTGTTCCGATAGTTCCTGATGAAGCACGTACTTTTGGTATGGAAGGCATGTTCCGTCAGTTGGGGATTTACACCTCTGAAGGTCAGAAGTATGTCCCGAACGATCGCAATCAGATCATGTACTACCGTGAAGACAAAACCGGCCAGATCCTGGAAGAAGGGATTAACGAAGCTGGTGCCATGTCTGCCTGGATTGCCGCAGCAACGTCCTACAGCACCAACAATCATCCGTTGATTCCGTTCTACATCTACTATTCGATGTTTGGATTCCAGCGGGTTGGCGATCTGGCCTGGGCGGCCGGTGACATGCGTGCCCGAGGTTTCCTGCTGGGTGGTACCGCAGGTCGTACAACACTGAACGGTGAAGGTCTGCAGCACCAGGATGGCCACAGCCACATTCTTTCTGCCACGATTCCGAACTGTATTTCTTACGATCCGGTATTCGGTTATGAAGTGGCAGTGATTGTTCGTGAAGGCATGCGCCGCATGTATGCCGAGAACGAAAGTGTGTATTACTACATCACTCTGATGAACGAAAACTACGTGCATCCGGAAATGCCGGAAGGTGCGGAAGAGGGCATCATCAAGGGAATGTACCTGTTCCAGGAAGGTGAAAAGAAAGGCGGTAAGAAAGGTAGTAAGAAATTTGATGCCAAAGTTCAGTTGCTGGGCAGCGGGACAATCTTCCGTGAAGTCCTGGAAGCTGCTGAGCTGTTGAAGAAGGATTACAACATTGATAGCGATGTCTGGTCTGTTACCAGCTTTACCGAGCTGGCTCGCGACGGCCATCACGTACGCCGCTGGAATATGCTGCATCCTGAAGAGCCGCGCCGTGAGAGTTTTGTGAAGTCGATGCTGAAGGATCGTGAAGGTCCTGTGGTAGCGTCCACGGACTATATGCGTCTGTTCGCCGATCAGGTCCGTCAATTCATTCCTCAGCAAACGGTTCATGTTCTGGGTACGGATGGTTTCGGCCGCAGTGATACTCGCGAGAAGCTACGTCATCACTTCGAAGTCGACAGGTATTATGTGGTGGTTGCCGCACTTGACTGTCTGGCGCGTGAAGACAAGATCGAGCGCTCTGTAGTGTCTGATGCGATCAAGAAATACGGTATTGATCCTAACAAACCTAACCCCATCAACAGCTGATAGAAGGAGACTGACGTGAGTAATATCGAAGTCAAAGTTCCTGACATCGGCGGTGCGACCGATGTCGAGGTTATTGAAGTTTATGTAAAGGCCGGTGACGATATCGCGGTTGATGATCCATTGCTGGTGCTGGAATCAGACAAGGCATCTATGGATATCCCTGCGACTCATGCCGGTAAGATCGCTGAATTGAAAGTTTCTGTAGGTGACAAGGTCAATGAAGGTGATGTGATCCTGTTGCTGAGTGGCGATGGTGATTCTGGAAATGATGGTTCTGATAAAACTGCTGAACCTGCAAAAGAAGAAGCACCTGCTGCAGCTGAACCAGAAGCGGCACCTGCCGAGTCTGCACCAGCTTCAGGCGGTACCAGTGTGGAGACCGTCACCGTTCCTGATCTTGGTGGCTTTGAAGATGTCACTATCATTGAAGTCAGTGTGAAGGAAGGGGATGAAGTGGCTGCAGAGGATCCGATCCTGGTATTGGAAACGGATAAAGCCACCATGGAAATTCCTGCACCTAAGGCCGGTAAAATCCAAAAGCTGCTGGTGGAGGCCAATGGCAAGGTCAGTGAGGGAACACCTATCGCTGAATTGCTGGTTGCCGGTGGTGGTACTGGCGAAGCTCCAGCCCAGGCAGAAAGTGCGCCATCTCAGGAAGCTGCTCCCGTGAAGGAAGCGGCGCAAGAGGCTGCAGCTCCGAAATCTGGTGGTCTGCAAACCGTCACAGTTCCGGATATCGGTGGCTTCGACGGTGTAACGATCATAGAAGTGACCGTGGCTCCAGGTGATCGCATTGGTGTCGATGAATCGATACTGGTGCTTGAATCCGATAAAGCCACCATGGAAGTTCCATCCCCAGTAGCCGGTGTTGTGAAGAAGATTCTGGTCAACGTTGGGGAAAAGGTGAGTGAAGGAACTGCCATTGCTGAGGTAGAGGCAGAAGGTGGAGCGGCCAAGCCCGCACCTGCGCCAGCTGCCGCATCTGAAAGTAAGCCTGCTCCAGCAACGCCTGCGCCAGCCGCACCACCTGCTCAGCCATCGACTCCTGATGTTTCTGTGACAGGCGGTAAGGTTCATGCAGGACCTTCGGTGAGAAAGCTTGCCCGCGAATTTGGCGTCGATCTTTCCCTCGTTAAAGGTTCCGGTCCCAAAGGTCGTATCCTGAAGGAAGACGTGCAGTCATTCGTTAAAGCCGGCATGCAACAGCTGAAAGCTGGCGGCGGTGCGGTTGCAGCGGGCTCCGGTCCTGGACTGCCTGCGGTCAAACTGCCCGACTTTTCACAGTTCGGTAAGATTGATCGCCTGCCGATGTCCCGGATTCACCAGTTGACTGCGGACAACATGTCCCGTAACTGGTTGACGGTGCCACATGTTACCCAGTTTGATGATGCTGATATCACTGATCTGGAATCTTTCCGTAAAGACCAGAAAGCCCTGGCGGAAAAGAAAGGAGTGCGTTTGACTCCGCTTCCTTTTATGTTGAAAGCCTGTGCTTACGCATTGGAAGCTTATCCTCAGTTCAATGTTTCTCTGGACATGGAAAAGAAAGAAGTGATTCAAAAGCACTTCATCAATATCGGTGTGGCAGTAGATACCCCCGCTGGTCTGTTGGTTCCGGTTATCCGAGATGTTAACAAGAAAGGGATCTGGGAGCTGGCTCGTGAGTGTGCTGAGCTGGCGGCCAAGGCGAAAGACAAGAAGCTTAAGCCTAACGAAATGCAGGGCGGTTGCTTCACGATCTCCAGCCTGGGAAGTATTGGTGGCACCGCGTTCACTCCCATTGTGAACACTCCGGAAGTTGCCATTCTGGGTATATCAAAAGCCTCGATGAAGCCGGTATACGACGGTAAGGGCTTTGTTCCCCGTCTGATGTTGCCGTTGAGTCTGTCCTACGATCATAGAGCTATCAACGGTGCTGATGCCGCTAAGTTCACAACTTTACTGGGTGAGCTGCTGGGCGATATCCGTAAGTTGCTGCTCTGATCGAGATACTTTTCATATCACATATAAACCGGGCCTAGTGTCCGGTTTTTTGTTTTCAACCTATCACCACTTCCTATGAAGGTGGTCGTCATCGTGTAAGTTCTGCCATAAAGAATGGCCCATGCGAGATACTCCCGTTTGTTGTCAGCAAACGAAGGAGTAAAAAGCACGAGCCGATATGAATCCGCTTCTATTTTCTTTGTTTCTCAGCGTGTTGTGAGCAACCAAGCAACACTACTCGCGCCGCTGATCTGTTTTCAGGTGCTAGATGGTGTCATGTGAATCGCCAACAGACTCTGGTCATTACTCCCAGAAATGTTTTCCTGCTTCCCTGATTCGATCACTTTCGCTCAACCCCAGGTCTTTCAGCATATAGGGAGAAAGTGTCGCCAGTTGCCTGCGTTCCCTGGAAACTGCCCATCGACGGCTGGTCCAGTGCAATAGTTGTTTTATTTTTTCTAATAAGAGCCGAGGTAAAGGTGCTCTGTCATCTAATTGAATATTGAATCGTGGTGTTGTACGTGCTTTCATAATATCTCTCCTCTCTATGGCTTTTATTTAGCCAGAAAGGAAAAAAGCAAAATAACGTTATTTTCTTTTTTAGGTATTAGAAAAACTTATGAGTGAGCGATGGCCCCATTTACTGAAAGCTTTCTGGGTTCTCGATGTTGTGGTTCGCAAAGGAAGCTTTTCTGCGGCAGCAGACTATCTGCATGTGAGTCAATCTGCTGTCAGCCAGCAGGTTAAATTGCTGGAGGAGGAATTCGGGCCGTTGTTTGAAAGACAAGGCAAGCAGATTATTCCCACTGAAATCTGTCGTCGCTTTGTTTCCCATTTACGCAAAGGCTTCTCCCACATTGAAGAAGGGGTAGCGATCACTTCCCGATGTTGCAATCAGATTACTCTGACAGTATTGCCCTCATTTGGCGGTGCATGGTTAATACCCCGATTGTACAAATTCACGGAGTGCCACCCGGAAATCGAAGTGCGCCTGACCATGTCGGATACGCTGGCCGATTTTAGTGACGGTGGTATTGACGCCGGTATTCGGCTGGGGCTGGGTGACTATCCGGATCTGATTGCAAAGCCTCTGTGTGATGATGAGTTGTTTCTGGTCTGCAGTCCTTCGTTGAGAGACGAATTTCCTGCGTCTCCGCAGTTGTCGGATCTCAGTCAGCATCTACTGATTCATGATAATGCCAGGTCGCCACAGAACTGGCCGGCATGGGTGTCGGCAACCGGACAGAAAGAGGTGCCAGTGAAAAGAAAACTGATGATCAGTGATTCCAGCCAGGTGATTCGAATGGCATTGGGTGGACGTGGAGTGGCGTTGGTAAGAAGAGTTCTGGTGGCTGATGAGTTGGCTGACGGAGGGCTGGTAAGGTTGTTTGATATCAGCGTTAAGCTGAAGCAACGTTATTACTTTGTGATGCCCAAGCGGTCTCGGGGGAATGCCGCGCTCACTGCATTCTATGAGTGGTTACTGGAGGAAATCAGGCCCTATCAGGAGGTCGCTCAGGAAGCGGGCACATGACATTGTCTGTCATTGCACCCGCTGACGGGGTCAGTCAAAGAACAGTTCCCTTAATTTCAGGCCGGGATCGTCTGCCCGCATAAAGGATTCACCAACCAGAAAGGTGTTGACCTGATGGCTTTGCATCAGTTTTACATCTTCACTTGTGTGGATACCACTCTCTGTGACAATGATTTTGTCTTCTGGTATCTGCGCCAGTAGGTTGATCGTGGTGTCCAGACTGACTTCGAAAGTATGGAGGTCCCGGTTATTGATGCCCAACAATGGCGTGTCGAGAGTCAATGCCTGATGTAGCTCCGTTTCATTGTGAACTTCCACCAGCACATCCAGACCAATCTCCCGGGCTTGATGACAGAACCGCTGCATTTCTTCCTGTGTTAAACAGGCGGCGATCAGCAGAATGCAGTCTGCTCCGATCAAACGGGATTCGAATACCTGGTACTCATCAACAATAAAGTCTTTGCGTATGACAGGGAGTTTGCAGGCATTGCGTGCCTCAACCAGATAGCTGTCCGCGCCCTGGAAGAAATCGATATCAGTCAATACCGAAAGACAGGCCGCTCCACCGGTAGAGTAACTCCTGGCAATATCCCCGGGAGCAAAGTTTTCTCTGATAACGCCTTTGCTGGGAGAGGCTTTTTTGATCTCAGCGATCACTGCAGGCTGGCCAGTATCCAGTCGGGACTGGATAGCGCGGACAAAACCTCGTACCGGTGATGCCGCTGTGAGTTTTTCCTTGATGTCGGCAAGTGATTGGCGTGACTTACGTTCAGCCACTTCCTCTTTCTTTCGCTCGACAATTTTCTTAAGGATCGTCGGTGTCTCATTCATAGGTTCTTATGTCCTGCTGACGCTTCAGTCTTCTTTAAAGTAGGCAGTGAAACTGGCCAGTTCTGAAAGCTTCGCCAGTGCCATTCCAGATCCTATGGCATCCTGTGCCATGGTGACGCCTTCTTTCAGAGACGATGCCAGATCGGCGGCGTAAATCGCCGCGCCTGCGTTCAGTGCAATAATATCCCGGGCCTTTTGGCTCATTTCATCATTGTCTTTACCCAAAGCCCCTTTGATCAGTTTCAGGCTTTCGTCAGCGCTGGTGACGGTGAGTCCAATCAGGCTTTTGCTTTCAACGCCAGCCTCTTCCGGAGTTATCTGGTATTCAGTCACTTCGCCATTTTTCAGTTCGGCAACGTGGGTGGGTGCCGCTAGGCTGATTTCATCCAGGCCATCGTCAGCATGGACCACCAGTACGTGAGTGCTGCCAAGTCGTTTCAACACTTCAGCCATTGGTCGGCAGAGTGCCTTGTTGAATACCCCGATCACCTGCTTTTTCACATTGGCCGGGTTGGTCATGGGGCCTAACATGTTGAAAATGGTCCGCACTGCCATTTCCTTACGTGGGCCGATGGCGTGTTTCATCGCGCTATGATGTGCGGGCGCGAACAGAAAACCCACGCCGATCTCTTTTATAGCCCGAGCGACCTGTTCTGGTGTCAGGTTCAGATTGACTCCTGCGGCCTCCAGAACATCGGCGCTTCCAGTGCTGCTGCTAACGCTGCGATTGCCATGCTTGGCCACTTTCCCGCCGGCAGCGGCAACGACAAACGCACTGGCGGTGCTGACGTTGAAAAGATTGGCACCATCTCCGCCGGTACCACAGGTATCTACCAAATGCGGGTCTTCAATTTCAACACCGCTGGCAAGCTGGCGCATCACCATAGCGGCGCCGGTAATTTCGTCGATTGATTCGCTTTTCATACGCAGACCTACCAGGAAACCACCAATCTGTGCCGGTGTGGCTTCTCCTGTCATGATCTGTTGCATGACATTCTGCATTTCTTCTGTGCTCAGGTCCTGATGATCAATGACCCGGGCGATTGCTGCTTTAATATCCATAACTCTATCCTGCTTGTTCTTTTACTGAGGTCTTAAATGAAAATGACTGCCGTTTTCCGGGTCGTCAGCGTTTCAGAAAGTTTGCCAGTAAATCATGACCATGCTGGGTCAGAATGGATTCAGGATGAAATTGAACCCCTTCGATATCCAGTTCTTTATGGCGTACGCCCATGATTTCTTCCATCGATCCATCTTCATTCTCGGTCCAGGCTGTCACTTCCAGACAGTCAGGCAGAGTGTCTGGCCGTATCACCAGTGAGTGGTATCGGGTGGCTTCAAAAGGATTGCTGAGTCCACTAAAAACCCCGATATTATTGTGGTGAACCATGGAAGTCTTGCCGTGCATTACTTTGCCGGCCCGAACGACCTCACCACCGAAGGCCTGGCCGATACTTTGGTGTCCCAGGCAAATTCCCAGCAAAGGGACTTTCCCGGCAAATTGTTTAATGGTGTCGATGCTGATCCCGGCCTCGTTCGGAGTACAGGGACCTGGTGATATCACAATTTTTTCGGGATTCATTTTAACAATGTCCTGCACCGATATTTCATCGTTGCGAAAAACTCGGACATCGGCACCCAGCTCTCCAAGATACTGGACGACGTTATAGGTAAAAGAATCGTAGTTATCGATCATGACCAACATTGGATCAACCCTCTCGAATTCGGTTATAGACCTTTTTGTGCCATTGCCACTGCGCGAAATACCGCGCGCCCTTTATTGAGGGTCTCTTTCCACTCCAACCGGGGAACAGAATCGGCGACGACGCCAGCACCCGCCTGGAGATAAAGAACCTGATCTTTGATAACAGCCGTGCGAATCGCGATTGCTGTATCCATATTGCCGTTCCATGATAAATATCCCACTGCGCCGCCGTAAACGCCACGCTTGACCGGCTCAAGCTCATCGATGATTTCCATTGCTCGAATTTTAGGGGCTCCACTTAAAGTGCCTGCAGGTAAAGTAGCCTTAAGCACATCGATCGCAGATAAGCCCTCTTTTAGTTTTCCGGTCACGTTTGAGACGATATGCATAACGTGCGAGTAGCGTTCGATGATCATTTTGTCAGTCAGGGTGACTGAGCCGATCTCGCTGATGCGGCCGACGTCATTTCTGCCCAGATCGATCAACATCAGATGTTCTGCCAGCTCTTTCGGATCCGCCAGCAACTCGGCTTCGAGTGCCTGGTCTTCAGTTTCGTTGCGCCCCCGTTTACGGGTTCCTGCGATTGGTCGGACGGTGACTTCGCCATCTTCCAGGCGAGCCAGAATCTCCGGTGATGAACCGACCACATGGAAGTCATCCAGATGCAGGTAATACATGTAGGGAGAAGGATTCAGACAGCGGAGGGAACGATAGAGATTAATGGGAGGAGAGGTGAAGGGGGTGGACATGCGTTGTGATACGACCGTTTGCATGACATCACCAGCCAGCACGTACTCCTTGATCCGGTCTACTGCTGCTTCAAAGTCAGGTCGAGCAAAGCGGGATTGGAAATCGTCTTCTTCTGCCTGCTGTTCATGCTCAACATGTAGGTTGTGCTCAGGCAGCGGTTGTCGGAGTCTTTTTTCCAGATCATCCAGACGCTGCTCCGCTTTCGTTAGACCTTGCTCATCGGCCGGGTCCACATGGTAGATCAGGATCAGGCGACCGCTCAGATTATCGAAAACCACAACTTCATCTGACACCATCAGCAGGATATCCGGTGTGTTGATTTCATCCGGTGGCACGCTAGCGGCGAGCTTGGGCTCGATATAACGGATGGTGTCATAGCCAAAGTAGCCGACCAGGCCGCCGTTAAATCGTGGCAGGTCTTCCAGATCCGGGACTTTGAACCGCTGCTGGAATTCCTCAATAAAGCCCAATGGATCTTCCGTCTCATACGACTCGACTTCAGTGCCGGAGTTTGTGATGGAAACCTGGTGTCCGCTGACTTTCAGTACTTGCTGACAGGGCAGGCCGATAATGGAGTAGCGTCCCCACTTTTCGCCGCCCTGTACGGATTCCAACAGGTAGCTGTAGGGTTGGTTTGCGAGTTTCAGATATGTTGACAGAGGAGTATCCAGGTCGGCCATGACCTCACGGACCACGGGAACCCGGTTGTATCCTTGTTGCCTGAATTGGGCAAGTTGCTCAGGAGTCATATTCTTAAACCTGTATCAGCGGCCTGACATCCATGCTGATTGTATTTTATGCCATGAAGTTTGACTTCGGTTCATGGTGTATGAAGGCGCAGGCCAATTGTCCGAACCAATTGCTTATGCCGGGAATCTCGATGCCGGTCGCTAAGCTTGAAACGATAAATTGAACAGTGACGATGACGTACTGGTGATCGTCGGGGCAAAAGAAGAATGTACGGCGCCTAGCGCCATCGAAAGGAGGCACCTGATGCAGGTTGGATGAGGATATGAAGTGTTGTTGTGTTCACAGTTATGCTCTGTTACATCAATCAAGCCAGTAGCTTACAAAAGCTCTGTCAATGAATCAACCAGCAAGTCCGGTCCTGCTTCACAAATGTTCTCGCCATGATTGTATCCGTAGCTGACGCAGACCGCAGGAATATCCGCTGCTCTTGCAGCATTCAGGTCATGAACCGAGTCTCCAATCATAATGGTGTCGGTCGTTGCGACGCCGAGTTCCCGGCAGGCATGCAGTAGTGGTTCCGGGTCAGGTTTTTTGACAGGGAGAGTATCCCCGGACAGCATGATGGAAAAAAAGTCCGATATTCCCAGCTCGCGACAAAGTGGGCCGGTGAACTGCCCGGGTTTATTGGTGATCAATCCAATGGCGATGCCCTGCTGGTGCCAATGCTCCAAAAGGTTGCGAGTCCCTTTGTACAGAGCGCTTCTGTTGGCGAAATGTCCCTGGTAGTAATCGAGAAAGCTTAGATAGGCTTTGTGATAAGTGGTGTCTGGAACAGTCTCCGTTGAGCTGAGGGAGAGAGCATGAGCCAGTGAGCGTTTAACCAGCATGGGCGCGCCGTTTCCTACCCACAAACGTACTTTCGCCTCGCCGGCAGCCGGAAGTCCCATATCGACAAGGCTATGATCGATTGCATCGGCCAGATCCGGGACGGAGTCCACGAGTGTGCCGTCCAGGTCAAAGAGCGCCAGTTGGAACTGGCGCTCTTTGATACGAGTCAGTAATGGATGGTTTACCTGAACTGACATACTTACAGGCTGTCTGCCAGGGCGATCTGGCTACGCATCTGAGCAATCGTGGCGGCATAGTCATCGGTGTTGAAAATGGCGGAACCTGCCACGAATGTATCGGCACCGGCTGCGGCGATTTCCCGAATATTGTCCACTTTAACACCGCCATCGATTTCCAGACGGATTGGCAGGCCGCTGCTGTCTATTTTGGCGCGTGCCTCTCGCAGCTTCTGCAGAGTCCCGGGAATGAACGCCTGACCGCCGAATCCCGGGTTCACGCTCATCAGCAGAACCATGTCCAGTTTGTCCATAACATAGTCCATATAATGCAGGGGAGTTGCCGGGTTGAACACCAGGCCTGCTTTACAACCTGCAGATTTGATCATTTGCAGGGAGCGGTCTATATGCTCAGAAGCTTCTGGGTGGAAGGTGATATAGGTTGCTCCGGCTTCGATAAACGATTCGATCATGGCATCCACCGGTTTGACCATCAAGTGAACATCGATGGGGGCTTTGATGCCGTGATCACGTAGTGCTTTGCAGACCATGGGGCCGATTGTCAGATTGGGTACATAGTGATTGTCCATAACATCAAAGTGTACGATATCCGCGCCGGCTTTCAGCACGTTCTCAACTTCTTCTCCCAGGCGGGCGAAGTCTGCGGACAGGATGGAAGGGGCAATCATTGGGGCAGCCATGGTATAGCGTCTCCGGGTCAGGTGTATATTTCAGGCTCAAGGGCAGCGATCAGATCAACATGCCCCGGCCGCAAAGTCGGCTATTGTAACGTGCTAGGCCCTGCGGTCCTATACTGTTATGGTGAATAGGGGAAAGATTGGATCGTTTCCGGTCGTTATCAGTGAATGAAGCTGATAACCGTGAAAGTCTGACAGGCGCTGTCTGATCTAATGTGTGGCAAGCTGAAAGTTTCAGGGTCAGCAGGTTAGTTGTGCCTGGATGTCAAAAGTCTGATGTAGGGATTATTTTTTCTGAGAAATATGAAATCCATTATGAAGAAACACTGGCAGATGATGAGAGAACCCCCAAAAACCTCTAATGCTCATGCAGGGCTTCAAGGTATAGCTCGGAAATGTATAGCTCGAAAATCCATCGCCTGGAAAGGTATATGGGCGCTGCTTCTCTCCCTGTGCTTCTCGTCACTGCTGTGGGCGGCAGAAACTGAACCGGAGCCGGAGGCGGACAAGCCTTCTATGGCCCCAAAAGCCACAGAGCGAGCCACCGTCAACACAGAAAAATCCCGGTTATTACAGCTGGCGCAATCCATCGATGCCAAGCAAGTGCTTTGGCTCAATGGCCGGCAGGGAGATGTCGCAGCCGTCATGGCGCTTTACCTGCCGGCTAACAAAGCGGCAGCCGAAGGGGCGATACTGATGCTTCACGACATTGATCAACATCCAGACTGGCCCGGTGTCGTGGGTTCGCTGCGGCACTCTCTGCCCGATGCCGGCTGGCACACTCTGTCATTGGCTCTGTCATATCAGGATGAGCGCGAAATCCCGAAACGGGTATTGCTCACGCGTACCGATGCTGCGTTCCCGTTTCCTGATAAGGGAGCGAAAGAAAATGCGACTGAGCAGGCAGAGGAAGGCGCCTTGCCTGAAAGTGATGTAGAGCCCACTGGCGAGCCGGAACTGACCGATGCTGAGCTTGAAGCCACCAATGAAGCAACAGAGCAGTTGGAGGAAGAGCTGATTGCAGAGGGGGCGACGAGCTCAGAAGAAATTGATATCAATGCTCAGGATGGCGGCGTCAGTGAGACGAAAGCACCGCCGCCGGGCATTGGGAATATCGAACGGATTAACCTGGGCCTCAGTCAACTGCAGGGGTTTGGGCTTCAAAACCGGGTAATGCTGGGGGTTGGCCAGGGAGCAGAGGAAATGGTGCGTTTCCTGATTGCCTATCCGGATTATGCGCAAAGTCTGCAAGGATTTGTCTGGGTGGATGCAGAGTTTGATCAGAATTTATTGGTTGAACTAAAAGAAGCAGCACCGGGCTTTTTGGAGCGCAAGGTATTGGATGTATACGATTCTACCCGAGAGGATTTGGATGAATCGCTGGAGTCGCGTCTCGATTTTGCCCGGCGTAACGGGATGGTAGCCTATCGTCAGGATGGCTTGGCGGGCAGTACTTTATTAATCGGCAGTGGTACGCAGCAATTGCAGAACCGCATTAGATCCTGGCTTAAAAAGCAGGCGCCGGGAATGAGGTATACAGGCCAAACCCGGCAGTAACTCTCTCTGTTGAACTTCACCTTTCTTTTGGCTTGAATCCTTCCGTTGGGTGCAACCTCCTGCCGCTTAGAGTCCTTCAGCCGATAGTTTTTCATCCAGCCATTGCAGGCGATCGGGAGTGCCGATGTCATACCATTGACCGGTATAGTGTTCGCCGCTGACTCTGCCTTTTCTCATGGCTTCCCGGAGCACAGGAGGAAGCGGATAAACGCCACTGGGAACGGCTTTAAACAAACTTGGGCGGTAAAGACTGATACCGGAATAAGTCAGCATGTTGTCTCCCTTGGTGTGAACGCGGTGGTCCTCGTCCAGAGAGAAGTCCCCGGCTGGGTTATGCTCGGGATTGTCGATCAACACCAGATGAGCCAGATCATCCGGTTTCATTTTTTGTCCTGCCAGTAAGGCAAAGTCCATATCGGTCCATGTATCCCCATTTACCAGTAGAAAAGGTTGATCTTCATCGTTGTTCAGCAGGGGGAGAGCCTTCCGGATTCCTCCGGCGGTTTCCAAAGGCTCATTCTCAGCGGAATAAAAGATTGATGCGCCATATCGGGAGCCGTCTCCCAGGTAATCCTCAATCTGCTGACCCAGCCATGCATGATTAATGACCAGTTCCGTGATCCCTGCCTTCACTAGCTTCGTGATGATGTGCTCTATCAGAGTCTGTGACCCGGCTTTCAGCAAGGGTTTAGGGGTCTTTTCCGTCAGTGGGCGCATTCGAGTGCCCAAACCGGCGGCGAGTATCATGGCGCGCATGGAGAATCCTCACTTTTATTAAGTGACTGCAGGTATTGATTGAACATCGGTTGGAGTTCGTCCTCTAACCAGTGGCGGAAGGCTTCCAGTTCAGGGTAACGGCGGCTGGCGGAGAGGATATACTCAAGAGTAAGCGGGATATCCTGAAGGTAGCCATGTTTGTTATCCCGGAGTGACAAACGGGAAAACAACCCTGCTACCTTGATATGTCTTTGCATGCCGATAAGATCGAACCAGCGCTGGAATGCCTCTTTGCTATAGGCCTGCTCTCCCTGCTGGGCGCGATAGTCATTGAGAATATCAAGGTAGTCGTTCAGCCATGTAGCTACTTGTTCTTCCGGCCAGCATATATAGCAGTCTTTCAGCAGGGAAGCGACATCGTAGGCTATGGGGCCAATAACGGCTCCCTGGAAGTCGATGAGGCCGAGGCTGTCGTCCTCTCTCACCATCAGGTTACGTGAGTGGTAATCCCTGTGCATGACTACTTGGGGCTGACTTTGGGCGTTTTCAGTCAAGAGATCAAAAGTGTGATTCAAGCACTGGGATTGTTCTGGGGACAGAGACAAACCGAGTAGCTTTTCCAGAAACCACTCCTTGAATATCCCTAGCTCAAAGCGGCACATGGATTCATCAAACGGTGGGAGCGGGTAATCCTGTGGAATGGGAGCCTGATGAACAGCCAACAGCATCTCCAGTGCTTGGGGATATAGTTTTTCCGCGTCTGTTCCTGCCCGAGCCAGAAAAGTGGTATCCCCGAAGTCTTCCAGCAACATAAAGCCCTGCTCCAGATCCACCGCGTAAACCAGCGGGACAGGAATACCTGCCTGGTGCCAGGTTTTGGCAATGGCAAGAAACGGGTGGCAACTCTCTTTGTCAGGCGGAGCATCCATCAGTGCATAGTGCTGATAACCGTATTGCACACGGAAATAGCGTCGGAAACTGGCATCGTCGGACAGTACCGAGATCTCAAAATCTTCGTGATTAAAAAAGCCGGTCAACCACTGGTGAGCGAGTTCTAATCTGGAATCCATTAACAATAAGTGCCTGCGATTACATCTTGGGAGCAGGAATTATGCCGTGACTGATGATGGGGAACAATGTTGTATTGACGGCAAATAACGCAACTTTCAGCATTGGATTATCTATTGATAGCTAAATAGTAAGCCGTTTGGGGTGAGGCAGGTCTGATTCGGACATTGCGCTACGATTAAGTCCATCACCCTGAGGCGCACCTGTATTGGCATGGATAACTGTGCCTTTTGAAGTGATAACGGTGACACCGGAGGGCAGTCCCAAAGCGAGGGCGGGAGCCTGTGTGGCCCTCGCCCCTGCCTTTCAGGTCAGAGATCAGGAATCAACCTGTCAGGCGCCTTCCCACACAACGGTATCGCCAGATTGGTCAAGAGCTGTCATCAACGGCCCATACCGCTCTTCCAGTTTGTTTCTTTTGACTTTCAGTGTTGGAGTAACCAGCCCCGTGTCGGGGGACCAGTCTGTCTGTGAAACCACTACGCCAGAGATCTTCTCGTGATTCAGCAGAGTTGAATTGAGCTGCTTGAGAAATTCGACGATTTCTTTATTCAATTCCTCTTTAGGAGCATTCTGCACTTGCTCGCTCAATGTGACCACAGCCACCGGCTGTTTCAGACCGGTACCGGCAATGCAGATCTGCTCGAAACCTTTGAAGGATGACAGCTTGGCTTCGATGGGGGCTGGAGCCACATATTCCCCTTTCTCCGTTTTAAATATCTCCTTTACCCGTCCCGTGACCTTCAGGTAACCCTCCGAATCGATCTCACCCAAGTCTCCGGAACGGTAGTATCCATCATCGGTGAGCGCTTCGCGGGTTTTTTCCTCGTCCTTGTAGTACTCCGCCATCACTGTGGGGCTTTTGAACAGAATCTCTCCCTGTTCGCTAAGCTTGAAACCATTTTCTGGCATTGCTTTACCGACAGAGCCCTGTTTGTTGTGGCCAGGTCTACCGATAAATCCGTAGGCAAAATTCTCGGTCATGCCATAACCTTCTACGATTTCAATGCCCAGCTTGGCGTACCATTCCAGAAGTGCGGGTGATATCGGCGCAGCCCCCGAAACGATAATTCTGGCCTGGCCAAGACCCAGAGCTTTCCGAAGCTTTTTCTTGATCAGGCTGCGAACGAGGGGAACTTTCAATAGTTTGTCCAGTTTCTGTTGTGGCACCTTGGTGAGAATGCCGCCCTGGAATTTTTTCCATAAACGGGGCACAGAGAAGAACACCGTCGGCTGAACGGAAATCAGGTCATTCTGGAAAGTATTCAGTGACTGACTGAAGCTGATGACCATCCCCGAATAGAGACTGGCGGTTTCTACCAGCAGGCGTTCAGCAACATGCGCCAATGGCAGGAAAGACAGGCAGCGATCCTGATTGCTGAGGTTGAACGTATCCAGAGCACGGAAGCCGACATGGCGTGGGGCGCGGTAACCGTGTACAACTCCCTTGGGGTATCCGGTGGTGCCGGAGGTATAAACGATGGTCCAGACATCACTGTCAGCTGGAACCGGGCTTTCCGGGAAAGGGGCTGTACTGCGTATCAAGTCGGCCAGCATGTGATCGACTTCGTTCTCGCGCTGAAAGTCTCCGTCTTCTCCATGGAAGGAAAAACCGATTTTGACGAGTCCTTCCGGTACACTTCCGCCGAGTCTGTCCCAGACCGGTTTATCCAGTTTGCCAATAAAGAGCGCTTTACTGTCGGAATGCTCCAGAATATAGCGGAAGGTTTCCGGGGTCTGATCCACGTAAAGCGGCACACTGATGAACCCGCCCAGTTGCAGTGCCAGATCAGTGATGATCCATTCGGCGCAGTTTTTTGAGAGCAGGGCAATTTTGTCACCCTTCTGGAAACCGAGTTTGTACAGGGCATTGGTCAGGCGTCTTACCTTGTCGCCAACCTGGGCCCAGGTAAACTCATTCCATTGACCATGAATGGGTTGTCGAAGATAGATGGCATTCGGTGTGTTTTTCTCCCATTGATAAAACATCTCAATAGGGGACTTTCCTTTGGCAAGTTCTTTGAGGCTCATACTTTCCTTCCTGATGTATACGATTGTTATTTAACGGGGTACTCCCGGTTTTTATTGTTACTGTCCGGCGGGGGACGATTATTCTTATTCTGTTATGTGGCATTGCTGACAACGGTAGCATACGTAAGTACCTGGGGTTTTGATTCCCCAAGTCAGATTATTCGTTTGCGATGGGTCTTTAGCGCCAGAAAAGATGCTAGCCCCCTCTTCGTCGAGGGGGCGTGACTGCATTCACAAAATGAGCGTCACTCTCTTTTTATTGCACCGATAACCGCAAAATTAAGGCTTTGGCCTGCTCCTGGTTGCAATTTCACGTCATCTAATGGAATTCGTGAGCCAAAGGCATCAGTTCCCCGATCCCAAATCGGGCTCCCAGGTTTTGGTAGGCCGCTTCGTCTCGAAATTGACGATAGGCTTCTGCAAAGTCCGTGGTCAGATGTGACTCTATCTGACGTGAGAAGGCAATATACATTCGTTTGCCCTCAAATACAGCGCCTTCCAGTCTCTGTATTTGTGCATCAATGTTGGCAATTTCCTCCCGGGCTCTTTTAATCGCACTGGTCGCTCCAAAAATAGCGTCGTATCGACCACTGATCAGCATCACAAAGAGCTGATTCTGGGTCACCGTGGGCTGCTCGATCGGTGCTCCGTTTTTCAGCAGGCGGATGATCTCGTCATTCATGTAATATCCGCCGGGCATGGCGGTCCGCCAACTTCTGACCATGTATTGCAGGGGCGGGGTGTAGACAATTGTATCTGCGTCCGTTTTCCGGATGTAGAGAGTGGTTCTGGAAATATGAAGCAGATTGTCAGGGTGAAATACGGCGAACTTTTCTCTGTCAGTGGATTTCGCAACATAAGTGACGGCGTGGAACTCGCCATTTTCCAAAGCTCTTATCGCCCACTTCCAAGGGTGTCGCTGAAACTGCAGAGTCCATCCCAGTCGTTTAGCAACCTCCCTGACCACTTCAACATGAAACCCGGTCAGTTGTACGTTGTCGTCGATATACTCAAATGGGGCATTATTGGCTTCTTCCATACCGACGACCAGAGTGGTGGCGATTGTGCACTGACTCCACCAAAGCAGGAAAACAAGGGATAGCATGCGCATGAGATTTACCTCCCGCACCGTTGAGGGCTTGCGTCCTTGCCTCAGAATGCGTTGGTGATTTTGGGAAGCCGGTACAGTCTTCTTCGGTTTTTTAAATACCAACACATAGGTACAAGTATATATCTCCTATCCCCGGTTATCCTGATTTAACGAAAAACAGTCATTGGGTAGTTTGGTTTTTCGCGGGGGAATCTTTAGATCCAGACGTCATTGTCGGCGGTAAGTTCTCCCTCTTCAGAGCCAGTATTCACGACTCCACGAGGTTCAATAATCATGACTTTGACTTCTGTTTCGGCGTAGGGTTTGTGTTCAACTCCTTTGGGTATGACATACATTTCTCCGGGACCGACCTGTAGCTGACCATCCTTAAAGTCGATCCTCAGGTGTCCTTCCAGAACAATAAAGGCTTCGTCGGTATCCGGGTGATCGTGCCAGACAAACTCGCCATGTAGCTTGACGACTTTAAACTGATAATCATTCATCTCGGCAATCACTTTGGGGGACCAGTGCTCCTGAAATAAATTGAATTTCTGAGCGAGGTTGATAGCTGCGTATTCCATGCTAAGTCTCCGAAGTCAAACGTATTAATAACCCTAGGTTGAGCTACAGGTTGAGCCAAAGGTTGAGATTGTTATCCTGAATGCGGAGAGGGAAAATTGCCAGAACAAAATTGCTGAGTTAGAGGCCTGACAGGACTACCGGCCCACATGGTCTTGGCAGAGAGTAACCGTTTCATGGGCAGACGAACTGCCTTTAAGCGGTCTGACCTATACCTGATTTTTTGTAGTATCGGTGGTCTTAAATTGCCTGTGGACCTGTCTCGCCGGTTCGGATTCGCACGACTTGAGTCAGGTTGAAGATAAATATTTTTCCGTCACCGATTTTGTCCGTTTTGGCTGCTCTTGTTATGGCCTCGACAACCGCTTCTTCCAGTTCGTTATCGAATGCCACTTCCAGCTTTATCTTGGGGACAAAGTCGATGACATATTCTGCACCGCGATAGAGTTCCGTGTGCCCATGTTGCCGGCCAAATCCTTTCACTTCGGTGGTGGTCATTCCCTGGACGCCGACAATTGACAGCGCTTCACGTACTTCCTCCAATTTGAAAGGTTTTATGATGGCGGTGATCAGTTTCATGTTACAGACCTCCGAAAATATGCGGGATGGTTTGGGGTATTGCCATGGAATGTCTCTCTGGAAAGGTCACGCATAGAGCGTGCCAGCCTGTCATCATGTGATATATCAGAGAGTTGGAAGAGGGCGGTGGGAGTTACCTGAGATGTGCACCAGAAATGGTCGATATGCATTAGGATGGCCAGCCCTGGTGCACAAATTAGTAGTGCACAGATTAGTAGTGCACAAAGTAATAGTGCACAGAGTCGAGTGACCTTTCGGGTCCTGGCAACCTAGTGACGTTTGTTGAATAGCCCGTTTTACAAGGCCAATTCTGGGGGAAAAACAGTCCAGAAAAGGCCTTGTATCTCGTCAGTCTATAGAAACGTTTCCGCGCGGGCCTTGGCGATCATCACGAGTTCGGTGGTCATTGCTTCCAGGCGATCCGAGAGAACTTTATCTATGATATTGCCTCTCTCATCAAAGGCTTTAAAGGCGGCAGGAACGGCAACCTGTTTTGCAATGACGAGGCTTCCCACACTGGTCAGGATATCTCTCAGATGGCTCAAACCACGAATACCTCCCAGACCTCCGGGTGAGGTTCCCATGATTGCGACCGTTTTCCGGTCAAAGTCAGGCTGATAACCAGAATCATCATGACCCGGGCGTGATAACCAGTCCAGTGTGTTTTTCAGCACACCGGATAGCGAACCGTTGTATTCGGGGCTGGCGATCATCAGTCCATCGGCCTGTAGAAAAAGTTCTCTGAGGCGATCCAGATGCTCAGGTGTTTCTCCGCTGGCTTCCAGGTCTTCTGAAAAAAGTGGCAGCGGGAAATCGCGCAGGTCGATGACTTCAACCTTGGCGCCAATCTGTTCGGCTTGACGAGCGGCGTTGTTGACCAGCTTTTTATTCCACGAATCTGCTTTCAGGCTACCGGCGAAGGCCAGGATTGCGGGTGTTTTAGCGGTGTTCTCTGAATGGATCATGATGCGGCTCCTGTAATAAATCTCAATTGTTGGAGCTATTTTGATCTGTTCCTCATTGAACAAAAACAGAATTAGTGCAAAGCTAATGTGCATGAATGCACAGAAGTCAACACATCGACATCCAGTACTCAGTGGTGCTCAGGCCGGAGACTGGAGCGATATTTATTTTGCCTTTCAGGTCGCCAGGCTCGGTACCCTGTCTGCTGCTGCAGAAGCACTGGATGTACATCATTCAACAGTGTTACGCCGTATAGACAGTCTTGAAAAGCGATTGAAGATCAAGCTCTTTCACCGGCATGCCCGCGGCTATGCGCCCACTGAGGCAGGTAAACTTTTGTTTCAGACGGCAGAGCAGACACAAAGTGAATTTGACCGATTAATGGGGCAGCTTTCAGGGCTGGACCAGCAACTGACTGGAAGCCTGATCATCACTACAGTGAATTCATTCAGTGCTGCATTGATGCCAATCCTGGCAGAGTTTCAGAACCAGCATCCTGGGATTCGCATAGAGTTTGTGGCGGACTCTCGGATATTCAAACTGGAATATGGCGAAGCGCATATCAGCGTTCGTCCCGGAGTAAGACCAAAGGATCCTGACCATATTGTGCAACATCTTCACACGATTCCTTCATCCCTATATGCATCGTCCAGGTACATTGAGCAGTTTGGCAGAATGGAAAAACGCGAAGAGGTTGCCGGACACCGGTTCATTGGTTCCATTACACCCTACAACAATGTTTCCGCGATGGCCTGGTTGAATAAGCATGTGCCGGATGAGCAAGTGTATCATCGTGGATCGGATTTCATTTCCATGATGCATGCCGCTGAAGTCGGTCTTGGCATAGTGCCTTTGTCATGCTGGTTAGGGGATTCCAGTCAAAAACTGGTCAAAATGTTAGATCCTCCTGAGGACTGGGATTCCCCTGTCTGGCTGGTCACACATCGGGACATTCACCGGACTCCCAAGGTTCAAGCCCTAAGTCAGTTCCTGAAACTGAAAGTGCCGCAGATTGGCTCTGTTTAGCTGTGAGTGCCGGATGATCAGTACTAACTATACCTGGGCCAGGATAACCACGTAATTCTCCCCATATTTCTTTGCACATTTGGGACAGGTTGTGTAGAAGAAGTAGAGCTTTTTGATTTCCCTGCCTTGCTCTTGAACATAGGACCTCATTTCTTCGATCCACTGTGTCATGTGACGATAAGAGCCTTCGAATACTTTGGAAAGAAAGGTGCCTGACAGGGTGGTCGTTTCCACACCTTTGATTTCTTTAGAAATGGGAAGATACACATCTGATCCCCAGAGAGATTTTTCGTCCGATAGAACAAACATATCCTCCGAGTCTGCTCCGGCAGCTTCAATCGCTTCCATATCGCGTTTCATCACCGCCCCGAAGTTAAGAGGGATATGAAACAGGCTGATGACGTGATCTTTCAGAAAGCGTTTATCGTTCCAGACAATCTCCCTGTCTTCCCATGGTTCCGGATTGAATCTTGGACAACATTCTGTTGTTTGCTCAGTCACACTCCTCTCCTTGTACGCGTCCTTATCAACGATATGAATCATGACGGCTTTCCTATGATTCCGTTGTGGGAGATTAACCTGAAACGGGGAGGAAGGAATTGATTTGGAGCAGGTAAAGAGCCAGGATATCGCTCTAGCTGGAGTTCTTTTAGATTACGAAGATTCAGGTTTGCAGCAACCGGTGTAGTCCTTAAACTGAATTGGCATGTGAAAGAATAAAGAGGAGACAGGTTTATTACCTGGAATTAGAGACTTTCTTATATCGCAGAGGAAGATTGTTGCCTGTATAGCTTTTCAGTTTTGATATTGTCCCTGTGATCTCAGTGAGTTTGGGCTCTACTAGTAGGCAAGACTATATTCTGACCAAACTGCTTCTCAAAATGGCGATACACTGTTATCATTTCGCGCAATTTATCATGATGGGGCCTTGGCGTCTCTGCTAGTAAACATGGACTTGAGCTTTATATATGTTGGATCTGTCTTTATTCGAAGGTGATGAACTGCTGGCACTCGCTAAGCTGGATATTGAAAACAGCCGTATTGACTTCGCTTTGGCAAAGCTGAAGCAGGCGAATAGCTTGCCTGATCCTCAGCCAGAGTGTGATTCCCTTTTAGCCAAGCTATATGCTCAGCTAAATCTTTTTGACAGGGCGTCATATCACTACGAAAGCTACTTAATGAAAAAGCCTGATGCCTTATTGGAGCGTTTCCAGTATGGCATGGTCTATTACGAACAAAGTATCAAGGAAAGAGCACTTCTTGTATGGAAAGAAGTGTTGGACGAAGTTCCAACGTTTCCTCCTGCCCTCTATTACTGTGCTTTGGTGTCTTGGGAAGAAGATAACGAGCCGGAAGCTCGAAGGTTAATTGATATTCTTCTGAAATCCGCTCCCGCAGACAACCTCTACTTTAAACGTGGCAAAGAATTATTAAACGCTTTGGACAATAATGTTAATGCGGGCTCAGTTACACCTCCCCGATTTGAAAATCAAAAAATCAACTGATAGAGAGCTTTATGTCCTTAGCCGAAATTAAGGAAAGAGTCGGTCGTCTGAAGCAGTTTCTCATTCAGGATCCTCAAAACTTTTCTTTACATCTTGACCTGATTCGTCAGCTAAGTCTGTTGGGGGATTTTAAATCGTTGCAAGAGCAGTTCAATACTGCGAAGGAGCTGTTTCCTTCACATCCTGGGCTTTTGTATGAAGAAGCCTTGATGTTTTTGTCTACTGGCAATTTTGATGAAGCCGAGAAAATCATTAAGGATGTCATTTCTCAAGGTATAAATGACGGAGAAGTGCTATACCTTGCCTCGTATTGCTGTCTGATGGGTCGCAAGCCCCAAGAGGCTTTGTCTTATCTCGAAGTCTGTTACAACGCAAATCGAAGCAATATTAAGTTCCCGATTTTAATGGCTCGAATTCAATACTTCTTAAGGGCGCTTGAGAATGTAGAGGATTGCCTTGAGGAAGCCTTGCAACTGGATGCTGCTTCTGTTGAAGCTCTGTCCTTGTTTGCCTCCTGCAAACTAGATCAAGGAGATTATGACGCTGCCAAATCCTATGCCAGTCAGGCATTAGCTTTGGATTCTGACGATGCAAATTCTTTGGGAGTTATTGCCTACTGCAATATGTCTGAAATGAATTTCGACCTTGCGCAGGCTCAGATAAGTAAAGCCCTTAATATCAAAACTGATTCTGGCCGGCTATGGATTGGGCAAGCATTGCTCAGTATGCGGCGAAAGGATTTGGCTATGGCTGAAGAGCAGTTTTTAAAAGGCCTTACCCACATGCCGGGTCATATAGGATCCTGGAATGCACTGGCATGGTGCAGGATATTGCAGAATGACCTTCCTGGAGCAAAAGACTGCTGCGGAAAAGCAATCGAGTTAGATGGACGGTTTGGTGAGACATACGGTGCATTGGCAGTAGTCGAGCTGTTTTCGGGGAACATAGAGGCCGCCCGAAATAATGCTAAAAAGGCGATCCGGTTGGATAAGAACAACTTTTCTGGATATTTTGCGCAGGCGCTATGTGAGCATATGTCTGGAGATAAGAAGAAAGCGTCCGAGATCGTTGCGTCATTGCTTAACTCTCCTGTGGACGAAAGCGGCAAAACACTCACAGATTATCTGGCCACTCACATCGTTGCTTAAGGAAAAGTGCTAATGACAATTGATCAGGCAATGCAGCTAACAAATGATATGTTGTGGGCTGCCATTATGATTGCCGCGCCTATTCTGGGAGTGGCGATGGTGGTTGGCCTTGTCATTAGTATTCTTCAGGTTATTACCCAAATACAGGAAATGACACTGACCTTTGTTCCTAAGATTGCCGCTGTTGTCGTAGTGTTGTTTATCCTGGGGCCATGGATGCTCGCTACATTAACGGTTTTCGCGAGCACGCTTATAAAAAATATCCCTGTGTATTTCTGAGGCAAGAATGACATTTCAATTTGACATGGGGTGGATTTGGTCTGTTGTTCTGTTAAGCGTTCGTATGTCGACCATATTCTATTTGACTGTTCTGGACTTGTTCGGCAGGGTTCCCGGTCGCTTTCGTTTGATAATGGTGGTGACGCTTTCAGCTTTGCTGTTTAGTGCGAACTTCTCTGTTACTGCTCCATTACCAGGGACACTTGTTGAGATGGTTTTGGACTTGGCTGGAGAGGTTGTGATTAGCGTTATGTTAGTCCTTGGGTTGCATGTGGCGTTTTCCACATTTCAGGTTGCGGGTCGTTTGGTTGACTTTCAATCTGGTTTTGGTGCTGCAAACCTCCTAAACCCGGCTACGAACTCTGCTGACCCTCTGATCGGTACATTGTTGTTATTTGTGGCAACTTTCGTATTTTTCTCGGTAGACGGGCATCATTTGGTGTTAAGAGGATTGGTTTACAGTGTACAGCAGGTGCCTCTCGGTAGTTGGGGAGGGGGAATGAGTTTACCTGCTGTACTTCAGCAATATGGCTTAATGTTTCTGTTTGGTATGACGATAGCTGCCCCCGTTTTGGCAGTATTATTTTTTGTTGATGCCGGTCTAGCTGTGATGGGGAAAACGATGCCCCAAATGAATGTATACTTTATTTTTCTTCCTCTTAAAGTGGCGTTGGGAGTTGGAATGACTGCTCTATCGCTCAAATATATGTTGCCTCTCATATCTGAAGTGATATCGAGTATATTTCGTTATTGGAATCAAATAATTACAGCTGCCTGAGATTAATATATCTGAATAAGTCGTAAAAGTAGTAAAGTATGGCAGAATCTCAACCGGATAAATCAGAAAAGACTGAACCACCCTCGCCTTATAAGTTGCAGGAAGCAAGAAAAAAGGGAGGGGTATTTAAGAGTATGGAAGTCTCTCATCTTGCCGGGCTTTTGGTCGCCGTGCTTTTACTATGGTCTATGGCGCCAGGGATTGCTGAAAATTTTCTGAGGGTATGCGTTAGGTTATTTGATGTCTCTGGTTCTATTCCATTTGATATTATAACCGTGCATGGTTGGAGTGAGTGGGTTGTAAGTGAGGTTGTTGAGATTCTCACTCCTGTGTTCGTCATGACCATGTTGGCAGGTGTCGTCGCTGTATTGCTGCAGACCGGCCCTATACTTTCTTTCCATCCAATAAAACCTGACATTAAGAGAATCAATCCAATTGAGGGATTCAAGCGTCTGGTTTCAATTAAAATCCTATTTGAACTACTGAAGAATGTAATAAAGCTTTTACTGTTGGGAGTCATTATATTTTATTGCGTAAAAGAGTTTCTTCCGCATGCTTTTGGTTTGACTCAGAGGGGGGCAGCTAACGCTATACCCTTTATTTCAGCCCACTTAGGAACCTTGATTCTCAAACTGGCGATTGCCCTGATTGTAATCTCAGCCGCTGACTTTCTATTCGTACGGAGAGAATTTCTGCGCAATATGCGCATGACCAAAAAGGAGGTCAAAGACGAAATGAAGCGTCGGGAGGGCGATCCTATGGTGCGGTCAAAAAGGCGTGAATTAGAGCAAGAGCTTCGTAAGCGCAGTTCGTCCGTTAAAAGCGCTGAGAACGCAGATGTCATCATTACCAACCCTAGTCATTATGCGGTGGTGGTTAAATATGATCCGCAAAGTATGCTGGCTCCTAAAGTGACAGGCAAAGGTATGGATGCAATGGCATTCCACATCCGATCTATTGCTAAGCGACACGGCGTTCATATCGTGGAGGATCCCCCCTTAGCCCGATACTTATACAGAAAAGTAGGGATTGATAAAAATGTACCCGAAGCTGCTTATATGGGGGTTGCAAGGGCATTGCGCAAAGCATACAGACTGAAAAGATCTGGTGTTGGTCAAGTTAATACATCTTATAGGTCTGCTGTATGAGCAACACTAAGGCAACATTTTCAACCTTTTTAGGAACGCGAAGCGAAATTGGCTTAGTGCTGGGCATGGTTGGAATATTGTTGGTTTTATTCACGCCCATACCTTCGCAGCTTCTCGATTTTCTGCTCATCGCCAACTTCAGCTTCGGGTTGACTTTGTTGCTACTTACTTTTTTTGTAGATAAGCCTTTGGGGTTTTCTACCTTCCCTTCACTATTGTTAATAGCAACACTATTCAGGCTTTCTCTGAATATTGCCGCCACACGTTTGATTCTTTCCGATGGCGACGCGGGTAGCGTGATAAATGCTGTAGGAACCTATGTGGTTGGCGGCAATTATGTGATCGGTCTCGTCGTATTTTTAATCCTGATTGTCGTTCAGTACGTTGTTGTGACGAGTGGAGCACAGCGTGTTGCAGAAGTCGCGGCTCGATTTACGCTTGACAGTATGCCCGGGAAGCAAATGAGTATTGATGCTGACATGAATATGGGGCTGATCAATGAAAACGAGGCCCGGGAAAGACGCCAGACTATCGAAAAAGAGGCAAGTTTTTATGGAGCAATGGACGGTGCCAGTAAATTTGTAAAAGGAGATGCTATTGCCGGGATACTAATAATACTGATTGATATTATCGGTGGTTTGGCTATTGGTGTAGCCCAATTGGGATTGAGTTGGGGGGACGCTTTACATACCTATACACTACTAACAGTGGGTGATGGTATTGTCACACAGATCCCAGCTCTGGTGATTTCTACTGCTACCGGCATCATTATTACAAGAGCTGCTACAGATGCTCATCTGGGGAGTGAGATTTCAAATCAGATTACTCAATATCCCAAGACATTGGTCATTGTTGTAATAGGTCTGTTGCTGCTACTTACTTTACCTGCAATACCATTCTTCCCTGTACTTGCTGTTGCATCTATATTCGGTTGCTTGGCCTTCGTTGCGTATAAGAAGAGTTCTGCAAATGATATCGGTACAAAGGAGCAACATGAAGCTGAAGAAGACAAGTCTCTTTATGATGAGCTAAAGATTGAGCCCATTGAGGTTGTGTTGGGATCGGAGCTTATGAAGTTCTTCGGGGAGAATGAAAGCAAACTGATGGATGAAGTAGATCGATTCAGGAAGCAATTTGCTTTTGAGCTTGGACTTGTATTACCCAAGGTGAGAATAATTCAAGAAGGCGCCCCCAAAAATAATTCTTATAAGATTTGTTTGCATGGTGTTTGTGTTGCTAGTGGGGAGTTGTTTGTGAACCAGTTTCTGGCAATAAGTGCGCAGGATATGGGAGATAAGCTTCCAGGTATTAAAGTATTAGATCCTACTTATGGTTTACCTGCTGTATGGGTGGAGCAGGCAGAAGCTGAGTTGGCCAGGTCTCTGAACTGTACTCTTGTAGACCCGCTGACAGTTTTGTTGACCCACTTCAGTGAGGTCCTGAAAGGAAAAGCTCCGGTGCTAATTTCAAGATCGGAATCTGAAAAGTTAATGATGCGGGTGAGAGTTGCGCAACCAACATTATATGACGACTTAGTTCCAAGTACCTTGACGATAAGCGATATCCAGAGAATTTTGCAAAATCTGGTCAGTGAGAAGGTGTCTATAAGAAATATTGAACTCATAGCTGAAACACTGGTGGATGTTGGCAAGAGAGTGAAAGACCATGTTCAGCTAACAGAGCTGGTCCGGCAAAAGCTAGGGGCAGAGATATGCCAAAAACTGGTCGCTAAGGATAATTTTCTATATGTCATCAGTTTCGATCCTGGAGTCGAGCAAATATTCCAGAGTGGATTAAAAGCTACTGAAGACGGAGGGTCATTGTTTGTAGACCCCAAAATTACTGAGCAGGTTTTGACGAGGCTTGCAAAACTCGTAGAACAAATGATGGCAGATGGGTTGGAGCCAGTTCTGATTTCGTCACCCAGTCTTCGGTCTCATCTCAAGAAGCTAACTGCGCGGCTGTTGCCGGGTCTAAGCGTACTTTCCCTGTCTGAAATTCCAGCGGGCTTAAATATTAAGTCATTTGGGGTTGTCGAACTGGAGCGTGGTCTATCAGGCAGTATCGAAAACCGTTATGAAAAAAGAGGCGAAAGATGAGTGAATTGGTAGGAGCAATTCAGAATACCTTAAATGCTGATTTGCTCAGATTGCGAACTATAGGTCAAAACCTGGCTAACCTGGAAACCCCTGGATATAAAAGCGATAAATTGATCTCCCAGCCTTTCACTAGAGTCATTTCCAGTGAATTGGAAGGTGCTGACAAGCTTGTTATCGCTAAGGATTTCTCCCAAGGAGCTATCAAACCAACAGATAATTACTGGGATCTTGCAATAGAGGGGGAGGGCTACTTTGTTGGAGAGAAAGATGGAGTGACTCAGTACACCAGGTCTGGCCAACTGACGATGACTTCAGACGGGAAGTTGGCCTTGCCGAGTGGTGCTTATCTATTGGGGAAGGCCGGGCCGATTCAATTAAATTCTGATCAGTTTGAAGTCAGGAGTGACGGCACAGTGATTAGTGATGGACACAGTATTGATCGCTTAAAAATAGTAACTTTTTCCGATCAGGACAGCTTGCGTTCAATCGGTGCTGCTACATTCGTCGCCGAAGGTGAGTTGCGGCCTACGGATTCTGATGGAGTTCAAATATTACAGTCGTTTGTTGAGGTGTCCAATGTGAACACTATGGATGAAATAGTGAGCATGATGGAGCTTACTCAACATTATCGGATGACTCATAATGTTTTAAAGGCGTATGAGTCTTCTATCAGCACATCGATTTCCACGTTAGGAAAGTTTTAGGGAGTTTTTCAGCATGATTGATGCTTTGTATGTCGCTGAAACCGGTCTTCAGGCCGGGCAAAAGCATATTGATACAATCTCCAACAACATGGCCAATCTTAATACTACGGCTTACAAGAAAGGTCGCATAGAATTTAGGGATTTAGTCGTTGGGCGAGAAGTGACTTCTCTCGATGAGACTGGTAAGAGAGATTTGGTTTCAATCGGCAATGGCACTCAGATATCTAGGGTATGGAAAGAATTTCAATCTGGCGATTTAAAAGCCACGGAAAACCCACTCGATTTAGCGATTCGAGGAGGAGGCTTTTTTGAAGTTCTTCTGGAAAATGGAGAAGTCGCTTATACCAGAAATGGGGCGATGAAAGTGGACGAAGATGGTTATCTGGGAACTCTCACGGGGTATAGATTCTCAGATATGATTCAAATTCCGCCTGATGCTAAGGAATTAGAGATTTCACAGGACGGAACGGTCACTGCTTATTTTGACAATGATAGTCTGGAAATCGGTCAAATTCAGTTAGCTGGCTTTATGAACGCTCAGGGGCTTGATTCTATTGGGCAAGGGATTTATGTCGCGAATGATGAGTCTGGAAATGCAATCTATTCTGATGCGGGAGAAAACGGGATAGGTATCCTTCAGCAAGGGTATTTAGAAAGCTCGAATGTTGATCTGGTAAAAGAGTTGGTTGAGTTGGTAACTGCACAACGAGGCTATCAAGCCTGTTCTCATGTGATTCGGGCTGCAGATGAAATTATGCAGATCACAAATGATCTCCGTGGATAGGTCGCATTTACTTGTTCAGGATAGCTCTGATCTTTTTGTTGTTTACTGTTTCTGATGTCTGGGCTGATTTCACGCTTACGTTGAGTGGCTACGTAAGTGTGAAAGTCGCGGATTCTGGTAACGTTGTCCTGCCGTTGAGCCGGTTGGGACGGATCAGTGCTTCTGACACTGAACAACAGAATTTACCAATGATAGAGCTGACTTCTCAAATGGTTTCAGATGGATTTGTTTCAAAATCAGACGTCAGCAATCTGTTGCATGAGTGGAACGGGAAGAATCCGCAGGAGGCGGTAAGGGTCCATGGGCCTGACATTGTAAGGATCTATGGATACTCCGAGGAGATTAGCTATCTGTCTGTAGTTTCGATGGCTAAATCAATGGTTGAAAAAACTCTGGAAATTGAAGGCTTTGCTGTCAGCACTGTAACTCCTCTTTCCTCTAAAGGGCAGAATATTCGTATATCCGACGCCAATGCTATTGTCAGCATACGTCCGGTGGAGCTGAGATATCCATTCAATCGTCTCTGTGTCTGGGCTGACGTAGTTTCAGCTAATGGAAGTATGATTAAAAGCGAACCTGTCTGGTTTAGGGTTAAAGCGGAGAAAAAAGTGCTGGTTGCATCACGGGACGTTAAGGTGGGTGAAAGTGGTCTTGGTATCGCTTTTGAGGCCGAGTATAAGGATGTTTCTACTCTGTCTGGACCACCTCTAGAGACCGGGCGCCAACTGGAAGGGATTGAGATCATAGAGCCGCTACCAGAGGGGCAAGTGATTTCCAGAGATAAGGTTCGAATAATACCGCCGGTGAGGCAAGGGGAGACTGTTTTAATTGAAACAGTCGCAGGAACGGTTTACCTGAAATCCAGAGCTGTGGCCTTGCAGGATGGGCTGGTGGGAAGTCAAATCCGGCTTCGATCGATAAGTAGTGGAGAGGAAATGAGGGGAACGGTGTTGTCGCATGGTCGGGTGTTCGTTGAGGGGGATTCATGAAAAAGAACATGTTTTTATCGGTTCTCTTTTCGCTGATCATCGGTTTGTACGGTGAGGCTTATGCTGAAAGCCTGTTTGACGAAGCAGCCTTTAAACCACTGACATCCGACCGAAAAGCATATCAGGTTGGAGATAATGTCACAGTATTGATTGTTGAGTCGGCAAAAGCTGGAGCTAGTTCGGACGCTCAGGTGAATCAATCGTTAGAAGCATCAGGATCGTTTTCAAAGAGTAATAGATCTGATGATGGAAGTCTGGAATTGGGAATCGGCCGAAATTCTGGTGGCAGCACACAACGAGAAGGCGAGTTAAAAGCGCGAATCACGGTTGCCATTTTGGAGACCGATAATAATGGTCGCCTTCATATTTGGGGAGACCAGAAAATTACAATTAATGGTGAGGAACAGTCGATAAAGCTGTCAGGGTGGATTAGGGATGAAGATATCTCCTCCCAAAATACGGTTTTATCTACACGTATTTCCGACGCAAAAATCGAATACGATGGTGTTGGTTTGATCGGAGATACTGATGAACGTGGATTTATCTATTGGGTTCTAACCAAAGTTGGTTTGATATGACGAGCAGAGTATTTTCAACCGCTATCGTGGTATTGGTAACACTTCTTACAATCGCGTCAGATGTATATGCCTCAAGTGTCAGGCTTAAGGAGTTAGCAAGAATTGAAGGGGTCCGTGAAAACTCGCTGTTTGGCTATGGGTTGGTTGTAGGGTTGGCCGGGACCGGCGACTCTCGCAGAAGTAAAGCAACACTTCAAAGCATTTCTAATGCGCTTGAAACATTTGGTATCACTATCGACGCTGATGACCTTGCCAGCCGTAACGTAGCGGCGGTTACATTAACAGCTAGATTGCCAGCCTTTTCCAATTCTGGAGATATGATTGATGTCAATGTCTCCTCTCTCGGAGACGCAAGAAGCCTGGTAGGCGGAACTTTGTTACTTGCGCCTTTGAAGGCTGCCAATGGAAAAATATATGCCGTGGCGCAAGGGCAGGTATCCGTCGGTGGTTTTAGTTACGATCTTAACGGTAATGTTGTGCAAAAAAATCATCCAACAGTCGGAGTGATACCTGATGGAGCCACTATTGAACGTGGTCTGTCATCAGAGCTGATTGCAGAGGATGGCCTGATCCATATTGTCATAAACCAGCCGGACTTTACGACCGCCAGTCGTATTGCAAAGTCTATAAATAAGGGGCTGGGAACTAAAAGTGCCAAAGCCGTACATGCCGGGAAAGTGGCAGTTAAACTTCCAGAAGGTGAATTTGATTTAGTCGACTTTTTAACGAAGGTTGAAAACTCGGTCGTCGAGCCGGATAGGGTAGCCAGGGTCGTTATCAATGAAAGAACTGGAACCGTCGTTGCGGGCGGTGAGGTCTCGATAGACGATATCACGATCTCTCATGGCAATATCAAAGTTGTCATTTCCACAGACTTTCTTGTGTCGCAGCCAACCTTGGTAAGGGGAACCGGTGCAGGTGTCAGGACAGAGGTTGTGCCTGATACATCTATTGAGGTTGACGAGGGTATTGCAAGTGCAGTCAGTCTTGGAGAAGGGGCTTCAATTGCGGATCTTGTTGCTGCGCTACGACAAATAAAAACCAGTACCAGAGATGTCATTACAATTCTTCAATTGATTAAAGCTGCCGGTGCTCTCCATGCGCAGCTCATTATTCAGTAAATTAGGGCTAACTATCATGGAATATTTAACTTCAGTGACATCAACATTGTTAAATCGGTCTCTTGATGTTGCGCAGCTTCAACAAATGGTGATCGCCCAGAATGTCGCTAATGCCGGAGTAGAAGGATACAGACAGGTTTCAGTAGATTTCAGCTCATTGATGCAGAAAATGGGCGAGATTACTCATGGTCAGGCCGCCGACGATGCAAAAAAAGCTGAAATTAAACAGTTAGAGATAAATGAGTACATCAAAACGAGTGATATCCCCTCAAAAGTGGAACTGGATCAGCAGATTATTGAACTGAATAAGGCGGTTATAAATTACCAGGCGCTACTGACTGCGAAGTCAAAACTGGGGAGCATCATGAAGAACGTTATCGCCGGAGGCAAAGGCTAATGGAAATTATGCAAATTTTTGAAATTGGGCAGTCAGGCCTGGACTTTCAAAAACTGAGAATGCAAGCAATTGCATTGAATATGGCGAACGCGCAAACAAGCAGTAGAGTCGGTGATAAAGGTTTTCAGCCTCTGGTGGCTATCGGCTCCTCTGAGGTTGGAGAGGTGGGAACATTCAAAGGTGTTGAATCCATGGAGCTGGTCGAGAGAAATGTGCAGGCCAGGTTAAAGTATGATCCTACTCATCCGCACTCAAACAGCGAGGGGTATATTCAATTGCCGGCAGTAAATCCTGTTGACGAAATGACTTCTCTGATGCTCGCCAGCCGGGCTTATGAGGCTAATGTCAGCGTTATGAATGCTGCGAAGTCTATGGCCTTGAAAGCACTTGAAATTGGGAGGAGCTGATGTCTGTAGAATCAATTTCTTCATTATTGTCAGTGAGTAGTGAAGCCTCTGTCCAATCAACGGCGATTAGCAACCAAAAAGATGTCTCGTTTGTTGACTGGCTGGGCAATGAGTTCAGTGAGGTATCCTCAAATATTGCTGCTGCAGAAAAGGCTGCTCAATCCCTGGCTACGGGTGAGGCGGAAAATATTCATCAGGTAATGATTGCCTTGGATAAGGCCCAGCTATCCATGTCTTTGGTAGTTGAAGTGCGTAATAAGCTATTGGAAGGCTATCAAGACATTATGCGCATGTCTCTGTAGGTTAAGTTGGTCTATCCGATTGAAATTTAGACGTTTGGAGTGGTTATGAGTGGCTTTTGGAATGACTGGAGCGTTAGAAGACGGCTCCTTTTCATCCTTGCGGTAGGCGCTGTCATATTTGTATGTGGTGCGGCTTATTATTTTCTGGCAATGAAAGACTTTGTTCCCATATATGAAAACCTGAGTTTGGAGCAGTCTGCGAAAGTCACAGAAAAGCTCGACGAGTTAAAAGTGAAATATGAGTTAGCTGCTGATGGCACCGTAGTAAAGGTAGAAAAAGAAGAGCTACCGGAAATCAAAGTCAAGCTTTCCTCATACAACTTCTTATTTGATGGTGCGACTGGATTCGAGTTGTTTGACGAGGCCGATTACGGCATGACTGAATTCTCTCAGAAGATCAACTATCAGAGAGCACTTCAAGGCGAATTGACCCGTACGATAATGGCGCTTGATAAAGTGAAGTATGCCCGGGTGCATTTAGTCATGCCAAAATCGACGTTATTCAAGAATCAGGAAGAAAAAACAAAGGCATCAGTTACTTTGCTTCTCAATGAAGAAGGCTCGCTTAGCATGGACGAGATTGGAGGCATCCGAAATCTGGTCGCGTCTTCTGTCAGTGGCTTAACTGCGGATATGGTCACAATACTGAACCACAAAGGGGTCTCACTTACGGAAGACGAGACTGCTGAGCAGCAGCTGATTGGACGTCAGCTACGGGGTAAAAATGCTTTGGAAGAGTATTTTCAGCAAAAAGTAAATGCGCTGCTGACCCCAGTATTCGGACTGCATAACTTTGTGGTGAAAGTTGATGTGTCTTTGGATCATCAGAAAGTAGAACGGGTCAGAGAAACGTTACTTCCGTTTATGGATACGGGGAAAGGGGGAATTGTTAGCCGGAACTCGAATCGAAAGTATGACGAAAATGATCAAAGTGGGAAAAAGCAAAGCACCAAACTGTCTACAGAAAGTGTTGAAGAACAGTACCGGTATGGGAAAGAGGTCGAATCCCTCCTTGATGAGGGAGGATCTATCCAGCAAATCAGTGTCAGTGTTGTAGTGCCAAAGTGGGCCACTAATGAGCAACTGAATCAGGTTGAGGCTCTTATATCTTCGGCGACAGGTATAAACATTGAAAGGGGAGATTCAATTGTAGTCGCACCTTTGGGGGATGCGGGAAGCGAGGATGTTTCTTTTGATGTAGGTGATAAGGTTGCTGTATTGCCCGAGAAACCTGACGCTGTTGGTGCTGGATCAAGCCTCACTCCTTCCAGGGAGATAGAGTCCCCTGTGAATAAGTCAGTGTGGGCCTCTGAGTCTACTTTGCAAAATGGGATCATCCTACTTGGTGGGCTGTGTTTGATACTGCTGATTGTGTTGCTCTTTGCGGTATTTCGAAAACCATCCAAAGAAAAATTGTCCAATGATGAGCGGGAACTTTTACTTGAAGATGTTCGTAAGTGGTTAGCGGCGGCGGACTGATAATGAAATCAGAACTATTTAATCCTCATAAGGTTATTGCCTTGAGACTGGCAGGACTATGCCAATCAGACTTATCCTGGATAATGAGCAAGGTCGGAGAATCTGATCGGGCAAAAATTAACAAGGCTCTTCTAGAAGTTAAAAAGATGGGGATTAGCAGTGGAATTCTCAAAGACCGTTTTTCTCAAATATTGAAAGCAGTTGAGCATCAAGAGTTATTAGAAGAAGAGTTTTCTGAACAAATTAATGTCGAAAAGCTCAATACCGTTTTATCGATCTCCAATGAGTTTGATAGTAGTTTGATATGGAAATCACTGCCTTCTGAGGTTAAGGGTCAGCTATTCGGTAACAACCCAAACAATAGCATTGGAAGCCATCGTTCTAATCCCAGTGATAAGGTCAGGAAGACCGTCATGGAGTTTCTATCCGTTGCAACGACTGAGAGATACAACCAGTAATGGAAAAAATTCTGAGATCTTCAGCTGTAGCAGGTGCAAGGCGTTTAACCTACGGTAAGGAAAAACCAGAAAATACCTATCGTCGCCAGGATGCTAGTGACACTTTGGATGAGTCTGGCCATCAAACTCCTGCATCGGTGACGGCAGACGAGCTCGTTCACGATGATGCGACTTCCCAGCTTTATTCAACGCAGGCAAAGTTAGCCGAACTTTTAAGAAAAAATGAAGACCTTGCTCAGGCCAACCAAGAGTTGGAGGCGAAACTGGCTTCATCTGAAAAGCAGGCTTATGAAGAAGCAAAGGCCAGAGGATATGAGGCGGGTCAGGCTGAGTCGAAAGAGGAAATAGCGGACCTCATAGATCAGTTTAGTGCCTTGTTGGAAAGGATTGAGTCGAACTCTGAATCAACATTTAATGAGCTTAAGTCTCAAGCATTGGACATTGGTTTTGCGGTTGCCTGTAAGGTTCTGGGAGAAACGTTAGTTACTGAAGAGGGAGTTAAGGCAGCGGTATCTCAAGTGTGTAGTTCCATACGAGAAGCATCGAGGTTGAAAATATTCGTATCGCCTCGTGACTATGAATTATTGAAGAACATTGAGAATCATAGCGTTGGAGAGGGAGCTGCCAGCATAGAACTGGTTTCGGATAACAGAATTTCAATTGGTGGATGCCGGGTTGAATCAGATATGGGCGGCTGGGATGGTCGGCTGGAATCGCAATTGAGAATACTCAGACAAAAGCTGGAAGGGTTGTCCGAGGGGATGAACTCATAATATGTACTCTTCAGGGCTAGGATCCATTATTGAGCAATGTGAGACTGTGCGCCGAACTGGTAGGGTCGAACAGTTTTACGGGGCAGTACTCGAATGTATGGGACCGGATGCTTTTTTGGGTGAGGTGTGTGAGGTCTTTGCACCTCACGATATGGCATCGGTCATGGCTGAGGTTGTTGGCTTTCGTCATGGACGGGTATTGTTGATGCCTTTAGGTCCAGTATCTGGCATTCATGTGGGAAGTGAAGTTATTGCCTCTGGTTTGCCTGCCAGTGTTTCTGTTTCAGAAAGTATGCTAGGCAAAGTCGTGAACGCCTTTGGCCAGCCATTAGATGGTTCCCTGGTCGAATCAGGAAAGTTAATGCCACTATACCGCCCTCCAATTAACCCCATGGATAGGGTGCCTGCCAACGAGAAGCTTCGAACAGGAATTGATGTAATAGATGCATTTTGTTCCCTGGCAAAGGGGCAGAGAATAGGAATATTTGCGGGTAGTGGTGTAGGTAAAAGTACCCTATTGGGAAATATTGCAAAGAGATGTGAGGCGGATGTAAATGTAATAGCCCTAATCGGGGAAAGAGGTAGGGAGGTTATCGAGTTTATAGAGGATAACCTAGGGCCTGAGGGGCTTAAGAAAAGTATTGTCGTAGTTGCAACGGCTGATGAGCCTGCATTAGTTCGATTGCACGCGGCTTTTGTTGCCACGGTTGTCGCAGAGTATTTTAGTAGTTGTGGCAAGGATGTAATGCTCTATATGGACTCAATTACCCGCTTAGCAACTGCCCAGAGAGAGATAGGGCTTGCCGTAGGAGAGCCGCCAACATCAAGGGGGTATACACCCTCGACATTCTCACTGCTGCCACAAATCACTGAGCGGGCTGGCAGGTTTAAGGATGGAGGAGCCATAACGGCATTATATACGGTGCTGGTGGAGGGTGATGACTTTAATGAACCCGTGTCAGATACCGTCAGATCGATTCTGGATGGACATGTTGTTTTAACCAGGCAGCTTGCAAATCAGGGAGTCTATCCAGCAATAGATATTCTTGAGAGTTTAAGCAGGCTTTATAAAAGGATTAATGATTCGGAGCACCAGAGTTTCGTCCGGCAAATTATTAAATACGAGAGCATATTCCGGGAATCGAAAGAACTTATTGAGCTCGGCGCCTACACCGAAGGCTCTGATGTTGAAATAGATCGTGCAATAAAAGTACATAAATCCTTGATCAAGTTTATTTCAGAAGATGTTGGAACCCGGACCAATATAAAACAAGCTCTGCGGTCAGTGCTGGGGTAGGCTGGAATGAATACCAAGAACCGGATAAAGGCTTTGGAAATTACCAGGACAACGGCTTCCATCAAGTTATTTCGCGAATTGGAACAGGTTCAGTTATTGAATGAGCGATATTCTGTTTTGGTGAGGGAATCCGAGGAAATTGGAGCGAGTATTGATTATAGCGAGCAAGCCCTAAGGATGCTTCAATCTCCAGGGCATAGCTGCGAGGTTGCTGATGTGATTCAGGTTCAGGCATATCTCAAAGAGCTGAACGTCAAGCAGGTTGAAATAGCAGAGCTTATGAAAGATGTATACGAGTCTTTGCATGAGCATAAATCAGCAATTGCACTCTTGAGACGTCAGCGAGAAGAGCTTGATAAGAAGAGGAAGTTTGTAATTGTGAGCGATGAAGTGAAGCGTAGTGATAAGCAGGATGCAGAAGTTAGCGAGTTAAGGCGTTCACAGAAAATTTGAATTTTTGCGCGTCAGAAAGATTGGGCGTGTTTATTAGTCTGAGTAAAGTTTGTTATGAGAGTGGATGGTAGCGGTGAGTTTCTGGTGGGAGAGCAAATAGGAAGTGGACTTAACCAGAAAAGTTCGTTGTTCAAGCAGAAGTGGATGTCTGAGCTGGAGAGTCATCATGATATTACCATGGCTCATGGGGGAGACTCTGAGGTCAATACTGGCAAAGACAATTTCTCCAGACAGGCGCCAACCTCAAACCAGGTTTTCGAAGGTGCAGGTACGGTTATTGGTGTGGAGTCGCGAGTAAATGCGGAGCATGTTCTCATTAGTCATCTAAAGGAAAGTTCGGCTATCCAGCAACAGGTCTATGCAAGCAGCAGCCGGGTGAATCAATCCGGGCAAACTGTAGGGTACGGAGTGACCGGGGCATCCTCTAATACTGGAGGTAAAACGCCCAAACCTGTTATGGAGAAAGATATATTCTCCAGCTTAGTTAAGCAGGTTACAAAGTATGGTTCGCAGTATTCCCTGACCAATGTCCATCTCACTCATCAAGGTAATAAGCTGACGGTTTGGATACGGGACTTCCAACAATCGGATTTATCTAAAGCAGAAGAGATTTTGGCCTTAATTTCGGACGCGATTAAAGATACAGAATTTGAAGTCGAAAAAGTCATGTTAAATGGTCGATCCCTGGCGGACGTCAAACAAAAAGGAGTAATCAGATAATGGCTGTAGAATCAATCGGTCGAATTAATTCTGACTCGGCAGCGTTGCGACAGAATGCAGTAGGGATTGAGGATTTCTTACAGATATTTCTTACGCAGTTAACCTTTCAGGATCCTTTAGAGCCAGTGGATAATCGAGAGTTTATTGCACAGCTGGCTCAGTTCTCATCTTTGGAAACGGCAACTCGCACCAATGATAACATTGAAGGCTTATTGGATGTTCAGTCTGTTTCTCAATCTGTTGGATTAATAGGAAAAACTGTTCAGGTAGATAACGGTGACGGATTTGCTATTGGTAAAGTGACAACAATCTCTTTCAATAACGGTAATCCATTGCTGACTTTGCAGACAGAAGACGACACTCCGATTACTGGAATTTCACCTTCTCAGATTACCGTTGTGAGGGAGTAGTATTATGAGTATAGGGTCTATTTATTCCAGCTTGTCCAGCTTGCTGTCGTTCTCAAAAGCCTTGGAGAACTCCAGTAACAATGTTTCAAATTTAAATACTCCCGGATTTAAAGGCCGTGATGTTAGGTTTGCTGAACTTGCCAACTACAGTGAGGGAGACTTAACACGAAATGATGGAGCTCAAATAAAGGATTCTCAACTAAGGTTTCAAAACGGCGATATTTCCGAAACAGGTAATGATACAGACCTGGCTATTGATGGATTAGGCTTTTTCATTCTAAGAACCGGAGCAGAGGATCTGTATACGAGAGCAGGTGATTTTCAGTTTGATGCCAGTGGAGTATTGATTGATCCTGATACGGGATACAGAGTTGCTGGGATCGATAAAGGCGGAAATTTGATAGACATTTCTATTAAGGATTCCATATATGCCGGCTCTGAAGAAACCACTCAGGTTGCATTATCCGGCAACCTGGATTCAGGGACGCTGGCCGGATCGACAGTTAACTCCGGAGGGGAATCTCTGCTTGAGTTTGATGTTGTCGATAGCCTGGGAACCGCTCGGAAGCTTCAGGCAGTATTTGAAAAACAGTTAGGTAATCAGTGGACTCTTCAGTTTGTTGATCAGACGGGAAATCCTGTCGGGGCAAGCCAATCGATTCATTTTACTTCAGATGGGCACATTCGCTCTGAAGATAAAAATTATTCGGTAACTTATTACCCGTATAGGCTTCAATCTGCTGACCAGACGAAAGAGGTTTTGACAGTATCAGAAAGTTTTGAGTTTACAGATGGCGATCTAGCTTCAGGCGGAGCTAAGTCATTTGTGCTCACTGATGATGTTTCTTTCATTACTCGAGACGATGTTGGTGGAAACATTCAATTTATTGGAAGTGGACAATTTAGTTTCACAGAAGAAGGCTATCTGGTTAACACTTCTGACAATTCCCGTGTAGCAGGGATTGGTACTGAAGGAACTTTGACCGATCTGAATATATCAGATCTGATTACTAACCCTGCTCAACCGACGAACCAGGTTTCACTGTCTGGAAATCTGGATGCTGATATGAGTATTGGAAGTGTTGTGCCTGGTGCTGGAGATTCACCGATCACCTTCGAGATTACCCAATCAGATGGTTCTCATATGGAGATATTCACTGAGTTTACCAAACAGGATGACCAGGAGTGGGAAGTCGTTTTCAGAAACGACAGTGGTACTTTGTTGGCTGGGCCTCTGGCTTTGAATTATGAAGATGGGGGTCTGTTAGCTGCCGAAAGCAGAGTGTTAACGGCAAGCTTTCCAGATAGTAATGAATCTACGTTGAGCATTGAGCTCAGATTTTATGAATCAGCCACCAATAGTCTTACGCAGCTGGCAGGCACGGATTCTTCAGTCAACTTTGAAGCTAATGGAACTGATGAAGGGACTATAGAGTCACTAAACTTTACAGAAGAAGGTTTCGTTCAGATTCACTACACAAATGGAAATACCATTGAAGGCCCACGTATTGCGGTAGCAGACAGAAGCGGAGGCGCTGTTTCTGAGTTTGAGGTGTCTCTGGAAGGGCTGACCTCCTTAAGTGGTATCAATAGCGTGGAAATTAGTGAGGTGGATGGTCAGCCTGCTGGAAGACTAACGGCATACAGCTTTAATGAAAGTGGGCAGATGACCTTTAATTACTCTAATGGAGAGAGTGTTGAGGGCCCCACCGTCGCCCTTGCAAACTTTCTTAATATAAATGGATTGAGTAGTGTCGGCGAGACATTGTTTCGTGCAGATGAGAATGCCGGACGCTTTGTTGCTAAAGCGGGTGAACAGGGGTTGGGAGTAATTCAGGGTAAAAGTATTGAGTTGTCCAATGTCGAGCTGTCACGCGAGTTCGCTGAAATTATCATCATACAGCGAGGTTATCAGGCGAGCTCTCAAATCATGAACGTTTCAAATGAACTCATTGAAACTCTGTATAGTAACGTTCGGGGTCGTTGATGGTTGTTCGTCCTTTTGTATTTTATCGCCAGAATGTCATCGAGCGACTCAAAGATTATTTGCAAGATCAAATTTCGGGTTGGTGCCTGAATTGGTTTTCTCAAGAAGTTCTTCCCAAAATTGAATTGTTTCAGGGAGATGGCCTCGCTGAACATGTCGATACTTTTCGGTCTTATATAGATAAGAAATTAAGCTTTACTTGTGCCAGTGGTGCGATACTGGTTTGGGAAAGTCCTCAACTTGTTCTCAAGGAGCTTGCCAGGGAAGAGGCGTTTCCGCCGGATGAGAAGAGTGAGCTATGTAGCTACTTGCTGGAAAGGCTGGCTCAGGATTTCTTTTCCGGAATTACCGAGGATGGTCGTTGTGTGGAAAGGTTGATTGAACCAAACCTGATTCATTCGCAGGGATCGGGCTGGCTCACGGGGTATTTTACGATAGCTGAGGTGGAGTGTTATTTCTGTATTCCGCCTGCTGATGTCGATTCACTGGCAGAAAAACTTCATTTGTCATTGCTTCAAAAAGTCTCTGCGCGTCTGGAGCCTGTTGCTAATGGATGCCAGAAACTGGCAACCGAGTTGAGTGTTGAATTACTTCCGTTGGAGCTCACTTTAGAAGAGCTTCTGCAGATTCAGGTAGGAGACATTATTCGTCTGGATCACCCTCTTGAAGAGCCAGCAGTGATTCTAAATGATGGAGATCCTGTATTAACAGGCGCCCTAGGAGTTTCCGGGGATAGAAAAGCAATTAAACTGGTCAGTAAACAAGGTTGATTTAAATGTCGGAAAAGAAAGTTGATGCAGGGCAAGATAGTCTTGTAGGTACCGATCAAGATGGTGTTCAAGATAAGATTGAGGAAGTCATATTGCAAGATATGGTTGACGATGGAAGTGGTAAAAGTCTGAATGTAAATCCGCTTGAGTTGGTGAAGAATGTAAAAGTTAGTCTGTCTGTGGAGTTGGGAAAAGCGACTCTAACTGTCGACGAGCTTACGAACCTGAAAGATAAATCTGTTGTAAAGATGGATAAGTTGGTGGATGAGCCAATAGACTTGCTGCTGGATGGTAAAACAGTTGCCAGAGGGAAGTTAGTGGCGGTTGGCGATGTATTTGGTATACAAGTGACTGAGATCCGGCACAGATGAGATCTTTTTGGGTGAGGTTCAGCCTTTTGGTTTCGTTGATCTCCACTTCTGTATGGGGGGGGCCGAGGATGAAGTGTCATCCGGCGAGGCTGTCTCCTCTCGTGCAGAAGTCCATTCGGAAGTCGAGAAAGAAAGGCGGGCAGCAGAATCGCTGGGAAATATAAAGATTGAAAACTTACCCTTTAAAGAAAAAACTTCCGGTGGCGGTCCAGAAAACGCGTATTTGATAATGAGTGCGCTGGCGGCTATTGCGCTGTTTTCGCTTTGGATTGGGCGAAAGTATCTTATAAAGCAAGGGCTCGCGATGAGTTCGCCGGAAAAAATAAAATACGTTAGTAATCGCCGATTAAATAGCAAAACATATGCATATATCTTGGAAGTCAGTAACCAGAAGTATCTTGTAGTGGAAAACCAGAACCATATTGCAATGTCAGAAATTGCTTCCAACAGCGAAGAAGCAGTTAAGTGTCCAGAGCAAGAGTCAGTTTCATGATTAGAATGATTGCTCTGTTTATCGGATTTCTTTTCTTGCCTTCTCTTGCGTACGCGGCTGAGCCGTCCACGATGGGGATCGATTTTACCCTGCCGAATATCGATGATGCGGAACCAGGACAGGTTGCAACCGTGTTACAGGTGTTGGCCGTTTTAACTGTTTTGAGCCTGGCCCCTGCGCTACTAATTGCCCTGACCGCATTTACTCGAATCGTAATAGTGCTCTCTATGCTTAGGTTCGCATTTGGAATGCAGCAGACTCCTCCTAATACTGTTTTGATATCGCTAGCATTATTCTTAACTCTTTTCACGATGATGCCTGTTGTAAAACAGATCGAGTCACAGGCTTTAAACCCTTATCTTGCCAGCGAATTAGACGCTTCTACCGCTTTGCAGGAAGCGGTAAACCCATTGCGGGAGTTTATGATCAGACAAACGAAGGAGAAAGATCTGGCGATGGTCCTGGATATGCAGGACGGCCCCCAGCCGGAAGATTTCGGTGACATCACAAACGTTACTTTGGTGACAGCATTCATGTTGTCGGAGCTTCAAACCGCATTTCAGATTGGATTTGTTATCTTTCTGCCTTTCCTGCTGGTGGATTTGGTTGTTGCCAGCGTCTTGATGTCGATGGGAATGATAATGGTGCCGCCTTTGACGCTGTCACTCCCGATAAAAATACTGATGTTTGTCTTAATTGATGGGTGGAGCCTGGTGGCCCACTCTCTTGTGGGTAGCTTTATTTAGGAGGATGTTGAGTTTGTCTATTGAGATTTTGGATTCCGAAGAGCTCTTCTTCCTTGGGATTAGAGCCAGCGAAAATAATGACCACGAAAAGGCCTTGATATATTTTAAAAAGTCCATTGAGCTGGATAAGAGTGCCCGCAGTGTATATTTGTTGGGCGCAGAATATGCTGAGATCGGGATGTTTGAAAGGGCATATGTCACCATGCAGGAGGCTGTACTTCTGGAGCCTGAGCTATGGGATGCCCATTTTCAATCCGGGCTGGTTAAATTTGTCGTTGGAGACGTAAAAACGGCTGAGACTGCCTGGAAGCCCCTTGATCAGCTCCATGAAGATTCTGCACTTGTTTTGTTTAAACGGGGAATACTGGCGTTTTCTTCTGGAAATAAACTTGATGGGGAGAAGCTTATTAACCAGGGGATATCCAGTAATGTGACTAATCCTGCAATGAATCAGGTAATGTCATCGTTATTGGCAAAACTACTTGAAATGGAGTTTCAATCATCGTTTGCCAGAGATGCTATTGATCAGGTAGAGACGGTCGAAGAAGATGATAAGCACGAAAAAATGAATCGTTTATTTATGCAGGCTTATAAGTCTAAAACTAGACAATAATATTGGTGGTATAAATAGACTTGAAAGGTTCATTTTAAAGATATTTTTGGTTGAGTAAATTGCGCTTGCTTTCATGATAAAACATCATTAAATTTCCAGAATTAGAAAAGAAGATTGCTGGTTATATAGTAAGCAAAGGAATATCCCCAGGGATGAAGTTTATTCTTCCGTCGTTTGTTGTAGTCGTTAGTTTTCAAAACACTCAGCATCAAATACAGAATATCGATAGCCGCAGCTCTCGTGCATAACGCTCGGGGGCTGCGGCTTTTTTATTGGTTTTTTAAAGTAGGGTGACACCATGGTTGCGGTCGTAACAGGAGAAGGGTTAGGTCTGTTTGGCAAGGAACTGACGGGCGGGGCAGGTCTGTCCCAACTCCGGCAGGGCCAGTCAGGAGAAGCCGCCTATGTGAATGCGACCACCGGTAACCTGATCCTGCAGACCCGGGACGAATTGCTGATGGGCATTGCCCGGGACAGCAGCCTGGTTCGGACCTACAACAGCCAGGGCCAGTTCACCGATGATAACGGTGACAACTTCTACTTTAACTTCAACCAGACCCTGGAGTT
>NZ_AQXX01000118.1 GCF_000376785.1 Hahella ganghwensis DSM 17046
ATCGTCAGTTGATAAAAGCCCATGGCTTTGTTGGCAGCATGAGTCGAAAGGGGAACTGCTGGGATAACGCGGTAGTGGAGAGCTTCTTCGGTAGCCTGAAGCAAGAACGGATTCAATGGCACCACTACCAGACTCGACGAGAAGCACAGCAAGATGTGTTGCATTACATCACGATGTTCTACAACAGCTTTCGGCTACATTCATATTTGGATTACCAAAGCCCGAATCAATATGAAACGGCCTGGAAAGAATTACGAGAAGTTGCTTAACTGGATTGTCACAAATCAGTTGACCACGTCAGATTGCACAACTGAGGGTGAATAAATACAACGAAGCGGAAGTGTCCAGGTTTTTGCGACTATCCAAAATGTTCAGTTGATTTGGATGAATGCCCTGAGTTGATTCTGAATCATTCAGGGCAGGTGAAGCCATAAAACGAGACCTGAATTCAGGCTGGGCAGTCGGATTTGAGGTGGCATGCCTGTTTAATGAAGAATTCCGATTGATTGGCTTCAATATCTTTTTCAGAGTTGAACTTCAGATGGCGGCGAAATTTTCCGGTTCCTTCAAGCAAGCCATTCGGGTCATCAAATTCGGCACCCTGACTGAACTCTATGGAGAGGTGATTTTTGTAGACGTAAATTCCACCAACAAGCTTACCATCTCTTGAGAATACCAGCCCTCCGTACTTGATGCCTTCTTCCAGGTCAGGGCCAAAGGAGAGAAAGTGCCGGCGAAGTTTTAGAAGAACCTGATGGAAATCAGCGTTAACGCTTTCGATATCCTCCAGGAATTGGTGGATAAGGTCGGGATTATTCTGTGTCATAACATTCCTTACTAATCATTGATGAAAAGCCTTAACACCTTGTTTATTCTGATAGCGCTAGATGATAAATTGGATTCATACATAAAATACCTTGTCAAAAGCTGCAACCTGAATCTATCAAATATACTAGCATTCTGTTGATGGTTGTCTGCTCACGGGTAATGATTATATGATCTGATCACAATAGTACTAATTTTTATTGAACGATTTTATTTAAAATAATTTTTTGATGTAAATATTCTTGTGCGGATAGTTCTTTATAATTTACATTTAAATTTTTTTGGCATAAAAAAGCCAAATTAACCCTTTCCCATCGGTAATATATTTTATATTGATTTCCTGCCGGAAGTTCACCATGAGCATGTCGTGCAACATCGGTAAGCCTATTTGAAAAGTCAATGGTGGAAAACTTCATAGCGAGCCCTTTACCCTGAAGTTTGGAATAGGCTTCTTTGAGTGTGAAAAGCCTAAGGAAAAGGCTTTCCCTTAATTGGAAAGGTTGCTTGGCGTATATCTCTAACTCTTGCTTGGATAGTAATTTTGCCGCGAGCTTATCGTAGCTCAGTTTTTTGTCGGTGGATTGGACATCAATACCACAATGACCTTTTAAACTGGCGATTACTGCAATGGCATTTTCCGTATGAGACAGATTAAAGAAAATAGAGTTATCAGTGAGCTCAGGCTTGCCCTCAGGTGTTCGGGTAATAGGGGCATGAAGATATTGTGGATCATCGCTTAACTCGACCAACAGATCTCTAAGAAAGCGACGACTTAAAATGTACTGAGCCTGAGTTTCCGTTGTGCGGTAGCGGGCTAATTGGGCAAAGTCCGAAGCTGGGAGTACAGTCTCCGGAGTCTTGGATCTGAGTACGCTGGAAGCAAGGTCTTCAAGTTCACCAGGAATGAAATTGAAGACCCGGACCTGGACGTCTGGAACCATGTTTACATTGGGCTGCAAAGTTCCAGGAGAATACCCGATGGCGTTCTGACATAAGATACGGTTTGCCCCCAGGGTTTTTCTTCCGGGGCTTTAATTTCCGAACCACCGTTCCTGATTGCCGCCTGATGGGTCTCTTTTACGTCATCGGTAACCAGGGCTATTTCTGTACCCAGCGGCTTGTCTGATGTGGTGGCATTGATATAACCATGTGGCAGGTTGGCCTCACCCAACGAGTGGCTGGCAAAAGCAAGCACGGTTTCTCCGGTATCCAATTCGCCATAATCGCCACCTTCATGTATGAATCGTCTTTTCATGTCGAAGGCTTTTTCAAAGAACTCTACGGTGCTCTTAACATCGTCTACATATGTAATGGCATATCCAAACTTAACCATCTTGCATCTCCCTGTGAATAGGCGAAATTATGATATATCAATGCCTCCGTATTATAAGTAAAACAAAGGCGAAAAGTCATATTAAGAAAATTAAAAATCGAAATCATCTTATCAGATGAAAGTAGTTCTGATCCAGTTGCCAGATGAATATATTATATTAGTGAATATGTTGTTACGTTATTGGTCTGATAGATAATCAATTAAAGAATAAAAATTTCAGAGGGAATGGCGTAAATTGAGCTAAGAGAGTGAATGTGAAAAAAAAGCTTGAGTAAGAGTTAGAGAGCTTTATTGAAGTATCATTGTTGCGTCAAAAATTGGCAGCCTCGCTAATATTTAAGAAATTTCTTAATAATGGCATATTTAGGGAAATAGAAAGCTGTAGATGTGTGAAAGGCCGGTAGAGTTACCGGCCTTTGAGCGGATAGGTCAGGCGTTTGCGATCTTGAGAAGATTTTCGCGGAATTTGCCGTGATCTCCGTTATCAAAGCTCTTGGCGTTGTCGAGTAGGGCATTGACCATCTTGTCACTGGAGTGGAACAGGTAACTTTGTTTTCCGATATACTCCGCGGCAAAGGTCTTCAGTGTATCCACATATTTCACGCCGCGGTCGAACTCGTATTGAGAGATGACATGGCCGTTATTGCGGAACATGTTCAGAAAATGCATTTTGTCACCGCAAATACCGGAATTGAGTGTAAGCGCGGGAATCAATGCGGATTTATCCACGTAGCCTTCAAACCAGTCTTTGAAGCGGATCGAATTCTGATGAACGCCACGGGTTTTGCCGGAGCCGGTATATACTTCCCAATGATTGCGGGCTTCTTTGCAGAAGTGCCTGATGTGGGCTACTTCACGCAAGCGCAGGATGAAAAGAGTCACCGTTTCAATCAGTGTATACACCAGATTCATTGCTGCGCCCCCGATGCCGCCAACGATAAAGGTGGAAGCAGCAAAAGCGCCTTTGACGATGTCATACAGACCCGCGCCAATCCCTTTCATCATCTGAGTCCGCAGTGATTCACAAATAATTTGCGGATGGCCTTCGAGAATGTCGACGCCGCGTCCGCGCCACCAGGTCGTGACGGCGGTGACAGTGGCATCAGTGGCATTAACCAGTCCTTTGAAGACATCAATACTGCCGGAAACATAAGGAGCCACCGAAGCGGCGAATTTCCAAACGAGCGCTTTAACGGCGGTCTTGATCGCTGTTGCCGATAATGCGACTTTATCACTGAACTTGGCCTTGAGCGCTTCGACCAATTGCTTGCAGTAGTCTTCAATCCAATGGAGCGCTTTATAGAAGATATTACGGGTGGTTCCTGAATCGGCCAGATAGCCTGAGCCTTCAATCGCTTTACTGACCTTTTGCCCAGGGAGCATGGCATAGCCCATATCCAGACGTTTCTTGGTCAGCTCTTTGGCGGCGTCGCTGTTTCCGTTTGCTGTAAGGATTGAGGAATGCATTCGCATACCGGCGGAGGCAATATCAACCGCTCCACCGACGAAGGCGCTGAAAACGGTGTCATGAATGTGAGTGTGGGACCAGAGGTAGACAACGCCAAGGCGGGCATGGTCCAAGTCTTTGCGATACTGTTTTTTGATATCGTTGTATTCGGGGCCTTGTCCTGCGAGTCCCTTGACGAGCTCTTCAACCGCACCATGCCGGTTACGAATGCTCTTACGCCATTCCTCACCTGAGCCTTTGCTTTTCTTCCATGCATCCAGTTTCTGCTTAAGGTTCCACCTTGAAGCGGCGCCGCCAAATTTCTCGAAGGACTGGATTTGTTTGTCCACTTCCTTGAGCAGACGACTTCGGGGTTTGCCGGTCACGGCAGTCCGTTTCATCCAATCTTCATACGAAATCAAATCGCCAGGCATTACTTTTCTCCTTGTTTAATGCAGAATGCGCGATTATCTGTCCTCCGGAAATACCTCGGCAGAAAACGCAATTCATAGAGATGACCCGAGTCAGAAACTCTTGTCTCACCTCCTGGTTGAAAATTTAACTATCTACCACATGGAAGGTAGCAAATATCAGCTTGCCACAAAACTAAGTAATTGTTGCTCGGCATAAAGGACTAGTCCGTCGCTGATGTCTTAAAACGGCAAAGAGAATGTCGTTTTAAGACAACTGATGTATCCAGGGGAGACATTTGGTATCGGATTGGTATGTAGACTTCCAAGTAAACTAAACTGTCAGGCCAATCTGAATGAAAGGGTTCCGAATAGACGTTTGCGGCGAGCCAGAATCGTTTATATTGATGCGAGTAGCTAGAGTATGGCCTCTATACAATAACCAAGGAAAGTGCACGAATAACCAGGCCAAGTTTAGATGATTCGGGGACATCCAGAGTAGCGCATTGATAGGCTCATCACCTTGAACTAATCTTAATAAGTCAGTAATTCGAGATACTGCTATATTGACTTATTTCCGGAACGAACAAGATGGATGAGCTTCTGTCAGATCCCATTATCAGGCTACGCAGTCTGGTGCAGGATGTATGTCGACAGGAGATCGCACCCAGGGCTGAAGAGGTGGATGCCAAGGCATCATGGCCTGAGGATTCCATGCGGGGTCTAGCTGATGTCGGGTTGTTGGGGCTGCACGCCCCCAAACGCCTGGGAGGTCATGAACAGGGATTGCTGGCGTTGGCAGTGATCGGTGAAACTATCGCACAAAGCTGCACGTCATCTGCTCTGTGTTTCGCAATGCACTGCGTTGGCACAGCCGTTATTGCCGCTAAAGCAACGACCCACCATGACGAAAAATACCTGAAGCCCATAGCCGAAAACCGTCATATCACGACCCTGGCGTTATCTGAGCGTGGCACCGGAGCCCACTTTTATCTTCCCCAGACCCAGCTAACTTTTCAGAATAATGAATATATTGTAGAAGGCTGCAAGCAGTTCGTTACCAACGGCAATTTTGCAGACTCCTACGTGATCTCTACCACGGCGAGCAGTCAGGAAGCGGGTGAGGGGGACTTCAGTTGCTTGATCCTGGATCGGAATATGAAGGGGATTAGCTGGCTTGATCCCTGGCAAGGCCTGGGAATGAGGGGGAATGCCTCGAGGGCAATGCGACTGGATAAGGTACATGTCCCCTCGGCTAATCTATTGGGACAGGAAGGAGATCAAATCTGGTATACCTTCGAAGTGGTTGCCCCTTACTTTCTAATGGCCATGGCGGGCACCTATGTTGGTGTCGCCCAGAGAGCGTTAGACATCGCCATCCAGCATCTCAAGGGTCGTCGTTATGACCATTCCGGTGATTCACTGGCTGACATTCAGACTATGCAATACCGCATTGCCAACATGTGCACAGCAGTGGAAAAGAGCAGGGGGTTGCTTTACCAAGCTGCTTACAAGGGAGACATCGGCGATCCTCTGGCCATCGCCAATATCATGATGGCCAAGGCGGATGCCGCAGAGCTGGCGGTGTATATCACCAACGAGGCGATGAGCTGTTGTGGTGGGATTGCCTATCGGGAAAACAGCGAACTGTCCCGATTGCTTCGGGATGCTCGCGCCAGTCATGTGATGTCACCGACAACGGATATTCTGAAAGTCTGGACAGGAAGACTGATGCTTGGCCTTCCCATCATCTGAGATTAGAAAGGGCAATGGCTGATATCGCGCTGTACATCGATAGCAGGAGGTCTTCGGATGAACTTCGGGGCAGCCTGGCAGATATTCTGCAGGAATTTGATATCAGGCTGCATGATTGCGCAGATATCGAAGATTCACTGAATTACCTTGAACAGCATTCTTGCAACGGCACTAATGTTTTCCTGGCGTTGATCGGTCCGGCAATGGAAAACCCTTTGCAGACTGTTCGCAGAATTCGTAAAACCTCACCGGAAATGCACTTTGTGTTCCTGACCAGAGACGAAAATCCTGCGTTGGTCGCCGAGCTTCAGTCTCCAATTGCGGGGGTGGGGAGCCATTGGGAGGTAATGATGCTTACCTCGGAGCATTTTGCCAGAAATCTATCAAAAGCCTTGAGTGCGTTTCTTAAACGGAAAAAGTTCAGAACCACCATTGCCGGTCTGCAGAATAAAATCCAGGAGTCACAAAAGCCCAAGGTTTCGGAGCTGCAGCGTTATTCAGTATCGTTGAGATATCTCGCTCACATTTTTGATCATGCCCATGATGCCATTATCGCTACCACTTGTGACGGAACTATCGTGAAATGGAATCGTGCGGCCCATGAGCTCTTTGGTGTCAGCACCGAACATGCTTTCGGGCAGTCTGTGTTTCAGGTGGCTGGAGAAGAGTGGCCAGCTCGCCTGGAGAAGCTGTATAAAACAATCACCTCCAGTGGACCGGAACATTCAGAGAATGAAATCGCCTTCCTGGGCGAGAATCAGCAACAGATTTACGTGAGTGTTACTCTATCGCTGATACGTGATGCATCTGGTGAGGCGATTGGTGTCTCAGCCTTTGTCCGGGACGTGACGGAACAAAAAGTCACTGAGCAAATTCTGGAAAAAATGCGGCGTGACCTGGAGCGGATGTCATACGAGGACGGTCTGACAGGCGTCGCAAACCGCAGAATGTTCGACACAACGATTGAAAGGGAATGGCGCCGAATGAAGCGTAACAATCTACCTTTGTCGCTGATTCTGATGGATATCGATTATTTCAAGAAATACAACGATCATTATGGACATCAAATGGGGGACCACTGTCTCCAGAAGGTGGCAAAGGCTCTCAGACAAGTCGTGTCCAGGTCTTCAGATGTGGTCGCACGTTATGGCGGTGAGGAGTTTGCCATACTGTTACCCGAAATGGATAAGCGTGAGGCGCAGGAAATGGCTGAGAGATGCTGTCAGGCAGTTCGTGGTCTTAATATCAGTCATGATGCCTCTTCCACTGAGCGTTATGTGACGATCAGTGCCGGATTATCCTCAATGATTCCCGACTCAGACCGATATGAAGATCTTCTCAGGCAAGCGGATCATATGCTCTATAAAGCCAAGGAGCTTGGAAGAAATCAGGTGTATTCCGGTACGATTTGAACCAGATCACACAATTCCCTCGGAAAGCTCAAATAAATATCACGTTCAGTTTGGGTTAAGCCATTAATCTGTATAAATTACCCACCCCCCAATCAATTGGAAAAGAAGTTACAGGAAGATGCAGTTAATCAAACTATCACGGGTATTGATGTCAGTGTTAATGGTCGCTACCGTTTCCGGATGCGCCCATCACAATCTGATGGAGGCCGGGGAGGAGTATACTTCCCAGGGGCGCTATGAACTGGCAATGCAGGCCTACCAGAAAGCGCTCAAGCTGGAACCCGATGATCAGGAAACCATGGACCGGTTTTATCAAAGCCGCGACCACTTCGATCAATGGCTTGCAAACGTCCGCCAAGTGGCGGATGCAGCCTATTCCCAGAGCCAACAGGGCAAAGCCATGATGCTGTATGGCAAGATTGCCGATGCCACACAGGACCCTGCGGCATTAGCCAGATACAACGAAATACACCGGCAGATGGCAGCCAATCACCAGTTGTACATGCAAGTGGAGGCGGATCCTTACCTATTCGGTAATGGGTTGGGCCAGGAAATCAACGGCCTGACTCTTGTTAGTAGTAAGAAGAGTGTGACTTCGGAGACCTCCAGAGTACACATGTAGCGGTATTCGCTTTCATTATCAGGAAACAGAATCTCCAGAGGTAGGGCAATATGTCAGCGGGCAGGTATCAGTAGAAAATCCTGAGTATGCAGATCTAAAACAGGAGGTTTCCTTGCAGCGATATCGCGTGGAAGATAAACGCGATCAGTTGGTCACCTATCGACACAATAAAAAAGACCTCAGTAGAGAACGTCGTAGTGTAGAAAAAGATCTTCGAGTTGTAGAGAACAAACTCAGCAAGCTTGATCCCGGCACTCCGGAGTATCAACAGAAAAAACGGGAGCGGGATGACCTGCAGTCAGAAATCTCAAGACTGAATGATCGAATCAGGTGGGCCAAGGATAAAATCGATCAACAGCGTCGGGATGTTGATCATGCCGAGCACGCGTTGGAAGATTTGCTCATTGGTTTCAATCATATTCCACCGACCGTGTGGGAGGATGTCATATCGGACTACCACTATACCCGCTACATTATGAGAAAAACGGCTGTTTCCACGTTGGTCCTTAACATTGACGGACAACGCCGGGAAGTGCCGCTGGAAGTGGCTTCGGAAGATGACCACTACACGGACCATCCAACCATCGGCCTGGTCGGTAAACCTGCAAACCTGGAATCCGATCAGGTGATGACTCAACGGCTGAACAGTGAAGCCCGAATCGCTGCTGAAAATCAGCTTAAGTCCATGGTGTATCGCTATAAACAGGGACTGCTGTTTCGGGCGAACCATGCTATTGACAGCGATGAGCGCTTCACTGGCTGGGTAGCTCATGGCGTGGCCGGCAATCCCGGAGTGGAAGATGACGTAGCGGCTAAAATGCGCGCGCACCTGGAACTCGAATTAGGCAAAGCCGGGGAATTTGATATCAATCGGCTGCTGACGCTCTATCCGACGCTATAGCTGTCATTCAGTATGGCTGCCATTCAGAGCTGAAAGAGGCAGAGTTGCCTCTTTCTCTTTTCTTAATGTCCGCTATTTCATTGATGGTAGCTCGCTAGGCACTATAGTTGGGCCGTTGTTGTATCGCTAACGAGTAGAATGGGGAACTCAGGCTGAGCTGAATCCAGGGCAAGCTCCATTTGAATTCCTTCACTACTATAGAGCCTGAGTGTTTGAGCCTTTGTGGTAGGTGTCGCCATGTACCAGAGTTCGGATATTGGTTGATTTTGATCGAAAGCTTCGCCGCCAGGTAGCACAACCTCGAACTTTAGCCCTCGAACCTTCTTCATCACATCCTGGTATTTTTCTGACGCCAGTATAGAGGTAAGAAAATCCCTGGTGGAGGGGCTAATGCCTTTGTCTGTCAGCCAGGTTTGATTGCGTTCCAGCAGTTTCATGAAGAAAGTATCTCGGAGTTGAAAGTCTGGATCTGAGGTTAACCTGTTGAGCTCCTGCAGCAGTTTCTCCAGGTGCTGCATATTTTCAGACTGCCGGGCAAACAGCTTGGCGATTTGAGAAAGGTAGGCGTAGCGTTCTTCTGCGCTTAGCTCAGTCGTATGAGACCCCCCCAAGGCTTCTTCGTATTGCGGATCCCTGTCCTGAGCGTAGGTTGTTGTCTTTCGGGTTGGTGACGGTTCTTCTGTCGAGGCTGGTTGAGTCTCACCAACGGAGCCGATTGGTTCGCAAGCGATAAGGGTGAACGTAACGGCACCCAGTAGTATAAGTTTATTCATAGTATTAGGACTTGGTTAGTAAAGAACTTTGATGTCACTTTGTGGATGAGGTGAAGACATTCCCTTGTCTTCACCTGGCAGGTACTACCTGTTCAAAGCTGCACGGTCGTAGTCCTCAAGCTTTGAAGACTCTTGTTTATAGTATTGACCACAGGCGTTGCCGTAAGGATCTTCCCGGCAGGTATCGGCGATTCGCAGCAACGTTGCCATATTGCGATTGGTGATGGCGACTATCTGATTGTCAGGGATCAGTGCCGCTTTATCGTTGTCCATACGATTGATCGCATATTGATGCTTAACGATATTGACCACTTCTACCGTCAGCAGGGGCAGCGTCCACTCACCACTATCAGGCATGATTTCCGCGTGTCCTGAGGTTGACCACTTTTTGGTACTGAAACCGATAGGAGCGAAGCAGTCTTGCTTGTTATTACAGGAAAGCTGATCACGGAAGCTTGTCAGGTTATCAGGCAATTGCTTGCCACTGGCGTAGCGTAGTATACGCTCCATGGTCGTCGCACAATCGTTTGCATTTTTGCCGCAGTCTTTAGCAAACTCGCCGCCACTGCCTCGCTTCATGCCGCCGAGATAGGCAGCAGCCTGAGCCAACTTTAGCCCATTGCCGCCGACCTGCTTAATGGTAATTTCCATATTGACACTGTTTGACGTCAAGCCACTCTTTTTGATGTATTCAGCGACGGCTTCAGCGCCATAGCCACTAACGGATGCCTTTGACATGGCAGTGCTTTTATCTTCCCGGGTTTTATACTTAACCTTGAATGTCGCCAGGAGATAGGCTCCGTAGTGGATAGCATTTACAACTTCATTGCCAAATACACGCTTTCGGGTCAAGCTGTCCTGATGAGCCTGCGCAGCACCGAATTGGGTCAGTCGGAACGCTCCGCTGGTGTCCTGAATCTGTTCACCTGACTGATAAGGTGTCCAGTTATTCAATTCAGGCGCCAATACATCATCCTTTTCGGTGATTTTATAGACCAGCGTTAACGTCTGGCTGAACTCGTCGCTGACATGATGCTTCGAGAAGTTGCCCCGGATGTTGAAATCAATTCCCCAGCCAGAGGCTGAAAGGCTTGACGCTCCAGAAGTCAGCCTGTCCAGTGTGTCTTGATCTGTATCCAGGGTGAGGGTAAACGATTGCTCTCTGTTTCCGAGCTCAAGGGTTTGTCCTTCTACGAGCAATCTGGGTTTGAGTTCGCCTTTGACGCTGTCGTAGCCATAACCGACTTGTACAGCGTTATTCTGGTTCATCTCTGCCATTTGAGGGGCCGGATAGCGATGCTCTGCGGAAGTCGGCAAAGCAACTGCGAAGGCCAATGCTGATATAAATTGAGTTTTCATGCCTTATTCCCACTATTGTTGATTTTGATATTGCTTGACCAGTTTGTACGCTGGGATATAGGGTGGGTTTCGATAAGGCTCATACTTATTGGCCCACTTCCACGAACACTTATGGGATGATTCATACCAACGCCATTTCACATCTGCGGAGATACCGTTTTCAAAGTTTCTTCTGGTGACTTTATGGACCTGATCACCTTTAGTGTCATAGAGGGTGTCTGTGATATTTTGTCGGTGGTAGCAGCGACGGTGGTTTTTACCTACCATCTTACTTCTCCATCCAGCGAAACTGCTTGAGTGGTATGCCACTCTCACTTTTGATGGATTGTATAAGCTAACGGCATACTCTTTTTTATTGTGGGACCTTCGCTTTCCAGAGGTGCCGCTTTCCTCTAGTTTTGCGGCAAATTGAAACATGTCTTCCCTGGAAGAGATGGCATGCGCACCATTCAGGTCAAAGCACCAGAGGTTAAACGCACTTTGTCTTGGCGCAAACGTCATCTTCGACATATCCACTTCAAAGGTACGGGGACGATTGTTGGCGGGATACAATATTTCGCCTAACTTATGCTCCCAGGAATTTTTTTCGTTTTTAATGACCGGTCCAAATGGGTAAAGCTCACAGGTGGCCAGATTGGTTCCTGTTACTGTAACTCTCAATGTTGGCGAGTCAGATTGAAAGTGTGCAACCATATCAACTGAGCTAACCCTTCCTCGAGTGAAATGGAAACCAATCGACTGCAGATCAAACTGGTTGCCGTTACGTACCACGGCAGAAATCAGCGGCTTGTGATTATTGTAATAGTCGTCGAATCGGCGAAAATGCGCGTACTCGGCTGAAGATTCTGCGGGCAGTGGTGAAAGTCCGGAGGCAACCCGATACAGCTCTGAGCAGTAATTGAGTCCGCCTTCTGTTTTACGGTACGGATCGTCCTGACATGATTTCAGTATGCTGCCAATCATCACGGTATTTTTTTGCGCTCCACGTACAACATCTCTCAGGTGACTTGCATCTTCATTACTGAGTGACGCCGTTGCATATTTCAGAATATTGGCGGCACGATCACCCGCCTCACGCTCTACCTTCAGGCGAGCTTCCAGATTCTGCCGTGCAACCTTCACTTCGTTGGCAACCAGAATATTTCCTTCGGGCGCTACCAGGTCCGTCAAGCCGTAGGAAGAATAGGAGGTTATGGCGTATCCAAGTACGTTATAGAATGAATCAGGTTGCTCGTTGCCTAAAAACTCAGTGGACACATATTCTGCCACCTCGTTCATAAAGTCAGTGCATCGTTGCAGGTTTTCTACCGTACAACTCACGGAGTGTGCAGGCAGTGTTGAGAGTATATTGCTATCCGCTGCACCTCCTGACTGATGGACGGTGAATGTCACACTGGTGCGCCGCTTGATATCTTTGTTCGCACTCATCAGCTTAGAGGAAAGTTTAACTTTGCCACCATTAAAACTGACATCACCGCTGTATTTTTTGTAGTCCCAGCGAGTGGCAAACTTCACTTTTAGTGCTGAATAGAAAGAAGCGCCGTAATGAATTTTACTGACAAATGCGTCGCCAACCCGGCTCGCCAGCTTCGCGGGCGCATGTTGGTATTTTTCACTGTATTCTTGACACTTGTCGGAGATAAGAACGTCGTTGCCTCCCGTAAATGTTCTCGATTTACCATAAATGGTGAAGCGCTTAACGTGGGTTTTTTCGAGTTCTCCTTTCGCGGCGGCCTTTAAAAAACCACCTGATACATCAAGGTTGACGTAGCCGTCATAGGAAAAGCTTCCTGATACCCCAAGTTCCTTTTCTAATGAGGTGTAGCTCAGATCGGAGCGGTCTTCGAATTTTGCCTCTCTTGGAGGTAAAGAACGAATGGCGCCGCGTTCTGTGACACAAATCAGGCTGCTGACTTCCTGCTTCTGAGTATTGACCGCTGCTCCCAGCATTATATGGTCATTGAACTGCTCCAGCGCTGAATCACTGGCAAGAGTCTTCCCCGCCAGTAACAGTGCGATCAGCGGAGTGAATGATCGTTTCATGATTTCTCCTTATACTTTAAACGCTTTTCCCGTTAAAACGCCCCGAATAGTCGTTTTTTGAAAAGCGGGCGGAATAGTAGTGGGGAGAACAACCAGAGAGCAGATCAGATTTTCGTGTTTATTTATGACTAAAATACGAAAAAATAGAGGAAAGAAAGCCAGAGCGTTCAGGTACTATCAGCCAATGCTCTCCAGAGACTGCCTTAAGGCAGACATCGCTTTGGCATACTGGACAATTTCAGGGTACGCCTGGAGATTCACTGACGTTAAAACGCGGTTGAGTATTGCCAGTCTGGCACTTTGATAACGGCGGAGGTCGCTATAGTGGCTATGTTCGATTAAGTGAACAGGGTGTATCCCGGTTGCCATCCACCACCGGGGCGATAGGATAAATTGGAATTTGGTGGGCTTCGAAAGGTTTTCAATCCTGCGGTAAATATGATCGGAGATTTGCAGCAATTCCGACATTTTCTGTTGGCTAAGTTGTATCTTTTGGCGCATAGAGCGTAGATTTTCGGCCACGTAGCCATACAAATCGTCATTTACTTCTTCAGAAACGGTGTTGGGAAAATTTTGATCAAGCATGCGGCTCCGGAGTTCGACTTCTTGGAAGTCGGGAAGAGGCTGTTTGGTAAACAGACAAATATCCCGAACAAACACTTCAAATTCCATTTCAGTTTGCAGCCCTATAAATGGCTGAATTTTTTCAATCAGTTTGCCTCTCTCCTCCAGGGGGATGTTCGAACTGTAACGAGTGTTCTTCAATAGAAAATGAGGAGGAATTCCCATGACCGCTGACCACCTGGCTACCACATGGTTAGGCAGCATGGCCTGTCCGGTTTCATAGCTATGGTATGTGCTTGGGTGTAACCCCAGCTTCAGCGCAGCGTCTTTGGATCTCATTCCTTGCCAACGGCGCACAGTTGCCAGATTGCTTCCCATGGTCTGTCCAATGCTTTTTTCGAGAACCTGAAAGCTAACCTGCTGGTTTGGTTTGAAATGAGCTGCCGGATCAACCATGACGACTCAATCTCCCTGTATTGGTGGATAACGGGCGCACTAATCGGTAGCGATTCCTTTTCTGGCTTTATAGCTTTGGTTGCGGAAAGACACGGTTAGGCTAATGGAGAAGTAGGATAACCAGACTTAGGTAAGAGATAAAATGTTATAACCAAGCTTATGAAAAAAACATCAACCGGAGTGGATGTCCGTGACTGAGCCAAAGTCGTCTATCTTTCGGTCTGGAAGGCGAGATTGCACCCAGCCCAAGGTTTTCTTCGCTTGAAGAAAGGACATTGGGCAGGGTGCTGAGTTATTGGTTATTGGTTATGGGTATAAACAATGCTCAATAAGCCGGTGCAGCCTCGTAACTCAAACCTCTTTCAGCTGCCTGTTCTTTAACCGCGCTATAGATTTTATAATCCAGGGATTCTTCTTCCTCACCGGACGCTTTCAGCTCGGCTTCGATAAACGCCTGTCGGTGCCTCGTGAGATCGGCAATCTGAGCACGCAAGGATTCTCTTTCTGCAGATTTTTGTTTAATCAGTTGAGCTTGCTCTTCCTTGCTGAGTGTTTTCATAGGTTCAGGAAGGTAGGATTCATCAATACTGTCCAGCTCGACTTTGCCACTGGCCACATCTTCGACCAGTTCGCTATCACCGAGAAAGTTACCGGCACCTGCGGCGGAAGTATTAAACATGGCTCTCTTGGCTTGAGACGCGGGGGAGCTGGCGGCATGTAACTTGTCCGTTGCTGCTTTTTTCTTTTCAAGTATGGCTCGTTGTTCCTGTGAACCGTAAAACAGGCGGGTGTCATCCAGCTCTCTGGATAAACCGGCGATCTGATCATCAAAGGGCGTTGCGACGGCCACAGCATTACCGGATTGCGCAACCTGGAAGTACTCGCCCTGGTTCAAATGGGCAATGTGCATCCATTCCTGGCGCGTCATTGGGGCGGAACCTGCCTGGATGGTATTGATGACGATTCCTCGTTGTCCTGCAATTTTTAAAGTCTCCGGATATTTCACCTCATCCTGGTAGTCCATATGGGCCGGCGCATCGCCAACCAGGAAAATGACCTTATAGCTGTTTTCATCTTGGCTCCAGGATATCTTGTGTACCGCGTCATAGAGCGCCTGGTTGACGCTTTCTGGCGTATCGCCTCCACCATCTGCCTGAAAGTCCATTAACCTGGCATACATGGAGTCCAGGTCTGTGGAGAGGTCCGTCACCTGAGTGACGTAAGCATCCTGCCGGTCACGGTAGGCCACCAGACCTATTTTGATCTCCGGCGCCGGTTCTGCAGAGGCCATGGTGGTGGCAATTGACCAGATGTTCTCTTTGGCGGCCTGAATCAGTCCGCTCATGCTGCCTGTGGTGTCCAGTACAAAAACCACCTCGACCTTTGGTTTCTCCTGAATCACTGGTAGCTGAGTAGTGGGCAACTGGGCGACAGGTTTAAACGGTTGTACCGCGGGTTTAATCGGGGTGAGGGCAGCATTACTTTGGTAAATGGGGTAGAGCGCAATGACCGACGCGGTTGAAGCAAAAAGGGTCAAGGCTAAGAGTTTGGCTTTGATTGAGGTGGCCATCAGGGATTCCTCCGGGTTAATCAGTATTCAGTTAAATCAGTTTTAAGAACGCGCTGAGAGACGCTTGAATGCCGCTTCGGCGGTACGATAGGCGCGTTCGAAATTGTCGCTTCCCGCTTGAGTGTTTGCAGTCGTGTCTGTCAGTTGGCATCTTTGTGAGCATTTACCGGGGATATAGACATAAAGTGCCTGCATCAGGAAGAAACACCACAGGCTCAAAAAGACGCTGTGGGTATGCATTGCGGTTGCCAGTGACAGCATCAGAGCCAATCCGTTGAGTATTGCGTCTGTGGCCGCTGTCCAGAGATTTCCATAACGATAAAGGCAGCGGATTAGCCATATCAGGCCAACCTGAGCCGTGAGCCAGATAAGAATTGTGGGGTTGAACAGGAACAACAAAGCACTCATCAGTAACCAGGAGGCCAGGGACAACAACCGACCACTGCGTGCACTTGTCTGGTAAAGCAGCACTAGCAGATAAATTAAACTCAGGCTTTCAATGATGACCCGAGCGCTTATCGCAGTACCGAAGAGGGGTGAGAAAACACTGAATGCCGTTGCGCCGAGCAGACTCAGAATCAGAGCGACGCCGGCTCCCCGCCAGAAGTTAAGCGTGTTCATGATCTTCTCCTTTTCGTTTGTTCCTGCCCCGTTTTTGTTGCTCCTGCAGAAAGGCAACTTCCACATCCTCATCGGTTATCCGGTCCATCCCGTTGAGGGCTTCATTCCAGGCGGACTCTTTGTGAGGGGAGTCATCTGCTGTGTCGAATACGGCAGCCTTTTGCTGCATGGCTTCCAGCCTGTGATGCTGGTCTTCCTGAGTTTTGGTAAGCGTCCTGATTTCCTCGGATAGCCGATGATCCTGTTGCTTCAGCTGTTTGATTAAGCGATCGCTCTCCAGTCGACGCCGCAACAGGGTTTTGGCCAGGAGGTCGTTGTCAGCCTCAAAACAGAGGTTGAGCTGATCCTGTATGTTGTCGACGGATTCCTGCAGAGTACTGATTCGACTTTGAATCTGTTGTTGCTCGATCTGGCGGGCTTTCAATTGCCTCGCGCCTTGATCCACTTCCTCTTCCATCTCTCTGATGGCTTGGCGAAGCAGGACATCAGGCTCTTCCAAATGATCCATCACTGCGTGCATATCTGCCTTGAAAAGGCGTATAAAGCGGTTAAATAATGCCATTGAGTCCTCCGGGTATTTCATGTCTGATTGATGGAATCAGTGTAAAAAGGAGGTCAGGGCAGATGTAGACAGGGTTATGTAAAACCTATCGCCCGAAATTTACATAGAATTTACATGTGGCCTCGGGCAATGTTGTTAGACTTTAAATAATCAGGAGTGTGAGCATGGATTGAAGGCTCGGTGTGTCCTGGTGACTGCCTGGCCCGGTGTGAGGAAATAACAGAGCAAGCAGCCGACCAGACAGTACCGTAGCCTGGCGGTGTATACTGGCCAGAAAATTGATCACCATAGATCAAGAGTAAAGAGAATCAGGATTAGAGATGCAACGAAAATCACGCTTGTTAATTGTGGAAGATGAGGCTGCGATCCGGACCGGGCTTGTGGATGTGTTTGTATTTCATGGTTATGACGTGGATTTCGCTGTAGACGGCCACGAGGGAATGAGCAAATCTCTGAGCGGCCAGTATGATCTGGTGATTCTGGACGTGATGCTGCCGGGTCATAATGGCTACGAAATCTGTGAAGCCATCAGGACCAAAGATCGTTATCAACCGGTGATTATGCTCACGGCCAAATCCAATGACGAGGATATTATTCAGGGACTTTCACTTGGGGCCGACGATTATGTGGCCAAACCTTTCTCAGTGGCGCAACTGGTTCTGAGGGTTCAGGCAGTGCTCCGAAGGGCCAGGGTGAACGAGCTGGATGAGGCCACCCTGACGCTAAGTGACCAGGCAGAGATAGACACACTGAATCTGAGCGGCCGGTTTGAGTCAAAGGACATCACTTTCACACGTCGGGAAATGGACATTCTTCAATATCTCTATGAGCATCGTGAACGGCCTGTATCCCGAGAGGAGCTGTTGCATAAAGTGTGGGGCTACGCTCGGGATCTGGATATCGAAACCCGGACGGTGGACATTCATATCGCTAAGCTTCGGCGCAAAATGGAACCGGACCCGAAGAATCCCTGCTATCTGACGACCGTCAGAGGTGGTGGTTATAAATTAATGGTGAGCGCCGGATGAGACGTCATTTACGTCACGGCCTGACACCTTGGCGGCTGCGCCTGGTATTGAGTTTGTTGTTTCTGGCCCTGGTTATTCCCTCAGCCGTCCTGATCTGGCAAACGCAAAGACAGATCAAATGGGAGGCCTTTCATCAATATCGCCTTCTGGCAGAAGAGCTGGCGGGCCGGATTGATAGCGAATTGCAGAAGGCCATAGCCAGAGAGGAAGCCCACAGTTATGCGGATTATCAGTTTCTGGTGCTGGCCGGAGATCCGGTCACTTCCAGCTTTGTCGAACGTTCACCATTGGCCAGGTACCCTGTAACCTCTGAAATACCGGGCGTCATTGGTTATTTCCAGGTTGACGCTGATGGCACGTTCACTACACCGTTATTGCCGGTAGATCTGACATCGACCGATACCCTGGGTTTATCGGCTGATGAAATCACTGAGCGCAGTGAACTGCGTGATCGTTTACTGGATGTATTAAGTCAGAACCAACTGGTGCCAAGACAGCGAAGCCCTGAGAGGGACCGCATGGTAGTTCTGTCAGATGCGGATCAGGGATCACCACAGATCGCTATTCAAAACGATGACGAAGGCGACGAAATCTCCTCATCCTACGAGGTTACAGAACCAGCAGCCATTGCACAGAGGATGGAGAGTCCGGAAGCCGAGGCTGCTCCTGCCCCCGAGACCTCCAACTATTCTCAGCAGGTCTTTGACAAGCTCAGTGCAGCGGAATCGTTAGTGTCTTCTCCGAAATCACAGACAAAGGCCAGGGTCGAGGACCTGAAACTCAAGAGAGAGGCTTTTATACAGTCTGAAGAGATGGCGGCGAAAGAATATCAGCAGAAAAAACAAACGGTGGCAGAGGAGCGTAAACAACGTGAAGCACCTGCTGAGGCAGGCGGTTTTCAGACGGCACCTCGAGCTTCCCGAAAAGAGCAAACAGCATTATTGGAGAGTAATACCTTTCCCTACGGAACTGGCAATGCTACGCCAGAGGATAAAATCCGGATATTTGAAAGTGAGATTGATCCTTTTGAGCTCGCACTTCTGGAAAGTGGTGAGTTTGTTCTGTTCCGTAAGGTATGGCGTGATGGGGAGAGACTGATACAGGGAACCATTATTGAGCAGGGAGCTCTGATCGAAGGCCTTATGGGCGAGATGTTTCTGGAGACTGCGCTCTCTCAGATGAGTGATCTGGTTGTCGCTTACCAGGGAAATGTTCTGAATGTGATTGCAGGAACGGAAGCAGGGTATCGCATGCGCAGTTCCAGCGAGTTGTCTGGGACATTACTGCATCAGGTGCGACTATCTTCCCCATTTGGAGAGTTCCAGCTGCTTTGGAGCATCAAACGATTGCCAGCAGGCCCCGGTGCAACTGTCGTGGCCTGGGCTTCGTTGATACTCTTTGCTGTGTTGATTGTCGGTTTCTGGGTTCTGTATCGTCTGGGCATGAAACAGATTCTGATGACCCGACAACAGCAGGATTTTGTGTCATCCGTCAGTCATGAGCTCAAGACGCCGCTGACATCCATACGCATGTACGGTGAAATGCTGCGTGAAGGGTGGGTCAGTGACGAGAAGAAATTGGAGTACTACGATTTTATCCATGATGAGAGTGAACGCCTGTCCCGCCTGATCGCCAATGTGCTGCAACTGGCCAGAATGGAACGTAATGATCTGAATCTCGAACTGAAACCCTATTCAGTCAGATCATTGATGGATATGGTGAAGTCGAAAATTCACAGCCAGGTGGAGCGTGCCGGTTTCGAATGTAGTTATGATATTGAAACAGGCATAGAGGATCTGGAGCTCCTGATTGATCCGGACGCATTTACACAGATCATCATCAATCTGGTGGATAACGGTATAAAATTTTCTTCCCAGGCCGACATCAGAAAGATCGATATTCGGGCTGTGGGGCGAGGGGGCAAGGGTGTTGTCTGGAGTGTTCGGGATTACGGTCCTGGTATCGCCAAATCACAGATGAAGAAGATTTTTCAGTTATTCTATCGCTCAGGAAGTGAGCTGACACGAGAAACCATTGGAACCGGCATTGGACTGGCGCTTGTTCGCCAGTTAACCCGGGCCATGGGAGGCGAAGTGGATGTGATCAAACAATCTCCAGGGGCTGAGTTTCAGGTAAAGTTAGCCAGACGCTAATTTGGCTTTGACATCAAAAAGCCCCAAAAATGCGGGGCTTTTGCAGGCCGGGCGGTGCCCTGACCGATATGACAGCCCTAAACCGGGCTGAGCCTGATCAGGCGGCTTTTTTCAGCTTTTTCTTAAGCTTCTTCAGCTTGCCTTCGTGCTTCGCCACTTTCGCCTTACGGGCTTTGATTTCTTTTTTCAGGCTGACTACTTTTTTGGAAGCTTTCTTAGACATAGTGATATCTCCTCAATGCAATTGACGGATCGTTTCTGATTAATCTTCAGTCGTTCTTATTATCCTGAATAAATCGACGGATAAACCTCCGGATTTCCCTTGCTGCACTCGTGTCCTGCTCTTCGCACAAAGCGATAAACTCATCACGCTCATCACCATTGATGCGGATGAGAAGCTGGGCATCTTTCTTCCCCGCTTTTTTCTTGTTTCGCTTAGTGGATTTATCACCAGCGTCATTTGTTGCCATAGAAACCTCAGATCTCTGAAGATAAAAAGAGTATATACAATGTATATAAAAAAGATAGGCGTTTAGTTCGCTGTCTTGAGCTAGAGTGTTTTTAGCTAAAGTAAAATTAGAGGGGGGGATCGAGAATGACTCATTGCTTTTCTTTCTCTGTAGAAGGTTGCAGTGAGTTTTTTCTGGTCGGGGCGTTAATCTGGCCGCAGCGAGAATTGTCGACCCTCCAGGAGGGCCGACAATTGAGCCTGTAGGTTGGTCGCTTATTGACCTATTATGAGCGCTTATGAAGTCACTTTAAGTTGGTTGTCGATATAGTGAACATCCGGATGATTGTCGACGATTTTCTCGACAAGGTCTTTCTGTTCTTCGGACTTCACTTTCCCTTTCAAGGTGATATTGTGACCTTCAACATCAATATCGACGTCCAGAGCTTTCACGTTATCAGAGCTGATCAGGTCCGTTTTCAGCTCTGCTGTCAGTACGGCATCATCGACAAACTGACTGAAGGAATTGCGCTCCTCTTCCTTGTTTGCCGTGGTTTTGCCAGGGGAGGCCTTCACGGCTAATTCGTTGTCGACGTTATCGATACCTTCAACGCCAAGGGCGATTTCCTCTGCCAGCTCTTTTTTGATTTCACTGTCGACCGCACCTGTCAGATAGGCAGTGTCATCGGACACCTCGATATTGATATCCAGTGGGCTGAGGTGTTCACTCATCATCAAAGCGGTTTCAAGCTTTCCCTCGATCCAGCCATCACGGAATGCAGCTTGAGTGGAGTCCCAGGTTTGTTCGCTATCTTGTTTGAATTCTTTCCAGTAAGTTTTGGCATCACGCTTGGTTTCTTTCCAGGAGCTCTCGATCTGACTGGAAACGGTATCGCCTTCTTTATCAGCGGCGATAGAGGCTGCGCCGGCTAATGACAGTGATAGGGCAGAAATAACGGTGACTAAAACGCGCTTGTTAAAATGAGTAGTATTCATGGCTTTCTCCTTTTTTAATCATCCTATTTTGTCTCATTACTAGGGATTGATTACGTCAATCCCTGTCGAATCAATGGCGGATGATGGCCTGACATTAATTCCTGATCCTGCTGAGGCGAATATCGTGCCAGACACAAGATGATGATTTCTATAACCGACTAAGACTATATAAAACAGTAATATAAAGGATATAATTAAAGTAAAATATAGGTTGAGCTGTTGTGTAAAAAACACTCATGGATACTTGATTACTGAAAAATGAATAGAGCGAATGTAAGAATTACAAGGATAAAAAGCAGCCATCCGAACCCGTAACAAGGTCTGTAAAATGAGGGCGCTATAGGGCATTATTGATCGTCAACTTCGACCCATTCTGATATGGAGGTCCTCATGAACCAAGACGTCGTCAATCCAATTAATCCGAAGGTTGATGCATTTCTGGATAGAGCCGGTCAATGGCAGGAAACGTTGTCCAAATTGAGGGGAATAGCTCTGGATTGCCAACTGACTGAAGAACTCAAATGGGGAAAGCCATGTTATACCTACCAGAATAATAATGTCCTAATTTTGCAGGGATTCAAGGAGTTCTGTGCGTTGCTGTTTCCCAAAGGGGCGCTTTTGAAAGATCCGGGAAATATTCTGGAAAAGCCGGGAGATAATACACAGGCCGCACGGCGGATTCCTTTTACTGGTTTAGAGGACATTACAGGGAAAGAATCCATTCTGAAATCCTATATTCTGGAAGCCATCGAGGTTGAAGAGAGTGGGTTGAAGGTTGATTTCAAAGATACCTCTGAATTCGAATTTCCAGAAGAGTTGCAGTTGAAACTGAATGAAATGCCGGATCTGAAGAAGGCATTTGAAGCGCTGACTCCCGGGCGACAGCGCGGCTATCTGCTACATTTTTCTGCCCCGAAACAATCCAAGACACGTTTATCGAGAGTCGATAAATGTGTCGATCAGATTTTGAGTGGAATAGGTTTGAATGATCGGTAGCCTTGCGGATTGTCTTTTTAAGCGGATTGAGATGTTCCGATGATACTCCATCAAATTATATTGGGCCTGACGGCTTCCCTGGGACTGCTGTTGATAGTCGAAGCGGTCAGGGCTTTGTACTCGCTGGGCAGCCGGCAATTCGACTGGATTGCCAGTTCGCTGGAATTTATCTGGGTGTTTGTTTCCGGTTATATGTTAACGCAGAGCAACCTGTCACTGCAGGAAACCATTCTGTATGCAAGCTTCGTCACTTACGTCGTTATGGGGTGGATATATGGGGCATTACTGATAGCAAAACACCATTATGAGAGAAAGGACGTCATGGATATTCCTTCCTGGAACTATATTCTGTCAATCTGCTTTGGCGTCTATTTGATTATCTTCTCGACACTCATTATGTCGGGACATCTTTAAGGGATTTGATAAGCTCTGGGGGGAGTTGCTAAGACTCTGAGTATTAGATTTATGGCCGTAGTGATCACCGTGGATATTGTAAAAAGTGGGAAGTTCCCAGCTTTGCTATCATTATTGAACTTTATAGCTGTTCTGGCTATATGGTATGTATTTCTGTTTAGTGTGCAATGTGATTGCGCTAGTGTATTTGAATCTGCAAAGCAGGACGCTATTTATGCATTGACACCCTCAACTCCGGGTTCAATTTTTTTTATTGGCACTCTTGTATCTGCTGCTGCCAGTCTTATCAGTACGATCTTATTCCTGGTTAGAAAGCCCAGGTTAGCTATAGGGGTGGTTGCGCTGAATACGTTGAGCACGCTTTTTCTATTTGATTTCGCTTTGGTTGTGTTAACTGGCCTTCCTCTATTATTGGGGCGTCAGGTTTGGAAGAGGTAGTTGAACCTGGATGTATGGTATGTGTAATAGTGATGTGCTTGTGAACAATTCACCGAATGCGCCAATGAATCTCCAAAGGGCCAAGGAAAAAGCGTTTGAGATATACAGCCATTTTTATCCCATGGAGAGATGGTTGACTGTAAAGGGGGCCGAGGAATCTTTACCGTTAGTGGCGGCCAATGTTGTGAACTCGACCAACAGTTTTTCAGCTGGTCAATTGGTATATATTTATGATGGTCATTGGGGGATGGGAGAAACCGTCAAGGTTGTAGGGAGGTATCGTAAGAAGAACCGGTTGATTAAAGGTCATGTGATGATCAAAAATTTAATCAGCTTTCGACCAAAGATTATATTCAATCCTGCAATTATCAAAAAGCTTGAAGAGGAATTCATCCCATCTATGCTATTTGCTGGTTTTGCCTATCCTGATGCCCCATACAGATTTAAGGTGTGTGCAGAATTGACCTAGATTTGACACACTCTTTTATCGCATATCGCTATTTTTAAATCATATTCTGAGATATGAAATTAAGATATCAAATCATAACCTGGCTTCGGCAGGATCGGATGCGTATGGAGGCTTTGCGTATAGCAGAATCCCTGAAGTTGAATGACTGGTCTATCGGGGCAGGTTTCGTCAGGAATCTGGTCTGGGACAAGTTGCACGATTACCCAGAGTTCACACCTGTAAACGACATTGATCTTATCTACTTTGATGAGACAAACATCACCAAGGAGCAGGACCTTTCGATTGAAGAGCGCCTGAAATTGATCTCAGATCTTCCCTGGTCGGTAAAAAACCAGGCGCGTATGCATATTCGCAATCACGATCTACCATATTGCTCCACCGAAGATGCGATGAGCCACTGGGTCGAACTGGAGACAGCTATTGGGGCCAAACTGTCCAGTTATGGCGAAATAGAACTGATCGCCCCCTTTGGGGTAGAGAGGTTGTTTGCCAATACCATCACACTGAACTCAAAGAGGATGAAACCGAAGGAGTTTAAACAGCGTGTTGCAGGTAAGCGGTGGCTGGAGATCTGGCCGAAGTTGGAAGGAATAATGGTAAATGAGATTTAACTACTCTGTATCGATAACAATTTCCTCCCTCCTGGTAACCTGGATATAAAATGACGAATGAGTAACAAGCAGTCAAAAATTGTATTGCTAGCGGTAGGAGCTGCGCTGGCTTCTTTACTTTTTCCAATTCTATTTTGTCTTTGGGAATTCTTTAATGAACCTGTATTGAGACCTGATGGAATAATAGATGATAGTGCTGAGAGAGCTGCCGTAATCGTTCTTACGTCAATGGTTATTCCGCTATTTTTTATCTTGTTTCTATACTATTGGCTCCTTACTTTCTACTCATACAGAAATAAGGGAAGAGAAAGGCACTCAATCGTAAAGGTGATTGGTATTACGTGCCTGATATTGTCGTTAATTGTGGGTATAACCACTCACAATTCAGGCATTTTAAAGCAGCTGAGCGCTTTTCTTTTGACTTTGTTATCTACCAGTGTCATGGCAATTCCGGGCGGATTGGTGTTAATGCTGGGAATAAAAAAGGAGCCAACAAATGACACTACATAAACTGCGGTTTATGTGGAGGGCGATTTAACCGCCTTCCATGGTGACAGTGACCTTGTCGAAACGTCGGTTTTTCAGGTCATCTTTGCTGATCCAATATTGAACAGCGCCAACATCAGCAAACATCCAGGACATTGGGCCATCCGTGTACAATTGAAGCAATAACACTTTATCGATGTTTTCTTCTGCCGCATTCTGTACGTTAACGCCATAACCAAACATTTGATGCCTGTGGAAAGTGCTGTTAGGCGCCAGTCCTTCGAACCATCTCAGGAAATCATCTTTTTCGGCCGTGTTCAGCAGGGCTCTGTTAGACTGCTCCAGGTCAAGGCAGCGGGAGGTTGCTTCCAATGCAGAACCTTCTACCTCATACAGCAAGAAGTTCCAGATTTTGTAGGCTACGTCCCGCTCAGCTTTATCTTTATTATCTTTAGAATGCCAGACTTCTAAACTTTTCAGGAAAATATCAGATGACCATTTTATGATAGACCGACGTTCATTTTCTGTTAATGGGGTAAATGGTCCTTTTTGCTTAGCTTTAAGGACCATCTTTTCACAGCCTTCCAGGAACTTTTTCTTTAACGGTACATCTGGAAGTGCGGCAAAATAGCCCCTTGTAGGGCAAAAATATCTCGCTTTGCTTAACCACAGCCCGACGTGAAGCCAGGATTGCGGCCACCGTTCAAACAAAGGGGAAACTCCCGGTTCGCGGTCACTGATAATAATATCCTTGGTTATCACGTCAGGATCCATCAGTCTTGCAGACCTGAATTCCATATCTGAAAAGCGTTTTTGAGCGGATTCTTCGCCGTGTATTTTGCTCAAGGCGTGAAGGAGGTTGCTAGCCTCTTGTTCGCGTACAGATTTATTCAAGTCATCATAATTTTCCCTTCCGATCTCAAACATGTAATGACAATAAACACTATATGGGGATCTGATGTCGTTGAAGGGCTCGGTACAGACCTCAAACTTAGGGAATAATCTGGCGGGAAATATGGTATGTGATGAATCACCACTGTAAGTATAAGTCTGCTCGCCATAGTACGACTCCCGACCAATGATGGAGGAGGGCTCACCGAGAGGTTCGACCGGTTGCATTTCCTCTAAATGATCATTGATATAGAAGACTGACTGAGTCGTGCTGTCATCGCCTTCATAGACGTTTTCATCCAGGAAAAAATACAGGATACCTCCGGTTGGCATGCCCTCAAAATTCGCTAAATGCGGATCTCTTAAATCAATCTGAGCTAAGAATTGCATGCATTGCTGCTTGCCATAAACATCGCTTTTCGGCCACTTGAAACCTTTGGGTGCGATAGGTTTGCCACCAAAATAAGTCAGGGAATCTGTTGAGTTATAGGTTTTTGATAGCAGTAAAGCTGGCCGGGAGTGCTTTTCAACGTATTTTTCAAACCCGAAGTATTCTTCGATTCCAAGTTCTGCTTTGCTGAAATTCAGGTTTACAAGGTTTGGATGCTCTGACTTCTTCCCTGATACCCTAACTAGGTTCACGTGCTCCAAACCCAGTGTCTTTAAGCCTGAATCGGCGAAGTATATCCAGGCAACTCTGTCCCCGTAGACCAGTATTTCACCAACTCCCCATATTTTCCTATAGGGGTATATGACTCTGTCGCCTTTTTTAAGCTTCTCGGTTGATCTATCAGCAGTATGGTTGTTTATAAGTTTGTTCAGAATACGGTTAGTGACGCTGTTTGGATAATAGTCGAATAAATGGTCAAACTCCCGTTTTGAGATATTCAAATTAGAGCTTGTGGCGATTTCTCTGAGTCTGCTAAGTGTTAACAGTCGGTTTGTTGTATCTCTGTTCCTGATATTAAATGCCAGTTTCGAAAAATAATTAGCCGCCTCATGATGACCCTTCCTGATTTGCAGAATATTTCTGATTGCTTCGTGAGCGAGAGTATTACCACCATATCCTCGGCTATAACTTGGAAACAATAGAGATGGGATTATCGACTGATCAAGATGTCTCGGGTGGTTTCTCTTCAGGTTTATAAAACGACAAAATCGCAATACAAGAACCGTGAAACTGGCCATCCCCAATATAGTCATGGCGGATAGTTGAATGGTATCTATGGGTTCGTTGGCAGTGTATTTATTGATGAAATGAAGAATGGTAAATGGAGGTATCCATAGTAGGTATTGTTTGATTCCGTCAACGAATGCCATGAGGATCACAAAGACCGTAAAAATGATCGAGGCGATCATCACACCGGCAAGGAGGTTTGCTTCAGGCAGTGAAAAGTAAAACGTAATAAGAGAGATAACCAAACCAGTCGTGATCCATAGCCTGGTTTGGTTTAATTTTGCCTGATTGTCGAGAATTCTTTTGATCATTAAATTATCAATTAGCTAAATCTGTGGGGGGGGAAGGGATAGCCTAAGAAACCAATGGAAAAGGGGAGAATAGGTATATCGACGGTATTTATGTCTTGCTTCCGGCCAACGTTGCCCGGCGTCCCTCAAAACGAAACGCTTTATAACCTTAACAGAGCAGGCGATCAACAACCTGGTGCCGGTTTTTTGCGGTGAAAGACGGAATGGGCTGAATCAAAACAGGTTTCTGATCTGATGATTGCTGTTCGAACGACAGGGTTCAAGTGAATGAAGTTAGGACCTTTGAAAAGCTGGCAAAGAGCTCAGAAGTATTTCGTGCAGGAAAAGGGGCCAAAAAAAATGAGAGTATAGAGATGCATATAAACTGCGAGTGTAGTGAGAAAATTTACGATATTTCCGATGGCCACCAGGATAAAGACCGGTGGCTTCCGGACAAGAGATGGGACGACTTTATTGGCGCACTGGAAAATCTTTCAAAAATGAAAGACAACACAGATACAGAAAGAGATCGCGCATTGCACGATCATACTTAATGAGTTTCGGTTTCGAGCTATGTATCAATACCGAAATTGCGGAACGTTCTACATCGGTAGGCAAGCTGGCCCACACTTAAGGTCGGAGTTTTTTCATCCTGTACAATGATCCTGCAGTACTTTTCTCGGCTCTGGCCTAGTGCAAAGGCGATCAATGGCAAATCGTCCGGTATCCAGTCCCAAGTCCCACAATCGCAGATACCACTTGTAGGATTCCTCAAAATTTACGTCGACAACCATTCCCTGTTCATAGGCATGTGCAATCCAGGATATCGCACTTAGATGATCTTGTTGGGCGGCATCCAGCATAATCTGGAAAGCTTTCATGGGAGCTTTTTCAGTGTAACGCCCGGCGTAGTAATACTTAGCAACTACGTACATTGATTCGAGATGACCCAGGTCTGCCGCTCTTTTGTAATATTCGAATGCCTTGAATTTGTCCTGGGTAATTGAACGGCCGATTTCATACAGAAGACCCAGTTCAAATAGTGCTGAGGTATTTTTTGCTGAGGCAGCCTTTTCCAGCCAATACAGGGATTCTTTTGGACTATCGTCAGCAATCGCCAACCCGTAGGTATATGCTGAATCATTGTGATTCTGGTGAGCGGCTTTTAGTAGATAGGTTTTAGCTTTGGTTGAGTCCTCTATGACGATCAGACCCTGATGATAAAGCCTGCCCAGCAGATAGTGACCTATGACCTCATCGTTTTCGACCATTTGTTGAACTTGTTTGTAAGAGTACGTTTGTCCGTCGTATCTGATAAGCCCAATAGCCGCAAGAGAAGCCTCCTCGAAGTCAGCTAGAACCATATCCCGGTTGTAACCTTTGATCACGCTGCAATAAGTACCTTCGGAGTAACGAATCCAAATAGTGTCAGAATCCATATCGTCAGCAGGGTGGACGAAGTGCTTGTCCATGGAACAGGCGCCGGTAAAGCGGAAAGACCGTTCCTTGTTACGTGAGAATTGAAATATTTGTCGGAATTTACGGCCTCCAATTTCAATTGTACCTTCTGAGTGGTTATCAATATCTGAGCCGACCAGATTTTTCCAATCTACTGAGTTATGACGGACCTTGGCGACAGAGAGAACACGATTTCCGCCAGACTTCGTATTTCCCAAATAAACATCTGGTAGTGAATGGCCAGGTAATTGTGGAATCTCTTTGAGATTCCAGTCGAGTTGAAATTTAAAATCAGAGCCATCCATATGGTAGTAGTGACGCTTATCCAGGGACCCGACATTAGTGTTGACTGCCTGGCATCCTGTTATCAACAACACCAGAAAGATGGTTATGGAGAGTTTTATCATTATTGGCTGGGCATCGTATTATTAAAAGGAAGGCCACTTGAAATGCTATACATATCCAAAAGCTGTTGAGCTTTTCAAAATAAAATTAAGGACTCAATTTATGCCATCTATTTCTTTGGTGCAGCTCAATAGTTGCTAAGAAACAGGTTTGCACTAAGCTGCGTCGTCTATCTTACCGCCAGGGAGGTACGAAATGCATACTAACTTAAGAGTTCTGGCCATAGGAAACTAAGTCAATCATAAATCGACATGAATGGACGTTTCCTACGGCCCGAAAAGTCACAATTTCAGGCGGGAGCTGACCCCGCAGGCACTTGCTGCCGACTTGAATACACACTTAATCCCGTCACGGTTATCAGGATCAGCGCCATACCCGCAATCTGTGAGATGACCAGGCTTTGGTTCAATACGACAAACCCGAATAGCGAGGCGGTGACAGGCTCAACCATAGCGACAACCGAGGCGATGGCCGGGGCAGTCTTGTTCAGGCCGATGATATAGAGGATGAATGAGAATCCTGCCCCTAATACTCCCAGTGCAGCGAACAGAGGCCAGCTTGGTGAGGTCAGGGCGGACACCATCTGATCAGTATCGCTTGGCCAGATGAGGACGAATAGAAGAACCGCGAATGCAATTGCCAGAATTGCCTGAGGGCTTCCGTGGGGCGCCGCATATTTAAAACCGAATATAAATACGGCATAAGACACTCCCGCAAGCAGCCCGGCGACAATGCCAAGCAGAGTGACGCTGCCCGCACTGACATCGTAAATACGTGTGAGTAGAACCACGCCCAAAACCACCATGGCCATGGCCATCCACTTTACGAGAGTGGGTTTTTCCAGTTTGAGTATAAAGGAGACGAGATAGACAAATACCGGTGCGCTGTACATCAACGTTGCTGCCACGGCGACACTGCCTTCCGAGATGCTGACAAAATAGAATGCGAAGTTTCCTGCCACTCCTAAACTCGCTACAGCAGACCAGAACCATAATGCCCGGCTTCTCAATCCGCTACCGCTGGAGCGCGCGACTAACCAGATGAGGACAAACACCAGGCCAATGGCTCCCCGGTAAAAAGATACGACATATGGATCCCACCCGTCAGCCATCAGAATCCCGCCGATACCGCCTGACAATCCCCAGAAGAGTGCTGCCAGCACCACGAAGGCAATGCTTGTACCTTTCATTTCATCTCCTTTCAAGGAAATAGATGTAACGGTTTGGAGAGCAACTTGAGCTTGGGATACAGGCACGTACTTAAGGCAACATCTGTTTGATCAGAACAATCAGTTGGCGGTAGTTTTTGCTGCCGAATCTTTCTCATATGACCTCCAAAAGGAAGACCATTAAAGAGCGGGCATTGACGACCCAAATGAGGGATAAGGGGCCAAGCCTGACTACAATGGGCGGATTATTACTTGGTCATGGGATGGCTGACAATTGACCAGTAATTTTTTGTCGTTTTTTGTACAGAATCAGGCCAAACAGGTCTCACTTGGATAGGTGGAGGAACTTCCTGGCCAGCAATTTTTCACCGCACACGGGTTCTTAGTTTCAGTTCTGCTCAGGACATTTTTCAAAAAAGTGTCATACTGTTCAGAAGTGAGGAGGGCTAAGAGCCTTCAGGAGGGCTCAGTATGCGTGGTTTTGTACTTTGGCTAATGGTTGGGATTCTGACCCTGCATTCTTCGCGATCGTTTTCCGAAACAGTGGCACTGGCGACCGTGGACTGGGCGCCTTATTATGCGGAAAGCCTGTCAGAGCAAGGGTTTATTACAGCAATCGTCAGAGAGGCGTTTAAGCGGGAAGATTATCAGCTTGAAGTGACCTTTCTACCCTGGAAGCGAGCCTTGGAAATGGCCCGTAGCGGCAAATATGACGGTTTATTGGGGGCTTACTACAACGAAGATCGGGCCAGATCCTTCTATTACAGTCATCCGATAGGGAAGGCTGAAGAAGTCTTTATCCAGAATGCCGGGCGGAATATCCACTATACCTCCCTTGATGATCTTAAGAGCTATATCATCGCTACTTTGCGCGGAGGTGCACAAGCCGGTGACTTAAGAGCTGCGGGCTTTGATGTTGTGGTGAATAATGATGATATCTCCAGCCTGAAGATGCTTGAAAAGTTTCGGGTGGACCTGGTGGTTATGAGCCGTCAGAAATTTCTGTTTCAAATTCAGAATGAACCGGCCTTGCAAGGCCTCCAGGGCGCGTTCGAAGTGGTATTGCCTCCTTTCAAAACCTATGAACTTTTCGTCACCATTTCCCATAATAGAGAAAAGGGCTCCGAGCTGATTGAACGCTTTAACCAGGGGCTTTTGAGCATTCAGTCAGACGGAACCGAAACCGAGATTCTGAAACGGTTCGGGCAATATACCGGGCAATAGGTTATTTACGGCTTGCCCTTTGATTGAGCCCCTTTTCTGACTTCTGTCAGTTGGATACGGCTTTTAACTCTCACCACTTGCCTTAATCTTTTTCCTCCCACTGCTGTCCAGTTCCTGCAGGTGGGTATAGCTATCCAGAAATCGGCGATATTTGTGTTGTCCGCAGGTATAACGAATGTATTTGGCAGGATTATCCTCAGTGATACAGCATTCCAGAGGCTCCACGACAGCATCAAAATCCATATCCATGAAAAACGGGAGTGAATATCGTTCTTTTCCGCTTATATTTATCACCCGATGCAGGGTTGAGATATAACGGTCATTGGTGAAGGTCTGTACGAGATCTCCGATATTCACGATAAAGCTGTCTTTTACCGGTGGCGCACTGACCCATTCGCCGTTGCGATTTTTAACCTGCAGTCCGCCCACTTCATCCTGCGCCAGAATGGTCAGAAAACCATAGTCGGTATGCTCGCCGATACCTATCTCATTGCGATTGATATCGCCCGATTGAGGCGGATAGTGGAGAAGTCGCTGTATTGAGATCGGGTGCCGCTGGCGTTGATAAAAGAAGTCATTCGGCAGACCCAGGCTCAAGGCAATAGCGCCGATCAGATGATGGGCCAGCGTCACCATGGCCTGATGATATTGCTCCATCACTTCTTTGAACTCGGGGAGACCCTCCGGCATCAGATTCGGTCCGAAAAACGGGGAAACTTCGTTTTCATGTGCCGCGTAATCGAAACATTCTTTAAAGTCCCTGGTGTGTTTCGGATCGACATTTTCCCCATACATTGGAATATAACCGCGTAGAGTAGGACCGCTGTTGACGATATTCAGCCGTTGCTTCTCTTCCAGGGGCAGGGCAAAAAATTGTTCTGTCAGGTTCCTGACTTTCGCGATCAGATTACCGTCAATGCCATGGTTGATGATATAGAGGAATCCGATATCCTCGCAGATTTTACCTATCCGTTCTGCGACTCCTTCAGGGTCCGTACCGTCCAACAGTGGACCGATGTCGATTATGGGGATTTCGTTGAATGAAATTTCTTTCGCATTCAGATAGCCGTGTAGATTTGTTGTTAGACCCATCGACTGCCTCTTGGTCAAGTAGATTAAGTGGAACGTTTGTTTGTGAGGCTAAGTATCCGGGAGTGGGCCGATCTCCAGATATAACAGAAGCGAAGAGTTTTAGTACTTTTCAGACGTTTCTGTCAGAAACTCTGAAGGATGATGGACTGACATTGAATTGTTGCCTGAAACATCTGGCCAGATAACTTTGCGACGTAAAGCCGGCAGCCTGTGCAACGGCTGCCATGGACAGAGAGGTTTCTTCAATCAGTTTTCTGGCAAATTCCAGGCGTAGTTTGAGGTAATATTTGTTTGGTGAGGTGTTGAGATGCTTGCGGAAGGCGATTTCCAGTCGCCGGGTGGTGGAGCCAATCCTGTTGGCGAGCTGTTCGATACTGTAGGGATGCTCAATATTGTTTTCCATGATCTCAATGGCAGCGCCAAGCGTGGCCGACTTCATGCGAAGCCTGAGATACTTGTGACTGGCCTGGATTTCCTCATGGCTGCGGACCCGGTCCAGCTGAAACCGTTCAGATACCTGGAAGGCAAAGTCGCGGCCATAGTCTTTACCAATGATGTACAACATCAGATCCAGTGCCGTGGCTCCGCCTCCGCAGGTAAAGATGCGTCCAGAAATGGAATACAGGTTTTCCTGGAGCGGTATCTGGGGATAGAGTTCCCGAAATACAGAAGCCTGTTCAGCCGTCACAGTACAGCTCAGGCCTGACAGCAGTCCTGCTCTGGCAAGCAGAAAACTGCCACTGGATAGTGAGATCAGGCGGCTGCCCTGTTTGTAGTGCTTTGTCAGAATTTTGAACAGATGCGGGTCGTTATGGAGAGGCGCATTCTGGTAGGCGCACAGACAAATGATATCGGCGTTTTCAATTTCCCGGAAATTCCCGGATGTTTTGACCGGTACATTATTGGAGCTGTGCACCTCTCCCTGCGCCTTAAGGTCTGTTGTGTTGTTGGTCCCCGCATAGATTCGGTAATCATACAACTCCGCATTGCCGAGAAGATTCGCCACACTGAGCGCTTCCACTGCCAGAGAGAAAGAGGTCAGCGCAAAGCCGGGAATCAGAATAATCGCGACTTTCTGGGGACCAAGGGGCGGATTCTGCGACTCTGTCATAAGGTGGACCGGGACCTCTTATCTGCTTCCTCTGCGCATATTCTCTTGTAGCCAGCAGCTGTGTCTGTGACTTTCACAACAGATTCCGTGCAGTCAGGCCTCTTACCACTCGCACTTGGATGCCTGATCGGGCCATTATCTGGCAAACTGACGGAAAAGATACCTGCAATCAAAACCAATGCTGCTCAAATGGAGTTTTACTCAAGGGCCGGCAGCCATCCCTGGTGATCACCACCATCTCTTCAAGCTTCACACCTTCAATGCCGCCTTCCTCCCCTATATAGCTTTCTACGCAGACCACCATATTTTCCTGAAGCCGACCGTCGAAGCCATTCCGGTCCCAGTCACTGAGATGACAGAGATATGGGTATTCATCGGCCATACCGACACCGTGAATCGTACAACCGTATTTGTTCTTATGGTAGTGCTTTGGAATGGGCCATGCCTGGCGGGTAAAGTCTTCGAAAGTGCGGTCTGCGCGAATGAGACTGATATTATGCTGGATCTGTTCGTAGGCCTGTTGATATAAATGACGTTGGCTTGCCGTCGGCGTTGTGTGTCCGACCGTCCAGGTTCGGGAAATGTCGGCGCAATAGCCGTAGGGGCCGATCATGTCGGTATCAAATGCCATCATATCGCCTTTTTCCATAACCCGGTGACCGCATTCCTGCATCCAGGGATTGGTGCGCGGACCACTGCTCAGTAACCTGGTCTCGATCCATTCGCCGCCATGGCGGATATTCTCAAAATGCAGATAAGCCCAAAGTTCCCGCTCTGTCATTCCAGGAGTCATTTCCCGGTACATTCGAGCGATGGCTTTGTCGCACACCTCCACTGTCCATTGAATCAGTGACAGCTCTTCTTGTGATTTGATGGCACGGGCAGTTTCCATCAGCGACTGGCCGCTGGTGATCCGGATGCCTTGTTGCTGAAGCTGAAATACACCCACCGGTTCCAGCTTATCGACCGCCAGTATTTCGTTTGCCAGGCCCAGATCCTGAAGGGTCTCGGACAGGTCCTGCGCCCAAAGGACGACTTTCTCCCCGGCACGATCACCAGCGCCAAAATAAGTCCAGTCGATGGCAGTACGAATATCATCAATCGTAGGCAAATGTTCAACGAGGTGGCTACAGTTATGGAACTCCCACAAGATGACGGGACCGTCAGCTACGACCAGGAGATATCGGCAGGGCGTATGGGTGGTCCAGATCGTCATATTGCTGGCATCCGTGGCATAACGGATGTTGACCGGATCGTAAAGTAGAATGGCGGTGGTACCTGAGGATCTCAATTGTTGGCGAACCCGCTCAAGCCGGTAGTGTCGCACTTTGTTTTCGGTTGCCGGGGACACCGGATTCTGCAATGGTACGTTCTGACCGGAGGTATTGAGGTAATAACTTTTATCGTGATGCATTTTCCGTGTGTCCTGTCATCCCCGTAGGTTCGGATCGTTAAAGGAATTTAAAAAAAGCCCCGGGGATCCTGGGGCAAAGAATACCCAACCGAGAGGATTGGGGGTCAGACTGCGGTTTCCACCGGAATTCTGGCGTCATTGAAGCTGAGTCTGGGGTAATTCTGTTCATGAGGTTGTTCACTCAGTTCCAGCAGATATTTCTTGCGAACCTCGGCCGGAGAGATGCCGAACATCTGTTTAAACCTGCGACTGAAGTGTGACGGGCTGGTAAAGCCACTTGCCATACCCACCATGGTGATTGAGTAATTGCTGTGCATCAGCAGTTGTCTTGCGTGTTCCAGTCGTACCTGAATGTAATAATTGCAGGGAGAAGTATTCAGATATTTCTGAAACTGTCTCTGTATTTTTCGTTTACAGGTATGACAGTAGGCCACCAGTTCATCAAGGGTCAGCGGTTCTTCGATATTGCTGTGCATGAGTTGAATCATGGTCTTCAGGGATTCGGGCAATAACGAACGATCATCGCGGCTTTCAAGAGCGGGCTCAATCTCCGGAAGACAGTCGGAAAGGAGGATGCGGGTGATTTCCCTGGAAACTCTGGAATTAAGGTTCTTTTTTATTACGTAGAGCAGCATGTCAATGGCACTGTTAGGACCAGAGCAGGTCATAATTTGCTCGTCAATCTGAAAACCTCGTCCGGAAGTTTTAATATCCTTGAACCTTTCCGCCATAAAACTGAGGCTACTGGGGTGAAGAGCAATGACGCCGCTGCCTGTCACGCCGGCATAGGCGAGTGCAATGACCCCATTCCACAGGCCTCCCAGAATCTTACCCTGCCATTTGGCCATCCGCAGTTTTTTGGACAATAGGGGTTGTTCCGTCAGGCTTGAACGATATCCTCCGCACACCAGAATCATATCGAGACTTTCGGTATGCAGATCCCGAAGATTGCCATCCGTTGAAACGGTGACACCCAGATCACAGGTAACATCCGTGGAGGCCACACCATAGCTGGTGATCTCAAATAGCGGGTCTCCGGTCACCAGGTTTGCGGTTACCAGAGTGTCGATAGCGGCAGTGTAGGTAACCATTGAAAAATGGTTGAAGAGAATAAAGCCGACTTTTTTGGCTCGCGGGCTGGATGATCCCCGGCCTTGTTTTGTCAGGCTGTTTTGTAAAGACGCATTACCCGGCTGCCCTGTATTCAGGCGTGCTGCAGATGAGTGAACGCTCTTGTCTATGTGAAAGGCCAGGGTGTTCATGGTTACCTCCGGGTTGCCACTTGCAGGCAGGAAAGTTATCCAATGCCCCAGGTGACTTGATCTTTGTTATTGTTAAAGACTCTCTGATTGTCCGTGCAGAGTTCAGACTCAAAGCTCAACGCCTGCCAGCCACTCCTTGAATTGCATTGTTGCATTGGCGCCGAGAGAGAGAAATGGCTCCGGCGGCAGCAGGCTGGGTTTGTCATAAGCCATAAAGGCATCCAGCATCGGGGATTTCTGACCCGTAGCTAGTTCGGCTGCCATCAGCCCGGACATGGTGCCCTTGACGGTCCCCAAACCGTTCTGGCAGGCCGCTGAGATCACGCCGGGCTCCACTTCGCCAAAAGCAGGTACCGAATTCAAGGTGAGGCAAAGACGGCCTCCCCACCGATACTCCATAGGAACACCATCAAGCATGGGAAACCGGGCCTTGAACGATTGGTCATGATATTTGCTGAAAGACCACAGGCGTTTTTCAGAAACTTCCATGGACTGATTCAGGGTAAAGTGATTGCGGATAGTAATTCGGTCACCGCTGCCACTGTACTCTGAAGTACGGCGCACTGTAGTGCCCATCGGGTCTGCCGGCAGCAGCCCCCAGTCTTTCTCACCACCTAGTTGTTGACACTCTGCAGACGTTAACGCTCTGGTCATGGATGCGTAGGTGAACACATGCATGAGCGTCCGTTTAAAGTAACCGAAAGACTGAACGTGGCCGTTAACCGCCAGGATGACCTTGGGCGCTGTTACTCCCCCTCGGGGCGTTTTCACAATCGTTACCGCATTGTCGGTGGTCACCATTTCCACTACCGGGCTGTTCTCATAGATGCTGACGGAGGGTAACAAGTCTTCGGCCAATCGTCGCACATAGGCTGCCGGTTGAATCATCGCTGCACCAGCGGTGTACAAACCACCCAGGTAATAGTCGGTACCGGTTAGTCGCTTCATTTCCTTCTGATCCAGCAGACGGTATTCCTCACCCAATGCGTCCAGATGCTTGATGTAGCTGGCGATATGCTTTTGGCCTCTGGCAGAAGCTGCTCCTGTGTATTTGCCGCAGGCATCAAAGACCTGCTTTGGCATATCCAGCTCAGCGGCGATATCACGGACATACTGAATCGCAGTGCGGTTGAACCTAATTTGCCGGATGTCCTGATCCCGTCCGCCTGCATAAGTTTTCGAGTTCAGGTCATGGGGCAGATCAATCATGAAGCCACTGTTTCTGCCAGCTGGTCCCTGGGCCAGTCGTCGGGCTTCAAGCAGCACGATTCTGGCTCCCGGAGCCAGTTGCGTCAGGCGCTTGGCGGCTGCGAGCCCCGTCATTCCGCCACCGACGATCAGGTAATCGGCCGTAATATTGTGTTCCAGTTCCGGATAGGGCCGGGCCGGGCCAATGATTTGGTTCCAGGCGGCAGGTCCCGGATCCCGGGGAACCTTATTAACCTGTACCGTTTTGATGATACCTGCCGGTTTCCTGTGCGTGGACGGCGACCCATGGTGAGCCGGTCGGTCCTTGTTGAACAGGCTATCCGCTCCGGCCTGTCGGTTAAAGCTGGAAGACGGGGGAGCGGTCTCTGAATGACGGCTTTTCACTGCGACTCCGGAATTTACTCAGCGTTGGCCTGATCTTCTTTGTCAGAGAGATCAATCCAGATGGTTTTCAGTTCGGTGTACTGGTCGTGGGCATGGATAGAGTTGTCCCTGCCACCGAAACCGGATTGCTTATAACCTCCAAACGGAGTGGTGATATTACCTTCACCAAAACAGTTGACGGTAACTGTACCGGCGCGGATGGCCTGGGCCGCACGAATAGCCCGTTTGGCATTTGCGGTAAAAACAGACGCGGCCAAACCGTAGTCGGAGTTATTGGCCACAGTGAGTGCTTCGTCGTAGCTGTTGACGGGAATCACTGACAGTACCGGCCCGAAAATCTCTTCCTGAGCCAGGCGGTCATCAGGGGATACATCATCAAAAATTGTTGGTTCCACGTAAATACCGTCGATGGTACTGCCACCGAGAATGACTGTATGCTGCTGACTTTTCCCATGATCGATATAGCTGGCCACTTTCTGGAAGTGGTTCTCATCAATCAGGGCGCCAAGATGGTTGGCTGGGTCCAGAGGATCGCCGGTGCGCCACTCTCTGGAGTGGGCAACGATTCGTTCAAGCAACTCCGCTTTGATGGCAGAATGAACTATCAGGCGGGATCCGGCGGAACAGTTTTCCCCCATATTCCAGAAAGCCGCTGCCACCACCTGGGAGGCGACGTAATCCAGATCCTCGGCATCCTCCAGCACGATGCAGGGATTTTTGCCACCACACTCAAGTACCACTTTTTTAAGGTTGGAGTCGGCGGCGTAATGAAGAAATCGTCGACCGGTCTGGGTGGAGCCAGTGAAGGTCACCATATCCACATCAGCGTGCAGACCCAAGGGCTCTCCGACATTAGGACCGGTGCCGGTCAGCACGTTCAGCACCCCATGAGGTAAACCGGCTTCCACGGCCAGCTCTGCCACTCGCAATGCCGTCAGGGACGTCTGCTCCGCGGGTTTGATAATCATGCTGCACCCTGCCGCCAGGGCAGGGGCAATTTTCCAGGCCAGCATCAGCAGCGGGAAATTCCATGGCAATACAGCTCCGACCACACCGATGGGCTCTCTCACCACCATGGCGACAGCCCCATCCCCCACGGGAGCCGTCTGATCGTAGATTTTGTCGATCGCTTCGGCGTGCCATTTAAGGGTATGGATGACTTCGGGAATATCAATGAGTTCACAATCCCGGATGGGTTTTCCTGAATCCAGGCTTTCCAGCACGGCAAGCTCTCTGGCGTTGCGGGATATCAGCTTGCAAAGACGAATCAGAACATCTTTTCGACATTCCGGTGATTGAGTTCTCCAGCGACCGTCTTCAAAGGCTTCTCTAGCCCTGGATACAGCAAAATCCACATCTTCAGCGTTGCACGCGGCAATTTCTGTCAGTACGGCTTTACTGGCAGGGTTGATGGTTGGCAGAGTTTCTCCTGTAACCGACGGACGAAAACCGCCGTCCACAAAGCTGTTAGAGGGGAAATCCAGGTTTTCGGCGATGGCAAGATATTCATGGTGAGTCAATAAATCTGACATGTTTACTCCCCTTTTCCTGAGTCTTCTGCGAGGATATTGGCAATGGTTGTTTTAACGGTTCTGACCACCTGCTCAAGAGACCGTTTTTCATCTTTGGTCAGCCCGTGCAGAGGTCTTCGGGTGAGGGCGGCCGGGTAGCCTTGCATCGAGACTCCATACTTGACGCACTGAATGAATTTTCCGCCCTGTTCCAGTACACGCATCAGGGGCATCATGGCGGACATGATTCGGCGTCCCTTGGTAAAGTTTCCTTCCACGGCACAGGCTTCATATAAGGCAATATGCTCTTGAGGAAGGAAGTTGGAGCCGGCACAGACCCATCCTGAAGCGCCCCAGGCAAAATACTCAAGGGCCTGGTCATCCATACCGCAAGTCAGTTGAATATGCGGATAATCCCGGGCCAGCAGGTGCAGCCGGTTGATGTCGCCAGAACTCTCCTTGATGGCTTGAAAATTCGATGAGCGACCCACGCGATCGAGAAACTCCGCTCCCATCATGACGCCCATTCTGTCCGGGTAGTTGTAGAGCATGACGGGAAGATTGGCTGCCCGGTCGACGGTAAGCGCATGTATGGCAAGTTCCCGTTCAGTCGGCAATGAATAGGGAGGTGTGGCAACCAGAATGGCGTCAGCTTCCAGTTTGGCGGCCGCCTCGGCAAGTCTGACGGAAGCGATGGGATCCAGGGCTCCGGTACCAAAGATAACAGGTGTCTTTCCTTGGGTCCGCTCCATGGTTCGTTGTAAAAGATTCAGGCGTTCCTGTTCTGACTCCACATAGTACTCGCCCGTTGTGCCTCCTACGACAATACCCTGGACTCCAGACCCAACCAGGTAGTCAACGATCTGGTCGAACAGCTCATAATTGATGGAATAGTCATCATTGAAAGGTGTAATTATCGGCGTGAAGATTCCATCGAATCGCATTTATACCACCTGCACTACGTTTGTTGTTTAACGATGATAAATACCGGCTACTTGATGTCGCCATTGGCTGTCTTCTTCTCAGCCTGCACATGGTTACCGGCGAATATCGGTTGAAAGTGTGTCGAGTCATTTAAAGAGTATCTTGGAAGAGTGACGGACCACAGCGATATTTAGTCCGCAAAAAACATAACGAGAGGTTATTGATTCGAATGACAGGAACGTCTCTATGGGTGTGATCAGCAAAAGTCGACAGGCCGCTGAAAGCGGCAGACGCGCGTCCGGAGAGTGCATCTCCAGCAAACGGCAGCCGGTAAATCAGTGGAGATGTCTTGCCTGGAAGCTGAGAAATGTTAAGGATTTCATGAACTCAGTAGGCAGAGGGGAATCAAAGAATCAGGTAAAGGATAAGAGCCAATTCTTAAAGTGATTGAAATCCTCGTTGTTCTCCTTGGTATTGGCATAGGTCAGATAATGGACTTTCTCTTTAAACACCACCTCTTCGCTGACGGGCCTGACTAACTGTCCTGATTCCACCAGAGGATCCACCAGGTGATGCCAGCCCAGGGATATGCCCTGATGATTCAAGACCATCTGAATCAGCATGTTGTAATCATTGGCATTAAACTGATGGATCTGGGGGGCTCTCTGCTTATCAAGTTCGATGTCCTGAAACGCAAACCAGACACTCCAGTCCACATGTTCCGCGATCTGTCCACGGCCATAAGGGCTGAGATTCAGTAGAACCCCCTTGGTCAATCCGTCCAGAGTGGCAATTTCCGGGTGGTGTCTCAGATATTCGGGAGAACACACCGGATAGATGACGTCATGGAACAGGGTGATGGAGGAGTAGCCATCAGGCGATTCTGTGACTTTATTGATATAGATATCCGGGTAAACCCCCGGCTCCATATGCAGGAAGTTTTCTGTGGTCACCACATTGATATCAATGTCCGGATGAGCTGCGAAGAATCCTGGTAGGCGCCGTGATAGCCAAAGTGCAGAGAATGCGGGAGAGCAACAGATTGTAAGAACCCGGCGACTGGCTTTCTGGGCATGAATGCGGTCCGCAGCCTGCGCAATGTTCACAAAAGACAGGTAAGCCGCATCATAGAAAGTGGTACCGGCTTCAGTGAGTTCAACCGCACGGCCAGACCTTTTAAACAACTCAACACCCAATGAGGCTTCCAGTTCCCGAATCTGGCGACTGATGGCAGCCTGAGTAACGCAGAGTGCTTCGGCAGCTCTGGTAAAGCTCTGGTACTTGGCCGCTGCCACAAACGACTTTACCGCTCTCAGAGAGGGCATTTTCAGCAGGATTTTGTCCGGCTCTACCTGTTTAACCATAAGTTTTCCGTATTACCAATTCTGGCGTTATAGATTGTGGCGGCACTTGTCGAGTCTGCGTTCTGGGGCACAGACAGATCTAAGCCATGGGGACAGATTATCCTGAATGCATAACCTGCGGTTGTCCATACTAGCCAGAAAAAGTCACTTTCTGGCCAGCCAAATAGATTCTAGACTTTAGCAAATAACGTTTTTAGACGTGAAATAGTTTTATGGTCGGTCATCAGCAGCTCACAACACCGTCAAACTCAAGCTAAATCTGATGAGAATGTCATAACCGGCTTATTTCAGAATAAAAAGGAATCGATAGAACGCAATTTAAAACAATACGATAAGAGGTGTAAGTTTTATGTCCGAATTCTCTAAAACGCTGGAGCTCATAAATTCCAGAATGCCGCGGCAGGCGTTATCCGGGAAGCTTTATCACGATGTCGACGTGTATCAGGATGATCTGGAGCAGATATGGCATAAGAACTGGATATTTGCCGGACATACATTCGAGATAGAAAAACCAGGGCAGTACCTGTCGTTGCAAGTGGGAAAGTACCCGGTCATTGTGGTGAGAGATCAGAACAATATAGTGCGGGCATTCCATAACTCCTGTCGACACCGCGGATCCAGAATCTGCTCGGCGGAAAAGGGGAAAGTGGCCAAACTGGTCTGCCCATATCATCAGTGGACGTTTGATCTGGATGGCAAGCTGCTGTTTGCCGCCAATATGGGTGACAGTTTCAAAAGTGACGAACATGGCCTGATACCGGTTCACTGCCAGGTGGTGGAAACTTATGTCTACATCTGTGTGGCTGAGTCACCTCCGGACTTTAACCAGTTTCGCGACGCTGTAACCCCCTTTATCAGCCCCCACAATCTCCGTGATTGCAAAGTCGCCTATGAATCCAACCTGGTGGAAAAAGGGAACTGGAAGCTGGTCTTCGAGAATAACCGGGAATGCTATCACTGCAACGGCAATCACCCGGAGCTGCTCAATTCTTTTGTTGAGAATCTGTCAGTGGCTGGCGTGGCGGGAGCTGTCGATCCTGAATTGCAGGACCATTGGAACAAATGCGAGGCAGGCGGGTTACCAAGCCATATGGTGATGGATAAAGACGGACAATACCGGATGACCCGCATTCCGCTTTCCAAGGGGGCGGTCAGCTATACCATGAATGGTAAGGCGGCGGTCAACCATCGACTTGATAAGTCCGGGGTGGATAACATCGGGGCGTTGCTGTATTTCCACTACCCATCCACCTGGAATCATTTTCTGGGCGATTTCGCGGTAACTTTCAGGGTATTACCGCTTGGTGTCGACAGTACGCTGGTGACGACCAAGTGGCTGATACACAAGGATGCACAAGAAGGCAAGGATTACGATCTGGACCACCTGACCAAGGTGTGGCCGGCGACCAATGATCAGGACAGGCGGCTGGTAGAGGAATCCTATATCGGGGTGGGGTCACCGGCCTATACGCCGGGATATTTCTCCGAAGTCGCCGAAAATGGTGTCTGCCAGTTTGTTGACTGGTATTGCGAAACCATGAAAAAGCAGGTGAAAGGCGGATAATCAATCTCGCATCAGGTTCTGTGCATATATTTTTTAGAAACTGCTGACAGAACCTGGTAGTCAGCTTTTCTCTTTTCTCTTTTCTCTTTTCCTTCTTTTCGCCATCAGCGATGTGAATTCTGTGTTCATTCAGCGAACTGTGGCGTTCCGGTTGAATAACTTGTGCTTATCATCTGCGACGGTCAGTCAACTGCCATGTCGACCTTTTCCGTCTGGGGTCTCGGAGAGGTTTTCGGGCCATGTTCAGAAGATGGTTGTCTTGTTTTTAGTGCTTTTATCGACCTGTTTTTATCATTTTTATCATAACTATTCGTTATGAATTGACGCCACCAAATGTCGTTGGACGGTTTTTCGTTGTTTCAATAGAGTGAATTAAAGCTGTAGAGGAGATCAGACGTCACATACAAAAGACCGATGAAACTCCCTTCTCATCGCTGCATGCTCTCATAAAGACATGTTCAGTCGGGTACGAGCGCAAGAATAACGCAAGAACAAAGACAATAACCGAGGGTGTCATGACAGACTCCAACGAAATTCTTAGTATCCGGAACCTGTACAAGGTTTTCGGCGATAAACCGGAAGAGGCCATGCAGATGCTGAAAGATGGCCTGCACAAGGACGAAATCTTCGAAAAAAACCATCAGACCGTTGGTGTCATGGATGCTTCTTTTTCAGTAAAGAAAGGCGAGATCTTTGTCATCATGGGGCTTTCCGGTTCTGGAAAATCCACGCTGGTCAGACTGCTGAACCGTCTTATAGAGCCCACCTCAGATACCATCGAGCTTAACGGAAAGGATATCACCAGCCTGGCTGACCAGGATCTGCTGGAAGTCCGCCGCAAGGAAATGAGCATGGTATTCCAGTCATTTGCCCTCATGCCGCATATGACGGTTTTGAGGAATGCGGCATTTGGTCTTGAAATCGCCGGTACTCCGGTAAAGGAACGCGAGAGCAGGGCAATGGCCGCACTTGAGCAGGTCGGGCTGGGGGAACATGCCTCAAGCTTTCCCCATCAACTCTCCGGCGGCATGCAGCAGCGGGTTGGACTGGCGCGGGCACTGACCAGTAATCCAACCATTCTGTTAATGGATGAAGCCTTCTCTGCCCTCGATCCCCTGATCCGTACAGAAATGCAGGAAGAGCTGATCAAGCTGCAGCGGGAACAGCAACGGACGATTGTTTTCATCTCCCATGATCTGGATGAAGCCATTCATATCGGTGACAGGATCGCGATCATGGAAGGGGGGCGCATCGTTCAGGTCGGCAAACCCGTCGATATTCTCCTGAACCCCGCCGATGATTATGTTCGTTCATTCTTCAAAGGTGTGGATGTGTCGAAAGTGCTGAAGGCTGGTGACATTGCGGCACCAGATCCCTCCAGCATTGTGCGTCTTAACGGTCGAATTCAGATGCCCAATAATCCCGCCAATCATGAATACGGGTATCTGGTGGACGAAAATGGCTGCCTGAAAGGTGTACTTGAGCTTACCAGGATGGGCAGCAGCCCCAACCCGGATGCATTGGAAGACGCTCAGTGCGCCGGTTACCAGTCGATAGAAAGTGGCAGATCCCTTAACGAGCTTCTGGGTATCGTGGCGAAGAATCCTTATCCGGTACCTGTTGTTGATGCTGCAGGTGTCTTCAAAGGGGCGATCTCTAAAAGTCAGTTGCTACAGACGCTCAGCAGGTAACCCCCTTAATCAAGGAACTAAATACGGCAACGGTAATACCGGCCGTTATCAGTAACACCGGTGGTTATCGAACCTGATATTGACAAGACATAGATAGAAGGCAAAGCCCATGTCAGACTTCAATCTTCTAGATCCCTTCCAGTTCCTGAGTATCCCTTTGGGAGACTGGGTTGAAAGTGCCCTGAATTATCTGGTGCAGAACTTTCGCGATTTCTTCCGGGCCATTCGCTGGCCAATAGATCAGGTCCTCTCGGGTATCGATTCCGCCCTACATGCAATGCCTCCCATGGTGATCATTGTTCTGGTCTCCCTGTTCGGATGGCAGATTGCCGGTCGCAGGATGGGGATATTCTGTGCAGTGGTTATGTTCTGTCTGGGTCTGATCGGCGTCTGGTCAGAATCCATGACAACACTGTCCCTGGTACTGACGTCTGTATTTTTCTGCGTAATTTTCGGCGTTCCCCTGGGTATTGTTTGTGCTAGAAGTGACAAAGTGGAAAGGATGGTTCGTCCTTTACTGGATGCGATGCAGACACTGCCGGCTTTTGTATATCTGGTTCCTGTCGTCATGCTGTTCGGTATCGGCGACGTACCAGGGGTTCTGGTCACCATTGTCTTTGCACTTCCACCTCTGGTGAGGCTGACCAATCTCGGTATCAGACAAGTACCTGAAGACAAGATAGAAGCCAGCAGAGCCTTTGGGGCCACCCCGAAACAAATGCTCTACAAAGTGCAGTTACCTCTGGCGACGCCCACCATTATGGCGGGAATGAATCAAACCCTGATGCTCTCGCTGTCGATGGTGGTCATTGCCTCCATGATCTCTGTGGCGGGACTGGGTCAGATGGTTTTGAGAGGTATCGGGCGTCTGGATATGGGATTGGCCACAGTAGGTGGTGTCGGACTGGTATTGCTGGCGATCCTGCTTGATCGTCTGACCCAGGCCATGGGGCAACGTTCTGAAGCCGGTATCACTTGTCATTGGTATGAAACAGGACCCGTTGGATTTTTCTATTCTTTGTTCCGTAAGGCGGCTAACAGCCGCTGACCGGAGCAGTCAAACGCTCTTTTAGAGCATACAACAACAATAGATCACACCAAACCCAGGAGTAACCACATCATGTCCACTTTTAAGACGTATCTGAATAGTCGAGTGAAGAGCGGCCTCGCATCAGGGCGGTTCTTGACGTCTTTTCTCACTGGCGCATCACTCATCTTCAGTGTTTCCTTAACTGCCAGTGTTTCTCTTGTGACTAGCGTTCACGCAAAGGAAATGCCGGGGGACGGAGAGACGATCACTCCAATTTTTCCCTCCATCGCTGAAGAACGGTTTCGCGGCGAGATTGCCATTGAGGGCTTGAAAGAACTGGGCTTTGAAGTGAAAGAACCCAAGGAAACCGAATATGCCACCATGATGCTTGCATTGGCCTATGGCGACGCGGACTTCAGTGTGCATCTATGGGATCACCTGCATCAGACCTTTTATGAGAAAGCAGGCGGAGACCAGGCCTTGAGAAAAGTGGGTCAGGTCATTCCTGGCGTATTGCAAGGTTATCTGATCGACAAAAAGACCGCCGAAGAATACAACATTCAAACGCTGGCTGACCTGAAAAAGCCTGAAATCGCCAAGCTGTTTGATGCTGACGACGATGGTAAAGCTGATTTAACCGGCTGTAATCCTGGCTGGGGTTGTGAACTGATGATTGATCATCATATTGAAGCATACGATCTGGGGAAAACGGTAACTCATAATCGTGGTTCCTATTTCGCACTGATGGCCGATACGATCGCACGCTATAAAGCCGGAGAGCCAATACTTTACTACACCTGGGTACCACAATGGATTTCCGGTGTTCTGGTTCCCGGAAAAGATGTTGTCTGGCTGGAAGTTCCTTTCACCAGCCTGCCTGACGGTAACAACGATGTGAATACATCCTTCAACGGGATCAATCTGGGATTTGCGGTTGATAAGGTCATGACCGTGCTGAATCGTGAATTTGCCGAGGATCATCCATCGGCGCAGGCATTTCTGTCTCACCTGCAGATTACTGCCGATGATGAAAGCGCTCAGAATCTACGTATGCAGAATGGCGAAAGCTCAGTGAAGGATATCAAACGCCATGCTCAGGAGTGGATAGCAGAACATCGTGACACCTTCGATTCCTGGCTTGAAGCTGCGCGAAAAGCCGCTGATAAATAATCCCTTCTCTCCGCTGATTTGTGACGTTACATGGAAGTCACGTCCAAACAAGCGTTTCAACGCTACTCATGGTGACACTCTGTCGCTTATAGGAAAAGCATTGTCTCAATTGAATAAGTCTTAACCAGCATAAGCTTTAGTGTGGTTCCCTGAAATATGAAGAGATGGTGTCACGTCGAAAGACCAGACTCCGGATCGATATTTCAATTCAAATTAGTTCTGTGAACTAGTCAAACAAAAATAAATATACACACGGAGATATTTCATGCAGAAAACCATTCTGGTAGTCGCTGTAGGCGTTTTGTCGGGAACATCCCAGTTGAGCAGCGCGTTTGATATTGACGCGGGGGATGTCCAGGCAAGCATATACGGCTACGCGCAGCTCAATGCCGTATATGACATCAATGAAGACATAGGAACGTCCACCCAGGCCGGCAGCTTTGGCTCGCTGACTGATGGTGACAATGATGTGGAAGGGCATTTCGACGCCGATGCACTACAGTCAAGACTTGGCGTTTCGGTGACCCATAAAAACGGTGTTAAAGCTGTGGTGGAGGGAGACTTCAGAACCAGTAATCTCAGATTGCGACATGCCTATGGAAGCTACAATAACTGGATTATAGGGAAGACCTGGTCGAACTATAACAGCTGGACCGGATGGACCCCAACACTGGACTTTGATTCCCTGGCTGGGAGTCCCGGTGTGCAGGATCGAACCGAGCAGGTGAGATACACCCGGGGAGCGTTTTCAGTATCGGCGGAAAAAGACTACTTCCCCAATATCGACAACTACTCCTCATCCACCAAGACCAGTGTTCCCACCTTTACTGCCCGCTATGAATCATCTATCAGTGACAGCGTAAATGTTGTGGTTGCCGGTCTGGTGCGCAGACTGTCGTTTGATGATGGAATGACCGATGAGTCGGCACTGGGGTACGGCACCTTCGCTGGCGCTTCAGTGAAACTTGGCGAATTCAGTATTCAGGGCGCCTTTAACTACTCTGATGGAGCTAACGCTTATCTTTATCGATCAGGAAATGATTTTGGTGGTATAGATGCGTACGTGTTCAATGGCAGTCTGGAGACCGTCACTGGATATGGCGGCACGCTGGGTGTGTCCACCAGCATTGGTTCAGGCAGTCTGAATATTGCCTATGGCATGGCCACCATGGATCTGGATGATTACGACAACGATGTCGGAGTTGCCGTCGGTACTCATGAAACCAATACCAACATGTTCATCAACTACCAATGGAAACCCATGGATAACGTCATGATGGGTGTGGAGCTGGCACGGTTTGAGACGGACTTCTACGGTGCAGGTTCAGCTGACGCCAGCCGGGTCATGTACTCAGCCCGCTATAGCTTTTAACAGGGGCAACGGTAACTCGTAATAGCGTTCGTCTTCTTCGTAAGTGGGACAAGGAAGTCCTTTTTTAGACTTGCCCACGTTGTGAGAGAGGAGAATTTCGTGAAGAGAGTTCATTTTTCTGGTGCTGATAGCCGGGATGATCAAAAGTGGAGCTATCCTGTCCGGCGTGGCACAAAACTGAAGAGAACCAAGGGGGACAGCCTGAGAATGACATGGCTTCCCAGGAAGTGTTCTCTGGCATCCCTGGAAGACAAAATCATTGGTATTCTCTGAGGCTGTGGTTATCCTGAAGTCGTTAAGGGTTCCGATCTGTATACCCGAAAAAAGACCGACCCGGAGAGGGTCGGTCAACGCCCTGTTTTATCTCAGGCCAGATCGAAACGATCCAGGGTCATTACTTTGGTCCATGCAGCAACAAAATCCTTCAGGAACTTATCCTGGGCATCCGTGCTGCCGTAAACTTCTGCCAAAGCCCGGAGTTGAGAGTTTGATCCGAAGATCAGGTCAACGCGGGTTCCGGTCCATTTCAGGTCACCGGTAATTCGGTCCCTGCCTTCGAAAGTATCTTCATCTTTCGAAGTCGGCTTCCATTTAGTTCCCATATCCAACAGGTTGACGAAAAAGTCGTTGGTGAGTGACTCTGGGCGTTTGGTCAGGACGCCGTCACTGGAATGACCAACATTAGTATCCAGGACCCGCATTCCGCCAATGAGCACAGTCATTTCCGGCGCGGTCAGCGTTAATAACTGAGCGCGATCCACTAGTAACGCTTCAGCTGAGACCGAGTACTTGGTCTTCTGGTAATTACGGAATCCATCAGCGACTGGTTCAAGTACATTGAAGGCGTCAACATCAGTCTGCTCCTGGGAGGCATCCATCCGACCCGGCGTGAAAGGCACAGAGATATTGCTGCCGGCGTTTTTGGCGGCGATCTCAATACCAACACCGCCAGCCAGCACAATCAGGTCTGCAAGAGACACTTTCTTGCCATCAGGCTGGGCGTTGTTAAAGTTGCTTTGAACGCCTTCCAGCGCTCTCAATACTTTTGATAATTTCCCTGGTTCGTTAACTTCCCATTCATTCTGGGGGGCAAGACGGATACGAGCCCCGTTGGCGCCGCCACGCATATCCGATCCTCTGAAGGTCGAGGCAGATGCCCAAGCGGTGGACACCAGCTCTGATACTGAAAGCCCTGTCGCCTGAATGTTACTCTTCAGATTAGCGATATCCTGATCGTCGATCAGAGGGTGATCGATTGCCGGAATCGGATCCTGCCAGATAAGTTCTTCCTGTGGCACTTCCGGCCCTAGGTAGCGAGCTACAGGCCCCATATCCCGATGGGTCAGTTTGTACCAGGCGCGGGCAAAAGCGTCGGCAAACTGATCAGGATTCTCATAAAATCTTCTGGAAATCTTTTCATAGGCAGGATCAAACCGTAGCGACAGGTCTGTCGTTAACATGGTCGGTTGATGACTTGCGGAGGCATCGTGCGCATCCGGAATTTGTCCCGCTCCGGCACCACCTTTTGGAACCCATTGGTGGGCACCGGCAGGACTCTTGGTCAACTCCCAGTCGTATCCGAACAGATTTTCAAAGAAATTGTTGCTCCATTTTGTCGGCGTTGTCGTCCAGGTGACTTCCAGGCCGCTGGTAATGGCATCACCGGCCTTGCCTGAACCGTAACGACTCTTCCAACCCAAGCCCTGTTCAGTGATTCCAGCGGCTTCGGGATCTGGCCCCACATTGGCTGCATCGCCAGCACCGTGAGTTTTACCAAAGGTATGTCCACCTGCAATGAGAGCTACCGTTTCTTCGTCATCCATTGCCATGCGTGCGAAAGTTTCGCGAATGTCTTTAGCCGCAGCAAGGGGGTCAGGGTTACCGTTAGGGCCTTCCGGGTTGACGTAGATCAGCCCCATCTGCACTGCCGCCAGAGGATCTTCAAGGTCCCGGTCTCCTGAGTAGCGTTCATCATCCAGCCAGGTTTTCTCTTTACCCCAGTAGACATCTTCTTCAGGTTCCCAAATATCCTCGCGTCCACCTCCGAAACCAAATGTTTTGAAGCCCATGGATTCGAGCGCTACATTGCCGGTCAGAATCATCAGGTCGGCCCAGGAAATCTTTCGCCCGTACTTTTGCTTGATTGGCCATAGAAGTCGGCGTGCCTTATCCAGATTAACATTATCCGGCCAACTGTTAAGGGGTGCGAATCGTTGGTTGCCTGTTCCGCCACCACCGCGGCCGTCGCCGGTTCGATAAGTGCCGGCACTGTGCCAGGCCATACGAATAAACAATGGCCCGTAATGTCCGAAGTCTGCTGGCCACCATTCTTTGGAATCTGTCATTAATGCGGTGAGGTCTGCCTTGAGGGCGTCGTAATCCAGCTTCTTGAATTCCTCAGCATAATTAAATTCCTCTCCCATAGGGTTGGACAGCGAAGAGTGCTGATGAAGGATGCCGAGACGCAGTTGATTAGGCCACCAGTCCCGGTTGGTGGTTCCGCCACCTGAAGTGTGGTGCATAGGGCATTTACTTTCAGACATTGTGCTATCTCCATTCGTGCTCAAGACGAGTGTCTTTCTGTTCCTTATTTATAGTCTTCGATACGAATGAATGACCAATTTAGGTTATTGATTGAGTCGATAGCTTTTGCATGTGGAGAAAAATTTATCGGCGTGAGCGCAAGTCAATCAGCCCGCTTAAAGTGTTCTATAGGCCCATAACTATTGGAATAGTTATAACTTTTATAATGCGTCTCTAAGTGTTTGAAAAACATAACGCTAAGATACTTTTGGGAAAAAAAGCCATAACCCAGGTTATACCCCTTAAACTTCCGCATGAAAATATTATCTATATAAAACAAAAGGTTAAGAGTATTTCGGAGTGGCATAATGGTTGCAAATCCAGACTGTAAAGAAGCGAACGTTAATGGATTTACTTCTGCTGCAGGAGAGAGGCTTGACCAAAGACACCGTAAGCCACGAATCGACATCGACCGACAGTGAATCGTTACTTGGTAGCTGCCGTCTACTGTTGCAGCTGGCGGGAACCTCCTGTTCTGAAGGAAAGGAAAACACCGATGCTATTCTCGATCAGGATTACCGATCTGATAAACAGCGGGTGAGAGCGCTGGGACTCGCTCATGGTGTAACGCTCAGACTCAGGCGCCTGGCTTGGAAAAAACTCAATCTAAATATGCTTCCTCTCGTGTTCAAAAACCAAGAGGGAAGGTACGCATTACTGGCAAAAATGAACGAGGGGCAGGCGCTGATTCAGGAGTATGATCAGCCCGCACCGATGGTGGTCGGCACCAAGGCATTTCAACAGGAATGGGGCGATTGGATTGTTCAGGTTCAGGGACCGGCACTGAAATTCGATATTACCTGGTTTATTCCGGAATTTATGCGTCACCGGAAATTGATCGGCGAAGTTCTGGTGTTCTCGTTGATGCTGCAATTTCTGGCGTTGATGCTGCCATTGTTTTTCCAGGTGGTCATGGACAAGGTTTTGGTACATCAGGCTTTGTCCACACTCGACGTCCTGGTCTTTGTCCTGGTAATTGTGGGATTGTTTGAAGTCGTTCTGAGAGGCTTAAGGGACTACTTGTTTGCCCACACCGCCAATCGGATTGATATTGCCCTGGGAATCAAGCTATTCCGACATTTACTCGGACTTCCCTTGCTGTATTTCAAGCATCGCCAGGTCGGCGCCATCATTACCCGGGTGCAGGAGCTGGATAGTATTCGGGATTTTCTGACCGGCTCTATTCTCACTTTGTGCGTTGATGTGCTGTTCTCTTTTGTATTCATTGGTGTGATGTTTTGGCTGTCTCCACTGTTAACGTGGCTGGTACTGGCATCATTTCCTTTCTACTTCCTGTTGGCACGATACACCACGGCCCCGCTGCAATCCCGCATCGAAGAACAGTTTCAGACATCGGCTGTCAATACCGCCTTCCTGAATGAATCTGTCAGTGGTGCTGAAGCCGTTAAAAGTCTCGCGATCGAGCCTCGCATGCAGCGGCGCTGGGAGGCCCAGACTCGGGATATGTCGGTGGCCGTGTTCCGTTACCCAGACCCTCAACAGTCTGGTGAATCATGGCGTCACGCTGCTGCAAAAACTGACTGGGGTGGGGGTTATCTGGGTCGGCGCCAATCTCGTCATGGCCCTTGAACTGACTATCGGCCAGCTCATTGCTTTTAATATGATGGCGTCTCATATCAGCCAGCCGGTCGCCAAATTAATTGAGCTCTGGCAACAGTTTGTCCAGGCGAGAGTTGCCGTGGACAAACTGGGGGACATGCTTAACCTGCCGGCAGAACAGGAGAATGGAGACCTGCTGCTGGACTATGAGATGACCGGAGAGCTGGAATTAAAGCAGCTGGTATTCAGCTATCAACCCGACCAGGACCCTGTGTTGAAAGGAATTGACCTTAAGATCGAGGCGGGTACGACGCTGGGAATCGTGGGGCCGTCAGGCTCAGGAAAATCGACGCTGACCAAATTACTGCAAAAGCTGTATGTTCCAGACAGTGGAGAAATACTCATCGATGGGCAGCCGCTACAGGACGTCGATCCCGGATACCTTCGTCAACATATTGGTGTCGTCCTGCAGGAAAACTACCTGTTTAATCGCAGTGTTCGGGACAATATTGCCATTAAAGATCCAACCGTCTCACTGGATCAGGTGATTGCAGCAGCAAAGCTCGCCGGCGCCCATGAATTTATTCTCAAGCTTTCCAGGGGATATGACACCGTGCTGGCTGAAGGGGGCGCTTCTCTCTCCGGTGGGCAAAGGCAGCGTATTGCCATAGCCAGAGCCCTGATGCAAAACCCAAGCATTCTTATTTTGGATGAAGCCACCAGTGCCCTGGACGATGAATCCCAGGCGTTGATTCAGAGCAATATGGCCAAAATAGCGCAAGGCAGAACGGTCATCACAATTGCCCACCGTCTTTCAACGGTTCGTCAGTGTGACCAGATCATTGTGCTGCAGCAGGGGAAGATTGCTGAATCCGGCAGCCATGAAGCGCTATTGTCACTGGATGGCAGTTACACACGGCTTTGGCGGTTGCAGCAGGATTTGAGTCGGGAGGTCGCCTGATGTTTCTGAAGCATGTCAAAGCCATTCTTGAATCAAGAGATCACCAGAAAACCAAAGAGACACATGTCGGACGCTCAAGCCTGGAATACGAATTCCAACCTGGTTACCTGGAGATTGCCCATCGACCGCCAGCACCCTGGGCAAGACGAATTGCGGCACTTCTAACGCTGACTCTGTTAATCGCCCTGGCATGGTCTGTTTTCGGCCGGCTGGATATTAATGCCGGTGCCACAGGGCGTTTGATCGTTTCCAGTCATTCAAAGGAAATTCAATCCATAGAAGCCGGTGAAATCAAAACCATCCATGTTAAAGAAGGTCAGAGAGTGGAAGCTGGCGACCCCTTGATCAGCCTGAATCCCATCGGTGTGGATGCCGAAATAGCGGAACTGGAAGGTCAGCTTCGTTCACAGCGTCTCCTGCGAGCGCGAATGCAAGCTTTGCTGACAGAACAACCGATGAATCGCTTTGATCCACCGGCTGACATTCCCCCTGAGATGGCTGGCGCCGCGCTACAGCATTTAGTGATTGAGTGGGAGGAAACCCAGGCCAATCTGAGAAAGCTGGATAGTGACATGGAAATCAATCTGGCCAGTCAGCAGTCGCTGGAGACAGAAATCACCGCCATGGAGAAACTGACCAGCAATATTGAGGAACGTCTCTCTGCCTGGAAAACTCTCGCGGCGGAGAAACTCCATCCCAAAATGCAGTTGCTGGAACAGCTGAAGGAGCAATTGGAGGGGGAGCGGGCACTGAATAGGCAAAAAGCCGAGCTGGCCGTCCTTCAGACCCGATACCAAAACCTGCAAGACCAAAAGCATAGCTACGTGGCGGGTATCAGGCGCGAATACTACGACAAGCTTGCCGCTGCCGATGTGGAAATCGCGGCCATGGAACAACGACTGATCAAGGTAAAGGAACGTCGGCGACTAATGACCCTACGAGCGCCGGTGAACGGCGTTGTTCAACAGCTGGCGGTGCACACGATCGGCGGAGTGGTCGAGGCGGCTCAGGGGTTAATGGTGATCGTGCCTGAAGGGGCACTATTGGAAGCGGAAGTCATGATTCTTAACAAAGACGTGGGTTTCGTACAGGCAGACCAGAATGTCGAAGTGAAGGTAGATGCCTTTCCCTACACGCGTTACGGCACGATTTCGGGGCGAGTTCAGCATATCTCCCGGGATGCGGTTCAGAATGAACAGTTGGGTTTGGTGTTTCCGGCCCGCGTCGCATTATCCCGGAGCGATATTGACCTTGAAGACCAGCGGGTGCCATTGCAAGCGGGAATGAGCCTGGTCGCTGAAATTCATACCGGTAAACGTCGGGTGATTGATTATCTCCTCAGCCCGCTCATGCAGTACAAATCTGAAGCGCTGAGGGAAAGATAATGACTGCCGTGACCCGGCCTTGCGAAAACCTCCAGGACGCCGTCATTCCGGCGGCCAATGAAGAGGCCATCATTTCTACCGATGCAGCGTACAACGAACTGTCATTGAAGGCGTTAAGCCGGGCTGCGGCCGGGTTTCAGATTGCTGTGGAGACCGCCCAATTAATACACAAGCTGGGCAAAGTGGAAGGCAGAGTCGACAGCCTGGATCTTTGTCGTTGCGCGCAGTGGAGTGGATTACGTGCAAGAGCTGTGCAGTCAGACATATCGCGTCTGAGTGCCTTGCCAATGCCGATTATGGTCGCGACAGAACAGGGCTGGCTGGTATTGGAGGGGGTGACGGATTCAACGGCAAAGCTCTATCACCCAGTAAGAGGTGTTGATCGGGAATATCCCCTGGAGGTGTTTCACCAAAACTGGTCCGGCGAGGCCATTCTGTTGGCTGTGACAGATGAGCCTCCGATTAATCAGAAATTTGGTTTCGGTTGGTTTTTGCCCTCGATTCGAAAACATATGGCCCAGTTTCGGACAGTGGTCGCTGTGTCATTGGTGATACAACTGATCGCACTGGTAACGCCAATGTTGTTTGAAAACGTTATCGACAAGGTGTTGTCCAGCCGCAGTGTTTCCAGTCTTCAGGTGTTGGGCATCGCAATGCTTGCATTAGCGATATTCGATCCTCTTTACGGTTTTATTCGTTCCTGGCTGTTTACGAATTTAGCCTCAAAGGTGAATTCAGAACTTTCCACTCGTCTGTACCAGCATCTCATTGGATTGCCGCTGGCTTATTTCCAGCAAAGACAAACCGGTGAAATTATTGCCAGATGCCGGGAGATGCAGCAGATCAGGCAGTTTCTCACCGGCTCGGCTCTCACCATGCTGATTGATCTTGCATTCATACTCTTGTTCGTGGCGGTCATGTTTTATTACGCGCCGCTGCTCACCTGGATCGTGCTGGGTTCTCTGGTGTGTTACTTCGTGTTCTGGCTGGCAGTTGGTCCGGTACTGCGTGCAAAAGTGACTCGCGAATATGAGTTGGGAGCTGACAATACCGCCTTTCTCACGGAAGCGGTCACCGGCGTTGAGACCATTAAAACCAATGCGGTGGAGTCATCATTCCTGCGTCGTTGGGAGTTTCAACTGGCGAACTTCGTGCGAGCCTCTTTTCGCGCCAAAGTGACGGGTATTTGGGCGGGGCAGGGGATTGGGCTGATCCAGAAACTTGCCTCGGCACTGGTGCTGTGGTGGGGCGTCAATCTGGTAATGAAAGGAGAATTGAGCCCTGGTGGTCTGGTCGCCTTCAATATGCTTTCAGGCCACGTGACCCAGCCTATCCTGAGACTTGCGCAGATCTGGCAGGACTTTCAACACACCTTGATCTCTCTGCGCCGCATCGGCGACATCCTTGATGAACCGACGGAATGCGGTACGGAAGGGCTGGCATCGGTACCTTCGTTACAGGGCGGAGTGTCGTTCAGGAATGTTCGCTTCCGTTACCGGGAAGATGATGCGGAAGTTTTGCGCAATCTAAATGTTGAGATCCAGCCAGGGGAATTCGTCGGCATTACCGGGTCCTCTGGCTCCGGCAAGTCCACATTAACCCGCCTGTTACAGCGACTGTATGCGCCGCAACATGGGCAGGTGCTGGTCGATGGAATCGATCTGGCGATCGCAGATCCCGTTGCACTGCGTCGCAATATGAGTGTGGTGCTGCAGGAGAGCTATCTGTTTTCCGGGACGGTAGCTGACAACATCCGTCAATGCCGCCCGCAAGCGTCTGATGAAGAAGTTTTCACTGCAGCTGAGCTGGCCGGCGCCACTGAATTTATCTCTCAGCTCCCCCAGGGATATGACACCCAGGTGGGAGAACGCGGCAATCGACTGTCTGGCGGGCAGCGTCAACGAATCGCCCTGGCCAGAGCTCTTATCACCCAACCCGGCATATTGCTGCTGGACGAAGCTACCAGTGCCCTGGACTACGAGTCTGAGGCCGCAGTGATGTCCAATATGGACGCCATAACCAAAGGACGAACCGTGATCAGTATTGCTCATCGACTCAACACCATCCGCCATGCGGATCGCATCCTGGTGCTGGAGAACGGTGAGGTTGTTGAGCAGGGTTCCCACGACATGTTGCTGGATAAAGGAGGTATATACGCAAAGCTTTGGGCTTTGCAGGTCGCATCTTAACGATGATAGCTGGCGCTTGGATCTAAATGTTTTCAAAAAATAAATACAAGATCTTTGGGGCTGTTGACGTTTCATATGATGCTCATGAAACGTCAACAGCCCCCGGAAATACCATTTTAGTTATTCGGGAGTTACAAAATGACAGACTATATTCGCTACCTGACCAATAGTGATGGCCAATTGATCAAGCTCGACTGGGCCGGTTATCCAAATAATGTCACGCTGCAGATTTATGACCCGGTTTCCGGTAATTTCGTTGAGAACACTGCTGCGTCCAATTCGCTTCGCCAATATCTCGACGCCGTATTCGAATCCATTAATCAAACGGTTCGAAGCCACAAAGACATTCAAAGTATTCATGTGGAGTTCGATGGTTCTACGCCAAAATTTTCCGCCCAGGTGGTGAAACACTATACCGGAGCACAGCTATACAAAAATCAGGAGATCCTCTATTTCAACAGTGAAGGGATCAAATCCAGGTCCGATTTCCGCCACACCTCAACTCATATGGATGTGGCGGCGGACGGTACAGTCGTGTCATTCAGCGAAGGAGAGAACAAATTCCGGTTTGTCTCATCCTCTGGAGTTGCCAGTACGGTGAGAACCAGCGTTAAGGTTCGGGATGTCAAAATCATCAATGGCAAAGGGGATTCCAAACTGGTTTGGGCGCTGACGAAATACGGCACACTGGAAGTAACCTCGTTTGATGCCGAGGGCAACCTGGATCTGGTAGCTTCCAATGCCATGTTTGATTTCTTCAACGGCAGTAATGCCAATTATATTGCGATTCATACGGATAACACCGGGCGAGCTTATGCACTGGATAAGCAGGGTTATTTGCATGTTTATTCGGACAATGAGCAACTGACGGCCATGTACAAGTCTGCGGAACCCGTGGTGGACTTGTCAGGTCTGTCCAAGCTGAGCCATGGAAGACTGACGATAGATGCGGAGGGACGCCTCACCTTTGTTGGGATGAAAAAAAACGGTGCGCTTACTGGTTCTCCGCTTACCGCGAACGTTCATCAGCAGATAAAGACAAACAACCTGGATTTGGTCAGTGGCAAGGTGTCTGTGTCTTCTGATCATCATTATCTGTTGAAGGACGGAGCTCTATTCCAAAAGCTTGGTGATCAGGACTGGAAAGCGTCTGATTATTCTGGACTGAAAAACCTTCAGCGTAATGAAGATGGCACCGCCATCGCTCTGGAAGGGAGCGACAGTGTGCTAAAACTGTCATCGGACGGTACGGTTACCCGGCACAGGTTTGATGTTCCCGGTGCCTATCTGCTGGATGCTCAAAGCAAGGACGGGATAACCTTTGGGCTCGATTCAGATGGCCTTCTACATTTTGCCGGGTCGATAAACGGTACGCTGGATGTCAGCGGCATACCAAATATGGAAGGAACTCTGAGTTCCTTTGTTATCAAAGCGGGCACTGTGTTTGCCTCGACTTCCGAGGGCCAGTTGGTCCGTTTCAATGTTCCGACGGTGTCGGGTGATCAGTCTGTGACGGCGGGTTCCGTCATCGCTGGTACTGGTGCTAGTGGTGCAGATGCCAGGAACGTTGTTCAGGTTCAGATCGGCCCCGGTGGCGATATCGTGACCCTGAACGATCAAGGATCCACAGCAAACGGTATTGGCGGAAGCAATGGTTATCAGTATCAGACCTTTAATCCGGCAGATCAGACCTTTAATCCGATCGTAGACGCATCATTTCGCGGTTTCAATAAAGCCACAGGTTTCGATGACTATGGCCTGATTGTCACCGATGCCGGGCGCCGATTTACGCTTTATGATGGCGTCGTCTACATGCACGACCAGCGATCAGACAGCTGGCTGGCCACCAATGCCCAGGACATTAAAAAGCTGAAGCTAGGGGCTGATGGTCATTTGTATGCCCTTAAACATGATGGATATCTGGCACAGCTGAATGATCTTGGCTTCACCGCGACGACTGGCGTTCAGGCGCCTGCCCGGGGTGATCAGAATGTCTATGTGGCCAAAGCGGTGTTCCTGGGTGAAGGTGTTAATGAATTTGCGGTATCCGCTTCTGGTTCTGTCTATTTCCTTGATCAGGATGGCGGATACCAAAAGCTGGATATTACGGATGAAAAGTATGGAACGATATCGCGGCTTGCTGAGGAAAGCGCTTCTGCTCCGCACGTCAGTCTGAATATCAATGATCTACCGGTGGGAATCGAGGCGGCAGTTCATACCGCGCGAGAGGAATCCGGTCGGGTCTGGTTAATGGACAACAGGCAGCGTCTGTTTTATTCAGATTCTGTGAACGGTCCGTACGAGTGGGTGGATGTCGGCAGGATCGAGAACGCTGATCGATTTGGGTTACTTGAAGGTGGGCGTGTCTATGTGGCGACCACCGACGGCAAGAAGAAATTCTTTGACCAGTACAGCTGGATGGAGGTTGCGGCCGCTGATCCGGTGGACGCCAGTCCTGAGGTGCAGGGTACCAGCAGCACAAAAAGTATGGCCGTAGCAGGCGACGGCACGTTATGGGCGATCAGTGATGAAGGAAAGTTGTTTCGAAAAGGCACTGAAAGCGGGGCAGCCTGGCAGGAAGTGACCCCCGACAGCCATCGGAATATTGCGCCATTCCAAAAGCTGAAGACGCTGGCAGATGGCACTGTCGTAGGTAAGACATCCGAGGGCAAGTTATACCGACAGGGACCGGATGGCAATTGGGCACAAGCCTATCAGGATTCGACGACGACCGACTTTGATGCACTGTTTGATCAACTGAGCTTCAGCCGCTTCAAGCATGAGTACCAGGTGCTGTTCTTTGGTGCCAGTGATCCCGCCTCCAGTTTGTTCGGCTACAAACTTAAGAAGCATCACCTGACCTCTGCACTGAGCCAGGATATCCCGGCAGTAGGAACCCAGAGCAATCGTTTGAAAAAGTTTAACGACTGGAGCGCCGCACACTTCCGCTATCATTCCACGAACGCTCGTGCCGGGCATCATGATGATATCAGTAAAGCGAAGCAGGAAATCAAAGACAGCTTCCGCGTATTGTTGAGTCGACCGCCTGAATTCCTGGAGAACCAGATCGATAGTGGCATCAAAAGCCGTCTCGATGACTTCAAGGCCAAGATGGATGGAGAACATGCGGACGCGATCAAGCGTATTCGCAAGCTGATTAACCTGGACCTTGACGATGGCAACCTCAATCCTGATTGGTCAAAAACCAGTGCATTTCAGGAATTCAAGGCGCTGTTTCACCCGAACAGAGTGAACAGCAACAGCAATGCGATCTACCGTTTGTATGAATACCGTAAATCCGCATTCGGCAGCGGTGATGGCGTTGCTGCACAGCTGAAATCCTTGCTGGATGCGGGTGTATATATGCCTCCTGACGGTGGTGATGCCAGTGCGTTGGTCGGCAAGCTTGTACACGACACGGCGTTACTTCACCAGTTACGGGAAGCTACACTCCTGGCGCAAATTTCGGTCAATAACGGCACAGCCGTGGAAGAGGCAAAAGCGACGCTTGATGTCGCTGTGGAGGCGGCTGAGACAAGCCAAAAAGAGTCTGCTATTGGTAAACTTGGTAAAGGAAACTTTAATAGCCTGGACCGAGCCGACCGCTACTTTAAGACCATCGACTATTTGTTGGGTGGACTGAAGAACGACAAGTCCAAACTGACCAGAGCCCTGACTCGTCAGGGGGCGGTTAAGGACCATGTATCCCATCGTTATGTCAATCTGATCAATACCATGAAGGATGGGGAGTCGTTATCCCTGGATGCCGGCTGGAAACTGGGCGCAGAACTTGGTGCCGGCTGGTCTCATGCGCCTGGATTCACCCCTGTCGCCCCGTTTCAATTTGGTTTTGCCGGTATTGCCGGAAAAGTGGCAGCCGGTGGTGGAAACAAGTACAAACTTGTTGTTAAGAAAACCGCAGAAGGTGTGGATATTGATATCGCTTTTGACCGAGCCTTTGACATCACGCCCTCTATATCCGGGTCTGTGGGCGCAGGCGCCGGTCTGTCGGCCGTTGGTGCCGGAACGCTTTCTGCCTCTGCTGGCGCTTCCGCAACTGTCGGCTATAAGTTTGCGGCGACTCAAACTGAGAAAGTTACGTTGACCATTGCCAAGGATGACAAGGGAACCATTCAATCCACGTTGGATAAGTTGCTGAAAGGAACGATCGATCCCTATGAACTTCTGGAAATCTCTAAAAAGGGCGCTGCCTATAGTGGTTCCAACCAAACCCATTCGGTCGATTTTTCAGGGACTGTCGGTGCAGGTTTGTCCCTGGGAGCCAACTCTCCGTTAAATACTGGAGATCGGCAGGTGAGAAATGCGGCGACTTTGACCATTGGAGCCCTAGGGCTGGACGCCAATATCTTCAAGGCGAAAAAAGAGGCCAGGCTGACCTATAAAGACGGACAGGATCTCAGCCGGGAATATATCGACAAGCGAGGTTTTTTCAACAGCATTGGGCTGAGCTTCACTCCGGTTTCACTCACGGCAGGATCGGCCCTTCGGGATTTTGACGCCGACCCGGCGTTTGATCACGACGGAAACTCCGCGACGCCAACCCAGAATCTGGCAAATGCCCGGGGGGATCTGGGGCGGTCGGTGACCGGAGTAAGCTATAAGTTTTCCAAATCCTGGGATCGTATGGAAAGCAACTTCCTGCCAAAAGACGGGTACAAACTCGAAGCGGGTGAATCCGGGGTCAATAAAGTCACCTGGTCCATCGACATTCAGAAAACCAGCAGGTTATTTGATCAACCGAAAGTGAAGGCGTTGCTCGAAGCGCTTCCGGAAGTGAAAGAGCAACTGATCAAGCTGGCCAGCTTCACCACACCGAAGAACCGGGCGAATATCAAGTCTGTACTGTCACAGTTGGCTGGCCGGCCAGGTGTGGATGCCGCCGAATTGGCAGAACTGAACAAATATTCGGACTTTCTGGCCAAAGGCGACAAAAAGAAATTCCGTAAGGCATTAGCCAAATTCGCCAAACAGCATCCTGAGTTAAGTGGAGATACCGGCGCCCTGAAAAACAGTCTGGGGACCTCTTTCTGGAGTAAAACCCAACAGCCGATTTCCATTGCACTGGAATTGACTCCGGAAGCCTTGGTAAGACTGAATAGCTATACCTCTAATGAAGGGGATTATCAGCTTTTTGTTAATCGAATTGCGCAGGATGCCAATAACTTTCGCATCTCGTCCTTTTCTGTAACTGAGAAACACGCTTATAGCACCACTGGTGGATTGGATGCACTGATACTCAAGTTCAGTAGTGACGCGTCTCTGGCATTGGAGAAGAAGACGGCCGACATTAAAGTGTTCTATTCCGATGGGGCGATGGTGGCAGATCTTGAAAATAAAGTTCGCCAGCTGGCCAGAGCAGACAAAAGCAGTGTGAGCGACAGTGACGTCAGGGATGGCATTGATCGCAAAGTGAATGCGTTGGTTGAGATTATCAACACGCGGTTCGGTCATTTGGACGCACCGGAAAAAACAGCGGCGATCAGTGCCATTCAGAGTCTGGTAAATCAGCCGTTTGATACCACGGATGTGACCGGAACGATTAAGAAACTTCGTTCGCTGGCAGCCGTAACTGACCCCTCCATACCGGAAAATAAACCGACCTTCACCTATTCAGGGGACCGTCTGGTGGAAAACCAATCCGGTTTCAACCAGCAGCTGCGCAACTTCAAAGGACTGGTTCGTTCAGGGGGCGAGGCTATGCTGACAGGGCTCAGTAACCCAGCTGAGGAGATAGCGCTTGGTCAGACCGTCCAATCCGCACAAAAGGCGGCCCGACAGGTGATTCTTGACAGCTATCGTGCAGATATGGATATCAACCAGGTGGTCGGTGCCCAGAGTGATGCCGATAGCGCATTCAAGGAGGCCATCAGGACCAACAGCGGCACCGGCGACCTGAACTTTGCAGATCGTATTCGAATGATGTTTGAGGTAAACGGGCAGGGGCAACTGGCGGGCAGCCCTGCGGACTTTGCGCAACTCCGTCAGGAATTGACGTCCATGGTGTCTGAAGAGGCTGTCAGTCAGTTACAGGCGATTTATGACACGCATCAGTCCAATCTGGAAGAACTGGTGACGTCCGATCTATGGACGCTCTATACCGATGGCTCCACTGATCTCGTTGAGATGCATCACGGGCAGATCTATTACTCTGTTCAGGATAGTGAGGGCAATATCACCAAGATTGTGAAAGTGCCCCATGCAGTGATCAAGAGAATTGTCCAGCAAGAAGGTATGGCCATTCTGGACGCCATGGCCAACGGACATACGGGCAACTTCTTTCTACAGGAAGGTAGCCTGGACGACAATGCTTTGAATGTGCTTGCCAGTCAGCCGCTGGTCGCCAGGCCAGGCGAAGGCTTCAGCTCCTCTGAGCATCTGGCCAATCCACGCCAGTCTGGCTACCAGGGTAATCATGTCGTTGGAATCCTGGAAGCCATAGACGAAGGCAGGCTTTATATTTCAGACCTGAATGCTGCGCAGGAGTACGTACTTGCGGAGTTTTTCCCGTCACAAAATGGCGAGTCATTCGATTCAAGCAGAGTCTATTCGCTCCTGTTGGATGGCGAGAGTTTCAATGAGTTCAGGCACGTCATTGATCTTGCAACCCGCGGGGATGTCTCGATTGAACTCGATACCAACGATCGGGGAGCGACCCTGGTCGAAAAAGTCATCGACTGGCAGACCATGACAAGGGAAACCTCTGCCGCGACCAGTGATATCGTCAATGCAGCCAGAAACAGGGGAACTGATGTCAGGTTGCGCCAGGCGCCACAATCGTTATATCTGGGGGCAGGAGATAACGCCCCGAATGGCCGCTGTGTGGGCATTGGACTGGGATATCTGCACATGTTGTCACAAGGGACCGGAAGTCAGGCAAGTGAAGCGTTCCTGGATGCCTTGGTTACCAGCGCAGCCATCTCGGATACGATGCATCAGGACCGGGATATTTCAACGACAGAATTTGCCCAGAACACAGACTTTCGCTTGTTGATTGATGAGTTGCATCAGACGGGGGGGCAGAATGCGCTGACACAAAGGGGGCAGCAGACGCTGGAAGCTGTTTTTGCAGATCTCTCCGCCTCATCTGGGAACAAGTATCTGGTTCTCAACACCAGCAACCATTCCCTCCAGTTAGCCAGAAAATCCGTAAATGGAACGGATCGGTTCTTTTTCTACGATCCGAATATCGGTCGTCTGGAAGCCGCCACGGCGGAGGGGCTGAGGAGTACGGTGCAAGCGGTACTGGATCAGGCAGGTGGTTCTCTGGGCCAGAGTCTTGCTGAATACTATGAGCTGGATACGGCCGGATTCAATGTCAGCGAGTTTCATCCGGCAGAGAGCGACCAGCTCCAGGCATTTCGTCACCTGAATGATCTGGTGATGACGGATGGATTTCAGACTGAATCCAGTCGCATGGCGAGCCTGGGGCTGGTGACATTGGATGGTATTACTGTTTCGGCGGGAGCGCTTTATCAGGCTGGCGTGCTGGTAGATGGGGGCAGAATTTCCAAAGAAACACTGACGGAGCTGATCAATGGTGAAAATGGCGGTCTGTCACGGCTTAAATTTGACCGAAATGGCATCGAAGCTTTCTATACCGGCACGGCGACTGAAGGTGAGAAAGCGGCGGTGGCGAAACTGCTCAAGAAGCGATTGCTTCAGGAATCCGGTGATATCGAATCCGTTTTTCTACGCGGAAACGAAGGGTTTGTGGCCGAGGGGGCGGTTGGCTACGGCGATCTGGCAAAAGATATCGCAGAAGTGATCAATAGCAGTGTCTCTGACAGCCTGGTGGTTAGCAGTACCTTTAAGGGGCAGTTGGAATTAGCGCTGGAAAACCATAAGCAAGGACAGCTTGCACAAACCTTGCAGAGTCGGTTCGGACTATCTGATGCAGATGCGCAGTCCGTGTCAGAGCTGGCTTCTTTGTCTGAGCGGCTGACGGATTTCAGTGCCGAAGATTTTGCTGCGCTGCGCGAAAAATATCCTCACCTGAATGATCGTCAGCGCCTGGAAATAGCGGCCACAGATTCACTACAGAAAGCTGTTCGCGGGTTGGACGGAGCCAATGATGTTATCAATATGGCGGAATGGACCAGTACGGATGCGCAGCGTTATCTAATCGACAAGGGCATTCTGGCCTATGGTCGCGCTGAGCCGCTGAATCCCCAGGCAATCGGGAAGATCATTAAAAATGGAACGCATACGGATGTGCTGCGCATGGTCACGGCCATGATGAAACTGGACCCCGGCCTTTCAGAAGGTATTTACCGGACATTACAAGGCCAGGAGGACGCCGGCCTGAGGCAGCTGGGCCAGTCGCTGGAAAGCAATCACAGACCATCGAAGCTGAGCAAGGCGGTCGATTCCGGAGGCAATGTCTTTAACACCTTCGAGACCCTGAATGCCATTCGGGCCGTTATTTCCGACTGGTCGAAAATGTCGGTTCGGGATAAAGCGTTGACCTTAACTGAGTTGGTTGGTGGCGTGGCGCTGCCGACAGTGGTCAGTAAAGGCATCAGCCAGGCTTTTAAAGCTGCAGGCAGCGCTCTGGGAACTGTTGGTAAAACAGTGAAGGCCGGTGTGTTGGATCTGGTTTTGGCACCAGTCTCGCTGACGGCGATCGGGTTGCAGTGGAAGGACTTCTGGAATAATGGCGGAGACACCGGTAGCTACGAGTATAAATCTCTTGTGGCAAACACGGTGATTACCTCGGTCAGTCTGGCGGCCAGTGTTGCGCTGACCGGTGTCTCCATCGCCGCGTCGGTATCTGCGGCGGTCGCGGGCACGACGGTCGCTGCTGCGGCCGCGGCAGGTTCCACGCTCGCAGCCATTGCCTCTGCAGCAGGGCCGATTGGCATTGCAATCGGGGCTGCCGCTTTCCTGGTCAACGGGATCGTTCAGGGTGCTTTGCAGATAGCCGAATACGACGATTACTTCGATAACGTGGGCGATAAGGTGCATCAGTTCTTTGCCGCCTGGATCGGCATAGAAACGGATGGAATGAAGAAAGCCAAAGCCCGAAAACAGGGCGAAGAGGCTGCCAACGCCATGGAAACCAGCCTGTTGGAAAACTGGAACGAAACCAAGCAGTTCCTTTCAGACCTGTTTGCCAAGAACGGTCATAAGTATCTGAACGTGAGCAACCGGACCTACAACGTGGAATATGGAATTATCCAGTCCAGTGGTGAATGGAAGCACCTGCTGCAACAAAATACCCATTATACGGATCTGGAACGGATCAGTTCGGATCTTATCGCCGACGGGAGTACTGTCTGGGCGGAGCTTGGCGCAAGGCCCTCCGAAACAATTCTGGGGGACAGCCAACGCAAAAACCTGTTCAATCTGGACGATACCACCGAACTTAACCGGGTGACCGGCGGCGATAAACAAGATGCCTTTAACCTGACCGCCGGAGCGCAAGTCAATGGTGTCGACGGCGGTGCGGGGACCGATACGTTAATCTGGGATGCCAGTGGCAAAAAAGTTGATATTAATACGGCCGTATCACAGGCCGCCATCATTGATTGTCAGTATGCCTGGGATCTTGGGCGGGAGGTGGATCTGGGACAATCCATGTCTATCACCAGTATCGAGAATATCTCAGTGGTCAACGCCAAGCATGATTCTGTTATCAGAGGCGGAGACGAAGACAACCTTCTGGATGTCAGTGTTGCTGGCAATGGCTATGCAGACGTTTACGGTGGAGCGGGTGCCAATGTTTATGTCTTGAATCAGGGGATCAAGGCTCACAGTGTCAGTGATGATACTTTCCTGTGGAAAGCGGGCAGCGACGCACAGATCTATCTGGAGCAGGGCGATGGTACGCAGGTGGCCTTTATCGAACTTCCTTATCATTATGACAAGGTGTCGGTGAATAAGTATGGTCCCAGACTGGAAATTTCGGGTCCTGATGGTGGAGAGGTCAGAATTTATGAGGTTTCCAACAACAAGATCCTGCAGTTTAAAGACAAATCCGGCAGTGTTTTTTCGCTAAACCTTCCATCTGAATACGACGCGGCGGGCAACCGCCTGTACCCCATGAGCATGGATCGGATATCAAAATCCTTTGTGTTCAGTGAGCACACCGGAAGCTCGGGAGCGGAACCTGAATACCTGTACGGGGATCAGGCAGTCAGCAACTACCGTTTCCGGGAGGGGAGCGGACATTTTGTGATTGAACCGCGCACTCAGCGAATCATGACGATCAGCCTGGATGTTGCCGCGACCGATATTCGTTATCGCTACGCGGGGACTTCGCTAATTCTGGAGCATGTGAAAGATGGGAAAAACATTAAGCTTGAATTGACCCATTACCAGACGCAAAAACATCAGATGCAGGTCTATGCCAACTCCAGTGGCGATGAAAATGCTGTTCCAATGTTTCTGAACCTGCCGGAATCCGGTAGTGGAGATATTGGTCTGGAGCATGTTGCCCAGGGGGCGGCAAGCACCAACGAAGCCACGGATGCATTATTGAGTGTCCAGCGGGTATCAGACGGCGACGCTGTGAACCTGCAAGGGTCCGCAAACAACAGGCGTTATGTGGTCAAAGCGTCGGAAGCTTCTTCGCTATCGATCAATGTCAGCAATGTCGCCTACCTGAGAGTTGGCGATGACCTGTTGGTTTACGACGGAAATACGGTAAATGCAGAAAACGGTCTGCAGTCCCTGGTTCATTTACGGGTTGAACGTTATTTCGCGGAAGGCAACAGCAGCGACTTGACGATTAACGGTGGCCTAGTGTCTGCTGCAGGTATCAATAGCGGGCTGACGGGGCACATGGGGACCGATGGTAATGATCGCTTTTTTGCGAATGGTTCGCTGAGTCGGGCTGGAGGTAACGGTGAAGATCTCTATGAAGTCGATATGTCAGGTAACAAAACCTATGTGATCGACAACTATGCCCGTGACGGCAAATATGACAAGTTGCGTTTCTATGGCGTCCCGGATGTTAAGAACCTGATACTGACCTCAGAAGGGAGTGACGTCATATTGGGCTATGGCAATTCCCGTGTGGTGCTGAAAAACTACAACCAGGATGCTGAATCACGTCATCTGACAGTGGAAACCTATCATGGCAGCGATGTCAGTTTTGAGTATACCTTGCCGGCGGTGATATCGGATTCAGTGTACTACTACGAGCTGGATAACGAAGAGTATCAGCGGGTCAAACTGTTCAATAGCGACAAACCCCATTTGATCGATATACCACCGGGAACGCATCAGAAGGCCTACATTGAGATCAGTGACAACATCAACACTTATGCCAAAGAGGTGTTGGGGAATGATCTTAAGCTGACATCAGCGGACGGTTCGGAGCAGATCTATCTGAAGAACTATTATGCCTGGCCCAAAGCCATTTCGGGTTTTGTGTGGGGAGGTGATGGCACGCCGAGAAATCCTGGTGAATATCATCATGACACGGTGCTGCCGGAAGGGAATTATTTATACGACAGCCTTCTGGAGGTCGGGGTTGAACCTGAACTGGTGGTTCGCTACGCCAATGCTGATGTCACGGCAAGTGAAGCTCGGCAGATAGTTGCTCATCGAAACAATGACTTTTTGGCTGAGGCCAGTCGCAATCAGTACGGCGCGCAGTCTTTTCCTGAGGCGTATTATGGTGCCTACGACAAATTTGCTGTTCATACAACAGTCAATAAGCGTCGCTGGGAGTCTCCCTACATCCTTGACCAGATGGACAGCTCTTCCGCACGCGGATTCCGGGTCCAGATCAAGCAGGATGGTAAGTTTTCCGTCGACATACGCTCAAATCGATATAGCTATTCTGTCGAATTGGCGTCCACTCCAAATACCCAATGGGCATATCCCGATGAACTTAGTGGTGAACTGCTGATTGGCGTTGAACCCTATGACGGTAATGTCAGAATCTGGCACGATAAATACGGTTTGATTGCCTATGCCAACAGCATTTCTGAATTTCGCGAGGCATACAGAGACGGGCGTAATGCCGCTAATCCACGGGAGCTCTATGAGAGTTCCGGGACCTTGTATCTGGGGGATGCGGATGCCCTGATGAGTAACGGTATGGATTTCACGGAAGGATTCCAGATCCTCGAGGATGATTTTTCCGCTGAAGTCGCCAAGAAACGCTTAATTGTGGAGGGAATACCGGGGCTTACGCCAGAGTTGATCGATCAGCTGGTTGATGCGCAGGGGATGACCTCTGCCAATGATATAGGCAATGCCATCGCCTATATGAATCGCGGTCTGCTTGATCCGGTGCTGATCAAACGCTTTAACGACGTGCTTCGAAGTTCCGAAGGTTCTAAGGCCAGGGAGCATATTCAGACAAATAACCTTGATACCGCTTACGTCAATCTCCTGCGTGAGCAGGGGGCTGATGCAGACTTTCTGCTGGCAGTGATCGGAAGTGGACTGGATATCTTTACCGCTCAGCAGTACCTGGCAGCAGGCGTCAACCATAGTAACGTGGAAACGGTTAAGGGGTTGATCAATGAAACAGCGGTAAGCAATAGTGCTGAAGTCGTTAAGAAGGCGATGATTATTACCGGATATCACGAACATGCGGCCGAAGAGCTGGCAGCTGTTATGGCGGCACAGGTACTCAGCCAGCACAGCCGGATCGAAACTTTCTTCCGCATGGGCATCAAAGACGGCGCTCTGATCCGTAAATATATTGAGGCGGATGTATCTGCTTCGGAACTCATCAACGGAAACAGAACCCATGAACAATACCGAAATGGAAACCGCAGTGATTTGATCAGTGTGTCGGTCAGCCAGGATCTGACGACGACCAGTTCAAGTACGCGTTATTTTGTTCGCTATGATTTTATCGATGACGATAGCAAGATCCGTAAAGGTGATTTGCTGGAAACCGAAGCGGCCCGCGAGCTGGCAGGTACCGGGGCAATTGGCAGTGAGTATCTGGGCGCTTCTTCGACCTGGTCCGGCAAATCCAATCCCATTAATCTGGTTGACGGCTTTACTCAGAATCGCGAATCAACCGCATGGGCAACGTCGGAGGAATCGGTCACCCTTAATGGTAATACCTGGATCGAGTTTTCTCTGACGGAAAAAATCGCGGTTACCGGGTTTAATCTAATCAGTCAGGGTGGCAATGGCTCTACGATGACGTTTAAGGTTCAGGCGCAGAATAAACTGGGTCAATGGATCGATGTTGCCCCGTCATTCGGCTGGGCTCCTGGAAGCGGTGAAGCCACTCGACATGTGGATATCAACAATCAGGGGCTGCCTTTCAGCAAGTATCGTCTGGTTGGCTTGGCCGGGACCTATGCTGACTCGTTGTGGCTGAAAGAAGTCACTTTTGATACCCAGGCGCTGACCAACGGTATCGGCTCTCATGAAGAACCCTCTGGGGAAACGCCAATAACTGAGCCGGCAACGCCTGTTGTTCTGCCGGAAATTCTCGATATCACAGAAGACGATGATGCGATCAGGCTGACCACTGGGCAGCAACGGGACATCGATGCCCTGGATGGCCATGATCTCATTGTGGATTTCGATGGGACTCCGGCAGACGCGGAAGAAACCTTTCATGGCGGTAATGGCGATGACCGGATACTGAGCGGTATCGGACGGGATTTGCTTTATGGTGATGCTGGAGATGATCAGCTATTTGGTGGTGGCGGAAACGACCTGCTAAACGGCGGAGAAGGCGACGACCACTTGGAGGGTGGTACAGGCTCCGACCTACTGCAGGGTGGCAAGGGTAGCGATGCCCTGATCGATTATCAATTTGAACCAGGCAACCTCTATGGCAATGATCTGCAGGGTGGTGAGGGTGACGATGTGGTCCGGGGTGCCGGTCGTCTTGATGGTGGCGCTGGATCTGATTATCTGCTGGGAAGCGATCAGGATGACAAGCTGTACGCCAATGCCTCAGGCGTAGATTTGGATACGGAGAGTAATTTCCTGTCTGGTTTTGCCGGTAATGATCAGCTCACTGGTAGCAATAGCCAGGACATGCTGGATGGCGGTACAGGTGATGATCTGATGCAAGGTGGCGGTGGCGATGACGTCTACGTGATCGGAGTCGGAGAAGGGCATGACCGGATCGAAGAAAGTGGTGGCAATGACCAAATTCGCTTCGTTGGCGACACCTTGTCTCAGGTAAATATCTGGTTTTCTCGCGATGGGCAGGATTTGCTGTTGCAGATTGGTAGCAGTGCTTCTGTTGCCGGTTCTGAAGCGGTCAGTAGCCAGAGAATCGTCAATTACTTTGCCGGCGATGCCTATAAAGTCGAAAGGCTGTTACTGAAGGATTATGAGCTGGGCCGCACAAGCGTTGAGCAACTGGTGTCCTACATGTCCGGGAAGCAAAGGTTTGACTTCAGTGCGGTTGCAGGCGCAACGGGGAGGTCTATCGCGCAAGAGATAAACCGACTCTGGGGGGCGCCGGAAGCAAACGCGACATCGGCTGATGTTGTCTCCGGGGAGCGGATTGATATTATCAACGCTTCTTTTGAGGATAAGGTGCTGAGTCAGGATTATGCTTTGGATCGGGATGTTCCAGGTTGGACAATCAGTGGATATAACACAGCTTCTTTCAAGGACGAAAACAACAATGCCACCCATAGCGGCGCCTCTGATGGGAGTAACCTGATTCAGGTGGATGATTCCGGCTCGATCAGTCAAATATTATCGGAAACATTTGATGCTTCCGCCGACTACCAAATGAAGGTGGACCTGGCGACCTGGAAGTATGGTTACGCCTCTGATATGAGTATCAGGCTATGGGCGGGTTCTTCAATTGTGGGTGAAGTCACCATGACGGCTTCTGAGCTGCAACAAAACCTTGGTTACGGACAATGGAAAACTCTGACCATGGACATCGATGGCTCGATGTCAGAAGCGGCCGATGGTGGCGACTTGCGCGTTGAGCTATCCAGCAATCCAGAAGGTGGCGGGTACTCCAATAAATTCTTCGCTGATAACGTTCGTCTGGCTAAGCTGACCGGGGCGATGGCAACCTTTGATAGTGGTGCTGAGGCGGATGGTGGTTCGCATCAGGCAATCTATCGTCTGGAGCCCGCGTTGGTTACGCCAAGCTGAGTATCAATATGGTCTGCCAATAAAGCGCCGGAGTTCCGGCGCTTCCTCTCATTAGTTCTGCATTCAGGTTGTGTCTAATGCTTGAAGCGGCCCTGCAAATACGAAGAAATTAACGGGTCGAGAATCAAGGAAGAAAATTGAAATATTGCGAATTCTTTAAACGTTCAAAATAATCGATTAAAAGAATCGAATTATTTGAACTAATTCTCCATTCGGTTTTCTAAGAAGTTCTCATGTTAGCTAACAAAAAGAATAAGCGGCATGAGTAAACTATGAAGTTAACATTATGGAGTTTTACACGTGAAAATACGTGAAATTATAGTAGGTACCGGCATTGTCGTGACCTCACAAATCGTGCTCGCTGAAATACCGGCAGGTTTGTTCAATCTTGCCGGCAAGGATAGTGGGCTCTGTTTCCAGAAAACCGAGGCAATGGGGTTGGTTCAGCAGGCATGTTATGACGAATCACTGTTATGGAGCGCCCAGCAAGATCCTGACGGGAGTTATCGTTTGGCAACTAATATCGGGGAGCAGCAATACTGTCTGAATGTTCCTGGCACTGCAGGTGCCGACGTCAGGCTGGGCGACTGCCGGGTAACCAAACCACTGTATATCAATCCCTTGAGAGATGGCTATAAGGTGATCGAAAGCGGAACAGGGCTTTGTCTGAATATTGCCGGTAATAGACTTGCTGCAGGTGCAAAGCTGATTCAGTTCGATTGTACGACGGGCGATAACGAAAAACTCGATTTCATGCCGGCGGCTAAGACCGCTGTCGGGGAGTGGGGAGATAAGTTTGAGCTTGGTCTGGTGGCAATTGCATCCGCCATTCTGCCTAACGGAGAACTACTGTTCTGGTCAGGATCTACACCAATCAGTTTCCATGGTGATGACATCACCTATACAGGAACGTTCAATCCCAAAGGCGAGGGTGATGGGCTTTCTCATTATGTGGTGAAAGATACCTATGAGATGTTCTGTCCTGCCACGGTGATGGATCAGGATGGTTCGCTGTTGATTATGGGAGGGGGCGGAAAACAAACCAAGCGCGATTATGTGGTTTCCTATGATGCGGACGCTAACAAGTGGGTCAGGGAAAATGATCTCGTGATACCTCGTTGGTACAACAGCGCCGTAATTTTGGGGGATGGGTCTGTATTCACTGTTGGTGGAGACGGTGATGGTGACCCCATTCACACCAATATGGAGCAGCTCGGTGAAATCTGGAACCCTGTTACCCGTGAGTTCAAGCTCCTGACCGGAACAAAGGACATTGGTGCGCAGAAGTCTCAATATTTCCAGAATATTGGGAATTCGGACTACGGAGTGGCCCGTGCGCAATATTACCGCAAGCTCGCGGTCATGCACGATGGAAGTATATTGGAATATGCGCCTTATCGAGAGTTTGTGCGTCATACTGTTGACGGTGAAGGCAGCTCTATACTGACCAATACTGGACGCTTGGACGGGCCGAAATACATCCAGGGCGCCACCAATGTTCAGTACAGTGCTGATAAAGTGCTTTTGATGGGGGGGAATGAAAAGTTCGGCATTGAAGACTATGCGGATGATAAGGGGGAGATCGACACGCTTCCGTCTCTATACTCCGTCTATGAAATTGATCTGAAAACCGGTCAGTCCGTTCGCAAGGAAAATATGCATCATGCCAGGTATTACGCCAACTCAGTGGTGATGCCGGACGGCAAGGTTTTTACAGTAGGCGGTTCTCGGGACAGCCATCTGTTTGACACCAGTGAAGCGGTCTATACACCGGAAATTTATGATCCGGCGTCGGACGAGTGGACTGAAGTGGCGCAGCATCAAGAGCCAAGAAATTACCACTCAACCGCGGTCCTGCTTCCGGACGGAAGAATCTGGGTCGGCGGTGGCGGTGCTTGTGGCGCAAATTGTGAATTCAATTACACCACTGCAGAGATCTATAGTCCTCCATACCTGTTCAAGGGCGAGCGCCCGGAAGTAAGCCTTATCACTACTGGGCCAACCGGATACGACGGAGAAACCGGGTATAATCAACAATTCGATTTTCGTTCAGAGCAGGCCATCAGCTCGGTATCGTTAATCCGTTTGTCTGCAGTCACCCATTCCTCCAATACCGATCAGCGACGCATCGAATTGGAAATGAATGCCCTGGGCAACGATTTCTATCGAGTGACCACACCATTAAGCTCCAATATCGCGCCCCCAGGCTACTACATGCTGTTCGCGCTCAATGAGAATGGTGTACCATCGGAAGCCAAAATGGTGAAGCTGGCCAATTGACTTGATAGGCTCCTGAGGGAGTGAATCGGTAAAACTGAATTCATTGCAAAATGAAGCAAAAGGCCAGGGAGTTCGGCCTTTTTGTGATCGCTTCTTTTTACGTGTGGGCTTCTTCACTAGGCACTTCAATAGCCTAGTTGTATCTGTGGTGGTGGCAATGATTTACTCTAAGATTAATTGTCGAGGCACTAATATCTCTCATCCACTTCAGATTATTAATGCGCAGTGCTTGCCTTGCATTTGGTTTATAGGGGTAATGATAATAAATCATGACTGGTTATGAACTGAAGGCTTCAATAGTATGTGAGCATGTAAGTGACACGTTTTTTGAGATTGATTCAATCTTGTAAGGGTGCTTTGGCTGTGAATCAGAAGGTAAAAGTAGAGTACATCCTCAATAGTAAACCTGTGGGGATATTCGTGCGTGTACTCGACGACAAAAAATTTGCTTTAGGCTCAACACCTACACTTGGTGGTTGCGCCATTAAAAAATCAATAAGTCAGCCGCGGGCTCTTAAAAAAGACGGTGGTCCTGATCTGGATGTGTTTTGTTTCTATCTTAAAAATGACAATGACAAAAGTGTATTTGTCATTGGGAGTGTCGTTGAGCTTGTGCCGGAGTAACTACATGAAAATACTTTTCACCTGTATTGCTATTCTATTCTCCCAAGCAGTGCTCGCTGGCAACTGGGTGGAAGTCAAAGGTGGCGCTGCACCGGTGGAGGTAGAGCCTTCGGTATTGGAGGCGGCACTTTGGGAATATATTGCTACTCATTCGGATCAGGAATTCCAGCATAAGGATAGTTATACCTATCAATATCAGGCGGTTAATGATCATGGAATACGCATAAATGCAATGTGCGGCAGTTCGGGGCATTGGGATCTTTCTGAGGGCTTTGTCGGTGTTATGGATGGCGGTACATGTTTCTTTCGGGCAACCTATGATTTCAAGCTTAATGCTGTCGTGTGGTTCAGAGTGAATGGTGTGGCTTAGGTTTCCGCTGCGTAATGAATGAGTCATTTCCAGTATTCGCACTAGTCGATTCTGAACTAAAACGGGTCTTTATTTTTGGGGTAGTCCGCCAGAATATAGTTTTCACCACAGGTCTTACACCTGGTTGTAACTGTCAATTTATAGTTCACAAGGTAGCTGCACGCGTTGATCAACTTGGGCAGAAATTTGTATAAGCCGTATAGGATAACGAGCCCCCCAGTCCCTCTGCGCGCTAATTCATTTGATCCAGGGTCTTCAAAAAAGGATTTTACAAAAATAGCTGAAATACCCCACGCAATTATTCCCAATACTGAAAGGAAGAACCCCAGAAGAATTGCAAGGCCTACCGAGTCTATGATGCTTGCCCTGTAGTAAATTCTGGGGATTAAAGTCTTGTCACAACATTTCTGCATGATTCGGTTCTTTGTTTTGCGTCGCTCTTGTGCAATTCGCGGAAGCATGTGCTACGCCAGTGATCCGAATTCTACATGAAAATATTCGCCGACAAACCTTTCCTCTAAGCTGTTGCCATCCGCTTAATAGTGCCCTGGTTATATTCCTCCAGGCACCAGTTAGTTAGGACGTTAAGATAGTCGTCCCCTGCATCTTCAGAGGAAAAGTGGGAGGCATTTTCAAAGATGACCAATTTGCTCAGTGGAATCTGTGAGGATAAATAGCTGGCGTTGCTGACATCAACGTAGGGATCAAGTTTTCCCCAGGTGATCAATGTGGGCACCTTGATGCCCAGGAGGCGATTCTGAATCCAGGAGAGATCCATGCTATAAGAGCCGAAATAGCTCATGGCGCACCGATGGCTTTGGAGGTCATGAGTGATGTCATAATACTCTTTGATCGCACGTTTGGTGGGGCGATATCTCTTATAGCCGTCTTTTACTGCGGTCATGAAATTGGCTCTCATCACGGCTTTTTTGTTAGGTCCTTTCGCCAGCCACCTGACGAAACCTAATTTGATTACGGCCGTTAATATTGGTGCCATTTTGGGCGGATAGCTGCCTGGACCGTCAAAAATATTGATACTCTCAAATCGCTCAGGATGCCGGATGGCAGCGGCCAGTGTGATGGGGACTCCCACATCAGGACCTACCAGATGAGCTTTCTGAATGCCAAAGTGATCCATGACCTGAATCACGGTTTGGCTTAGCTTTCTGGGCGACATGTCGCTTTCGTCGGCTTTTGTTAGACCAAACCCTGGGATATCAAAGGCCAGAAGGTCAAAATCTCGGGAAAGTTTTTCCCAGAAAGTCTCCCAGATCCGAATGCTTTGAGGTAATCCGTTAAGCAGTATCAAAGTGGGCGCATTCTCTTTGATATGGCGAACATATCGGATGTTGAACTTCCCGACAAATTCATACTGTGGTGCGAAGTGATCGACGCTAGAGTCTATCAGATGCGACGCGTTTTCTTTTAATGCCTGGTTTAATAATGAGAGGGTCATTGGCTTGTCTCGTTTTTGTTAGTTTAAAAAATCGCAGCCAGGAAAAGATCTGAAAGATCCCTGTTTAGCCTTGAAGGTTACTAATGTATACTAACCTACAATAATGGATTTAGTGGTGCAATAAGGCACTTAATCTACCCTGGTTACCTTTTGATAACCTGTGAGATGGCATCGTTGATGTCTGACAGGCTGTTAGTGGATGACGTTGATTACTTGAAAGGCTGAAAACTAATGAGCACAGCGACAAAAAACGGTAAGCGAGTTTTTTTACAGAATGAGGATTGTCCAATTCGAAATGTTGTCAGTCAGGTAGGGGATAAATGGTCAATATTGATTCTTTTCAGCCTTGTCGAGGGGGCTGATCGTTTCAATTCGCTAAAGTCCAGAATACAGGGCATCTCCCAACGTATGCTGACGCAAACCCTCAGAGATCTTGAGCGTGATGGCTATGTTAATCGAACGGTTTACCCGGAAGTGCCGGTCAAAGTTGAGTACAAACTGACACCTTTAGGTGAAGGACTAGCAAAATCTCTATGGAATCTGGTTTCCTGGGCAGATACACACCACGATGAAATCAGACAGGCTCGGGAAAATTACGATCAGTCCAATCGTTGAGTGTTCTTCAAGGTTTGATTTATGACAGTGAATGCGAGCCATATTATTCATTCGGTAGTGCCAGACACACAAAAAGACCGGCCTTAATGCCGGTCTGCTTCAATGTTAATCAATATCGAGCAGTCTGGTTTCGCTGCACTTAGCCACACATCACAGTCTTCTGCCATTCTGATCCACACCAATCAAAACCTCACCGTCAGGATTATCTCTTTTGGGATTCGCGACCCAGGGTCTCAAGCACCTGCGATCTTTGGCGCAATCGTCTGTCAGGCCGTGCAGGAAGGCAACGAGATCATTGACTTGTTCTTGGTTAAGGCCGGGATTACTCAATCGCGAAGTACCTTGGGCCTGCTCTGCTCTTAGCTTGGCAACAGCCTGCATGGAGTTGCCCAATGCGTCCGGATAGGGGAGATTGCAGTCTGCGTAATCCGAAAATTGCTCTATCGGACAAGGTGATTGTGAGAAAATCTGGTTAATGGCTGCCTCAGGACTAATATAGTGCCGCACCACCTGCTCCAGAGTCTGGTAGGTGCCTGCATGGCCGTAGGGTGCCGTCAGGGCGACATTCAGGAGGCTTGGTGTCCTGTAGCGATAGCGGTCATCCGAGTCACCAGTTACGCGTTCGCGACCGAAGTCGTCGTTCACACCGTCTCCTTTCCCAGGTCCGAACTGAGGGAAAGCGACGGTATGATGTCTGCCGTCAGAGAATGTGGGGCCGTTGTGGCAAGCGCCACATCCAGCACCACCATCTGACACACGCGTAAAGAACAGAATGGCACCGCGTTTCTGATGGTCGCTCAATGCATTCTGGCTCCCTTCCAGGTAACGTTGCCAGGGTGAATTGACAAATGCCATGGAACGTTCGTATTCGCCAATGGCATGGCTGATGGCATCAAATGTGATCAGTTCTTCGGCGCTGGCAGTCACCCCGTAGGCACGCTGAAACTCTTTCAGCCAGCCATTTCTGCTAAGTTCGTCGCTGCCAATACCGTAACCACCTATGCGTGATGCCAAATGGTCGCGAATCTCCTGGTTGGTGGAACCTGGTTCAAAGTTGTCGGTCTTCATTTCATCGACTTCCGTTACCGGAAAGCGAGCTTGTGCAGCGGCAAGATTGGCTCCGGCCTCCGGGTCAATCACATTAAACCCTGAGTCTGGTGTGGCGATTCCGGATATGGCGCCATTGGTATTGGGTTCTTTGCCAATGCTTTCCACTCGAGAATCCCAAAACAGGCCTGTATCCCAAAGCCCGGTGTTGAACACCGTGGGCGTATTCCGCGGCACCACAGGTAAGCCGGAGGTGGGTTCCCGGCCGGGGCCCAATAATGTGATTTGCTCTGCTTCCACTCCGACAGGAAGGCTCAAGCTGTCTGCGCCTCCTAGTGCGGGGTGATGACAGGTGACGCAGGCCGCGTCAAATTCACCCCCAAGGCTTTTACTGAAAAACAATTTCTTGCCTAATTGAGGCAAAGGGTCGTGGATGGAAGGAAGCTCTCTAGGGGATAGGTCTACCGGGGTCAGGCCTCGCAGAGCAATCAACTCAGACAACTCTGCTTCCAGCTCCGGATCTCCGGGACTCTCCTCGGTTGAGGGTGGGCTATTTCGAAGTTTACTTGATCTGGCGTTGGGGCTTTGTATAGGGCGGTGTTCTGCTTGCGGGCTAAGTACGCTGTTTTGCGCTACCTCCGGTATGTCATCCAAACGATCTTTGGCGTTAACCTGTAAACTCAAGCTCAGGGAATGGATTGTCAGGATCGTCGCCACGGTTGCCACCAGGTTGCTTTTTGGCATTTTTCTACTTGTTGTTACCCAGCACATTTACATTACTCCTTCAGTGAATTCACAACATATTTGCTAGCTAGTCATTCTCCGATTCCATAGCGCAGCGCCTCTTTTGGGGATTTATGTCTCTATATTTAAGAGGTGCCGCGCCCGGAGAGTTTTAAAACTATGAGAGAAATAAGGAGGAATTGTGGCTGAAATGTGCAAGAAATAAGGAAAGGTGTGAGTGTATTGAATAATTTGACGGATTGTTTCTTTAAAGGGCGCAGTACTTGGTCAAGACCATCTTAATCATTGGAGAGCTTGATATGCCGTACAACCCCAAAACTCACGGTACTTTTGACAAATATTTGGTAGAGCATCTTGGAGAGGCAATGAAGGAGTACGCTCTTGTGGTGGACCCAAATCTGTCTGGAGGCGGGCATACGGGGGTTGCCGATATGACATTTGATCCACCGGGTGCGAAAGGCAATGTGGCCGTCTTACGCAAGAAAGCGGTGAGTGATAAATCCTGGTTCAAGTGTTTCTATTTGCCTTGGGAGTCCAATAATACGACATCCTGTACTCTGAATAGTCAAACGGATGCCTGTTTGTTTTTTACCTCTTCGCTTAACGGTTGCCGCCTTTCCGTTAAGTATCATGATGACGTGGTCAACTGATTTGTGACAACCCAGTTAAGCAACTTCTCGTAATTCTTTCCAGGCCGTTTCATATTGATTCGGGCTTTGGTAATCCAAA
>NZ_AQXX01000119.1 GCF_000376785.1 Hahella ganghwensis DSM 17046
CCACCCTCAAGCGGCCCTACAGGGTCCATCGCCATAAACCGCCCGACCACAGGGTCATAGTAACGGGCGTTCAGATACGTCAGACCCGTATCGTTATCATGCAGTTTCCCGGTGTAGCCGACACGTTCCTCTTCAGCGGCGCTGTCGTTTACCGTCTTTTGCCCAAAAGGAGCGTAAGTCTCCCGCCATAAAACATTGCCGTCTCTGTCACTGGCAGCAATAGGCGAGCCCAGGTTGTCGTGATGATAGAACGTGATGCGGGCTTCTGACTGAGCCTGAGCGCTGACCAACAGCATCAGAACAGTCAGTGTCAGACACAGCGAGTATTTAAGTTTTGCTAGAATTTCCATTTATGAGATCTCCTTAGGCTACTTCCTGATTGCGGCTTTGATTTGCGTTTTCGCACAATTATTACCGGTCAGGCTATAGTCCGTGGGGCAAGATAGGATGATTGGCTCGATATGAAGTTTGAAACACTCTTTGCCCGATCTCATATATCCGGGGTCACAGTAGTACACTTGGACCTTTTGTTCGGGGCTGCAGAAAATCCCCCAAGGATACTCATAGTCAACAGGGCATCGGCGGTTAGCCGCCCTTGTTTCTTCCCATCGGCAAATTCCGTTTGAAATTGACAGGTTTTCAGAGCAACCTTCCGTTGGTTCTGCAAACACCGTTTTGGTGCAGGTATCGCCATCCAAGATCCAGCCTGCCTCACAGGTGTATTCTGCTTGAAAATCCCGTTCGATCTCCGCGATCATCTTGCCGTCAAAATACACATAGTTTGTCGCCGTGTCCTCCAGCAGATTCTCTTCATAAAGCACACTTCCGTCTTTGGAGTGGACCTGAATAATGGCTTTATCGCCGTGGATTTCGATAGTACGCAGATTGTGGGCGTCATATTCGTAATCGATATCAATATCGCCGCTCTTTGAGACAATGCTGAGCATGTCACCGGAATGATCATAGGTCATGTCAAAACGGCCATTGTCCGTCACATTCCCGAAATCGTCATACTTGAATTGGTAATTGGTTCCGGTCGTGTGGTCCAACCTGTTGGTATCGGAATCATAGAAATATTTCAGTGATCCTAAAGTTCCCATGGACTTGCTCAAGATGTCTCCACGACTGTTGTAACGAGCCCCACAATCTCCCCAGGGACAATCGGCACTAATAAAACGGGAAAGGCCGTCATATTTGATGTCGTTAAAACTGTTGGCAGAGTCGTGGTGATCAATGATGGACGTCACATTGTTGTGTCCGTCATAACTGTAGGCTTGACTGGTCACAACAGTGGACCCGAGATTGCTGTTGATTGCAGTGATCCGTCCCGCTTTATCTGAGGCCTGGGAGACCTTCATTCCATTGGCATAAGTGTATGTCTTGGTAATACCGGTATAGCTGTAATCAACGTCAGAGATCAGTGTGCCTTCCGGTGAATGAAGCGCCAAGGGGCGTCCCGCATCGTCCAGATCGTACTCCAGGAAAAACTGGTTAGGGTAGGTGATCTTCTCCAACTGGCCGTCATCATCATATTGATAGGCAAGTGTGTAGTACTCTGGTCCATCAATATCAACTTTCAGTTTCTCACTGATGAGATCGCCAGACGCCGAGTAGTCATAGGTCCTTGCTGTCAGGCCCTTCTTGGCATAGCTGAGCAAGCCATTGGCATGATACCGGAACCAAACATCATGGCCTGATGGGTAGTCGACTTTTTGCAATTGGTTCAGCGCATCATAGTAATACTTGATTCTCCCCTGTCCCTCGATTAGAGCGGTTCGGAGGTTACCTGATTCATCGTAGGTGTAAGTGATGGGCTGACGCTCTGGCTCATTGATCATTTTGATTCGATCTGTCCCAGCATAATAGGTGTAGCTCCGAGAAACACCGTCCTGCGTGACTTTTTGCACCAATCCCGCTTTATTCCTTTGGAACTTGGTCACCTGAGCATTGCCCTGTTGGTCAATAACGCGATACACCAGAACATCGTAGAGGTAACCGTATCCACCGAAGCCCGCCTTCAGATAGTGTGTTTTATAGAACTTCCCGTCTATCAGATTGGTTTCGGTAATGGCATAACGTGCACCTGCCGCTTTGGCAGCGTTCAGAGTGTCTGAAGGTAAAGCACCAGAAACACAACTCAAGCCATAACAATAGCCAGCCATCGTGCCCCGTCCTGTGTCCTGCATTTGGGTGATGCGACTTAAGGCATCATAGGTGTACTTGACCCCTGCTTCATTACTGCTTCTGTCCATCGGATGAGACTCAAAGGTTTTTCTGCCTAATCCGTCATAAGTCGTAATCAGAAAGTTTAATCTTTCGCCGTTCAGCTCGTTGTCCGTTCGTATTGACCGCCCCAAGCCGTCCAAAGTCACCACTTGCTGGAATGTGGAGCCCGCACGTTTTAACGTGATGGCGTTTTTGGTGTATGTGATAATTTGCTTGGTCCGTTCGGGTTGTTGGACGCTACGAACACGCCCCATCGCATCATAGGTATAGGAGGTGTAATTCTCTGCGCCATCACTTTCAGAGGTGATCAATCCCCGATCATCGACTGTTCGACGAATCGTTCTCTCTGGAAGAGATTCCTCAGTGGCAATTCCCCGGTAATAGGTCGGGTATTGGACAACCTGCTCTCCGAGATGATTCGTATAGTAAAGGCTGGCCAGTAATCCCGCTGTGTGCTTGCCAGAGGTGTGGTAGTCGTAGCGCTCTTCAAGGCCGTTCTCCACTTTACGGACAATTCGCCCTTTGTTGTTGTATTGGTAGGTAGCAACAATCGTTTCTGGATGGCTACCAATCCCGACATCTACCGATTTCTTTCTTAGTAAGCCGATGTAACGGCGACCGTCACCTATCTTATTCTCAAGGGTCAAAGTGGTGATGCGAGAAGTGTCCCCCAAGCGTTCGGTCACAGTCCGTGCCTGATAGTGACTGTTAAAGTTGGAATAGAGAGTTTCCAACAGACCATCAACCTTGATGCGAGTCAGACGTACAGGATTGGCCAGATAGTCGTGGTCACCAATAGCACTCCACTTATTGTAGGAATACTCAGTGGTTCTCAAGGGCTGAGAATCCGAGGCTTTATTGAACACCTGTTCCTTGGCAATCTTTCCTCGGTAGTACAGCTTCGATTTGTCATTATGAAAAGTGGTAATCTTGGTCGACAGGGGATTAGAAGAAATAAATTTCAGCCAATTACCGTCCTTGTCATAGGAATAGGTGGTTATAAAGTCATCCTTTCCTTCTATAGAAAGAATACGTTTAGACACCCCAACTCGCCCAAAATCCAGCTCATGCTGGTAGTCATAGTGATAACTTATCTTCGCACCATGGGGCACCGTTACAGAGGAAAGGCGATGTTCGCGGGGATGGCTGCTGGTCAGTGAACAGGTGTAATACCAGCTCAACCCGTCAGGGCGTCTAACGCGCTTAAGTTCGACCGGTGCAGAGTGTGACCATCGGCTGTACTCGTAGCTCCAGACACGGTTGCCGGTAGATTCGTGGACTGTGATCTTGTCGAGCTTGCGTTTGGATTTGGTCCAGAAGTCTTCAATGTCTTTATAGCTGAAAGTCACCTTTCGGCCATCGGACGCCGTAATACTGTTCGGCAGTACGATACTTTGCCAAATGCTGTCAGTCAGCTTTGAGTCTTCAGACCGCGTGCGCGTGTAGGAATAGGCCAGATAGTTGCCATAAGGGTCAGATACTTTGGAAGCGTGTATGGCACGAGTGGCTATGCCCTTCTTAGAAATGTCGTTATCAAGATAATCAAAGCGGTATACCAAGCCATTGGGAGCATAACCGGTCATGGTGAGCTTATCATCAGAGATGGACCATGTGACTTTCCAGCCATATTGGCCGTTAACCGAAACAAAAGTTCCGTCTTCTGTTTTTGATTTCACTAACGAGAGAGGTTTATGGCCGGGGATCTCCAGACGTGCTGTGCCGATTTTCCAAACCCCATCATTACGACAGGAAATACGGTCACAGTTCTTGTCATAGTCAAAGGAGGCATTGAGGACTACGCGGGGCGTCTCAATGTGCCACAGTCCCAAAGTTCCCAGTCCTGTGGTGTAGCCGTAGGACCGGTAAAGATCAATATTCAACCCAGTACCGGGCAGAGAAAACTCTTTGACCCGCCATTTGAGAGTGCTGGTGAATCCTTCGATATCCTCACCGTTGGATAAAGATTCGTTGGACAGATATGCGTCCACACTGAGTGGATTGGCGGCATTGGATGTCAGGGTGACAAGCAATGCACAAAGAAAGGCCATAACCTGTGCAGGCAGGCCTGTAGAAGGTCGCTTCATGTAATATCCCTATGCGGTTAGATAGATAAAATAATCTAACGACGAGATGTAACGTCCATATTGAGAAGGTACGACTAAGCCTTTGAAAAGTAACAACGACTACCCTGTCAAAATATTCCGTTTCATTCGTCGGCGACGATTAAAAGGGAGATACCATTACGGTTCAATAGATGAAAACCCTAGGTTGATCTAGGGCGGGTCAAGAGGTAATGGAGAGTGCAGATCACATATCGCTCAAATTATGTGGCGACCAATTCTAGGGTGAGACTTAATGTCAGAGTTGAGTGGCTTTATAAGCAAATAAACTCACTCATGGGCCTTGTATGCCGTCGCATCAAATCTTTCTCTGTAGGAATGTCTGAAGGCTTCTGAGATCCCTTCAAGCCTTTTAGTGGAAGGTTCTGTAAGTCGGGAGCTAATATTGAAGAAAGGGTATTCACCGTAGATATCAGGATGCATAGTTGCCGCTACTGCAACATCTGATGCAGATACGTAACGGCCAGCCCATTTCTCGATGAGATGCTTCAGCGGGTAAATTTTCCGCATTTTGCCCTTGGTCCTTGTCTGGGCGTCTAACCATTGGTAAGCCATTCTGATACAGTCGTTGTGTTCATGATGAGCACTGTCAGTACCGTATTTAGTCTCGGTTTTGGCTGCTTCAATCGCTTCATTTGAGAGCATAAATGATTCTCCTGTAGTAGAAGACTTATGGCCCTATACTTTAAGACATGGCTTAAGTCTTCTTCAAGAAGGCAATTAGATCTCTCAGATTTGAAATTCGTTGAAAACTAGGAAGAGCGGCCAGATAGACCGCTCGGTAGTATTGCTAACTTACCCACGCCTCAGCCACTTCTGGATGCCATTCCACAGCGGCCTTGAACCACTAGTAGTTGCGTGATACGGTCGACATCGCTCGAATTCAAGCTGTATTCCTGCAACGGATATACTGAATCGAGTTCGAATACAAGTAGGGCTTGGCTCACGTAGATCATTGTTTTCCATTAGGAAAACCTCCTGATTGGAATCGTAGAGAGCCTTCCCGATTTCGGTTTTGTATTACAATTGTGGCAACAATTCAACTCGCGTGATATCGTTAACTACAACTATACGAAGGCTCTCTACGGGCCTTTGTCTAGTCGCTGGCGGATATCTTGCTAGGATAGGCCAGCAACCCCCTGAAGGGCCTCACTACTGGTGGGGCCTTTCACCTTGACTACGATAAACAATGTCAACCCCTCCAACAACAGAAAAGTCTCGAAAAGCTAAGTTTTCTTGTGCGGCAAGTTACGGTCTTTGAAACTCAATGTCTGATTGATAGTAATAGGTTATTCTAACAATGCATGTTGTAGGGGAAACGGAAAGAAAGGCGTTTAGCTGGGCCTTCCGTCCCTCTTTCCGTTAATGCTGTTATAGCTCACCCGGCCTGATTAACTTCGGCCATCACTTCGTCATAACGCTGTTGAGCGTCAGGGGCTAGCTTGACGTGAACGTGAGACATGAACTCTTGGACTGTCTTTTCAACTGCCCCGTCTAGGTCGTGGTCAGGCTCGTAGTATTCACGGTTCAGGGCGCTGGGTTGAAAGTGGAAATTCAGTATATGGTCATCTGAAATAGGAAGATTCCAAATGTGGCGTTTTGGCCCGTGCGTCATTTCCGCAATAAAACAGTACCAATCCATGCCTTGGAAAGATACCTTACGGATCTCATCAGCAGACTGAGGGAAACGCCAAAAGTCTTCTTCAGGAATGACTGGGCTATCTAAACTATCTCGCTCTTCCCATAACTCACGGTTTAGCGCTCCCCAGACATCGTCGCAGTATCTTATTATCCATGCCTTAGTATCTGCTGCCTTGAGTAAAGAGTCGATTTTCCGATAATGCGGATGACGTCTTTGAAGATGAACATCAAACATTACATAGCCTATGGCTCCATCCCCAAGAGGACTATCCCAATATTTCCAACCAGTGTATAACAGGTGTGCAGACATACCTCTATCTTCAACTCCTGCCCAAGGCTGGTAGATATCATCCTGATAAATATTTAGGGTCTGGGAGGCTGTTACAGCTTGGTCTCCCGCAAGCTCATGAGGCGGGCAGTGAAACCGTAGTTCCGTCCCTGACAGATTAAACGCCATCCAAGGAGCATTTGCGATATCCGGCCCTAGAGGGTTCATCTTGGAGGCTTTAAGACGGCGCAAGAACTGCATTAGGATTGTCTCCTCCAGACACTCCCCAACTCCCGAACTAAGGCAACAAAAGATTTAACAACGCCACCATGTTGCACTCGGGCACGAGCGTTAAATTCTGTGGGGCTCATGGTTGGGTTAAAATGTGGGTTCAGGGTCATATTAGTCGTGTTCATGGCGAGCAGGTTCCGATAAGTTTCTGCATTGAAGACCAGAGAAGTGCAAGCTCTCCGCAATCCTTCCGCACCACCAAGGCCAACAGCAATAGCCACTCCTGGCTCCATTCCAGCAGCAATCGCCAGCCCGATAGCGCCAAGACCGCCACCAGCTTGATACGCTGGCTTTATCAGACTATTCAACGCTTTTGCGTCTGTCCAGGCTTGACCTTTCAGCATCTCAGCAGTCAACGCGTGGTCTCCACCTTTCGCAGCCAATCGCTGTCCCACTTTGTATTGTTGCCAAGCTCTGACAGTGACACTCCGCCAGTCGTCTTTATGAAACTTCATGACGTCTTTGGCTAACGACATTTGGCGATTTTCCACTTCGGTAAACAGTTCATTCATCACCGGGGAAGGAGCCGCGAAAAACAGCGTGTGCTTGTCCAGACTAAACCTGGGTGGCAACTTCTTCAAGGCGTTCAGTAGCAAGGTTGCCCCGTCACCGTGAATAGTCCAATGAACTTCCTTTTGTTGAAGCTGGGCGTTGTACAATCCTTTTGCCAGTATGGCAGCGGTATGATCACCAGAAACGGCTTTCTGTTCCGGTGTACGCCACTCTGAACCACGTTGATATAACGGTGGTGGGTTGTAGGCCAGGGTGTACCCTTCGCTTTGCAGGCGTGCGGCATCGTCCTTATAGGCAGCCGCAATCATACTGGGCATCGTTTTTTGAGCTGCATGTTCAATGCTTTCTGCTAGCCCGTTGATAGCTGCGTGAGAGGTGGCGATAGTGCTTGCCGGTTTTTTTGATAACTCCCATCTTTCAACTTTTGACTTAACTCTATATAACCCTGGTTTGTGTCCGCTGGCGTGTTCGGCCACGTCTATATCAGTGATATACACTCCCGGATTTAAACCTTTCTGACTGTAATCTTGCAGGACGATATAGGTAATCCGCAGGTTCTCTACCATCACAAAATGCTCAAAGGCGTTCTGAGCATTGCTGTAGGCTTGAAATCCTTGTGCAGAGGATGAAAGCTGGGACATTCCCCGCATCACCCGATGAGCCGTTTGAGGGCCTTGTAGGTTCACAAGACTGGCGAACCACTCCGCCAGAACGGCGGGAATGTAAATCCGGTGGCCGATACCGCTTTCGGGACCGTCGGAATAAAGAATAAAGCCTGAAGAGGCTAAGCCGACCATACGCTTGAAACCGTGGTTATTAAGGCTGGTCTGACTGACCGGGGCTTTGACATTTGCGGGTGCATTCATCGTGCTGACGATCTCCTTTCTATTAACCGCTGATGGTCTTTCGAGATTTAAAGTTTCTTACCGGTTTCCAAGTCGTAGCCGACACGCTCAGGAGATGCGCCCTTGTTGGCCCTGTCTGCGGCGGTGTAGCTCATGGTAACTTTGGAGTAGCTCAGAGAAAGCGTTTCGGAAGGGGCTGACTCAGCACCAGCGCTTACTTTGTAGTCGCTGATAATGACGTCTTCCAGTTCATAGCTGACATACTTCTCAATCTTATCGGCGTGGGTGCGGACCACATCGATGATGACCTTCACGCCAGCGTCACCAGTCAGAGATTCTTTGAACAAACTAGAAGATGCTGAATCCATCAGTTTGCTGATCGACACGGCGGTCAGGCTCGGGCGGGTGGCTTCCCGGTTGGACATATGTCCGGCTTCCATTGTGATATGGCGGCTGACACCAAAGCTGAAGCTATCCAGGCGAATCCAGTCTTTATAACCTTCTGCGGTTACATTGCCTTTAACGGTGAGATTGTTGAAATTGAGATAGATAGCCAATGTCAGACTCCTTGTGGTCATGGCATTAATAGAAAGCGGTAGGATTGTCGGCAGCGTCTCCGGCTGCACTGATCGTATTCGGAGCGATATGGTAACAAATGGTCACTCCTTGTCCATCGGCCTTACGGACGACCAGACTAAACTTTCGTTGATGTGGAAAGTACGTATGGTTCTGGTGGAGGAGCGGCCCGCCAGACTTGGTATGTCTGACAGGGCTCGAAAAGGATTAAAGCTTCAGCTTGTTCGCAGCGTTCTGATATACATCGTCACCGAAGGGACTTTGTCTATAGCTTTCTTTAGTGTGGACATTGGAACATGGCCGTATGAGCGTCCTACGCTTTGATTTGAGTGGCCTGTCAGTGTGTCATGAAGTTCTTCGGGTATATCACACTGACGACACATTGTTTTAAACGTATGCCTAAACCCGTGAAGAGGGGATACCCGTCCTTCTATTCCGATAGTTTTGAAGTAGTTGCTAAACCATTTGCCAATGGCTACGGCGTACTTACCGGAGGGAGTCCTTTTAAGTTTGGGAAATATCCGACCGGAGCCCTGCTTTTGGCAATACTTTATAAAGCCTAAGTCAATCAAATCTGCATGAATTGGAACTAATCGAGTTTTGTTTGTTTTTACAGATTGGTCCTCAAGCTCGTTTGTAATCTCAATCACATGAAGGCCATCTATCTGCCTGACGTTATGAGTGTATAGCTGACAGATTTCCTCACGTCGTGCGCCTGTATAGTAGAGCAGGAGGGGGAGCCAATAGGCCGCCTCGCCAAATCGCGCTTGGGATTCCTGACAGCCTTTTTCTGACCACACTGTTGAAGTGAATATCCGCTTTAGCTGCTCAGGCTTGTAGTCTTTCTCCAGAGGCGTATGGTCTTTCGTTCCTAGTTTGTTGGTAATACCAATGAATGGGTTAGTATCAATGATTCCCTGTTCGACGGCATAAGAGAAAACAGAGCTTATCAGGCGAATATTCTTTCGTACTGTCTTTTTAGATAGCCTTGGTAAGTCTTCACGAGACGCATAATCTATTCGCTCAGTCACAGACATAGATTGAAGCTTGCTTCCCCGGCTACTGGGTAATTTCAGAGAAAGATTGCGGAAGTCTGTTGCGACTTTCTTATCAACCTTTTCAATTCCCATATCCCGATAGTGGTTCATAAACAGAGAGAAGAAACTTTTTGTTTCTCCGAGTGTTTGGGGGCTGATGTCTCCTGTAAGGCTTGCATACTCGCAGTAATCTGCAAGGACCTCTGACAGTTTTGTTGTACGAGCGTCCAGCGCCAGCTTTGTATCAGCCAATGGCGCAACGATTTCTTTGTAGTTTCCGTGGTAGCGTTCAAGACAATGCTTGGACAACTTCCCGACTCTTTTGCTAAGGGCTTCAGTTAGGTTGTGAAGGTCGTCAGAAGAGCGTAATTCATAGCCCTTCATTATCTCCTTTGCGTGTCTCTGTAGTCTTCGCATCAAGAGAGGGGTTGGGCCATATTCATCAATGAATTCTGTCACACTGTCGATTGTGTCAACATTTTCCCCATATGAGATTAGCCACTCCTTGTAAACAGAGGGATCAGTTGATTCGTCCAAGCTCTTGAGCTGCAGTTTAAACCATCGGTCTGCAAGTACATTGCAATCATAGAGAGATAACGACGAGGCAGAGGGGGATGCTTGAGGACCGTTTAAGCGAACCTCCGTGAAAATCTGTTGAATTTCTTCCAGTGCAAGGCTGAAGTTGGCCTTTGCAGTATTTGGATCTTTAGTCTTCAAAGAGCGTTTGATTTCTGATTTGTTGAGAGTATTTCTGATATCTGCGGGAACCCGAACACGAGCGTAGTAGGTCCCTGTACGTTTGTCTTTAACAGGAGATGGCATTGGTAAACTCAAATTAAGAAGCCTCGTGTGTATGCAGAGTGTGTACACATCGAGAAGAAAAACAGTGCTCTGAGGACTGAAACCCCTTGGAAATAAAGGGGTTGAAAGGTGGTGCCCAGAGGCGGAATCGAACCACCGACACGGGGATTTTCAATCCCCTGCTCTACCGACTGAGCTATCTGGGCACAAATGTCATGTATTTAAATGGTGCTTGACCGAACACCAGATGCCTTGACCGGCAACGGGTGCGTATTAAACCTACTTCCCGTTTTGGTGTCAAGCTTATTTTTCAGAAGGTGGTACATATCCTTCTGCTTTGTCCACTGACTCGTTGCTGAAGAACTTTTCCATCTGCTCTGTCAGGTAGGTGCGGGTGTCCGGATCCATCAGGTTCAGGTGTTTTTCGTTGATCACCATGGTCTGGTGATTGAGCCATTCCTGCCAGGCTTGTTTGGACACCGTTTCGAACAGCTCTTTGCCTTTGGCGCCGGGCATGGGAGGGAAGTCCAGGCCTTCGAGCTCTTTCTGGTACTTTTTGCAGAAAACAGTACGTGCCATGAAAATTACCTGTGTCTATCTGTTGATGGTGAATGTTTGGACGTTGCGCTATGAATCGACTGGCCTCGGAGTATAGCAAATAAGGCCGGGTCATCCATTACAGCAATTGTCTCTGACTGAGCGTGCCCGAGGCCAGCCACTGAGCAATGGGGGCGGGCAGGGCCAGATCTTTTTGTTCAAGGTGCATCCAGGTGATGCCGTCTTCCCCGATGGAGGGGGGAGGGCTGTCCAGATTGATGAGTACTGGTTTCAGAATGACATGGTAGTGAGAAAAGGTGTGCTTGAACGGTTCTGCCAGTTCGTAGTCGTTCTTGATGGAATAATGCTGGCGCCACTCGCTCAGAGTATTTTCCAGCGCTGCATCCTTTTCACTTTCCGGGAAGCACCACAGGCCGCCCCAGATGCCACTGGCCGGGCGACGTTCCATCAGGAAGCGTCCGTCCCGATCCTGTAATACCAACAGATATCTTTCCACGGTAGGAATTTTTTTCTTGGGCTTGCGGGTGGGGAGTTCGGCTGTTTCGTTCAGTTGGTACGCCTGACATCCGCTATGAAAAGGGCAGCGTTCGCAGGCGGGTTTGCTTCGGCTACACAGGGTTGCACCCAGATCCATGATCGCCTGGGTGTAGTCGACAACGCGGTCTTCAGGTGTGTACACCTCGGCAATCTTCCAGAGCTGCTTCTCAATGGCGGGGAGCCCCGGCCAGCCATGAATGCCTTCAACACGTGCCAGTACCCGTTTCACATTGCCATCGAGGATCGGCTCTCTCATGTTGTAGGCCTGCGCCAGTATTGCACCGGCCGTCGAGCGTCCGATTCCTGGAAGAGACTGCAAAGCCTCGGTGTCTTTGGGGAACTCTCCGTTAAAGTCTTCCATTACTTTGATGGCGGCTTTGTGCAGATTTCTTGCTCTTGCGTAGTATCCAAGCCCTGCCCAGTAAACAAGCACCTCATCGACAGGGGCGGCGGCGAGATCGGCCACTTGGGGGAAGCGTTCCACAAATTTGTTGAAGTAACCTATGACCGTCGAGACCTGGGTCTGCTGCAGCATGATTTCAGACAGCCAGACTCGGTATGGGGATCTGGGGTGCTGCCAGGGCAGGTCATGACGGCCATGCTGGTCGAACCAGTTCAGGAGGTTTTCGGCGAATTTTTCCGGGGTAAATGCAGTGGTTAAGACTTCAGTCATGCTCTTTCTGGACTTCACTGGGTGTGCGTAGCAAACTATCGCCGTCGGCGTTAATTTCGGGGGAGCCCAGAAACGGAAGTTCTGGATTGGCTCTCTGGTATCTGGGCTGTGCTACTCTGAAGAAAAAACATCAATAGCGCAAGCCAGAGCCCGGCACCAATAATGCTGCAGAAGGGTTGGCTCAGATGATCTTTTGAATGCGTCTGCTGCCAGCGATCTGTATGTAAAATAATAAGTTGAAGTTTTGAAGGAGCAATTCGTGGCCGTCAGTATCACCATTGAAATCAGTCGTACCTTTGAGGTTGCGGCAGACTACGACACCGTTTTTGATTTACTTGCCGACGTACCCAAGTCCGCCAGCTTTTTCCCCCGAGTCGACAGACTGGAAGATCTGGGCGATAACACTTATCGCTGGGAAATGAAAAAGATCGGCGTCGATAAACACGCTATTCAGACCATTTATGCCAGCCAGTACAGCGCTGACAAGGAACGCGGTAGCATTACTTGGTCTCCCATCAAGGGGGAGGGGAATGGTGTTGTGCAAGGTTCCTGGTCTATCCAGAAGAAAGGGGATGGCACTGAGTGTAGATTCCAGACCAAAGGTGAACTCACGCTTCCATTGCCGGGACTGCTGAAACTGGCGATCAGCCCGGTGGTGAAACATGAATTCAACTCACTGGTTGATACCTACGTTGAAAATCTGAAGAAAGAATTCGGTACCTGATTACTTTTGAATGGTGGCGATTTCTTTTGATTTCTCGCGATTTTTCTGTCGATGATCGATTTCTGGCGAGTGAGATGCTGTCAGTGTTTTGGCCTGGCAGCATTGCTCTTCTGTGCTGACTCAACGAGATCATAGTTCTTATTCATGACAATCATAGTCGATTTCATGCATCTGGCGGGCGCTCCTGAGTAGGCTAGAGGCATTGAAACGGGTATAATGCGCCTTTTTCACTGTGCCCGGAGCGATGAATGACTGAGCGCAAGGCGGAAGTAACCCGCAACACGCTGGAAACGCAAATCACCTGTTCTGTAAATCTGGACGGAACCGGCAAGGCCCGGTTTGAAACCGGAGTGCCATTTCTTGATCACATGATGGATCAGATTGCCCGCCATGGTTTGATTGATCTGGATATCGTTGCCAAGGGTGATCTGCATATCGATGCTCACCACACAGTGGAAGATATTGGTATTACCCTGGGCCAGGCCGTTGCCCAAGCTATTGGTGACAAGAAAGGTATTCGCCGCTATGGACACGCCTATGTTCCGCTGGATGAAGCCCTTTCCAGAGTGGTGATTGATTTCTCCGGTCGTCCCGGACTGGAAATGCACGTGGACTTTACCCGTGCCGTGATCGGTAATTTTGATGTCGATCTGTTCTATGAGTTCTTCCAGGGCTTCGTTAATCACGCTCAGGTAAGCCTGCATATTGATAATCTTCGCGGCCGTAATTCACATCACCAGATTGAAACCGTTTTTAAGGCGTTTGGTCGTGCTGTGCGTATGGCGATCGAACCGGATCCCCGGATGAGCGGTATCATGCCCTCTACCAAGGGAACACTATGACCAGGTAAAACAACAACCTGGCTAAGCCTCTGAAGTTCTGGATATTTGCCGACCTTTCTGTATCTTCAGGAAAGGCGGTTGTCCCGGCTCCTGCTAATTTTCTGATTCAGGATTAAGACTCAACATGGGTACTTCTTCTAGCGTCTCTTCCAATACCATTGCCGTGATTGACTATGGCATGGGAAATCTTCACTCCGTATCCAAAGCCCTGGAACATGTGGCCCCTGAGGCTCATGTGATCGTGACGGACGACTTTAACGTTATCTCTGAAGCGGATCGTGTTCTGTTACCGGGCGTTGGTGCCATGCGCGACTGCATGGCGGAAATCCGTCGTCTGGGGTTTGATCGTGTGGTGCATGAGGTTGTTGCTTCCGGTCGTCCTTTGTTGGGAGTTTGTGTCGGCATGCAGGCCATGCTGGAACATAGTGAAGAAAACAACGGTGTTGATGGCCTGGGTATCTTTAAAGGTGAAGTACGTTTCTTCGGGCAGGACCTGAAAGAGCAGAATGGTGAGCGCCTGAAAGTACCACACATGGGCTGGAATGAAGTGTTTCACAGCCACGATCACCCGCTCTGGCACAAGATTACCGACGGCGACCGTTTTTATTTTGTGCACTCCTATTATGTGGATGCGGCCAATTTTGATGCGGTGGCAGGTACCTGTCATTACGGTGTGGATTTTGCGGCGGCCATCGCCAGAGACAATATTTTTGCTGCCCAGTTTCACCCGGAAAAAAGCCAGCATGCCGGTTTGCAGCTGCTGAAGAATTTTGCCAACTGGAACGGTCGTTTATAACGCTCGTTGCGTTGTGAGCGATTGCTGAAGACGTCTTAAATGTTGTCTGAAACCCAATGATGCCGGTGGATGGATAGCAAGAATCCATATTGCTAAATGACAACACCGGCCAACGACCAGATAGAGTGATTTTATGCTGATTATTCCTGCGATCGACCTTAAAGATGGAAAGTGTGTGCGTTTGAAACAAGGGCGTATGGATGATTCCACCGTGTTTTCTGATGACCCGGTATCCATGGCTTCAAAGTGGGTGGAAGCAGGTTGTCGCAGACTGCATCTGGTTGATCTGAATGGTGCTTTTGCCGGTGAGCCGGTTAATGGCGAAATCGTCTCGGCCATCGCGAGAAAATATCCCGATCTACCGATTCAGATTGGTGGTGGTATTCGCGATTTCGACACGATCGAACACTATCTCAAAGCGGGCGTTCAGTACGTTATTATCGGTACCAAGGCGGTGAAAGATCCTGAATTCGTCAAGCAGGCCTGTCAGGAGTTTGCGGGGCATATCATTGTCGGTATCGACGCCAAAGATGGTTGGGTTGCTACCGAGGGCTGGGCGGATATCAGTACCGTACAGGCGGCGGATTTGGCGCTGAAGTTTAAGGACGCGGGTGTCTCCTCAATCGTGTATACCGATATCGCCCGTGACGGCATGATGCAGGGCGTTAATGTCGAGGCAACGGCACACTTGGCCAAAGTGTCTGGTTTGCCAGTGATTGCTTCCGGTGGTGTGACCAATATGGATGATATCAAGCGGCTGCGGGAAGTCTCTGATGCCGGTATTGTCGGGGCCATTACCGGCAGAGCCATATATGAGGGTACTCTGGATGTTAAAGAGGCCCAGGACTACTGCGATTCGCAAGCGTCCTGATTTCGCTGAGGTAGAGAGGATTTTCTGATGTCATTAGCCAAGCGCATTATTCCCTGTCTGGACGTGGATAAAGGCCGCGTCGTGAAAGGGGTGCAATTTGTCGACATCCGTGACGCCGGTGACCCGGTGGAAGTCGCCAAACGTTATGATGAGCAGGGGGCGGATGAGATTACGTTCCTGGATATCACTGCCAGTCATGAAGATCGTGGAACCACGGTGCATACTGTCGAGCGTATGGCCAGTCAGGTGTTTATTCCGCTGACGGTCGGTGGTGGAATTCGCAAGCTGGAAGATATTCGCACCATGCTGAATGCCGGCGCGGACAAAGTGAGTATTAATACCGCGGCGGTGTTTAACCCGGAATTTGTGGGAGAAGCCGCCGCCCGGTTTGGTAACCAGTGTATTGTTGTCGCCATTGATGCCAAGAAAGTATCTGCGGAAGGTGAACCGGATCGCTGGGAAATCTTTACTCACGGTGGACGTAAACCGACTGGACTGGAAGCTGTGGAATGGGCGCAGCGGATGGTCAAATACGGTGCCGGTGAGATTCTGCTGACCAGCATGGATCGTGACGGGACCAAGAACGGTTTTGATCTGTCGCTGACTCGGGCGATCAGTGACGCGGTTTCAGTTCCTGTCATCGCGTCCGGTGGTGTTGGTAATCTCCAGCATCTGGTGGACGGCGTTCAGCAGGGCGGTGCAGATGCCGTGCTGGCGGCCAGTATTTTCCATTTCGGCGAATACAGTATTCCCGAAGCCAAAAAGTTTATGGCCGATCAAGGAGTTGAGGTGCGCTTGTAGCGCGCCTCGTCTTTTTTCATTGTTTTCTTTTATTCCTCGTTATTGATTCTGCTCTCTTTCATCTTTTCTTCGTACTACTCTTAAAGTGTAATAGGCCTAATAAAAGCAACATAAAAAAGCAATTAGCGGTGGTGTGAATAACTCTCAAGCTACCGCTGAGGGGCTATGTGGTGTACGTCTGATGCTGAAGGTGACACCGGGTGAAAATGAGGCATGTGCCCGCCTTGTCCTAACGCCCAACAATTCTGCGGGCTGGCGTGGAAATCGCGTATTTCTCGCGTTGATTGGCGTGGTAACGGCTGTGATTGCCATATTGTCATTGGCGGTCTGCGCGTTTCTGGTAGTGTTTTTCTGTGGTGCCGAATTGCTGGTGCTGTATCTGGCATTGCGCTATGTCAGCCGAAAATGTGCCTCTCAGGAGGTGGTGTTACTGAGCCCTTATGAAGTGCTGATTCAGCGAGGTATGAACACCCCTGAACAGCAGTGGTCATTCCCCCGGTTGCATACCCGAATTCTTATTGAGACGGATATGGCAAAACACCCATTGGTCAATGTGCAGTGTGGTGATGAGTCAGTGCCGATTGGCCGGTTTTTGAATGAGCGGGAGCGTCAGCAGTTAATCGCGAATCTCAGAGGGTTGGTTCTTCACTATCGTCATCTTTATCTTTAGCGCGTACAGATGAGACAGCCATCAGCCGGGCGTTCTCTTTCCGGTTCGGCTTAAACATGCTCATGGCATTATGACGAATAGCCCAGATACCTTTTACCGTGGCGATAGCCACGCCTTCCTTGCCCAGCATGGGAATCGCTTTTTCCAGGTACTCGATGGTTTCTTTGTGTGGATGGCCGATGGCGATGGCAGTGCCGTTTTTTCTGGCAATAGATAGAAGTCGCTGGAACTGAAAATCAATAGCTTTGGTGGTGATAAGGTGGTCAAGGAAGACGTCCCGACCCAGAGAGGGAATCGCGTGTTCGGTTGCCACATCATAGGCAACCGTCATGGGCGTCGTTCGGCTGTCGACAAAATATAGTGGGTAGGAACTCAATTCCTTCATCAGCACATTCATGGCACTGCGGTTCTGAGTGAGCGCGCTGCCCATGTGATTGTTGACGCCACTGAGATAAGGGATGGAACGAATCGCTCTACGGAATGTAATTGCCATCTTCAGGCTGTCCATATCACTGGTCAGTCCGGCATGACCCAAAGGCAGGCTTTTGGTGTTTTCCATGGGGGCGTGCAGCATGATTTCCTTGCCGCTGGCATGGGCAAGGCGTGCATGCTCTTCCGTGTAAGGACGAAAAGGAAGGAAGGCAAACGTCATGGGGGCGGGAATATTGATGGCTCTCAGCCCCATGTCCTTATAGTTGCCCATATCATCAATGATAATGGCAATGGTGGGCGGAGGTGTGTCCTGCCCTGGATTGCTTTTCTCTCCGGCTGGACTTGCAACCACATTAAGGGCTGTCAGGAGTGACAGCCCAAGGCTGAGTATGGCCGTTTTGCAATTCAACCGGTTTTATCCTTGTGCCGTTGTTTTCGGCTTCATGATGCTCAAACCTTTCAGCAGGTTGAGGGCTTCCCGAAGTTGAAAATCTTTCGCGATGATTTCCTGGGTTGCCGAGTTGTCTGAGTTTTCAGAATTGCCAGAATCACCCTCGGAACCATTTAACAAATGTCCTGAAAGGTCAGCCTCTTTAAAGACGGGTTGCGATTCAAGTTCTGTAATGGTCGCGCGCTGAACTTTGATGTCAGGGACAATTCCCAGTGCCTGGATCGAGCGTCCGCTGGGGGTAAAGTAGCGGGCAGTCGTCAGTTTCAGGCCATATTCTTCATCAAGCGGCAGAACGGTCTGAACACTGCCTTTACCGAAACTTTCTGTTCCGAGAATGACGGCTCTGTGGTGATCCTGCAGAGCGCCGGCCACAATTTCAGATGCAGAAGCTGATCCGCCGTTCACCAACACCACGACCGGAGCGCCTTCAATTTTGTCGCCGGGAGTCGCTGTGAATCTGAGTTTGGAGCTCTTGATGCGCCCGTCTGTGTAAACGATCAGACCTTCATCCAGCAGTGCATCGGATACTTCAACAGCCGCCTGGAGAACGCCTCCCGGGTTGTTGCGAAGATCAAGGATCACGCCTTTCAGACCACTGGGGTTGTCTTCTTTCAGTCTTTCCAGGGCCCGACCAAATTCAGCACCGGTCTGTGCCTGGAATTGGGTGATGCGCACATAGCCAAAGCCTGGTTCCAGGGTGAGGTTTTTCACGCTGGTCACTCTGATTACGTCCCGCAATACTTCGATGTCGGTAGGCGTATCAGAATTTCGCTTTACCACGGTCAGTTTGATCGGCGTCCCTGGTTTGCCGCGCATTTTGCTGACGGCTTCTTCTAACGACATGCCTTTTACGGACTTGTCATCCAACTTGATGATCAGGTCTCCGGCTTCGATACCGGCCTTTTGTGCAGGCGTATCATCGATAGGAGCAATGACCTTGATAAAGCCATCCTCTAATCCGACTTCGATGCCAAGTCCCCCGAATTCTCCGGTCGTAGACTCCTGGAGATCATCGAAGGCGCTTGGTTCAAGGTAGGAGGAATGAGGATCTAGCCCGGAAAGCATGCCCCGGATGGCGTTGTTGAGGAGTGTGGTATCGTCAACGTCTTCCACATAGGCTTTCTTGATACGGTCAAAAACTTCGGCAAACTTGCGCAGGTCGTCCAGGGGAAGTTGGGCCGCCGGCAGTTGTGTCGCCTGCGGGGCGTTGTCGGCCTGTTCGGTATTGGCTGTGTTCGCAGGATCTTCTGCCCAGGCACCATAAGGTAAGGTTAAGGCAAGTACAGCCCCTGCGATCGTCAATCTTTTCACTCTAGATACCACTCTTTTCGTTGATTTCCTGTCGCATCGTCTCAGGACGAAGCCCTTCACTTAAGCCACTTTGTGGGGCTATCCGGTTTTCCTTTATGCCGTATCTCAAAGTATAGCCCGCTTTCCTGCTGTCCACCGCTGTTTCCGGCGCTGGCAATCAGTTCGCCGCTATTTACCCAATCCCCGGTATCCTTAAGAAGAGCCTGATTGAAGCCATAGAGACTCATGTAGCCGTCGCCATGGTCAATGATCATGAGCAGGCCGAACCCTCTGAGCCAGTCGGAAAAGACGACACGTCCATGGTGGACTGCCTTGACTGGTGAGTTAACCGGCACGGAAAAAAAGACGCCCGGCATTCTGTAGCTTTTGCCTCCGGCGGAACGGCCGAAATTCCTTTGCAATTTTCCGGATGTTGGCCAAGGTAATTTAGCACGGAGTTTGGCAAAAGGCACCGAATCCTGAGTTAACTCTAAGTTAGATATGGTTTTTTCGACTTCCTGAACAAGTGTTTCGAGCTGTTGACGGTCCTTTTCCATGCGAACCAGTTCATTTTTCTTGTAGCTGAGGCTTTTAGTCAGTTTAGCCAGGGTTATGGCTCTGTCCTTTCTTTGTCCCTCAAGCCCTTCGCGTGCTTTGGCCAGGTTGTTGCGGTAGCTGATCAGCTCCTGGTTACGTTCCAGAATGCCGGCCCGTGTCTGTTTCAGCTTATCAATGGTTTCCCGATACTCGTCAATCTGCTCGCCCCGGGCTTTATTCAGATAGCTGTAGTAGCTCATCAGCCTCTGCAGTCTTAGCGGGTCTTCAGCGTTTAACAGCAACTTGATGCCTTGTTCCTGTCCCATGGCATAGGCGGCCCGGATCTGTTTGCCCAGCAGGGCCTGCTGCTGGTTGAGGGAGGAGAGATGTTCTTTTTCTTCTGATTCCAGCTTTTTGATGTTGTCTTCAGTGACACGGATATCGCCTTCAATGGCATTGATCTCGCGGACTTTTGTCTGGATCTTTTCTTCTGTGGCACGCAGGTCTTTTTCCAGTTGGCTTTGCTCGCCACTGGCATCATCAATCCAGGTCTGTAGCTTGGAAATGTTCTGTTTCAGTGCATCAAGCTTTTGTTGCTGCAGCTCATGATCTTCCCAAGGGTCAGTAGCTGAATCCACCGGCAGACTGATACTCAGGCAGAGAAACAATAGACAATGGCGAAATGACAACTGCATGAGAGAGTAACAACAATACCGGTAATGTTCGTGGGATAAGGAGTCAGGTTGTGTCGGTGGGAGTATAGAGGAGTTTGCAGGTAATGAGCAAAAGGGAGTATCAGAAGAAGATTGTGGCATAACCAAACTTCCCCGATTTGGAAACCGGGGAGAGTTTGGATGCGGGTCGATCAGGAAGCCTGAATCAGGGATTCGCCGGTCATTTCCTCGGGTTTATCAATATCCATTAAAGCCAGCAGTGACGGAGATACATCGCAGAGACTGCCGTTATCCTTTAAGGATATTTTTTCTGGGCCAATGTAGACCAGTGGAACGGGCCCGGTGGTATGTTGAGTGTGAGGGTGGCCATTCTCATCGACCATTTGCTCGGCATTACCGTGATCAGCGGTGATCAGGCATTGTCCGCCCACTTCGTTCAATGCATCGGATACTCGCTGCAGGCATTGATCCAAAGCTTCGGCAGCCTTGATTGCCGCATCATAGTTTCCTGTGTGCCCGACCATGTCGCCGTTGGCAAAGTTGCAGACAATCAGGTCATAGTGGCCGGATTTGATGGCTTCAACCAACTTGTCTGTCACTTCCGGCGCACTCATTTCGGGCTTGAGATCATAAGTGGCCACATCTGGAGAAGGTACCAGCACCCGGTCTTCACCCTTATATTCTGCTTCCTGGCCTCCGCTGAAGAAGAATGTCACGTGGGCATACTTCTCGGTCTCGGCAATACGCAGCTGGGTTTTACCGATATTGGACAGGTATTCGCCGATACCATTGACCAGTGTTGAGGGTGGGTAAGCGCAGGTGGTTTTGATGTCTGCCGCGTATTCCGTGAGCATGACAAAATCAGCCAGCTGTGGCTGGGTAGCGCGTTCGAAGCCGCTGAAATCCGAGTCGACAAACGCTCGAGTCAGTTCTCTGGCGCGGTCCGGGCGGAAATTCATGAAGATAACGCTGTCACCGTCTTTGATGTAAGCGTCAGCTTCGCCTTCGGCCTGGATTCGGGTCGCTTTGACAAACTCATCGTCTTCTCCGCGCTCGTAAGCGGCAGACAGAGCCTGTTCTGCGGACTCGGCGGAAAATTCGCTTTTGCCTTGTGTCAGTAAGTCGTAAGCCTGTTGCACGCGATCCCAGCGATTGTCGCGATCCATGGCGAAGTAGCGTCCAACAACTGAGGCTACCCGGCCACAGCCCAGATCTGCCAGTAGTCTGGAAGCTTTTTCCAAAGAGGGGGCGGCGCTGCGAGGAGGGGTGTCCCGGCCGTCCAGAAATGCGTGGATATAAACTTCTTGGGCGCCCCGGGCTTGTGCCACACGGCAGATTTCAAAGATATGTTCTTCGTGGCTGTGAACGCCACCGGGGGAAAGCAAGCCTAGAATATGTACGGCTTTACCAGCTTTGGTTGCCTGATCAATTGCGTTCGTCAGGGCTGGCTGGGTGGCAAAGGTTCCTTCGGCGATATCTTTATTGATTCGGGTGTAATTCTGGTAAACGATGCGTCCTGCGCCGAGGTTCATGTGACCAACCTCAGAATTTCCCATCTGACCTTCTGGCAGGCCGACCGCCATTCCTGAAGTGTGAATCAGGGTGTGTGGCTGCTCTTTCCAGATTTTGTCCCAGAATGGGGTGTTTGCGTGGGCGATGGCGTTATTGTCGAGTTCTTCTCTGTGGCCCCAGCCGTCCAGTATAAAGAGGGCAGTTGGTACGCGTTTGTCTGTCATGGTCCGTCTTACTCCGAAAAATTAAAATCATTTTCTCAACCATTTCATTTTTCTTATCGTTGGTAGTGATGAGTGTGTTTGTTCAGATGTGATATCAATAATCAGCTAAAGGCCCCGGAATACATAGGCTCTGTCTAGTGTCTGAATAAAACTTTGCAGAGCCAGGGTATTTTACCCAGATTAAGAGGGAATGTCCTGATCAGTTCAATTGTCTCTTTGTATGATATCGATAGCCGGTAAGCAGATCAGAGGGCAATTCGCCTCTATTTGTCAGTAATGACAGTAACCGGATTTATCTGCGAGGAGATGCAGTCTGTCACTTTTATGGGTTATTAAATAGGGTTTAAGCCTTGTGGGAGCTTCTGAATCCGGGGCGTGGTGTGTATAATGCCCGGGATTTTTACTGTGGAAGAGGTTATGGAGAAGTTTCTATTTTTTGCGATGGATCATTGGATCCTCAGCTCGTTATTTGTGGCGTTGGTGGTAGCGTTGATTATTACCGAGCGTATGCGTGGCGGGAAAGCGGTGACTCCTCAGCAGGCTGTGATGATGCTGAACAAAGAGCAGGCTGTGGTGGTAGACGTTCGTGACAAGAAGGAAACTTCCGAGGGTGTGATTCGCGGCTCTGTTCTCATACCTTTCAGCTCTTTGAAAGAGCGCGCCTCTGAACTTGAGAAGCACAAAGACAAAACCATCATCATTGCGGATAAGATGGGGCAGCACTCCAGTATGGCGGTGCGTACTCTGACTGGAGCTGGTTTTACCAATGTCCAGCGCCTTTCAGGCGGTGTCGTTGAATGGAAAAACGCCAATCTTCCTCTGGCTAAGAAGTAAACAGCTTGATTCCGGTTGAATTGCCTAATCCGCAATTTGGAAACTTAGGTGCTTGATTGGAAATGTAAGAGTCAGAGAGCCAGATTGGAAAGAAGTAATGTCTCAGATTAAACCCGTAACCATTTACACGACTCAGTTCTGTCCTTATTGTATTCGGGCCAAGCGTTTGCTGGAGTCAAAAGAGGTTGGCTTTGAGGAAATCAAAGTGGACTTTGATCCTCCCAAGCGTGGCGAAATGATGGAGCGGAGCGGGCGACGCACAGTTCCACAGATCTGGATTGGCGATCAGCATATTGGTGGCTGCGACGAATTGTACGCACTGGAGAGAACCGGGAATCTGGATGCGGTTCTGGTAGAATAACCGGAATCCAAAATAGCAGGGCGAAACATCTTTCCGGTGTCTTGTCTATGAAATCTGCACAATAAACTTTTAATACGTTCGTTATGAACGTTTTTGAATTAAACGAATTATCGTGTATTGAAACCCGAATTATCGAGTATTGAAACCTAAGGTAAGCTCATGGCTGAAGAACAGAACGCACAACAACCCAAATTTGCATTGCAGCGCATCTACCTGAAGGACCTGTCCTTTGAGTCACCTAATGCTCCTGCAACTTTCCAACAGGAATGGAAACCTCAGGTCAATATGGATCTGAACACTGAGAACAAGCAACTGAGCGAAAATCAGTGGGAAGTGATCCTGACTCTGACGATTACAGCCAAAGTCGATGACAAGTCTGCTTTCCTGGTCGAAATTCAGCAGGCAGGTGTATTCCTGATTGAAGGCCTGAATCCTCAGCAACTGGCTCAGACGCTGGGAGCATTCTGTCCCAACCTGTTATTCCCATATGCCCGTGAAACTGTGGACACGATGGTTGTGAAAGGCAGCTTCCCTGCACTGATGTTGCAACCGGTCAACTTTGACGCTATTTATGCAGAGGCTGTTCGCCGTAAGCAGCAAGCTGCTGCAGGTGAAGAGGCGGCAGAAGCGCCTAAGCACTGATATCTGTAAGCGGCTCTGTAGCTATTGCAGGGCCGCTCATCCTTTCAGCATACTGTTTAGTTCCCAGTTCCCAGTTCCCAGTTCCCAGTTCCCAGTTCCCAGTTCCCAGTTCCCAGTTCCCAGTTCCCAGTTCCCAGTTCTCAGTTCTCAGTCTTGTCGCAGCTGTCGGATAAATGCCGATACCTGAAATAGTGTCTATTATTGGAGGAGTTTTTAATCCATCTGTAGAGGCTGTTATGGAAAATATTAATCCCTGGGCTGCTGGTGCTGTGGTTTTGGCTGTCATTTTGGTGTTTTTTGCCATTCGCTCGCGTGGCAAGGAAGGTGGCCAGATCAACAGAGTTGTGGTGCCTCCGGCTGATCTGGCAACGGATGAAGATATCCGCAAACTGGCCCATGGTGGTAAAAAGATTCAGGCGATCAAGCTCTACCGCGAAAAATACAATGTTGGTCTAAAAGAAGCCAAGGAAGCTGTTGAAGCGTTAGAGTAGCTGAGGTAATTCGACGCACACGCTGTTGTCATTATCGCTGAGCCAAAGCTGGCCGTCCTGGATAGTGCATTGAAGATCCATCGTGCGTTGTGCCATGGCGGCAAGTTCTGCCAGGGTAGACTGACTTATTGAAAGCACCCTCAGATTATCAAACCGGGCCAGGTCATCTTTGATTTTCTGCCACCAGACGGGTGCTGCCCGATCACCGTAAGTTACGATGATCACTTCATTGGCTCGTCCACAGGCTTTTTTGATGCGGCTTTCCTCTGGAAGCCCGAGGTCAATCCACAGCTCAATCTCATCACTTAAGGACTTGATCCACAGGTCCGGTTCATCCTGGGTTGACAGGCCTTTGGTGAACTGGAGCCGTTCGTTGGCATTAAAAGCGAACACTGCCAGCCTGAGCATCATGCGTTCATCGGTTTCGGATGGATGGCGGGCCAGGGTTAGCGGAAAATCTCCGTAAAGATTCCGGTCCATATCTGCAACATGAAGAGTCGCTTTGAAAATTGTCGATTTCAGGGCCATGGAATTTAAGACTCAGGCATAGAGGTGAATGAAATTTGTGGGGAGTCTGCCATAATAGGCGCCGTTTATACCAGCAGTCTGCTTGATGGCAAAAATCAGCAGGTTATCTGGGTCAAGTCAACGAACATTTCACATGCAGGTAAGTCGAGACAGTACCATGAAAGACGTCCTCAGAATATTTTCCGGTAATTCCAACCCTTCCCTGGCCAGGGAAATCAGTCAAAACCTTGGTATGGAATTAAGTCCGATGGAAGTTTCCCGCTTCTCTAACGACAACCTGCACGTTCAGATTCAGGACAATGTCCGGGAGAGGGACGTTTTCATTGTGCAGTCTTTCACTCATCCGGTCAGTGATCATATCATGGAATTGATGATTGCCATTGATGCATTACGCAGTGCGTCTGCCCGCCGGATAACCGTTGTCATTCCCTATTATTCCTATGCCCGTTCGGACAAGAAGGATGCTCCAAGAATTTCCATTACCGGTCGATTGATTGCGGACCTGCTGCAGACTGCCGGGGCGAACCGGGTATTGACCATGGACTTGCACGCAGATCAGGTACACGGATTCTTTAATATCCCCGTTGACCACCTGACAGCATTACCGCCTATGGCCGCCTACATCAAGGATCACCACGACATCTCCAATATGGTTGCCGTTGCTACAGACGCCGGTGGTGCCAAGCGAGTTGGCAAGTTCTCCTCTTGCCTGAATGTGCCCATGGCGATTATTGATAAGCGTCGTGTCAGTGATACGCAGGTCAAGCAGGGCGTTGTTGTTGGGGATGTGAAAGGTAAAGACGCCATTATTTTTGAAGACGAAATTTCTACTGCAGGAACGTTGATTTCCACCGTCGATACATTGTTGGCCGCCGGTGTCAGAAGTGTTCATGCGGCAGCCACCCACGGAGTGCTGTGTGGTCCGGCGATTGAGCGGATCAAGAGTTCCGGTATTGAGTCGGTGATCGTCACCAATACGGTAGATATCCCCGATGAGAAGCGCATTGATAAAATTACTCCTCTGTCTGTGGCTCCGCTGTTTGCGGAGGCTATCAAGCGCATCCACACCGGCGAAAGTGTTGGCGCTTTGTTCACCTGAGCAAATAAGTTTTCACCGGCCTGTGCGAAAGCTGGCCGGTGTTTTGTTTTGAGACTCCCGGGCTAAAGAGGGACATTATGTCTAGAAAGCTGGAAGACGGTTCATTTCTGATATTTCTGGTTATCGTTTCCATTGGTTTCGGCATTATGATCATGCCGTTTTTCTCCGCTATATTCTGGGCTGCTGTCCTGGTCATTCTATTTAGCCCGCTGCATCGCTTCATGACTCGCAAGCTCGGGCAGGGGCCCAATCTCAGTGCGCTGATTTCTCTGGTGGCCAGTCTGTTGATTGTGGTTATCCCGATTACACTGGTGGTGGCAATGTTGGGCGTAGAACTGGCGAATCTATACCAGGGGATGAAGACTGGAGATATACAGGTGCAGGTGTGGGTCGACAAAATCAAGGCGACGGTTCCATTGCTGCAGGAACTGGCGGAACGTTTTGATATCGATTTGAGCAACGTCAATCAGCACCTCTCCTCCGCTGCATTGGCCGCCAGTAAAGTATTTGCTTCCCAGGCTGTCAGCGTGGGGCAGGAGTACATGAACTTCCTCATCAATTTTGTGCTGATGCTGTACCTGACTTTCTTTTTCCTCCGTGATGGCAATTCGCTTATTCAATTGATGATCCGAGCTCTGCCACTTGGTGACACCCGCGAACGCCATCTGTTTAGCAAGTTTGCAGAAGTTTCTCGGGCTGTAGTGAAAGGTAACCTGGTTGTGGCAACAGTACAGGGAACTCTGGGTGGAATTATTTTTGCCATCCTGGGATTGCCGGGAGCAGTCCTTTGGGGCGTGGTCATGGTGATTCTGTCGTTGCTTCCCGCCGTCGGTTCTGCATTGGTTTGGGGGCCTGCCGCTGCCTACCTGATGATTAGCGGGCAATATGTTTCAGGCGTGATTCTGATCCTGTTTGGGATCTTTGTTATCGGTTTGGTTGATAATGTTTTACGGCCCATATTGGTTGGGCGTGATACAAAAATGCCCGATTTCATGGTGCTCTTGTCCACCTTGGGCGGTATTGGGTTGTTTGGTCTGAATGGTTTTGTCATTGGTCCTATTCTGGCTGCTCTGTTTCTTGCCTTCTGGCAGATATTTATGGATGAGTTTAACCCTGAGACTGTCGAAGGGGCTGCTGATCTGCTGATATCGGCGGACGATGATGCGGAAAAATCTGATTCCGCTGAATCCAAGGGTTGAGGTCTGGATGTCGCTGAAATGATAGCGAGTAGCTAATTTTCGGCCTGTATCAAGATTAAATTTGATACTCAAAAAGTATTCTATCGCTTATGACTGACTACACTATTAGTGTAGCGATTGTTTTTGTCTCTGCTGTGGTCATAACGAGATAGGGTTCCAATATGAGGTCAGATGAAACGTCATCAGGTCTGCCAACTTTGCATCTACCTGTTTAAACCGCTACCACTTTTTAAACAGGTGGGGCAGTTTAAGCTATCGCTGAAATTTATCCCCTGTCTCATGTTTATGTACGCAGCATTGCTGTCGTCTTCGGCAACAGGGGAGGTTTCTGCCGGTGAGTCTTTTAGTCAGGTTGACGAAGGCTGTACTGCGATAAGAGCCAACCCGGCCGATTTGGACCTGGATGACCTGGAGGGGCGTGTCGCTGAGCTTCTTCAGGTACCTGATGGTGCTGTGATACGCAGCATCCGCATATATCCTCAGGATATTTACCATGATTATGGCAAAGAGGAAAATCTGCGTTGGTATGAACATACCGTCAATGCGTTGCATCCCATTACTATCGAGTCGGCGATAGAATCACAGCTGCTTTTCGAGAAAGGGGACGAATATAGCAAAGACCTGATCGAAGAAACCGAACGTAATCTGCGTCGCAGTCCTTATCTTTATAATGCTCAAATTGTGCCCACTCAGGTGTGCGGTAATCTGGTTGATCTTGCCGTAGTGACCAGAGATCTCTGGACTTTGCTGCCGACGATAGGGCTGTCACGGTCAGGTGGAGACAACCGAACCATCATTGGATTAAGCGATAAGAACTTTTTTGGCACAGGCAAAGAGGTGTCATTTAATCGCGAAGCAGAAAAAGACAGGGTTGAATACAATGTGGATTATTTTGACCCGAATCTGTTTGGAAGCCGCTGGCAGGCAGGATTTCAATTGGCTGACAGCAGTGATGGGGAGCGTCAGAGCGGGAGTGTGATTCATCCTTTCTATCGAGCAGGAGCACCTTGGGCTTTCGAATTATCCGGGTTTCATGAAATCCGCAGCGATGAACTCTACTTCCGCGATGAAACCATTAATGAATTTCGTCATCTGGTTGATAAATTAAATATCTCTGTTGGTGTTTCCACGTTCTTCGATGGGAGCCAGGAGCAGAGACTTTTTCTTGGAGCGTCGGCAGAGACCCATGAATTCAGTGAGATACCTGAAACAATGGGGCCTATTCCTGAAGACCGTCAACTGAGGTATCCCTGGATCGCCTATGAATGGCAGGATAACGAGTATCTCAAAGCGTTCAATATCAGCCAGATTAAACAAGTGGAAGACATCCCCCTCGGCTGGCGCCACTATGTCAAATTTGGATGGTCGGATGAAGAGTTGGGAGCTTCCTCTGATCAAATTGTTTTTGGTTTCGAAAGCCGCCATCGGTACGGTGACGCCTACCGTATAGGCTCACTGGCGGTATCGCAGGAAGGATACTGGAATGTTGATAACGGAACCTCTGAAAACCTGGTTCTGACTTTGGCGGGAGATTTCACCCAATTAAACGAAGAACGGGACCGGGCATGGTTTACTTCGATTATTTACAAGTATGTCCATAACCTGACCTTGGATAACCAGTTATTACTCGGAGGAAATAATGGACTCCGAGGGTATCCTTCCAACTATCAGGCAGGGACTCAAAGTTTTCTGTTCAGTGCAGAACGGCGCTTCTTCTGGGAGTGGTATCCACTTAAGACATTTCATGTCGCCGGTGTGGTTTTTTTTGACGCTGGAAGAGCCTGGTTTCCGGGGCAGGGTAACGGCATTAACGGTAAAGTATTGACTGACGTTGGGTTCGGTATTCGGGTGACTTCCAGCAGGATCAGAGTCACTCGTGTGGTGCATGTGGACCTGGCATTCCCTTTGGACAGGGAGGATGATGGTATCGAGGAAGTACAGTTAGTACTAAGGGGCCAGCAATCATTTTGAGCTGGCCCCTCGAATGATGGGAAGTTCAGGCTTTCACTGAACTTTGGATGCGAACTTAATGTAGCCGGAAGTCTTAACGGTCATATTATTGTTCCCGAAGCCTTCGGTTCCCGGGCAGTTGTTGATCGTAGCAGAAAGCTTGAGTTCGCCGCCTTCCAGATGCGAATAAACCCCGGTACCCTGGACTGGGTTGATGGTTTCCATTGCCTTCATAGGCTGACCAGTACTACAGAACATATCTCCGCTGGTGGGGATGATCGAATCGTTCTGAGTATATACGATGCCGGTACGATCTGAATTGACTAGTACGTGCTGCGCCAAAAAGGTTGCAGGGTCCACTTTACCCTGTACCAGTCCATGGACCAGCATGTACCGACGAACACGTTCCTGTTCGTCTTCCGATGAATCGGCCCAGCCTTCTCTTTCAAAATAAATAACAAACTGCCCAAGTTGTTCGGGTTGGATGACTCCCACTTCCTTGGTCAGGATATTGCCGATAATCGGACGATAAATACCGTCCAGTTCTCCCTTAAGAGTTCCTGCATTACTGATAGTCGTAAAGGCGGTCAGACAAGCTGCCAGAATTGTTCTTTTCATCTCATTATGTCCTTGATTATTCATTCTTCCAGATAGGCCTACTTCTCAGTTGAAGCGTCCTCGTTTAGCTTAGGACGCTATCTGATACCAGAACATCGGCTTTTTGGATTATTCACCTTTTGGGTTTGATTTGGGCGTTATGCTGAATCAAGGGAGCGTCTTAGCGGCCTTCCCCTTCAAAGGTGCGCAAAAGGCCGGTTAGGCCCATTTGAGTGGTAAACTCCTGTGTTGGACTATTTCAGAAAAATAAGTATTACCAACCGGTTCAATCTGATTTTCGGCCTCGTCATCATCAGTATGCTGGTGATGATCTGGATGGCCAGGTTGAACACGGCCGATACATTGATGGCAGGTAAACAGCATACTACCCGGAGCGTAGTAGATACTTCCATTGGTGTTATTGAATACTATTACAGCAAGTCCCAGGATGGTAGCCTGACAGAATCCGAGGCGAAGAAACAGGCTTTGGAAGCCGTTAGAAAAATTCGCTATGACGGTCAGGAGTATTTATGGATCAACGACTATCAGCACGTCATGCTGATGCATCCAATTAAGCCTCAACTGGAAGGTAAAAACCTATTCAGCCTGAAAGACCCTAATGGTGTGCAACTCTTCCGGGATTTTGTCGCTGTAGTCAAAAAGGACGGGGCAGGTTATGTCGGTTATGACTGGCCAAAACCCGGCCATGAAGATCCTGTGCCGAGAACCAGTTATGTGAAAGGCTTTGCCCCTTGGCAATGGGTGGTCGGAACCGGTGTTTACACTGATGACGTGATCGCGGAACTCAATACCCAGACGCTGGATTTGGTGAAGGCCATGGGCAGTGTCTTGATCGTTCTGGTTGCAGTGATGGTGGTGGTTTTGCGCAGTATCTCCATACCGCTGAGGGAAACTCTGGAGAGGATGCGTGATATTGCTTCCGGTGAAGGAGAGCTGACGAAAGAGCTCAAGGTCCAAGGCAGTGATGAGCTGGCCAATCTGTCGGAGCAATTCAATACTTTTATTGCCAAAATCCGGGCCCTTGTGATCAATGTCAGCGAATCTATTTCGCAGCTTTCCAGTGCTGCTGAGACATTGGGGAATGCTTCTGAATCCAGTGCTGAAAGTGTCAAACGCCAGCAGAGTGAGACAGATCAGGTCGCCAGTGCTATGAATGAGATGACGGCCTCTGCCAGTGAAATTGCGCAAAGTGCTGAAAAGGCTTCAGCCAGTGCAGAAGAAGCCAGGCAGGAATCGGAAAGAGGACGGGAAGTTGTCACGCGAACTCTCCGAATGGTGGCAGAACTGGCCGATACAATGGGAGAAACCACCGATTCAATCGCTAATCTCAAATCTGAAACGGTCAATATTGGCTCTGTCCTGACGGTCATTCAGGGGATTGCAGAGCAGACGAATCTGCTGGCGCTGAATGCGGCTATTGAGGCGGCCCGTGCAGGTGAACAAGGCCGAGGCTTTGCGGTAGTGGCGGATGAGGTGCGAGCGCTGGCAAGCAAAACCCAGCAATCCACTGAAGAAATCAACGAGATGATTGCCAAACTTCAGCAGGGAGCGACTTCTGCAGTCGACGCTATGGAGCAAAGCCAGAATAAAACCAAATCTTCTCTGGAACAGGCTGGAGAAGCGGACGAAATGCTGTTGAAAGTGGCGGATGCGATTAATCTCATAAATGATATGAGCTCTCAGATCGCAACGGCATCTGAAGAGCAGAGTCTGGTCTCAGAAGAAATAAACAAGAACGTTTCCAATATTGTTCATTGTACAGAAGATGCTGCCAGTTCGACCAAGAGGGTATTGGAATCCAGCCAGGATGTTCGGTTGGTTGGTGAAACTCTGAAGCAGCAAGTTGGCCAGTTCCGGGTGTGACAGACAGGAAAAAACTCTGGCAGACCTCTGATAATCTGTATATCCTTCCGGCGGCTTTATCTATCAGGTAAAGTCGCCTTATTTATGTGTGCCGAGGCACAATGGCCTCTGAACTCGTCAATCCGGAAACCTGAATATGACCAAGAGCAAAAAATACGATTATCGAATAGTCCATGATGAGATGAGCTGGACCGGCGAGATCGTCAGAAAGGTCTCTAACAGCAAGAGTGTCGTATCCAAGCGCCGGGAAGGATTTGCCACTGAGGCGGATGCCAAAAAATGGTGTGAGGAAGAAATAAAGGTGTTTATGCAGAAGCAGGCTGAACACAATCAAAGACACGCCAGCCGTAGAAGTTAATTTACCTGGCTGTCTGATTTCAGGATATGCTCGGACTTGGCACTGGCAACAGTAGGGTATTTCTTGGCCTCTGTTATTGCTCTTTGAACATTGTTTTTAACCAGCGAATATCTTCCGGCCCAAGGCAAGCTTTAGTATGCAGGTCTGGATGTTGAAGAAGTTCCTGGTAGGTGTGCTGTACCGCTTTTTCGGTCAGGCTTTTCCACCTGTCACCGTCCAATTCTGGTAAAGATCCGGTGGCGAGATTGAAGTCCGTCAAAGGATCGTGCTCTTGTTCAGTGGTGCGAAGAGCCAATTCAAGCTCCTGTAAGATAGGGTTGATGACTTTGATCGTATCTGCGGAGGTAAATTGCTTCAGGACATGTTTCTCTGCTTCTATCAAGGCTTTCTTCTTTTGTTGCTGGGAAAGCTTGCTGCCTAACGTCCTTAGCCCGTACTTACCAATTGTTGGACCGATTCCCGGCAACATGGCTTTTGCCGCTATTCCTGCCCCCGCCAGCGGATTTACCAGAGCTGTAAGTCCCCCTACCAGCAGCATGCCGTAAGTCAGTTTGCGATCCAGATTGTCAATTGAATCTGCGAGCTCTTCAAGGCTATGTGGGGTGTCAGCAGTTTGAGTTTCTGACAGTTCCCTGGCTGTTTCAATCAGATAGCTCTTCAAGGCCGTTTCATAATGTTCATTGGGGAGATGAAAAACCCTACGCTTTGGAAGATCGTTAACTTCCAGAGCGTCAGTAGGAAGGCATCGGGTTGTGTGGAGTGAAAAGCCTGCAGCAGAGAGCTTATATGGGACAACAAAGTAATGCATTTCATCGTATTGCTTCTCATAGCTGTCCGTTTTTTCGAGAGAAGCGAAGAGCTGGAGGCCGTTGATGTGTTTACTTACACTATCCAGCTTCCGGTTTATTCCGGCTATTAGTTGCTCGCTTGCCGAGTCGAGCGAATTAAGGGTTTCTCTTATTTTATCTCTCATATTTTATTTAAGCCGCCATAAGTGCTCGTACTTATTCTAGCTCAGCTTGTCAGTTGGGGCTCCATGAGTATTATACAGACACCGAAGATAACCGGTGGCCAGATAATGTCTCCCTGAAGCCGTGAGATTGCTCCGCTGGTGTATTTGTCTACTGTAAACGTCGGGTTTTATACGCTTAGCAACAAGTACTGACGTATCTCAGCTGTATTATCATGCTGTTCCATCCATTCCTTGAACAGGCGGACTTTTTCGAAGTCTTCTTCACCTAGAGTGTTTTGGTAGCGTTGATTGACGCGATTGATCTGCTGCTGTCTGCGAAGCTCTCGTTGCCATTCTTCGGTGAAAATTTTGGGGAGTTGTCCTGCGAGCTCTAATTGCTTCGGCAGTTTCCACTCTCCCTTGTCGAGCCAGGCTTCATCGCAATGTGTACACAGATCCAGTTTGTTCTGGGTCCGCAGATCGATCCGGAATTTGGTCATCAGACGTGAACATTTCGGGCACATTTTGGCATGTTCGACGTCTTCAGAGATGACTTCAACATCGACTTTCTCAACATCAGCGTCACGCTGGTTGACCCAGTGACGATAGTTGAGCAGTGGAAGTAGTGCGCCTTCACACTTGGGGCAGGATGCGGCGACCAGGTTTTCATCCAGTAATTTGGGTTCCAGGGTGTATCCTGTGCATTGAGGGCAGTGCATGATGTTCTCCTGTTATTATTTGGGTTCTTTTCTGAAGATGGTGCTGAGCCAGGCGGCGCCGATACCTGAAAGAGCCCCAAACAGATGAGCTTCGAAAGACACTCTGGGGTCGCTGGGGAGCACGCCATAGATCATTCCGCCGTACAGAAAGACCACAACTAAGGCTATAAAAATGTTGAGGGCGCTACGATTGAACCAGGCCAGAGCAATACTCAAACTCCATAATCCAAAGATCCATCCGCTGGCGCCAATATGAATTGATGGGCGGCCAAACAGCCATACCAACAGTCCGCTGCAGGTAATGATAAACAGACTGCTCCAAAGGTAAAGCTTTAGTGAGCGAAGCAGGCAGAGCCAACTGAAAATGGCAAAGCCTATAAGGTTGTTGAACAAATGGTCCAGGCCACCGTGGAGAAAGGGGGCTGCAAATATCCCCGGTAAACTTTCAACCACATGCGGTCTGATGCCATATCGTAATAGCTGGAAGTTCAACATGATATTGGCAAAGTGCACAACAATCATGATGATGGCCAGCCACATGATAATTTTGGTTCGTGACCATAATGTGTTCATGGGCTGGTCTGTCTAATGTGATACATATCTATCTTAATGGTCAGCCAGGTTTTCTGGAGCGTTTGATTTCTTCTTCAAGTTCCCTGAGTTGCCTGGAAATATCGTGCATCTTTTCCTGGGTTTTCAGATCGATATCAATCTTTTTGTCCATGCTGTGGACCAGGGGATACAGACTGTTCTGCCAGGTGTCAGCCAGTACCCTGAGAATGTTTTCCAATCCCGGAACCGGTGGGCTGGTGACTTCGACCTTGGGCTCGACTTTGAGTCTTGGAGTGCTTTTGGAAATGGTTTGCCCAAGACTACTGAGTGACTCCAGTAATCCGCTTTGGAACTGCTGAACTGACTGCCGCTTTTCCTGCTCGCGCTGCTGTTCAAGCTCGGCTGTGACTGAGCGGTTATCGGTAACGCTTTGGTTCAGATGCTGAATACCTTCGACCAGGTCTGTCAGCTGTGCGACAACCCGTCCACCAACATCCGCATCACTGCCCCCCATGGCTTTATTGCGCAGGAAATCCTTCTTGATCTGCTCCCATCTTTGTTGCTCTTCCTGCGTCATGTTACCCCGCAGTTCTGCCAGCTTGAGGAGGTTTTCCTCAGCCCCGGTGGTCAATAGCTGTGCTTCGCCGAGATAATGATCGGAAATCAGCTGCATCAGCTCATCATCATTCATGACAGAGGAAACCTTTTCTGCCATTTTGTTCATGTTCCGATAGCTTCCCTGTAGCTTGAACGAAGGTTCGTTCCGGTAGCGATCGTCCTGGGCCGCAGAGGCAATATACTGCTGGTTGATCTTCAGAATGACATCCTGGATGACAAACAATTTCTCCAGTACGGATTTCATTTCATTCAGTTCGGCACCGCTGTACTGATGCTTAAGATCCGTTGCTGCAATCGGCTCACCTTTTGCCATGTTAATGATCTTATAAACATCGTCCATCTCGCGGGTGGCCAAAGGTGCCAGTACAGAGTTGGAGGTCAGACTGTTTTCGATATAGCTGAGGCTGAACTGCTCATCCATGCCGCCCAGGATGTCACCCAGATTGTATATGTCTGCCCGGTTGGCGAGCATGTCTGGAACTTTAAAGGCTTCACCTGACTCGGTATAAGGGTTACCTGCCATGACAACACAGAACTTACGGCCGCGCATGTCGTAGGTTTTGGTTTTACCTTTCCATACCCCTTCGATTCGACGTGTGCCATCACACAAAGAGATAAATTTCTGGAGGAACTCCGGATGCGTATGCTGGATATCATCCAGATACAGCATTACGTTGTTACCCATCTCCAGCGACAGGTTGAGTTTTTCCAGTTCCTGTCTTGCTGTGGCGTTGGGAGCCTGTGCGGGGTCGAGAGAGAGCACATCATGTCCCAGAGAAGGACAGTTGATCTTCATGAAAATCAGACCAAGCCGGTTGGCCACATATTCCATCAATGTGGTTTTACCGTAACCAGGAGGTGAGATCATCATCAGAAGACCCATCAGGTCCGTCCTTTTGCTCTCCCCGACGGTTCCCATTTGCTTCGCGAGATTGTCCCCGATAATCGGCAAATAGGATTCGTTAATCAGTCGGTTTCGCACAAATGAGCTGAGCGGGCGAGGTTTGAACTCCTCCAGTCTCAGAGCTTCGCGCTCCTCTTCGATGATGTTCTGGCGTAACTTGAGATACTCATGATAGCCAGGAACCACTTCTTGCTGGTGTCGCTGCAGGCGTAGCATGAAGCTATCCAGTGAAAAATGCAGGGTCTGCTGGTCCATATTGGGATGGTCGCCCAGCAGATCGGTGACTTCAAGTTCCAGATCCGTCTGGCTGACCCGCCGCTCAATTCTCTGGCCTGCATTCATCAGAGCTACGGCTTCGGGAATATAATGTTCAAACTGTTGCAGCTTCTTCCTCTCAACCATGGCTGACAACCAGGCCTCTCCGAGCTTCCAACGTTCGTCCACCTGACCGTGCAACTGCTCTTGTGCCGTCTGATAGGTGCGCCAGCTCTCTTCATCAAGGGAGCGTTTGAACTCTTCTGATAGTTCTTCAGCATATTTGCTGCAAATAAATTCCAGTCGGTCACGTCCCACTTCGGCAACAAGGTAGGCAGCTGCCTGTTGTTGTTCGAGTGTTGAAAAGGGCATGGGATAGCGTTCCAGGAACTGTTTCAGATGAGACTGCACTTCCGTTTCCAGGTGCCTGATTGCGCGCGAGTCGGCAAAGGTATTTTTAAGCATCCACGCTGACTGTGCCCGCTGCTGCCATGTTGCTGCCGTGCCGGAGAGTTCTTCTATCTGACTGCGGCCGGGAAGGGCGGATTGTGTGCCCAGTGGTTTGATCAGGTTAGCCCAGAAAATTTGAGCCAATGCGCGTGATCTAGGGTTGAAAAGCAGCAGGTCTGCACTTTCCATGGCCGGCAGTAATTGTTTCAGAATGAGCGCGGTATCATGATCATGAACCCCTTTCTGGTAGCCTTCCTTATACCGGGGGGCAGAGAAGGATCGAATGATCTTCAAAAGTTGATCATCATCCAAAATGGCCTGATTCAGAGTGTCCATATTGAACTCATCTTTGCCGGACTCAGCGGCCTGAATGATCAGCATGGCAAGATACTCTGAACGGTAAACCTCACTGGTTTCTGACTCCAGAGACATGCTCCAGTAGGGTTTCAGCTCCAGTAGTTCGGGCCGCTCAATGGTCTCGAAGAAATTGGTGCCGGTGAGATGTATGCTCAGGCGGTCTTCTCTGGGAAGAATGGTCAGATCCAGTTCCTGGGTGTTGACACTGAATTTGTGTCTTGGCCCCAGTTTGATGACGTTACCGCCTGCCTCATAAATATCCGTTTTGTCCCGCAGAGATCTGGTGGCCTGTTCACGAACGGACTTCAGGCGTGATTCCACGTCATCTGCTTTTACGTTGCTGTCCAGCTCCCGTAATTTTTCTACAGATTCGCGAACCTTCTGCACCAGAGCGTCGGAGGCAAAGAAAGTATTAAGTTCATCTGCCTCATTGAATTTCATGGCTCGCCGTTCAATGCTTGCCAGGATTCTGTTGGCACCGTCCAGGACGGTCTGAGCTTTACGCTGGCGCTCATCCAGCAGTTGTTGTTTGTGGGATTCGAAAGTCTCGTAGACTTCTTCCCGCTTCTCCATGATGTCTGCCAGAAACTGATCAAAGTCGCTGAACTGACTTTCCAGTTCCTCAAGCTGAATCAGGAGGCGGGATAGCTGTTCATCGCAACGTTCCGGTGTAGTGGACATACTGAGAGCGTTGGTGATGCTTTGGGTAAACAGCTTGAACTGTGCCCCGAACTGGGCGACAGCCTCTTCTGAGCCCAGATTTTTGCCTTTATTGGCTGCTTTGGCCTTGCTTTGATTCAGCCGCGAGTAGATATCCGAGATGGAATCGACAATTTGAGTGCGAATGTTGGCGTCCGCGACTTTGAGCGTGGCCATCAACTCCGACAACAAGTCGAGGCCTGAGGCCATGGAGGTAAATGTTTCGATTAATGGCGACAATGCGGCCATTGTGGTTGATTCTTCTACCTCTCCATTGAGCTGATCAATCCGCTCAAGATAAGGTTTGAATGCATCTTCGCCCTGAAGAAACTCGACGGTGCGCTCGCTCAGACTTTCTTGGGTTTTAACCAGCTCTGCATCCAGTACATCAATACGTGCCGTGTCGATGTAACGTAATTCTTTAATGGTGGTGAGATGCCCGCGCTGGTGCCTGATCTTGTCCAGAGCGGCAACATAATCCTCCGCCGATTCCCAGTTCTCCGGGCGTATGGACAGAAGAATGGCCTTTTGCTCTTCTTCCGCTTTGGCCATGGTTTTGGCGGATTGCTGGCGAATGGACTGAACTTTTTCAAATTCATCGATGACTAGTTCTGCGGTTGCAGAGATTTCTTTCAGAAGGCCAGCAATCGTGGCCACTTCCTCTTCATCTATCCAGAAGTGATGATCAAAGAACTTATTGGCACTGACGGCCAGTTCTTCATACAACCTGGCCGAAACAGACTGGTTTTTAATGATACGGACGAGGCTGAAGAGATCCGATACACCTCGGACAAGCTCCGAATTTCCTATTCTGCCGTAAAAGGTCTGGGATGGCGGTATCTTGCTGGCGAACTCTTCACTGACAAAAGGGGTTTGCCAGATCTGCATGGGATGTACCCGAGTCGGTTCTTCTTCGGCAGTGAAGATTACCAGTGTGCCGTCATCACCCAGTGCGTAACCATGGCCGTAGATCGGATTCTGAATCGCTTTATCGATCAGATTGTAGGCCAGCAGACAGACTATGCCGTCTTCCGGTTGGTAAAAGCAGTAGAAAACGTCTTCACCATTAGGGGATCTCATCTGACGTTTAAACTTGAGGCCTTTAACTTCACCGTCAAAGGTCTTGTATTCCCCGGTCTGGAGGTAGTAGCCGCCGGGGAAAATAATTCCGTGATCTTCTGGCAATTGAACGCAGGATTGTCCAATGGCATCGATGCGCATGACATCCTGGGTTAGCGTATTGAATATCAGATAACGCCAGAGCTCTTCCCGATAGGGGCGTATTTTCAACAGAATCAGATCTCCGACCTGAGCATAGAAAATACTGGCGTCGTCAATGGACTGAGTTTCATCTTCAACGTCTTCGCGATAAATACCGAGACCGTCATCAGTATTGTTTTCCACCTTGATGGTGAGGTCACCATTGATGGTCTCAACGAAAACTTTGTCTAAAATATTGATGTGTGGATGGCGACCATGGACGGTGTCGTCCCGAACGGTGGCTGTCCACTCGAAATCGAAGGCGGGGGGAAGCTGAATATCGCGCTCCCCGCGATTGTCTATGTATTTGACTTGTTTGCCGTCAGGTGAGACAGACCAGCGGAATACACGGATATCTTCAAGGCGTTCACCAATCTGGAAGCCGGCCAGCAGTTTGCCGTCTTTGACTGTGAGTTCAACCAGTCGGGTGTGTTTGTAATAACGATAAAGTTCATCAAAATCGTTAACAAAGCTGCGCTCAGCCAGAAAAGTGCCTGCAAGCGACACCTCTTCCATTGTCTGGTCTGCACCGTCACCCTCAAGCCGGAAGAGGGCAAAAACATCCTCGACTTTGGTTTCCTTTTTCAGGCCAATATAGACATTGAAACCGAAAAGGAGCACCTCTCCCACTTGAACCAAATCCCGTGGGATACAGTTATTCTCGGTGCGTACCCGAACTCGGGCTGCCACGTTCATTTCTGAAGTGCCAAATTCTTCAAGGCGTGCTTCGTTTAGGGTTTTCGCCTGGTTTTCAAGCTGTTTTCCCTGATCGATCAAACGTTTTCTGATGACTTCGTAAGCACCGCCTTCGGCCACGGCCGATTCTGTCAGGTCGGTAGCTTTGGTTTGATCCTGCTGTGCCATAACTTGTTTCCTAGTCCTGTTGATACGTCCAACCGTCTGTCTCGTTAATCAGCATGCATTGCAAAACGCTGAAACAAGGGCGGTGTGATCAGGCTGCTCCCGCAAAGGACATTGATCATGTCTGACCAAGCGGGGCTGAATGATCGAGGCGGACAGAGCCCGCCTCTGTATATAGATGCAATCTCTATCAGTTCAGAGTTGCATCATCCGGCTTGGTGATATCCGCCGTTTTTGCTTGCAGGAACTTGTCAAGCAGGGCGCTTACCGTACCGCTCTTGGAGGCCAGGCCATCCACGGCTTTACCGAGGGACAGAGACTTGGCGAAAGTATCGAAGAAGTGCTCTTCGCCACCCACGATGTCGATATGGGCTTTTTCAAGAGCCTTGCCGAGGACATCAGCATTTTCGCGCGCGATCTCTTTACCTGCTTCAATCGAGGCCAATGCTTCTTTGAAGGCAGTTTCCAGAGTCATGCGGAATTCTTCGTGGTCGCGAGCCTTGTCGCTCATGCTGCCCATTGCCTGGAATTTGTCCACCAGACCGTCTGCTTCGGCTTTGAATTTCTCGCGAACAACTTCTGCTTCTGCCATACCCACATCTTTCTGGGCTTTGGCTTCTGCAGCCCCTTTGGCACTGATAACTTCTGCATCCACCAAGCCAGCATCGCGTTGAGCTTTGGCGTTGGCTTCGCCCTTGGCTGCGATAACCTTGGCTTCGGCCAGACCTTCTTTCTCCATGGCATCTGCCTTGGCTTCCTGAACCTTGGCTTGCGCAAGACCGTGCGCAGCTTCCTCTGCCTGAGTACCTTCGGCCAGTTTCTTCTTGCCGTCCGCGTCTTTAGCGGCAGCTTCCAGTTCAGCCTGTGCCATGGTGGTGATTTCAAGTGCTTTGAACTTCGCCGACTGCTCTTGTGCTTCGGCTGCTTTTACTAGCTTGACTTTGTCTTCTTCAGCCTGTGCTTCTGCAGCCAATACCTGAACCTGCTTCAAGCGATCAGCTTCGGAAACTTCACGAACCTCTTTAATACGTTCTTCCTCAATGGCAACCGTTTTATCCACGGCAACCCTCTCACGAATAACGTTAGCGATTTCTTTCTTCTCAACTTCAACCGCTTTTTCGGCCTCAATTTTCTGGATTTCTACTTCACGCTCACGAGAGACAATTTCCAGATCCCGGGCACGTATAACTTTTTCTTCTTCAATGGCAACGGCGCGCAGTCTGTTCTGTGAGGCAACTTCCACTTCACGTTGCTGATTTTCACGCTGAACGGCAAGATCCTGCTCCACCATAATAGTCGTGGCTTCTGCTTTCTTGCGTTCTTCTTCCTGGACTTTCTTGGTTTCCGCTTCTTCGCGAGCCCGGATAGTGGCAATCTCGCGCTCCTGCCGTGCTTCCGCATCCGCCTGTTGACGGTCAAGCTCCAGCATGGCCTCAACGGTTTCTACGTTTTTCTTCTTGATCGCCAGCTCTTCGTCCCGCTCCAGCACATTCGTACGAACGTTTTGTGTGGCGGTTAGTTCTGTGATTTTCTTGATCCCCTCGGAATCAAGAATATTGTGGGGATCCAGGGCTGACTTTGGTGTCTGCTCCAGATAATCAATGGCCACGTCTTCCAGTACATAACCACTCAGGTCATCACCGATCACCTCAATGATTTTCTCGCGGAACTGAATACGGTTTTCGAACAGCTGAACGAATTCAATCTGTTTACCAACAGTCTTTAGGGCTTCCGAGAATTTGGCTGCGAACAATTCATGCACGGCATCACGATCTGAGGCTCTGGTCGCTCCGACTGTTTTGGCTACTCTTAGCACGTCTTCTGCAGTTTCATTAACGCGAAGATAGAATGCAACGGTAATATCGGCCCGCATGTTGTCTTTACAGATCAGGCCTTCTTTTGCCCGGCGATCCACTTCCAGGGTAATCAATGAAATTTTCATCAATTCCTTTTTGTGAATGACCGGATACACCAATCCGCCGGTAAATTTGACTTTGGGTGTGCTGCTCATGTCGTTGACAATAAGCGCCGTGCCCTGTTCGACTTTGTGGTAGAAAGCTTTGAATAGTCCTGCTATCCCCAAGATTGCGATAACCGCAATGACAAGAAATGTGACTACTGGCATTAACACCGATAAATCTGCGATGCCCATGATTTTTACTCCTTTAAGAAGACGGATGTCTTTTTGGTAAATTGGTCGTTGATGGTGTTGTTCGCGTCAGGATCTTATTGTCCTTTGAACTCTTCTTCGGAGATGATCCGGTAAACATGTTGTTCAGGTAAATACTCCAGCAACACTACCCGATCACCTTTTTTGAACTTGTCTTTACCCGTGGACCTAACCTTGAAAATCAGTCCTGCTCCGCCATCGTCCAGCATTACTTCGCCGAAGTGGTTGTCCACTCTGGAGGTTCTGACTATGGCTGTTTGGCCCAGAACATGTTTTATCGTGTTTTGGGTTGCACTTATAAAGAACTTGCGTATAGGGCGAATGACTCTGCCGGTTATCAATGCTGCAATGTACAGAGAACCGAAGAGAACTGGAATTCCTGCGAGATAATGCAGAAATCCGTCGGGGATCAGTCCGAACAGGAAGTGCACCACAAAATAGCTGATAAGCCATCCAAATAACGACAGGAATGAAACGATAATCGTGACAGGCACCCCATACAGACCAAATTTCAGCATCAGTCCTGCCAGTACGTCCGGCCCGGTAAATTTTGTTTCGTTGACTCCCAAATCTCCGTCGGGATCTGGAATGTCAAAATCCAGTATGTCCAGGTCGATAAAACCAAGGACAGCGATAAGCCAGTACAATACGCACAATGCCAGAAAAAACGTGAAGATAACCGTTGGGAAGGAACTGATGTTCTGATAGAACGGATCCATTTTATCGCTGAGCAAGATGGCAAACACTCATTGTCTCCTCTACGAAGTCTGTTGTCCCAATCCATTGGATGTGGTCCAGATTGCCAGTTACAGGGCTTGGGAGCTTCTGAAAAAATATCGGTGTTACCAACGTTTTTCAGAAATTCCCTTGCAGTGTCCCTGGAGCGGTTTGCTCCAGGGAATACTTGTTTCGGTGCTTATACACCAATCTCTTTTTTGATTTCGCTAAGTTTATCGAGCATCGCAGCATCAAGTTCGCTCGGATTGATTTTTGAAATGATGTTGCGCAAAACCCGGATCTCGTTTGGATCAACAATGCCGTCCCGCTTGGCAATATCAAAGATAGCTCCTAATTCGTTTGCATCCAGTTTTCCGTCATTGGAAAAGCAATTTATTGAACGAAACGACATTTCCAGATAGTCACGGCTCTCGGCCATATTTGATCTCCTGTTACTACAAGTTATTTCAGGTTACTTGCCTGATTTCTTTTTCAGACGGGCCAGTACGTCATTTGCACTATGGCTGTCGCTGACAATGCCGGCCTTTTCCAGTTTGGTTTTTAAGTCATCTTCAGCTGTTTCCTGGGACAGCTCCTCGGCGGCGGACATCTTGGCCGCGTTATGTGCCTGTTTCTCCTTGATGCGTTCCAGAGAGTCCATGGCCGTTCTCAATTTGGAATTGGAGCCGGAATATCTGGCTGCAACAGCCTTTTGGGCTCTTTGAACACTCTCTGTCGCTTTGACTGTATCAACCTGTTGTTTAAGTCTCTTGATATTGGCTTCCGCTTGTTGAATAGATGCGCGAAGCTTGTTTGCATTTTCCTTGAATCCGGCAGCACTGCCTTCTTCGGTCTGCAACTGATTCTCGTAGGCTGCAATTTTCTCGGCAATTTCCAGAGCTAGGGTTTCGTCTTCTTTACTGAGCGCCTGGACAGCGTAGCCCTCGTATTCCTTGATTTGCTCTTTGAGTTTGGAGCATTTTTCTTCAGCCACTTTTTGCTGGGCGATTATGGAAACCAGGCCTTCCTTTGAATGCTTGAGTTCTTCTGAGGCATCACGGACTTCCTGATCCAGGATACGTAAAGCCTGACTGTCTACGATGGCTTCACCGGCTTCATTCACACCGCCTTTAAGTGCGGTCATCATCTTGGCCCAAACGTTCATGACTTAAACCTCCTCGGTGACGGCAACAGAAAGGTATTCGTTGTAGGCTTCTGTTGCCTGGATAACATTGGATGCTAATACTTCAATTTCGAATACGATGTTTGGCAGGATGGATGTAGAACTCAGTGCGCCAAACATGTGGTAGTAATCTTCGTCATCTTCCACTTTGTCGAGACTGATAGTGGAAAGCGGGAAATACTTGTGGGTTCTGAGTACGGCTTCGTTAAAACCGGCTACATCAGTCACCTCGGAAAGAGGCCACAGAACGGATTCTGCGATGATTTGTTCGCCCGCTACTGTGACGAAGACCGGCAGATCGCCGTATTCTTTCATCAATATCATCAGAGAAGGTTCTGCTCCCTCAATCAGCTCGATGCTGGCTCTCCCTGAGGTGATGATTTCTTCACTGGAAAGTGCCTTGAACAGGCTCTGGGTAGTCCAAAGTGTGATGTTCTCCATAATCACTTCTCCTTCGCTTAATAACTTAATCTGGTTGGAAAAATCGCCTGTCTGACGTAGCAGTCTTTCAATGGCTGTCAGTTTTTTAGCGTTCTCCGGAAGTATCCAGATCTCTTTTTTGATCAGGCCTTGTTCGCGCATGCGACGGCGAAATTCGCGCTGATAGTGTGCGGAAGTTTTTTTGCTCATGAGGTGACTATGCATCAGGAGTTTGAGGGTGTCAATAGATTACATGTAATATCTCTTATTATTACATGTAATAGATCTTATGCTTCCAATTTCCGCTTCGCTAACACTGACTAGTACTGGTCGTGCCTATAGAAGGATAGCTGGCAGTGGTTTCTTTTGGGCGATTGTTGCTTTGGGCGGAAAATTAGAAGGGGTCAAGTTAATCGCTTTTTCTTAAGAGCGGTATCGACCATTCGTTTAGGCCAAGAGTGGCAGATTGATATGCGGGCAGGGGGGGGTATTTATTCTGTGAGTGAGGCTCGGAAGTTTGGTGGTCTTCCGAGCCTCTTTGGCGATACTGAGCGGGAGGTCAGCAGTTTGACCATTCGGGAGTATAGATGCAGCCGTCACCGGTTCCACCAACACCCCAGCGGCTGTTTCTGTCGTAATGATTCCAGTTGCCGTGATTGTCGTAAGAGCCGCCACCACGTGTGGTGTTGTAGGCCACGTTGTTGTCGCTGATGCACCCACTGGTGCCAGTGGACTGGTTATACCAGCAGCCGGTGTTTTCATCGACAAGATATTGTCCGGGTGCAATATTTGTCCCGAAGCGTTGTTGCAGGGTATAGGCTTCGGTCAGGGTCAGCCAGCGGCCATTGATAGCGATATTTGAATTCTGCTCAGCAAATGTCAGTGAGCTGAGAGTAAGTAAGATGCCGGTTATGATGGTTAAGGGGGTTTTCATCAAGTGCTCCTCCCTTGTTTTAGTCCTCTGAGTTTAGGCCGCATTCTGATCCTGTAGTGAGTGCGCCAATTAAACCAGGGTATATGGTCCAGTTCGGTGGTGAGCCATATGAGGTCTGTTAAAGTAAGCGACCTTTTCTGTTGGGCGCCGTCAAATATAAAGCTATCGATTGTTTAAATTTTATACAATTTTACTATTGATGGGTTGACGAGCAAGCAGTAGGGTGATCCTGAAGTTCGAGGCAGTGGGGTCTATACTGATGGATGTTGCGCTGATGGTCTTGGAAATTCATCTATTGTCTGGATGTTTATGATTTGGCGCTGACTAATTAAGGGAGGTGCGATTGGCAAGGTTGCTTCTGTTTGTCATTGTTCTGCTGATACCGCCGGAGCTGTTGGCCCGTGATTTACTGATTGCGGGACCTCCCTGGACTCCGTTTCTTGATCCGGAGCATCCCAGAAAGGGGGTAGCGACAGAAATAGTGGTTACCTGTCTTGAGCGTGCGGGTTATCCGACAAAGGTGGTGATAAAGCCTTGGCCGAGAGTGTTGGCAGAAGCTGGTCGCGGGGATATCGACGCCTTGGTGGGGTTGTGGTTTAGTGCTGATCGGGCTGAGCTGTTTCATTATTCCAAACCCTATTATGTCAATGAAATCTATTTGTTCCGCCAGCGTGAGCGTCTGATAACCACGGCAAGCCTTCAGTCATTGCAGGGTATTAGTATTGGAGTCAGGCAAAACGCCCGTTATGGCAGCGAATTCGACAAGGCGGATTTCCTGCAAAAGGTTGAGTTGAATGAATTGATCAACATTTTGCGAATGGTATCAGTGGGTCGTCTGGATGCCGGAGTCGGGGATCGACTGATTGTTCAGTCGCTGTTACAAACGGAACCTGGGCTGCGGGGTAAGTTGGTGTTCAGTGAGCCGGCATTGTCTCGAATGCCTTTGCATATGGCGGTGAGTCGCCGGAACTCTGAGCATCGTACTATTGTTAGTCGTTTTAATGCTGCACTTCGCGAGATGTTGCAAGATGGAACTTTGGCGAACATCTACAGAAGTTGGGATATATCGCAATCTCCCGGGTTGGCTTTTCAGTACTCGAGTGAAGAGTAGATGTTCCATGGTAAGCTCAGGACCCCATTAAAGGCATGACATCTCCGCTCATCTGTTCAGATTCCGCAATAAACTGCATAAATCCAGAAACGGCTTCGGGTGTGTGTTGGCGATTATAGAATAGTCGCATCTGTACTGCTGACAGCTCAGGCAGATGTTCACTGGATTTAAATTGTCTTAAACCTTCCGGGACGATACTTTCACCCAGGGCCGTGACGCCAAGTCCTGCAAGGACGCCAGCCCTGATACCGCTGTAGCTTGCACAGGTGTAGGCAATTCGCCAGGGGATTTCGGCGCGGTTCAGTGTCTGGATAATGCGGTGTCGATAGACGCACCCTTCTGGAGCAACGATCAGAGGGATAGGGTTTCGGGTATGGCAGGTGTGTTTGGGGCTGGTGACCCAAACCAGGTTTTCAGACCAGCCCTCAGTGGCGGCAATTGGTTCGAAACTGGTATTCAATGCGAAAACCAGGTCCAGAGAGCGTTGGCGGAACCGTTCCATTAAATTAACGCTAAGATCGCAGGTCACTTTCAGTGCAACGCTAGGGTGAGCCTGGGCAAATTTCCCGAGGACTTCGGGTAAAAAGGAGCTTGCATACTCGTTTGGTATTCCCAGGCGCAGACAACCTTCCAGTTTGGGTCCGGAAAGTTTCACCATGACTTCCTTGTTCAACGACATGATGTCTCTGGCGTACTGCAACAGCATGGTTCCCTGGGGGGTTAGTTCCAGGCTTTTGTTGCTGCGGTTGAACAATGCAGAGCCGGTGATTTCCTCCAGTCGCTTGATCTGAAGGCTTACGGCAGGTTGGGATCGGCCCACAATATCGCCTGCCTGGGTGAATCCACCCTGTTCCGCAACGGCAATGAAAGTGTGCAGTAGTTCAGTCGGTATATAGTTCATGGCGGCTATTAACTTTTTAAATCGCTATATTTTAACTATTAATTTAACAAATCCAAAGTGCAAGAGTATCTTGCGTTGCTAAGTTTGAATAATAGTTTTTTAAAATGGCGGTCAAATTATCTGGCCCGGTTTATACGTAAGAAGCTGGGATAACCGACCAATCTGACTGTCGAAGTCTTGCCATCATAATTGGGAGTTTTTCTATGAGTCGCACCTACTACACCAAAGATCACGAGTGGCTAACCCTGGAAAGCGATAACGTCGGCGTTGTCGGCATTACCGATTATGCCCAGGAGCAGCTCGGTGATCTGGTATTCGTTGAATTACCAGAGATTGACCGTGAAGTGGGTGCCGGTGAAGAAATCGGTGTCGTTGAATCTGTAAAGACAGCCGCTGATGTGAAATCTCCGGTCAGCGGCAAAGTTGTTGCCCAGAATGAAGCATTGGCAGATGCCCCTGAGTCGGTCAACGAATCCCCAATGGGTGAAGGCTGGATGTTCAAGATTGAATTGTCAGACGTGTCGGAGCTGGAAGGATTGTTGAGCGAAGAGCAATATCAGGAACTGATCGGAGGCTGATCGCTATGAGCAAAATCCCATCCTACGCCGAACTGGCGCAGAACGACGCGTTCGTGCCCCGGCACATCGGGCCGAATGCCAATGATATTCAGGCAATGCTTGAAGTCCTTGGGGTTGATAGTGTTGATGCACTGATCGACAACACTGTTCCTGCCACTATTCGCAATCCTAACCCCCTGAACCTGGCACCAGCTGTTACAGAAGACAAAGTTCTGGAAGAACTGAAAGGCTATGCAGACCGCAATAAAGTATATAAGAGCTTTATTGGTGCAGGTTACTATCGCACAATCACGCCTGCTGTAATCCAGCGCAATATCCTTGAAAACCCTGCCTGGTATACCGCATACACGCCTTACCAGCCGGAGATTTCCCAGGGGCGTCTGGAAGCTCTATTGAATTTCCAGACCATGATTGCTGACCTCACAGGAATGGAAATCGCCAATGCCTCCCTGCTGGATGAGGCAACAGCGGCAGCAGAAGCGATGGCACTTTGCCGTCGGATGAACACCAAGAACAAAAGTCTGAACTTCTTTGTGGCAGATGACTGCCATCCTCAAACCATTGAGGTGGTCAAAGGTCGGGCGGCTCCACTAGACATTAATGTCATTGTGGCACCGGCGGAACAAGCTTCCCAACATGATAGCTTTGCCGTTCTTCTGCAATATCCCGGAACCTTTGGTGATGTTCGTGACTACAAGGATCTGATCAAGCAGTGCCACGATAAGTCCGTTCAGGTCATTATGGCGGCCGATATTCTGGCTCTGACAATGCTGACTTCACCGGGAGAGCTTGGTGCTGATGTGGCGGTTGGGTCCAGTCAGCGCTTTGGTGTGCCTCTGTTCTTCGGAGGACCTCATGCCGCGTATATGGCGACCAAGGATCAATTCCGTCGCTCGTTGCCGGGCCGTCTGGTCGGTGTTTCTATCGACAGTAATGGTGAATCCGCCTACCGTCTGGCATTGCAGACTCGCGAACAGCACATCCGTCGCCAGAATGCGACCTCCAACATTTGTACAGCACAGGCGCTGCTTGCCGTTATCGCATCCATGTACGCGTGTTATCACGGCCCTGAAGGACTGAAGCGAATTGCACAGCGGATTCATCGCCTGGCATGCAGCCTGAAGCAAGGTCTGCAAGCCGCTAGCTTTGACGGTATGCCTGAACATTTCTTCGATACTCTGACTGTCTCAACCGGAGACAAGACCGACGCAATTTATAACGCTGCGCTGGCTGCGGAAATGAACTTGCGCCGGGTGGGAGATGATCGTCTTGGTATTTCTCTGGATGAGACCACAACTGCGGAAGATGTTGTTACTCTGCTGAAAGTGTTTGGTCAGAGTGAGTCTACAGTCGAAGGCTTGAATCTGGATACAGTGGCTACTGCCATTCCGGCTTCTCTGGAGCGCACCTCGCCATATCTGGAGCACCCTGTTTTCAGTCAGCATCACTCAGAAACAGCCATGTTGCGTTACCTGCGCTCTCTGGCGGACAAGGACCTTGCGCTTGATCGCACAATGATTCCGCTGGGCTCCTGTACCATGAAGCTGAATGCAACCACCGAAATGATGCCGGTCAGCTGGCCAGAGTTCTGTGATATTCACCCGTTTGTGCCACTGGACCAGTCCGAAGGCTATCGGGATATGATCGCCAGCCTGGAAGATATGCTGTGTGAGGCGACGGGTTATGATGCCTGCTCATTGCAGCCGAATGCCGGCTCCCAGGGTGAGTATGCCGGGTTGTTGGCAATTCGTGCCTACCACGTCAGCCGTGGTGAAGGTCAGCGGAACGTCTGCCTGATCCCAAGCTCTGCCCATGGAACCAACCCCGCCTCCGCCCAAATGGTAGGAATGAAGGTTGTGGTCGTGGCTTGTGACAGCAAAGGCAACGTTGACCTGAACGATCTGCGGGAAAAAGCTGAAAAACACAGCGAAGATCTTGCTGCGATCATGGTGACCTATCCGTCGACTCACGGAGTATTTGAGGAAGGTATTCGCGAAGTCTGCGATATCATTCATCACCATGGTGGCCAGGTATACATTGACGGCGCCAACCTGAACGCGATGGTTGGCCTGTGTCAGCCTGGTAAGTTCGGTGGCGACGTGTCCCACCTGAACCTGCATAAGACATTCTGTATCCCTCATGGAGGCGGTGGTCCTGGTGTTGGTCCGGTGGCGGTTGCTGAGCATCTGGCCCCATTCCTTCCAGGACACCCATTGTTGGTTTCTCAGAGCAAGGAACGTATCGATCCTGTGTCGGCGGCTCCTTATGGAAGTGCAGGCATTCTGCCTATCTCCTGGACCTATATGCGTATGATGGGGCCGCAAGGCCTGGCGGAAGCTTCGCGGATTGCTATTCTGAGCGCGAACTATGTCAGCAAGCGCCTGTCTGAGCATTACCCGGTACTGTACACCGGTACAAACGGTTACGTGGCTCACGAATGTATCGTGGATATGCGTGGTTTCAAAGACAGCGTTGGCGTCACTGTTGATGATATTGCCAAGCGTTTGATCGACTTTGGTTTCCATGCTCCTACCATGTCTTTCCCGGTTCCGGGAACCTTAATGATTGAGCCAACAGAGAGTGAGTCCAAAGAAGAACTGGACCGTTTCTGTGATGCGATGATTGCAATTCGCGAGGAAATCCGTGCTGTTGAGCGTGGAGAGTACAGCATCGATAGCAGTCCGTTGCGTATGGCACCTCACACTACCCGTGATCTGGTAGGTGAGTGGAATCGCCCTTACACCCGCGAACAAGGTGTATTTCCGGTGGCAAGCCTGCCCGCCGATAAATACTGGTGTCCTGTGGGTCGTATCGACAATGTCTATGGCGACCGGAACCTGGTTTGTTCCTGTCCTTCAATGAGTGACTACGAGTAGCTGATTGCTTTTCGTTAGTCACCGGTAGGTCGTAACCAGACCGGTAATTCTTACAAAAATTCGAACCGGAAACACCGGTGCTCCCTTGCTGATAACGCGGCAGGGAGCACCGTGCCTGAATATCGCGGGAATCGACCCAGGCGGAAGGCGTTTCCACTGAATCCGAGAGGAGCTACATCATGTTTAATGAAGATATGAATATTGCGGATTTCGATCCCCAACTGGCCGCGGCCATGCAGTCTGAACGGCAACGTCAGGAGGAGCATATCGAGTTGATTGCTTCAGAAAACTACGTCAGCCCACGCGTGATGGAAGCTCAGGGAAGCGAACTAACCAACAAGTACGCCGAAGGTTATCCAAGCAAGCGCTACTACGGCGGTTGTGAGTTTGTCGATGTCGCCGAACAACTGGCGATCGACCGTGCCAAAGAACTGTTTGGTGCAGATTACGCGAATGTTCAACCACATTCCGGCTCACAAGCCAATGCGGGCGTCTACATGGCGCTGATCAAGCCAGGAGATACGATTCTGGGTATGAGCCTGGACCACGGTGGGCACTTGACTCACGGTGCCAAGCCAAACTTTTCCGGGAAGATCTATAACGCCATTCAGTATGGATTAAATCCTGAAACCGGTGAGATCGACTACGATCAGGTTGAGGCGCTTGCTCAGGAGCATAAGCCCAAGCTGATAATCGCAGGATTTTCTGCCTACTCCCGCATTATTGACTGGCAACGCTTCCGCGACATTGCTGACAGTGTCGGTGCTTATCTGGTGGTGGACATGGCGCATATCGCCGGTCTGGTTGCCGCAGGTCTTTACCCGAGCCCGGTTCAGATTGCAGACGTCACCACGACGACCACACACAAGACCCTTCGTGGGCCCCGTGGTGGATTGATACTGGCGAAATCCAATCCTGAAATTGAGAAGAAGCTGCAATCCTTGATTTTCCCAGGTATTCAGGGTGGTCCACTGATGCATGTGATTGCCGCCAAAGCGGTTGCTTTCAAAGAAGCGTTAGAGCCTGAATTCAAGGATTATCAGAAGCAGGTGATTGCCAATGCCAAAGCCATGGCCACGACCATGATTACCCGTGGCTACAAAATCGTCAGTGGTGGAACTGATGATCATCTATTCCTGGTGGACCTGATCGATAAGGGGATTACCGGAAAAGATGCAGACGCTGCACTGGAGAAAGCCCATATCACGGTGAACAAGAATACAGTGCCGAATGATCCGCAGTCGCCTTTTGTGACTTCCGGTCTGAGAATCGGTACTCCGTGTATTACCACTCGTGGCTTCAAAGAAACTGAGGCGAAAGAGCTGGCGAACTGGATCTGCGATGTGCTTGAAGACATCAACAACGAGTCTGTTATCGCTACCGTCCGGGAAAAAGTGGGAGAGATCTGCCGTCGATTCCCGGTATATGGCCGTAAGATTTCCTGAGCTGATCAGGTAATCCAATAAATCCAACGAGTGTGGGTGTAAAATAATGACAATCGTTCATTCGAAACCATTATCGGGGAGAGGATGATTATGGCCGTTAGCGTATTTGATCTTTTCAAAATCGGTATCGGCCCATCCAGTTCGCATACTGTAGGGCCGATGAAAGCTGTTCTGTTGTTTCTCCAGGGGTTGGAGAAAGACGGCAATCTGAATGATGTGGTAACACTGAAAGCGGAACTCTTCGGCTCTCTGGCGGCGACGGGTAAAGGTCACGGATCAGACAAAGCTGTGATGCTCGGCATTGAGGGAGATACACCGGAAGACGTGGATACCTCCTCCGTTGAGTCTCGTATTGAGAACATCAGAAGCAGTAAGAAAATTAAGCTGCTGGGTGTACGTGAGATCGATTTTATCGAGTCCGAACATCTGGTGATGAATAAACGGGCCAGTCTGCCCTACCATCCCAATGGCATGCGCTTTACTGCGTTCGGTGACGGTGGCATCGCATTAAGAACCCGCCTTTACTATTCCGTAGGTGGCGGCTTTGTTCTTGATGAGCAGGCGGCCGGGGATAGCAAAATCGTTGCCGACTCGACGCCGGTCCCCTATGAATTCACTAATGCCGCGCAATTGCTCAAACACTGTCATGATAACAGTCTGAGTATCAGTCAAGTCATGATGGAAAATGAAAAGGTTTGGCGCAGCGAGGAAGAGGTTCGAGCAGGTTTGCTCAATATCTGGCACGTCATGCAGGAATGCGTTGATCGTGGCTGCAAGACCGAAGGCATTCTTCCCGGCGGCCTGAAGGTCAAACGCCGGGCAGCTGAACTTTATCGCAAGTTGATCCATCGTCCGGAAGCGGCCATGCGAGATCCTCTTAATGTGATGGATTGGGTCAATCTCTACGCCCTGGCGGTCAATGAAGAAAATGCTGCCGGCGGCAGGGTCGTCACGGCGCCGACCAATGGTGCTGCGGGTATTATCCCTGCTGTCCTGCATTACTATGATCGTTTTGTCTCCTCTTCTTCTGAAGACGGCATTGTGCGCTTCCTCCTGACAGCAGGAGCAATCGGTGTGCTTTATAAGGAAGGGGCGTCCATTTCCGGAGCTGAAGTGGGATGCCAGGGTGAAGTGGGGGTGGCTTGCTCAATGGCAGCTGGTGCACTGGCCGAAGTTACCGGTGGTACGCCTGATCAAGTGGAAAACGCGGCAGAAATTGGTATGGAGCACAATCTCGGATTGACCTGTGACCCTATTGGCGGGCTGGTTCAGATTCCCTGTATTGAACGCAATGCCATGGGAGCGATTAAAGCGTTGAATGCCTCTCGTATGGCGTTACGCGGTGATGGTCATCACTTTGTTTCCCTCGACAAGGTAATCAAGACCATGAAGGCCACCGGTGCCGATATGAAAACGAAGTACAAAGAAACCGCCCGGGGTGGATTGGCGGTTAACGTAATTGAATGTTAAGCCGAAGGAGCTGACAGATGGCTGAATCCAGCACTGCATTAAAAACACCACTGTATGATCTGCACATGGAACTGGGAGCCAAGATGGTTGAGTTTGCCGGATATATGATGCCGGTATCTTACCCTGCAGGCATTATCAAGGAACATACGCACACCCGGGAAAAAGCCGGTCTGTTTGACGTATCTCACATGGGGCAGGTGAAACTGATCGGCTCCGGTGCGGCCGAAGCTCTGGAGACCCTGGTACCTGGTGATGTTGTCGGGCTGGCTCCAGGTGAGCAGCGCTACACGTTGTTCACTAACGAAAAGGGTGGGATTCTCGATGATCTCATGGTGACCAATGACGGTGAATCACTGTTTCTGGTGGTGAATGCGGCCTGTAAAGATCAGGACATTGCTCACCTGAAGCAGCATCTGAGTGATCATTGTGAAATCAAGGTACTTGAAGATCGTGCACTTCTGGCATTGCAGGGCCCGGCAGCAGCGAAAGTGATGGAGTCTTTTGCTCCGGAACTGAACAAGCTGACTTTTATGAAGGGCGCCTATGCGAGCCTTAATGGAGCGGAGTGCTTTGTCACCCGGTCCGGCTATACCGGTGAAGATGGTTTTGAGATTTCTGTACCTGCTGACGAATGTGAAGCGCTGGCGCGTGCACTGCTGGCTCATGAGGAAGTCGAGCCAATCGGCCTTGGTGCTCGTGATTCATTGCGCCTGGAAGCCGGTTTGTGCCTGTATGGACATGACCTGAATACCGAAACCAATCTGGTGGAAGGCAACCTGAAATGGGTTCTGTCCAAACCACGTCGTTCAGGTGAAGCTCGTGAAGGCGGATTCCCCGGAGCTGCTGAAACTCTGAAGCAATTTGCAGAAGGCAGCAGCCGTAAGCGTGTCGGCATTCAACCTGAAGGTCGCGCTCCTGTTCGTGAAGGGGCGGAAATTCAGACATTGGATGGTGAAAAGATCGGTGAAATCACCAGTGGTGGTTTTGGGCCAACAGTCGGAAAACCTGTTGCCATGGGTTATGTCAGCTCAGAATACGCTGCCGTCGGTAGCAAATTAAAAGTGATATTGAGAGGCAGGGAAATTGCCGCGGAAGTGGTGCCGGCCATCTTTGTTGAGCACCGGTATTTCCGAGGCTAGGCCCGACGCTCGATTCACATGACAGGGTCGTTTACCTGGTGGTTGCCAGATTGGTTGATTGGCGGTTGATTGTCTGCGCAGCTGAAACTATAAGGTGACACACCAGACCCTTTAGGCAGAGTGGGGCGAAAGCCCGCTCTGCCTGTTCTGCTATGGATTGTCTTCATTAAATCTCGCTTAACTGATGGCGTCATATCTTGTTCTTCATCTTCAAGCCTGTCAGTATGTTTTGCAGTTTTATGTCAGAAGTTGATGGATTGTCCGGATGGAGATGAGAAAAATCCGCCTTTTAATTGTTTTATGCCTGTTTTTTGCTTCACTTGTCCAGGCTCAGGCCCCTGGTGACACGTCAAAATCTTCCCCCCAATCAGGCCTGTTGGCCTCGATATCGCCAGATACTGCCAATATTCAGCTGGCATCTGTAAAAGCGGCGGTGTTTGATCTCAGTAGCGGCAGGACGCTTTACCAGAAAAATGATGACTGGATAGTACCCATTGCTTCCATTACCAAAGTCATGACGGCAATGGTGGTTCTGGATTCAGGGGAATCTTTAAAAGAATTGATTACCATCACAAAGCCCGACAGAGATACCGTTAAAAATGCCTACTCGCGAATTCGCATAGGGTCCCGGATATCCCGGGGGGATTTGTTGCTGCTGGCTTTGATGTCCTCAGAAAACCTGGCGGCCAATGTTCTGGCTCAGTCGCATCCGGGAGGACTTGATGCCTTTGTGACTGATATGAATGCCAAAGCTAAGGAGCTTGGTATGAGCGACAGCCGGTTTACAGATCCCAGTGGGTTGGCTGTAACGAATGTCTCGACTGCGGCAGATCTTGTGAAAATGGTTAAAGCGGCCATGACCTATGATAAGATTCGCGAATTCACCACCACGACAAGACATGACGCCCGCTTCAGAGGTCCCAGGTACACGCTTGCTTATGGCAATACGAACCTTTTGGTACGTCGGGACAGCTGGGATGTGAAGTTCAGTAAAACAGGGTATATCAACGAAGCCGGACGCTGTCTGGTGATGGTGAGTAATATCGCTGGTCGCGATGTGGCTATGGTGTTTCTGGACTCTTTCGGCAAGCGCAGCCCAATCGGTGATGCCGGTCGGGTTAAACGTTGGATTACCACCGGCCATAGTGGATCTGTGGCAAAAGCCGCCCGTCAATACGAGCGTGATAGAATTGCCGAGTACGAGCAGAAAATGGCCTTGGCCAGCGATTCCTGAACAGGGACATTACGGAAAGGACCCTCCGTAAACCCTGGTTTTCCTTTTCATTGAGGTAGACTGATTAATGAAACTTTATATGCTGGTTGACACCATGGATTGGGGTGAGGTCGATGAGTCGATGACCGCAGCCATAACAGAATGGGCTGGCACGCAAGGGGATGAAATCGAGCTGGTAAATGTCTCTGAAGAGGCAACTGGTGAGCGTCATCTTGGCATCAATATTCAGGCCAGTAAGGCTTCCCAGTTAAAGGAGCCCTTGAACTTTCTCTATGGTCTGGCCAAGACTCATAAACTGGAGTTTGTTGTCGGCATTTATGACCCGGACAGCAGGGCCATGGAGGATATTTGCTATTTCGGTCATGAAGAAGGCCGACCTGATGCCTTTGAAGTGGCAAACTATTTATTTATGTAGAATTGATGACTCACTTGGAGCATCTTGTTCGTGCTGCGAAATTACTAACAAATTAAATGCAGTTGCCCCTGTCAGTATTCAGTCTGATTTCAAAGAGACGGTTTCCGGGGCTTATCTGCTGATGGCGTAAGAGCCTTCGAACGTCATCGCATCTGACATGCCTGCATTGATTCTGGTGTTTAGTTGAAATCTTGCCAATCCTCTGCGGTGAAACAGCTTTAACGCTTTTTCAATCTGTTCTTCTGAATCAAACCCACAGGTGGCTGTAATGTCACTGGTTACCGGTGCAATAAAGCGGCTGTGGCTTTCATGGATCATAATATCAGCCTGCAGATTCCGTTCTTTGGTCATCAGGTAAATCAGTCCCCATCCTGCCAGCACTGCAGTCGAGTATAGGCTGCCGCCAAATGCGGTTCCCTTATCATTACGGTTGGGTGGCAATGGAGCCCGTAATGTCAGGGACATGCCATCGTACTTTAACACCTGCAGTTTCATTGCCTGCGTGATGGGGATATCGCTGTAAAAGGTATTCTGTAGTAACTCAATCATGGTTATGCCAGCTCAAGACAGTCTCTTGAATATGCAGACCCTAGTCGATTCGTCCCCGTAAGGATTTAATCCTGCCGCGTTTGGTCTTGCTGTCCATGCGTTTATTCTGGGAAGAGCGTGTCGGTTTGGTGGGCTTGCGTTTCTTCTGAACTCTGGTCGCGTCTTTTATCAAGCCGATCAAGCGTTGTTCAGCTGCCTGACGGTTCAGCTCCTGACTTTTATGTTCCTGAGATTTGATAATAATCACACCATCTTTGCTAATACGATGGTCGTTGTAGGCCAATAGTCTCTCTTTGTAAAAATCCGGCAGGGAAGAGGCCTTGATATCGAATCGCAAATGGATGGCGCTGGATACTTTGTTGACGTTCTGGCCTCCGGCCCCCTGGGCGCGAATGGCACTATATTCAAGTTCGCTATCGGGGATGGAGACACTATTGGAGACAATCAGCATATTTGGTGGTATCGGAACCTGTTCTCAGTAATGGATTCCACACAGCGGTTTTTTGATTCCGGCTGGGCTTTCGCTATTTCGGCGTCTATGATCTCTTAACATTATGGCATTATTTTCCAAGGGTTGTCCTAGGGGCGCAAGATTTGTCTTAGAGGTTATTGAAGTGAGCCAACCCTGAGGAGCTGTTTCAGTTCGTTACTTGACTCGTGGTCTGTATATAAATACAGTGGTCGAGCTGGCTAATGATCCATTTTTCAAAGCTATTATCGAAAGCTATTATCGATAAACCCTGTGTTTTTATAGAACCTACTTTATAGAACCAATGTTGAACAGATTTCATTATGAGGAAAACTAAGTATGGGCGTTGGAGTACTTTATTATTCAGAACGCGATGCGTTAGAGGATGTCATGGCTGATCCTGAAAACCTGTTATTTGCATCCAAAAAAGACGCTGACGAGCGTGATAAAATGCTCGAATATTCCGAGGCCCTGCTTATGTTCCTGCAGCGGGAAGTCCCGGATCTCACTGATGATCTGGCTGAGCAGGTGGCGATGAAAATTGCTGAAAACCGCCATCTTTTTGCCAGGGCGGCCAAGACACCCGATGTTCTGTACGGTGAGTCTGAAGACGAATAGACCGGTGAACAAGAGAGCAAGAAAATCCGAGAACCAGAGAACGAAAGCTTCGACGGCCAGGAACCACTGAGTAATATTTTGGTTTTATCAGGAAGTGATCAATCCGAGGCTGGCCTGTCTGTCGTTGGCGTAGGCGATGTAACGGCGGACATACTGGTGTATATCGCCAATCGGCCTCCTGTTGCGCCTTATGATCGGTTGAATACACTGGTCCCGCTGCGTGCTGGCGAAATAAGCGATATTGTTGAGAAAACCGGTAATCACTGGCGCAAAATCTTCAATCTCTATGCCAAACTGGGATATTTTCTTACCCTCAAAAACGCTCTGGCAATTGAAGACAGATCAGTATCCGAAGACGGTCCTGGTGCATTCTCTGGCAGTCGTCGGGAAGGGCTGACAGTAAGCCTGCCCGAAATAACAGGCCGGACCGGAGTAGAGCTCCAAAGTTGGAAGGGGCTCCAAAGTCGGAAAGAGCTCCAATGCTGGAAAGAATGCCAGAGCTGGCAGGAATATCGAGACCACTTTCTTTTGCAGGCAGGAAGCCGGCAGGCACTCTTGTTTTCGGAGCCAGTGTCTTCAGCGTCAGAGATCACCAATCAAGCCTGCCGCGTTGTCATGGGGAAGCAATATGCCCAATCGCTGGGGGTGGCCAACTGGTTCGACGACTGGAACATGATTGATGAGGCGTTCAGTATCAGTCGTCGTGGCCGGATGATTTTGTGTCCCTACTTTGACTATCGGCAATTAAGCAACGACAAGCTTGATCACTTGGTGCGTCTGGTGACAACACTCATCTAAACCAACACACTACGCTGGTTTATTCTTCATGCTTGTATTGGCTCACCAGCTTTTGCTGCAATGCTGTCGGGACGACGTCGTAGTGGCTGAACTCCATGGTAAATAACCCCTCGCCACCTGTCATCGACTTCAACTTGGATTGATAGTCCTCCAGCTCCCCCATGGGAACCAGGGCTGTCACTGATACCCGGTTGCGTGGCAAGCTGGTACTGCCACTGATCATTCCGCGGGATGATGACAGATGTCCGGTGATGTCTCCGAGACTGCTCGCCGGCGCTGTGATTTTTAGATGCACGACTGGCTCCAGGACGACCGGATGAGCGCTCCGGACAGCTTCAAGAAATGCTTTTTTCCCGGCTGTGAGAAAGGCAATTTCTTTTGAGTCGACGGAATGGTGCTTGCCATCATAAACAGTGACTTTAATGTCTTGTATGGGAAAACCGGCAATAGCACCTGAATCAAGAATCTGCCGAATCCCTTTCTCAACACCGGGAATAAATTGAGAGGGAATGGCGCCACCCACCACTTTGTTCTCAAACTCAAAACCTTTGCCTCGTTCGAGAGGAGTGATACGTAAAAACACCTCCCCAAACTGACCGGCTCCCCCGGTTTGTTTTTTATGGCGATGATGACCTTCGGCGGGTTTGGAAATGGTTTCCCGGTAGGCTATGGAGGGTGGGTGAGTTTTCACCTCAACGTTGAACTGATTGCTCATTCTTTCCAGGATGACATTCAAGTGCATGTCGCCCATGCCGTACATGACGGTCTCATTGAGCGAAGCCCGGTGTTCTATTCTCAGACTTGGGTCCTCCGCTGCCAGCTTCTGAAGCGCTTCTGACAGCTTTTGCTCGTCCCCCCTGCGAATGGGTTCAATGGCTATTCCATAGAGCGGTGGCGGAAAATCCACGGATTTGAGGTGGTAATGATCTTCGTCATTCGAATCATGCAGAACCGCGTCGAAATCGATGTCTTCCACTTTCGATATGGCACAGATATCACCGGGAATACCACGACTGACCTCCCAGGTTTTTTTCCCTTGCAGTTTGAGGAGGTGAGATACCTTGAAGGGCTTGCGGGAGTTACCGATATACAATTGGGTATTGGGAGAAATGGTTCCCTGATGGATGCGAAAGATACCCAGGCGACCAACGTAAGGATCGACGGTCACTTTGAATACATGAGCGATCGCATGCCGGTCAGGTTCCGCCTCAACGCTGACCTTCACGGCCTCGTCTCCTTCGCCTTTGAGAAACAATGGCGGATTGCTTTCTTTTGGTGTGGGCATGAGTCGGGCAAATACTTGCAATAACTCATCAATGCCAGCGCCGGACTGCGCAGAGACAAAACAGACAGGGATTAAATGTCCTTCCCTCAATGCTTGTTCAAACGGCTCGTGCAACTGGTCTGGTGTCAGTGCCTGACCTTGTTCAAGATAAACTTCCATGAGTTGTTCATCTACCTCGACGACCTGGTCTACCAGAGCGTCGTGGGCATCACTGACGGAGGAAAAGTCAGTGGTGAGAGATTCATCAGGCGCGAAAAAACAATCCACCACACGACTGCCGTTCTCGGCAGGAAGATTGATTGGCAGGCTCTCAGGGCCAAAGGTCTCTTGGATGTTCGTCATCAATTCCTGAAAATCGAGTTCGTTACTGTCGATCTTGTTGACGATGATCATCCGGCAGAGTTGCCGCTGTTTGGCGGCCGTCATGACTCGTTCTGTTACCATTTCCACGCCCGCTTGAGCATTGATAACAATGGCGGCAGAATCCGCCGCGGGAAGCACACATAATGCCCGACCGATAAAATCAGGGTATCCGGGGGTGTCCAGGAAATTGATATGGGCAGTCTCAAAATCGAGGCTGCACACCGATGAGTAAAGAGAATGCCCCAACGCTTTTTCCTGAGGATCAAAGTCCGTCAGCGTGGTGCCTTTGTCCACGCTTCCCGCTGTGGGTATTTCGCCTGAACGGGCTAGCAGGGCTTCAAGAAGTGTGGTCTTGCCTGAGCCGACGTGGCCCAGCAGTGCGATGTTGCGAATATTGTCAGTAGTATACTGTGCCATTTTGGCTGCCCCTTGTTTTTAATAGGCATGTGCCCGATCTGGTATGAGTCTCTAGACCCTTGGAGCTTCGGCCAGCCGCCGGACCACTCGCAACTACTGACTATTTCAACTACTGATTAGCTCAGCGTCTGATTAGCTCAATGGCTGGCTATTTCTACTAATGATTAACGCAGTTACTGGCTGCCACAATTGCAGCGTACTGGCTTGAATTGATCTTGTGCTTATATAGTCATTAAAGCAAAAAAAGCTCGTTAGTGTGAAAAATCCGCCGCGAGTTTTTCAAAGGTGCGAAGTCTGGTAAATTCTTGCACCTTAAAATGATGTGCATGATTTGCTGTTGAATAATGAAAAAAATTATAGGCGTTGCGTTTCTGTTGTTTATTGCTGTGACCTCCGTGGTCTTGTTTGCGGGGGCATTGTGTCTCTGGTTATGTACGCGGTGGGTGGATGATCGTCTGATACTACTTCATCGATACACCTGTTTTTGGGCTTATCTGTACGTATGGGCAAGGCCGGCCTGGGCGGTTACCTTTGTTGATAAGTCCAAGATCGATCCAAAACGAACCTACGTTGTGGTTTCCAATCATCAGTCACTGTTGGATATCCTGGTGGTATTCGGGTTGTTCTTCCATTTCAAATGGGTATCAAAAGCTGAAATATTCAGGCTTCCCCTGATTGGCTGGAATATGGTGCTGAATCGTTATGTAAAGTTGAAACGGGGTGATGCTGAAAGCGTCGGACAGATGATGAAGGCTGCCGAGTCGCATTTGCAGCAGGGGAGCTCGGTGTACATGTTTCCGGAAGGCACCCGTTCGTTTGACGGGCGTCTGAAGCACTTCAAGCCGGGAGCTTTCATACTGGCCAGAAAGTTACAGCTACCAATTCTGCCGGTTGTCATTGAGGGGACGACTCAGGCATTGCCCAAGCATAGTCTGGAGTTTCACGGGCATCATAAGATTACAGTCAAGGTATTAGAGGCTATTGAGCCTGAGCAGCACGGTAATATGGACGATATTGAATTGGCTGAGCATACCCGTCAGTTGTTTGCTGAAGAAATCGCCAGGTTGAGAAAGGTGGATGTGGATCAGGTTGTGAGTGTGTGAAGCCTCCGTCCCCTCTATTGGTTGCTTCTATGCAACCGGCATGTCCATGTACTTTCTCAACGTTAGGTTCTGCGCTTTTTTCAATATACTTTGTTATTACATCTAATCCTTCTATTCCCTGTTTTCATTCGTCAGATAGTGCTACCCGGTCATAAATTCCTGTCACGTTAGTGAAGTGCAGGACCAGTGTATGGGAGTAGCGTTTTTCTGAGTCGTGAAGGTGGTACTTGAAGCGGGATTGCTTTCCTGTCTGCAGGAAGGCGTCGTAGTCCTTTACCAGTTCTCTGACGTCACTGGTCAGCTCGGTGCTCCAGGTCGCTTTGAATGGTCCCAATACTGCTCCGCCTGTCAGACATATGGTCACTTCATGGTTGGTTAACGCTTTGGTTTGGGCGGTCATTATTTTTCTCCTGCACAAATTGGGAATCTTTTTATAGTTTAGTGAACAATCCCGGTTTCGTCTGACAGTTAAGCTGGGCGGACTAAGAATAAGTTCGGGAGTTGCCTGGAAGAAGTTAACTTCCCGCTTCTTTATGTTGCAAAAATGAAACTTATAACCTGATGATTTCACTCGAAATTTGGTCTGATGAGTATGACCTGTTGCGAGATTGCGACATTTGGCCTATCCAGATGAGAACGTGCTTTTATGTAACCTTATGAAAATAAAGAATAATCTATAGTTGGCACTAATATTGAATAGATGGCTTTGACTATCACTCAGATTAAACATGCGGAATCTGGGATAAAAATTCGATAAAGGAACAAGGTAATGACTATGCTAAAGGCGATGAAAAACACGACAGCCATGATTCTGGCCGGTTCTCTGGTAGCAGGCGGGTTGCTTGCATGTAGTGAGGAAACGAAAGCACCTGAAGATCAAGCATCTTTGGAGCAGCCGGCGGCGAATGAAGGGGAAAGCGTTTCTTATTCCGTCAGTGAAGTGTCAGAAATGGAAGAGACCGCACCGATGGAGCCCACGCCTCTGCAGAATTCTCCTGAGCTGGATGCATCCATGTCTCCTTCTGAGCGTGCTTTTACTGCTTTGGACGCCAACCAGGACACGTTGTTGGACGAGCAGGAAGTTTCCGTCAATGCCACAATTCACCAGGACTTTGAAGCCATCGATCTGGATCAGAATGGCATGGTATCCCTGAACGAGTTCATGGTTTACGCGGGTGAAGCGACGGCCGCAGGTGTAGAATCATCAGAGCCGGCCATGGAAGAAGCGGTACCAGCTGAATAATCAACTGCTCTCAGGCATGGGCGTTTCGCTGAAGCGGAACGCCTGGCCGTGTTCTAATCCTGCCAAATTTCCTATTATTCCGGATTCAAGCCGCTTCCACTTCTCTTAATTTCTGATCCAGTTCCTGAAGAGCCGGTTCAAAAGCCTTGTACCAAGTGGTCACGGATTCAGAATCGTTCTCCATCGCTGATTTTTCTATTTGAGAGCAAATATGCTGGAGCCTAGAGCCACCAATCGTGCCCGTTAAACCTTTTAGTGAATGAGCTTGCCGTTGGATGTCTTCAAGGTTCATCGAGGAGTGGGCCTTTTGAAGTTTAGCTGCACGATCCGGCGATTCCCGCAAAAATAGTGTGATCATTTTATGCAAGATATTTTCCCGGTTATCCATGCGCTTTAACGCACTCTGCCTGTCCCAGACGCATAGCTCTTCCAGTGATAGCTCCTCTTTTTCCATGGAGGGTGTTGGGCGAGTCGCATTTTCCGGTGTATCCATGGTTTTGGGAGGTGTGACTGCCCCTTGGCCATTGTCTGGGGCCCCTTGGTCATCGTCGGGCGACTGGGGAAGCCAGTTGATCAGTTTGGATTTCAGCTCTGCCGGATCAACTGGCTTGCTGATATAGTCACTCATGCCTGCTGCCAGACAGTAATCCCGGTCTCCTGTCATGGCTCCCGCAGTCAAGGCAATGATCGGAATGTCTTTGACGTCAGCTCCTGTATGGCCGGCACGGATTTTCTTGGTCGCTGTAAAGCCGTCCATGATAGGCATTTGGCAATCCATCAGAATGAGTGAGGGGAGTTCTTCTTTGGTGCATCTCTCTATATAGGTGAGAACTTCCTGTCCGTTGGCGGTCAGGATAATATCAAACCCATAATCCACCAGCAGATCCTTCACCACCTCTCGGTTAATCATGACATCATCGGCGACCAACAGTCTGATACCCTTGTAGCCATAAAGTTTATCTTCCAAAAAGGAGCTCAGGAGCTTTTGGCTGCTCTGAGAGGAGGCAACCTCGTATTCAGTTGGGTAGAACTCATGAGCCATTCTGATCAGCTCGTCAGGGGAAAGTGGCTTGACCAGAGTGCAAAGGTGATCGGTTTCAAAGAGAGTTGGAAGGCTGGTGTCGTTCATCTGATCGTTCAGTATTGCTACTTTCAGGTTGCCAGAGGTCTCCTCAATGAGCTGATGAAGCATCTCGCGACTGGTATCCGATGACAGAAAGCTGTGCTTGATCATGAGAATATCCGGACGTTGATCAGCCTCCTGAAACTGGGTAAACAGCAGGTCCAGTGAGTCTGTGATCAGCGTCTGTGCTCCCCATTGCTCAAGTTGTTTCTGCAACGTTTGGGCGAGGGTCCGGTTGTTCTCGAGTATCCAGATATTTTTGTTCGATAAGGAGATAGTCTCGGCCCATAACGGCTCGTCCCGCTGGCCGCGACCCAGTTGTATTTCCACATTAAAGACAGAACCTTCGAAGGGTGTACTTTCCACCGTGGTGTTACCGTTCATCAGGCGGCAAAGGTGTCGAGTAATGGACAAGCCCAGACCTGTGCCGCCAAACTCTCTTGTGATGCTGCTGTCTGCCTGAGTGAAAGCGTGAAACAACTTGGCTTGTTTTTCGGGTTTGATGCCAATTCCTGTATCGCGAACCTTTAAATTAAGCGCAATATGGTTGTCATCCACGACTTTGCTGGAAAGGCTGATTTTGATTTCGCCTTTAGAGGTGAACTTAATGGCGTTGCCCAACAGGTTCATCAGAATCTGTTTCAGTCTGTGGGGGTCACCTACTGCACTGGGTTGATAAAGACCGGAGAAGTCGAGAATAACCTCAAGACCTTTTTCCTGAGCTTTCAGTGCGACGGAGGAGACCAGGGCGCTGATGGTGTCAATCAGGTTGAATTCTGTGTACTCCAGTTCAAGTTTGCCTGCCTCTATCTTAGACAGATCCAGGATGTCATTTATCAGCGTGGAGAGTGTTTCGCAGCTGGCTTCGGCCATTTTCAGGTAGCGTTCCTGCTGCTCTGTGAGAGTGCCCCTTTTTAACAGATTTAGCATGCCGAAAATCCCATTCATGGGAGTGCGGATTTCATGACTCATGTTAGCGACGAAATCGCTCTTCATTTTGCTGGTGGCCAGTGCCTGGTTGCGGGCGACTTCCAATTCGGCGGTGCGTTCTTTGACCTGGGACTCCAGAGATGTGTTGAGCTCTATGATGCGATGCTCAAATTCCTTACGCTCGGAGATATCCCGAATGACAATCGCCGCCCCTCGATTCGCCAGTTGGCTGCCTTTGATCGGAGAGAGGGTCAGGGACACAGCAGTTTCATTACCATCCTGGTTCGCAATTTCTGTTTCCAGGGAGGGAAGGTGTTCTCCTGCCATGATCCGTTGAATATGGTTCAGGTTAAATTTGTCTGAATGCCTGACCTTGATAAAATCAAAGAGCCCCTGACCAATTGCGTCCTTATCCGTCACCGCAAGCATCCTAGTGGCGGCTTTATTCCAACTGGTGATAATGCCTTTGTCATCGACACCGATAATGGCGTCAACGGATCCATTGATCATGGCTTCGAACTGGGTTTGGGTTTTGCTCAGTTCCAGGCGATTGTTCATAAAGCGCTGGTAGAAGAACAGAATGACAGACACTACGAGCAGTATTGCGGACACCAGTGCAATTGAGGTCAGCCGGTTTTGCATCAATGCTCCATTATTAATGAACTTTTCCGACACCAGGGATATAACACTAAGGTGTCGGCCTTCCTCTGGCCTGGATAGCCAAACATTGCGATCAAGGTAATAGACTGGTTCGTTGCCTGATGTCACAGATAATTTCAGGCTGCCATCTTCCGTGCTGACGTCACGTATGTCTGTGAACATTTCTTGCCATCCGGGCGCTGAGCCCAGGTCAAAACCGAAGTCCTTGTCCGGATCGAGGTGGAGCAGAAAGTCGTCATTGTCGTTCAGTAGAATTAATTGTACATGTCCCCCCGAGTTCTCTCGAAGTGCTCTGAACAGCGGTCGTGCATCGACATTGATAATGATCATGCCAAAAATCTTATCAGGGGCTGAAAATACAGGAACAGACACCCGGTATGCCGGCAGTGGGGGAAACTGTATTTTTCCATGTTCCCGGTTCAGGGTAATGTCGGAGGTATAGAGCTCGTTAGGGGCTAATTTCAGCGTATCCTGGAAATAAGGTTCGTTTTGTTTTTCCTGGAGAAAGTCGCCCTCTACCGGCCTGATATTGCCGTGATCCCGTTGTACTCGAACGAGTTCTCGACCGTTGTTCTCCACGCCGATATAACGCACCTGAAAGATGGTGGGATTATTTTCAAGCAGGGCGATAAATATCGTCTGCAGCTGGTCGATCCATGTGTCATAGGGGGTATTATCGTGGGGATCAATACCGGCATTCGCTTTTGCCCGCACTAACCCTTTCACCGGTGGTGTAGAGTGAATAAACCTCGCCAGCCGCTTTGAGCGCTCCATGTCAGAAGCGACTTGATTGGCAGCCGTCGTGACCTGGACCGAAAGGAGGTTGTGATATTCATCAAGTGACTGTCGACGGGCGTGCTGCTCGGCTATGATGACCAGGATGAAGCCAACAATGATAAGTAAAGCAAAAGAAATCAGGAGAAAGTGCCGAGAGCCAATATCCTTGGTTTGATGTTGATTGCTAACCATTGAGTCTCCCTACCAGTACTACACACCTTTATCAGATCAGTATATAGGGATCGTTCACTAATTGACCGACCCGGTTGGTAACATGAGCATAGCAGCAATTTTTCCAGATGCTATGTAATTCATAGGATTTTACATTCAGGAAAATCAGCCTGAAGGCCGCTCGTATAAAGGCGATTCTTCTTTTTTTTGTGGGCCGGTGGCAATTGTAAAACAGTTACGGCCTTGTTCTTTTGCCTGATAGAGCTTTTGGTCTGCGAGCGCCAGCAGTTCGTCGACATTCATTTCATCACTGAGACTGATGGCCACACCAATGCTGAGGGTGACGTGGCCAAACTGGGACAATTCGTGAGTGATACACAGCTCTCTAATATTCTTTAGAATATTTTCGGCCAGGAAAATGGCGCCTTCCTCACTGGTATCGGGTAGCACACAGGCAAATTCTTCGCCGCCATAACGGGCCACAATGTCCAGAGGCCGCATCAAGGTTTTTTTCAGGGTCTGGGCGACGACCCTGAGGCAATCATCACCGGCCTGATGGCCATAGTGGTCATTGAATTTCTTAAACCAGTCCACGTCCATGAGCATCAGGGCTGTAGGGGATTTACTTCGCTTGGCCTGATTCAACTGCTTTGAAAAGTAGTCATCAAAGTAGCGTCGGTTGTAAACACTGGTAAGGCCATCCAAATAGGCCATTTCCCGGAGTGCATCGCCTTGGAGTTTCAGAGTCAGATGAGCTCGGGCCTTATGGATCAGTGTGGGGGTGTGAACCGGTTTGGCGATAATATCCATGCCTCCGGACTCCCAGCACTTGCTTTCTTCCTCGGGACTGGATATGGCAGTGACAAAGATGACTGGGATGTGGTGGGTATCCGGGTGCTGCTTTAATAACCGGCAGGCTTCATAGCCACTCATAGACTCCATCATGACATCCATCAGGATCAGGTCTGGTGGAGTATGCAGGCAGACTTCCAGTGCTTCTTTCCCCCCACAGGCTTCAACCACCTGGAAATGCTCTTCAAGGGTGAGCTTCAGCAGGGTGCGATTGAACTCTTCATCGTCCACAACCAGCACAGTGGTCTGATTGAGTGGTCGTAGCGAGTATTGAATAGAGTCTAGTGTTTTTTCCACAATTTGATTTTGGTCTGTCCTTGGCTATTGAGAGTTAAGCCCTGCTTAAACCATAGTCTATCTGGAGAGCAAGACCAAATTCGATCCCCAGGCTTTGAAATTTCACCTTGAAAACTCTTAGATCTCATTAATACTCAATCTAACGGGAGTCGGATTTCGTAGTCTGTTAACAGGGAATTTTGGAAATTCAGCATGCTGTTAAGTAATCGTATTGATGACACCACTCGAATTCTTCTTGTCGATGATGAACCCGCGAATCTGATGATGCTGGAGGAAGCTTTAGGCGAACTCGGCACAATTTACTGTGCGAGTAATGGCAATGAAGCTTTGTCGATGGCAATGGAGTTGTCACCGGATATTGTGTTGCTGGACATTGATATGCCGGACATGAGTGGCCTGGAAGTTTGCCAGCGATTAAAAAACGACGCCCGGACCGTCAATATTTCCATCATATTTGTGACTTCCTACCAGGGAGATGAGATTGAAGTCACTTCCCTGGCCAATGGTGGAGTCGATTTCATTACCAAACCGATTAATTTCAACACCTGTCGCCTCAGGGTAAAGAACCAGCTGTTGATTCAGCAACATGCCAAATCACTCAAACAGGCCAAGGAAGAGCTGCATCGGCTGGTGACTCAGGTTCCCGTACAGATTACTTACTGGGATGCAAACTGGGTTAATCAGTTCTGCAATGATTACAGCGGAACCTGGTTTGGTATTACAGCGGCTGACATGTCTGCCCAATCTATTTCAGAAGCTTTTCCAGTGCCGCTGGGAGAGGAAATTATCCGTTTTACTGAACAGTCGGATGGGCTCGCAGTACAGTTTGATAGTTCATATTGTAAAAACGGACAAGCTCCCAAATATGTCCAGATCAGCGTTTCCAAAAGCATCCAGGAAGATGAGGTTGTGGGCTATCTGCTCACTATGGTGGATATTACGTCCATTAAGCTGGCCAAGGCCGAGCTTTTCAACGAAAAAGAGCGCCTCAGAATTACCCTGAATTCGATTGGCGATGCCGTTATTGCGACAGATATCGAGGGAACGATCACTTTTATCAATCCGATTGCTGAACGGATGACTGGTTGGCATGCCAGAGATGCGATTGGTATACCCGTGGAAGAGGTGATGAATCTGATGGATGCCAGTACCCATCAGAAGAGCCTGAATCCTATTCGCCTGGCGCTTGAAGAAGCGCGTATTGTTGGAATGGCCATGAATTGTCAGTTGGTCAGTCAGGCCGGCGATGCCTATCGGGTGGAAGATTCTGCTGCGCCTATTCGAGACAGCGGAGGCAACATCACCGGGGCGATTATCGTGTTCCATGATGTCAGTGAAGCGATTGCCATGTCGGTGAAAATGAGCCATCTGGCGAATCATGATCAACTGACCGACCTTCCCAACCGAATTCTGCTGCATGATCGACTGGAGTACGCCTGCAAACTGGCCAGCTACACCAGTAAAAAAGTGGCGACGCTACTCATTGATATCGACCACTTCAAATTTATTAATGACACCCTTGGTCATTCCTTCGGGGACCGACTGATCAAGCAGGTTGCCGGTAGGATCAGTCAAACTATCGGACCCAACTGCACGCTGGCGCGAGTGGGGGGGGATGAGTTCCTCCTTCTGGTGCCGAATGTCATTCAATTGGAGGACATACAGGCAATCGCATGCAATGTGACAAATGTTATCAGCAGACCGTTCACCCTGGGTGGGAATGAGTACAATGTGTCTGTGAGCGTCGGAGTGAGTGTGTTCCCCGACGATGCTAAAGATCAGGAAACCATCATGCGCCATGCCGATGTGGCCATGTATCGTGCCAAGAAGGAGGGGCGTAACCGTTATTGCTTCTTCTCGGATGAGCTGGAACATCAGCTGATGCAGCGACACCACCTGGAGAAACAATTGCGTGAAACCATTGCCACCCGAAGTATTGAAGTATTTTATCAACCCAAGATTCGACTGGCTGACGGTGCGTTGGTTGGGGTTGAGGCCCTTGCAAGAATGCCGGCGGAGGGAGGCGGGTATGTGTCCCCCCTGGAATTTATTCCCCTTGCTGAAGAAACCAATCTGATTGTGCCGCTGGGCCAGCAGATTCTTGAGAAAGCATGCTGCCATGCCGTTCGCTGGAAAGAGTTGTATCGGGAGGTACCGTTATCGGTGAATGTGGCATCGGCCCAGTTTTCTGAAAGTGATTTCGTGCAGACAGTGGTGGAAGCGCTGGAAGGCTCAAGCTTACCGGCGCATTTGCTGGAGTTGGAGGTAACGGAAACGGCGTTGATGGACGACACTGAGAAGGCCCAGAGTATTTTATCCATATTAAGCGACAAAGGAATCAAGGTGGCACTGGATGATTTTGGTACCGGATATTCCAGCTTGTCTTATCTGAAAAAGTTCAAAATGGATGTGCTGAAGATCGATCAGTCCTTTGTTCGTGACATGCTGACTGACAATAGTGACTACGACATTGTGAAAACGGTTGTATCATTGGCTGAATCCATGGCGCTGGATCTGGTGGCTGAAGGAATTGAGACAGAAGGGCATGTCCAGGCTCTGGTGGCGCTGGGATGCCCCGTTGGTCAAGGCTATCTGTTCAGTAAGCCGTTGCCTTTGGATGAGTTCGAGAAGTATCTTCAGAAAAAATTAGAGGAGAGCCTCTGAGTAGCTCTTAAGAAGCTGATTCAATTCGCGCATGTCATCAAAGGTGGCAACCGCTCCGGCGCTCTGTTGTTCCTCTGCGATCATATCGGCGCTGTAGGCGAACACCGTCATTCCCGCTGCCCTGGCTGCTTCAATGCCCGCTGGGGAATCTTCTACCACGGCACATTGTGATGCCGGAATCTTCAGAATGTCGGCGGTGTGCAGATAAATATCCGGCGCTGGTTTGGGACGCTCGACATCTTCAACACAGGAGCAGTGGGTGAAGAACTGTCTGAGTCCAGACTTCTCAAGTTTAAAGTGCATGTCCTGACGTAACGCGTTGGTGGCCATGGCTTTGGGTAGCTTCAGCGAAGTCAGGGCGAATTCAATATGAGGGATCAGAGGTAATCCGGTGGATAAAACTTCATCCAGGAAACCTTGCCGTAATCTGCCGTGAAAGCCCTCCGGGAGAGGGGCGCCCAAGAGCCGGCTGGCGGTTGTCAGATTAAGCTCAGTGGTATGTCCGGTAAAGTGGGCGTGCAGTTGCCGGTCATCCAGGTGCAGATCCAGCTCGGCGAGCATTCGTTTCCATACCCGGTTGGCCATTCGTTCCGTGTCAACGAGAACACCGTCGCAGTCGAAAATGACCGCTTCAAAGGGATATTGCGACATGGTGAATCCTTCTCTGATGGCATAGGGTCCTTCGGCGTTCTGTATGAATTACATATCACTTGTCAGCCGACCCTAGCAGGACTAAGAGGGAAGAGCGGGCTCTTCTTTATTCTCAACTGAGCACTTCATTCTACACATTTCAGGGGGGCAGGTGTGGTGTGTTCGCCTAAAGCTTAAGTGAAGTCTCTTCTATGGTTGATGGTGTCGGAACAGTCCATTGTTCAGAAAGTGGGTGATCTCACTGATGACTTCATCATTATTCATCATCAGCGGATGATTAACCGGAAGGGTGATGTGATCTTTCATGCCTTTGACTCTGGTACTGGTTACGGTGACCTTACCGTCATTGTCCCCTGGCAGCAGCGTGGAAAGCAGGAAATTGATGGTTTTGTTTCCGGCAATAATACCGGTCTCATATGAGACCTCAGGCAATTTGTTGGGAATGCTTTCGTTGCCGGTGCCCAATTGAAGCCCGGCAGGACCGTTAAAATATCTGAAGCCGGGATATTTGCCGAGTCTGTCGACCACCTGGCTGCCCTGGTTGGGGGGAGCCATCATCACCACTCGTCCAAGGTTTTCCGGCAAGTGATGGCTCAGGTATTCCCGAACCAGGATGCCTCCCATCGAATGGGTGACAAAGTGAATTCGATGGGCATGCCTGCTTTGAATTACGGCTGGCTTGACAAAATTCTCCGCAAGGAACTGTATCGGGTATTTCCGTGAAGGATACCCCTGATTAATAACGGTATAGCCAGCTTTGTGAAGTTGTTGTTCGAGCTTGCTCAATGAGCGATGGGTTCTGGCGAGTCCGTGTAACAGAATAACGACTTCGTCGGACGGGGCTGGCACTGCTGTATTTTTCATAAAAGTCTTTGTATTTGATGGCTTTAATTCGTGGTTTCTCGTGAAAAGTCTGGTTTAGGGAAGGGGCCTGAGGCCCCTTGTTTCAACACGGTTGACTGTTCTCACTGATCTCCGAACACTGTCGTCCAATAGTGAGGATAATCTGCGCTGGAGGTACTGATTTTTTCTGCACCGATTTCCGTATAACCGGACCGCATGATATTGGAGCAATGCCCCGGACTGTTGAGCCAGCCTTCCATCACCCGTTCGACCGAGGAATAGCCTGCGGCGATATTTTCTCCCACCAGACGATAGTTATAATCCTGTGCCCTGACCCGGTCGCTGACCTGAGATCCGTCAGATCCGGTATGACTGAAGAAATTGTTGTCTACCATGTCCTGGGTATGCTTGGTCGCGGCGGCATCAAGTTTACAATTCCAGACCAGTGCCGGAGCAGGTTCATAATAGCTACCACCGCAGTTTCGTCCCTGGCTGCGGGCATTATTGTGGGCAGTCAGTAACGCCTGCTGATCGTCTGAAAGCTCACAGTCTTTTGGATCAGGAGGGTCCTGTCCGTCATCGTCCACCACGAAAGTGGCTTTCAGGCTCATACCGCTATAACTGCTGTAGCCGTGAAGCATGATATGGTATTTGCCTTTTTGGGGTGGCTTAAAGGTACAGGTTTCCCGATTCCCCCATTGATAGGGGCGACAGTCAAATACACTTTTGTTTGGCTCCTGATTGAACTTCACGTAAAGATCCGCGTCACCGCTGCCATCTATGATTTCTATGACCAGGCTGATCGCTTTGTCGGGAACGTCAATATAGTAACGCACTTCACTCCCTCTGTTTCCGGAAAGACCGGTGACTTCAACACCATTTTCCAAAGGGTCAGAAGCGAAGGTTTGTTGGGAAGTGCCAAGAGAGGCGAGAAGCATGATGCTGATAAAGAATGGGGCTTGAATGTTCATTCGCAAATTCCTTTTTTGCTTATGCTCGACCCCATTCTAGCTCAAATATTATACAGTCACGACGTTGTTGGTTTGTCAGCTTCTATTGAACGATGCCTTAAAAAATCACATCAAAATATCTCGGTAATAGATCTCTAAAAAGGGACAGGTATTCCTGTCCCTATCAGTCGTTACTGCTGCTTTCGGTATCGCAGTGAAAGAGTCCACAGTAGTGACAGCAAGGCAATGGCCCAGAGATTCAGGCTACCGCCACCACCGCCTCCACCATAGCTGGATCTGGGTGACGAGAAGGCTGGCTGATGTTGATCCACTCGTTGGGAGTTTGCCGGTTGTTGTGAGCGTTTTGTCCTGGCAGATTCTTCCTCTGAAATTCGGTCCCCAATCCGACGCTTGATGCCATATTGCTTAAAGCGTTCGTCTTCCAGTACCAGCATGGAAGTGTAATTGGTGACCAGGCCATATTCTTTTGCCAGGTCAACAACGGCTTCCTGACGATCCGCATCCTCGCCATAATCCCGTTGTTCCATCATCAGGTGTTCAATTTGTGCAAATGCCCAGAGTCTTTCCAGCTCCGGATGGGCTGACTGATCACCTAGGGTGAACTCACTGCTGTAGCTGACGGGTCTCCCAGAACGTTTTCCTGTCAGGGTAACCTTCACTTTACCCTCGCCGAAGTAGTGGCCGAAAATCTGTAACTGTTCTCCGCGATACAGGCTGCCCGGTTGTTGTGGAAAGATATCTGCTGTTTTCACTCCTTCTATGGATACATTCACATCATGCAGGGCTTCGTGGCTGACCTTGCTGGCAGCCTGAAGTAGTTGACCCACGATATCGTCACTGTTGCTGACACTGGTGGCGAATCCGTTACTTTGCCGGGTCATGGCTTCCAGTAGTGGACGATTAGCGGAGTTCCCCATGACGAAGGTAAACAATCTGACATCCTGCTGCTTTAACAGATCCAGAAAGGCTTTCTGGCGGGTTTCTCCGACATTGGCGACGCCATCGGTCACCAGCCAGATGGCGGTGGTTCTGTCACTGTCCAGGTTCCGCAGTCCAAGGCGAATGCCGTCCATCAGGTTGGTGCTTCCTTCGGCCTGTGTGCCTTCGATCAGTTGAGACAGTCTATCCAGGTTTTCCGGTGTCGCATGTTGCCAGCCGCGAGTTATTTCATGGGCTGAGTGATTGAACATGATCACCCGAATACGGTCGTTGGCATTAAACTTGTCAAAGCCCTTGCGAACACCCTCTGCGAGTGTGCTGTACTTGCCACTCATCGATCCGGAACGATCCAACACCAGCACCCAATCCCGTCCTTCGTTAATCGGCGCGAGGTCATCTCCCGGTGTCAATGTCATCATAAAGGTTCCACGTGCCTGATCCGGTGCTTTGTAGGTTACCAGATCAATTGAGCCGGGCAGTCCCTGCTGTAGGCGCCAGTAGACAACAATGTCTCTGTCTAATCTGTATACTCCTGGCGAATGGTTTGTTGGTGAGGAGGGTGAAGGTGCCTCGTCCAAAAGTGACTGTCTTGAAGGTGTCGGTGCTTGAGTGCTTGCATCCAGATCAGCTGCTTTGGGATTTGCAGACTGATGATCTGCGATAAGACTGACCTGCCAATGCTGATCATCCATGCGGGTAATTGCCGCTTGAGGGTGATGCGGTAGGCGGAAGGCCTCTATCGGGTAACCACTTTTCATTTCCAACTGGAAGCTGAATCTTTCCCGGACGCTTTCATTTGCAGTCCAGAAGGCAAGTTTATGTTCATCCACACCACCGTCCTCTAACGGATATACGTAGCGGCCAATACCGGTATCTATGTCCACAGGTTGAAAATATACTAAACGGATTCGGGTATCCTGTTGGGGCTGAACCTGGCTGACCGAAATGTCAAAAGTGCGGTAATCATCCTGCTCTGTCAGTCCCGCATCACGGCCCTGATTTTTTTCCTGTTCGTATATTTCACGGGCCTTTTGTTTTTCAACCACTTCTCCATGTATAGGCTGTCCGTTAATCCAGTAAGTGAATTGCCCTACAGCTGCTTTTTCCGGAACCGGAAAGGAGTAAACGGCTTCCAGTGCTGCAGTGTTAGGGTTGTGAAAAACCTGGTCAATGGTGGTAATGGCATAGCCGCTCTCAATCGTTACGCTGACATCATGAGAGAGCATGTCCAGGTCGGGGAGTTGGCTGTTAAGAGGTTTAAGTAATCCTGCGGCATTGGCCCACGCTGGTAATAAGGTCGTGATTAATAAGGTGATCAACATTGTGACCACCCTTGAATTCGTTGATGTCTCCATGAGTTTTCACCCTTGTGGTCAGATTCCTCATCAGGTGCTTGAATAAAAGGAATTGGAAGTGTGCACCTTGAAGGGATGGTGACTAAGGCGAGACTTTTGTTGAACTGTTTTGGGGTAAGTATTGAATTATGATGCTTGAAGACGTTTCTGGCGCGTCTTGAGTTATCTCCGAATATGGCGAGGTGTGCTCTTTCAGTAGCTCTCTCAACCTCTGTCTCTATTTTGCGGCTCTTGATGGCTTCTGCGAGTTAATCATATTTCCCTGTAATCAGATCGGACATAAGCTCATCGTAAACACCTGACTCCTTGAGTTTTTCGAAACCCCGGTTAAATAAAAAAAGTAACTGTAATGAGTGACTCTTTGCCTTGGGAAACAGCAAACTCATCGGCTGAAGAACCAAAGGTTGAGGGTCATATATTATCTGGCTTGCTTCATCCCGGCTAAAGCGAGACCTCAGCAATCGGAGTCCGGCGATTTTTCCCATAATACTGAGATCAACCCGGCCGTAAATCAGCATCCTGAAACTTTGTATATCTTCAGATACTGTGTCCACCGTGATCCTCCCAGATTCTGCTGCTTCCCAGAACTCAGGAGTGTAGGTATAACCTGCTGTCGCACCGATTTTGAAAGGCCTGAGGTCATCAAGTGTCATCCAGTGGGTGAATGAACTTGATTTGAGATGAAAAAACACGGTCTCTTCCTGAATGATGGGGGTGCTGCAGTAAAAGTCTTCCTGGTGCTTCTCACTGCAGGCCCAGTATGATGCTGCATCATGCTGCCCCTGCCGTGCCAGGTCGTAGCTTCTAGCCCAGGGGAAGTAATGAAACTCTACCTGGATTCCAGCTTCCTTAAATGATTCGGCAATCACATGAGATATCACTCCCTCGTGAGGAAGCTGTTGAGAGGCCCAGGGAGGGTATTCTCCGGTGGCAATATGGATGGTTTCAGCGTTAGTGGAGAAAGCCAGAAGAAGGCTGCAAACTGCAAGCCCAGCCCGAAACCAAACCAGTGTAGTGAAGGGGTGGGAAAAGCCGCGTGATGTCTCCATGAAGTTCCCTCGTTGCACACCAAGAAATAACAAGTTTTGTTTTTTCCGCGGGCAATCTGCAGGTTTCCGGGATTTTGTACCGGAAGATATTTAACAGACAGTAGATGATCGACAGACATCTCTCTGTCGATAGGTAGCCGTTTTGAAGATTGTTGCATGGTCAACGGTTATTAACCTTGATTGAATATACCTACAGTATTTGAAGTATAGATCCTTTTCAGAAATTTAACGTTTACTCCCTATTCAGGTTTGGCGGGAACAGTACTATGAGGATGGCTATCCTCAAACTTCATGACTTGCACCCGAAGTCAATTAGCTTCTGCGTGGAGAAGAATACAAAGTCTGGCAATACCTGCTCAAATAGAATGCGAACCAGTTTAAACTTCGAAAACAGTATTCTGCAGGTCGCCGATGATCCAATCAATAAACACTCTGGTTCTGGCGGGAAGCAATTGCGCATGTGGGTAGATCACGCTGACCGGACGAGGAGGCTGTTCAAATGAATCAAGTACTACCTCCAATTGCCCTTTTTGTACGTAGGGGGCCACTTGATAGGATAGGAATAGCCCGAACCCCATACCGGCCAGACAAGCGTCGATCGCTGGAGCGATCTGGTTAAAGTCCAGGTTGCCGGTGACGGGAACTGTTAATTGACGCTCGCCTTCATTGAATACCCAGGGTTGCCATTGGCTGAAAACCTGTACCGCATTACCTTGTAACAAATCTCTGGGGTGCTTCGGTACCCCCTGCTTTTTGAGATATTCAGGTGAGGCCACGACCACCCGTCGAACACTGCATATTTCACGGGCTATCAGCGATGAATCAGGAAGCTTGCCTATACGGAGTCCCACATCAATACCATTCTCCAGCAGGTCAACATAGCGGTCATTCAGATGTAGTTGGCACCGGACTTTCTCGTAACGCTTGACGAAGCGTGTCACGGCAGGTGCCACATGAAGCTGCCCAAACATAACGGGAGCAGTAATCAGCAGAGAGCCGCTGGGCTCAATGGTGTCGGCCTGTAACATGGCTTCGGCATCGTCCAGGGAAGCGAGTATGTCAGTGCAGCTTTGCAGGTAGCGCTGACCTTCCTCGGTTAGGGAGATGCGTCGTGTCGTGCGATTGAACAGGCGGACGCCCAAAGAGGTTTCCAGATCGGATAATTGCCTGACGACAGACGGAAGTGAACTGCCTAGAGATTTGGCCGCAGCAGTCAGACTGCCGTCAGCGGCAATCTGGACAAATGTACGAATGGCTTTGAGTTTATCCATGTGGGCAGATTACTCCGAAAATCGGAGTAGTTAAATCACTTTATTGTTATTTATTTCAGAATAGAGAGTGATGATACTGATCAGGACGTGATTTGAGTCTATTAACCAACTTGGAGGTGAAACCATGTCCCGGCCTGTTCCTCAGCAACCTGTGAAGTTATATCAATACCCGCTTTCCGGTCATTGCCATCGTGTGCAGTTGTTCCTTTCCATACTGAATCTTCCCTATGAACTTGTTATGGTGGACCTGCTCAAAGGCGAACATAAACAACCGTCGTTTCTAGAATTGAACGCCTTCGGCCAGGTGCCGGTAATGGATGACAGCGGTATAATTCTGGCGGATTCAAATGCCATTCTGGTTTATCTGGCCTCCCGATATGACGATGGAGCATGGTTGCCCACGGATCCGGAACGTGCGGGTACAACTCAGCGGTGGTTGAGCGTGGCAGCTACAGCTCTTTTAAACGGACCTGGCAGCGCCAGGTTGATTACGCTGTTTGGTGCCAAGCTGAATGTTGAAGAAGCCCTGAAAAAGTCAGCAGATCTGCTTGCGATAATGGAGGCCGAGCTAAGTCGCCGGGAGTTCTTTGTTGGCTCCACACCGACCATCGCAGACATTGCCATGTATACCTACACAGCCCACGCCCCTGAAGGCAATGTGTCTCTGGAGCCATACCCGCATGTCCTTTCCTGGTTAAAGCGTATCGAAGCATTACCCGGGTTTGTTCCCATGGAGCAATCCCCAGTCGGTCTTTATGCGCAATAGGGGGACAGGTGAATTAGGGTTATAGGTGAATTAGAGAGGGGGAGATGCCATGTCTGATCACGAGAAAGTCCAACCATGGAGCCATCCGGTGAGTGAGGGGTCTCCTTTTCATAAAGGCGAACTGGGAATTCAGGAATATATGGGCATCAGGCATCGGCTAGATGGTCCAGCTCGGCAGGGAATACGCAACTACATGCCGGAGCAGCACAGAGAGTTCTTTTCCGGGCTGCAGTATTTGCTGATTGGTAGCCTGGATGATGAAGGACATCCCTGGGCATCCATCGTAACCGGTGAGGCCGGTTTTGTGGCCTCTCCTGACCCAAGGCAGCTGACGATCTCATCTGTTCCCTACCATGGAGATCCTTTGGCTGAGAATCTTCGGCTGGGAGCGCCTGTTGGAATTCTGGGGATTGATTTTCATACCCGTCGGCGTAACCGGCTAAACGGTGTGGTGGCCGACTGCTCGGAAGGCCAATATGCAGTGAGTGTCAGCCAGAGTTTTGGCAATTGCCCCAAATATATCCAAAGCAGAAGTCTGCTGTACCAATCTCAGGATTCATCTGTGAGACCTTATGTTCAGCCGTGCCATTATGCGGATGTGGAGGTGCAGAACCTTATTGGCCAGGCTGATACGTTTTTTATTGCATCCTCCTATCCCGGAATCAGCCTTCGGGAATCTTCGGAGAATCCGCCTGCAAGGGCACATGGAGTGGATGTTTCCCATCGTGGTGGTAAGCCCGGTTTTATCAGGGTGAAGGAGGGAGGAAGATACCTTGAGGTTCCGGACTACAGCGGGAATTTCTTTTTTAATACTTTAGGAAATCTATTGCTGCATCCGCGCGCCGGATTGTTGTTTATCGACTTTGAGCACGGTCATCTTCTGTACCTGTCAGTGCGATGTGACGTTCTATGGTCGGGGCAGGAGGTGAAACAGCATGTGGGAGCCCAACGGTTGATACGGATGGAAGTCGGGAAGATGCATTGGATCAAAAATGCATTACCCTGGAGTTGGGGGACAAAGGAGATTTCTCCATATCTGAACAGACTCAGTCCGCACGGGGAGTGACAGGATCGCCGGAGTCAGACCTCCGGCTTATGACAAGTTCCTTTGAGAGTCGAGGTGGTTCAGGCAAATAGAGGGAGACTATTTGCCTGTTGGATTAACAATATTTGTCCGGGACGAGCGTTAACACCTGTGGTCCGGATCATAGAATGTTGCAGAATCGCCTCCGATATCCCCTTTCGAGTTATCTCCCATTGCGTTACCGCAAATATACTGCTGGGGATAAGCCATGACTTTCACACCGGCGTTCTCGTTGTCGTAAAGCTTGTTACCGTAAACTTCGTTGTATACGCCGTATTGCTTGCCTTTGACCAGGTTGCCGCCTATACGGACACCAGCCCCCTTGTTTTCGTAGCTGATGTTGTAACGGATGATATTGTAGTCACCGCGGGCATCAAAACCTCCGGAATCCGGGTCCTGCTGACCGGCGCATATATTGTTTTCCACCAGATTGTTTTCCGCGCCTTCTTTGATATCGACGCATTCATTTCCACGGGTCAGAAAATAGTTGTGGTGAACCCAGTTGTAGTTGCTGTGGTCCGGATCACCGGTGGGTTTTTTGCCGTCGTGCCATTGGCCGGATGCGGTACCGATATAGATGGCTTCACCATTTTTGCCACGACCTTCAAGCTGGAAATCATGAGCGCCACAGTTGTAGAAAGTGTTGCCGAAAATCTCTGCTTTGGTGACGTAGTAACGCAGGCGTACGCATTCCCCGCCAGCGTTACGAATGCGCATGGCTCTTAATACAAAACCTTCAGGTCCTTTACGTGTTTCAGTACCGTGAACGAATATCAGGCTCTTGCGATAGTCATTTTCTGATTTTCCGTCACCCACCAGGCCGTTGATGGTGAAACCGCGAAGGTGGATATAGTCATGGTTTACCTGGAAAACCCGACCTCCGCTTTCACCTTTGAGCACGGCTTTCTTGCTGCCGTGGATCAGGATGGGTTTGTCTGCGGTGCCAGAACGGACGGTTCTGACATCCTGATAGTACTCTCCTTCCAGCAGGTAAACCCGTTCACCAGCCTCGGCATACTCCAGGGCTTTGTTGATTGTTCTGAAAGGAGCATATTTTGTCCCGGGATGGTTATCGTCTCCTTTGGGAGAGACAAAGTAAGTGTGGGAAATAGGATAGTCAAAGTTCGCATAAGACTTGTCTGAAGATAACGCCAGACTTAAGTGACTAGTAAAGAATAGGAACAATCCGAATAGGGCGGTGCAATATTTCATGAATCCTCTCAGGCCAACTGATCAGACAAGCCGGAAGCATAGCCTCCGCCCGTCGGAGCGTTGACGTGTTATCAGTTTAGAGTGATGGAATTGTCCAGGGGGAAGTGCAGTAATGTTATTGCTTGTTATGATTGCAGCTATTGATCCTGTACATGATGACCCTAAGGCAAAGGTTTCTCCACAACAAGTGCGTATTGGTTTGTATGATGAAAGCACTAGTCTGAAGAACTTATGTGTGTAAGCATTTTGCTTAAGGTTCGGTCATATTCAAATGCTTCCTTATGTTCAACTGGCAGTTGGCATCTAACGCCGAATGCGATATATTCTGCCACTCTCTATTAACTCCCTTCCCAAGGAGCCAGGCAAAATGGATATTCATCACACTCCGATTACCGCCTGACGGTACCCTTTTCTAAAACGGTTCCGTTGTTGTCTGCGCATGCGATGCTGCCGACGGGCTGTTCCTGTTTTTTCAAACAAACAGGTTTCAAAAACCGAATTTATTTAATCAAAGATTTTCTAAGATCATGCTTGTGTAAGCCTTGATTCTTTTAAGATCGTTGTCTTCAGACGGGATGCTCCGGACACCCTTCGTGGTTGTGATGAAGACCAGGACGGGCTTTTAGCCAGGATAAACAAATGACTCATGAATTAAGGTCCCACAACCTGTGGGTACTTTCGTGGCCTATTTTCGTAGAAGAAATCACCGGTGGCTTGGTGTTTCTCGCGGATGCTTTTTTTCTCAGCCGTATTTCTGATGAGGTCGCCGCTACTGTCGGTGTGCTTCTGCCAGTGCTTCTGTTGGGCTTTTTCATTATTCCGATGTTTACGACCGCGGGAACCAGTGTCGCTTCCCAATACATCGGAGCCAGACAGCACCAATATGTTCTGCCAACCTATATGGCGAATGTCGGTCTGAGCAGTTTACTGGGATTACTGATGTTTCTCGGTGGATTTCTCTATGCTGATCACATCGGCACCTGGCTTGGTATGACGCCTGAACTGAACGAACACTCGTCGATCTATCTGATGGTGGTATCTTTCAGCTTCTTCTTTGTGGCAGTGCGATTTTCCTATGCGTCCATTCTGGCATCCAAAGGAATGACACACTGGAACATGGCGACAGCACTGGTCACCAATTTGCTGAATGTGCTACTGAATGCCGCATTCTTTCTGGGCTGGTGGGGGATTCCCAAGCTGGGATTGTTTGGAATTGCTCTGGCGACTTCCGTTTCCTTTTTCGTGGGGGCGGTGTTGCTGATGTGGGTGGTACATGGGCCAATGAAGATCCATTTTCGCCTCAAGGGAATGGGGGAGCCGATACGTAAAGTACTTCGGCCGATTCTGAAAATCGGTATACCTTCGGCGGTTGAACCTCTGAGTTACACCATCCAGCAGATTATTGTGTCAGTTGTGGTGATTCAACTTGGTTTGGCTGCGATGGGAGCCAATACCTACGTGCTGCGTATCCTGGTGGTAGAGATAACCTTTGCCTTTGCCCTGGGGGCAGGCAGCCAGATTCTGATGGCGCATTACATGGGAGCAGACAGATTCGGGGATGTTAATCGGATATTCTGGAAGTCCATTGCAGCTGCAACGGGTTTTGCGGCGATTAATCTGCTCCTTTACGTCGGCATATATGAGCAAGTGCTTTCCACGTTTACCGATAATCCGGAGATCATGGAACTGGCGAAATGGATGCTGGTGGCGGGTATTCTGATGGAGCCTGCACGTGCGGTCAATATTATTGCCGGGATGGCCCTGAAAGGTGTTGGGGATGCAAGGTTTTCTGCACTCAGCAGTATGATATTCATGTGGGCGGTGATTCCATTCATCTTTTGGGTCGGCATCGATTTCGGATACGGAATGCTGGGAGTCTGGTTGTGTTCTACTGTAGACGAATCGATTCGTGCGGTGATTAATCTGTGGCGATGGAACACAGGTAAGTGGCGCAGCAAAGGAATCAGGGACCGGAATGTCAGTGATGACGGGAATGAAGGACTGGTGGAGGCTCCTGCTTAATGAAGCCGATTCAAGGAGGCGGGGAAATTCTGAATAACTAACTGTATAGCCATTGCCGGGGTAAATGTCGGCGGCCATACAAACGTATCTCAGAGGCATCCTAGACCAATTGCGGTCCCGCCTCCAAAAGCCGCATGAACTCTTCTGATGGTAACGGACGACTGAACAGAAATCCCTGCACCTCGTTGCAGCCCATTTCATGCACAAGCTGCAGTTGCTCCATGGTCTCGACCCCTTCAGCGACACTGACGAGGTCGAGACTTTGGGCCAGCTGTATAATGCTCTTGATGATATTGGTGTTCCCCGTTCCCTGTTTGGCGTTCGGGATAAAGCGGCGATCTATTTTTAGTTTATCAACAGGAAATCTTTGCAGATAAGACAGGGAAGAGTAACCGGTGCCGAAATCGTCGAGTGCCAGCTTGATTCCCAGATCCTTAAGGTCGTGCATGGCCTGAATGATGTCCTCTGATTCGTCAAAGAACACTGCTTCGGTGAATTCCAGAGACAGCAGATTGGGATGGAGATTGTGTCTCTCCAAAGCCTTGCGAACGGTGTTGATAACATTTCCCTGGTAGAACTGCATGGCCGACAGGTTGACTGACAACGGTACCGCTGGTCGACCCTCCTTGGACCACTGACTGATTTGCTGGCAGGCTGAGTCGAGAACCCATTCTCCAACAGATACAATCAGACCGGTTTCTTCCAGAGTGGAAATAAAATCGCCGGGTGACACGATGCCCTTTCTGGGATGATTCCAACGCAGCAGGCTTTCTGCAGCAATAATCTGTCCACTTGCCAGATGCACGATCGGCTGGAAATAGAGCTCGAACTCCTTCATGTCGATGGCTTTGCGCAGCTCTGTGATCAGTTCCAGATGATTGTGGGCTGCCTGGTTCAAGGCGCTGGTAAAGAACTGAAAGTTCCCCCGTCCTTTTTGTTTGGCTGCATACATGGCGGTGTCTGCTGCACGGAGAAGCTCATAGGGATTATCACCATCGGCTGGAAACAGGCTGATACCGATGCTGGTGCCAATTCGCAGCTCTACATCATCAAGCAGAAAAGGCTGTTTCAGCTCGGTAATGATTTTCTCGGCCACCTGAACCACGCCGTCATTCTCTTTCACATCAGGCAGACAAATCACAAACTCGTCTCCGCCAAGTCGAGCGAGATTGTCACTGCGCCGTATGCATCGCTGAAGGCTGGCGGCAACCTGTTGCAGAAGCTTATCACCCATATGATGACCCAGTGAATCATTGACGGCTTTAAAGCGATCCAGGTCGATCAGCATCACGGCAGTCTGTGACTGCTTTCGTTGGGCCAGGGCGATTGCCTGTTCAATGCGGTCTTGCAGTAGAGTACGGTTAGGGAGGCCGGTCAAAGCGTCATGGTGCGCCATATAGCTGATACGTTCTTCTGCCTGTCCCCGTTGAATTACAATGCCTGCAAGATGGACGGCGCTTGCCACCACTTCACGCTCTCTAAGTGATGGTTCGTGGACCTGGCTATGATACACAGCAAAGGATCCAAGCACCTTGCCTGCCGGTGTCAGAATCGGTGTCGACCAGCAGGCAGCAAAGTTGAACTCTTTTGCAACATGGCGTGCATCCTTCCATAAGGGGCTGGCTTCTATATCGGGAACTATGACTGGCGATTTTCGATACATGGCTGTACCACAGGATCCTGAGGACGGACCAATTACCAACCCTGACAATAGACGGTTGTAGTCAGGAGGCATTCCCGGGCTGATCGCCGTGGCAACATGGCGGCCACCATGATCCAACAGCATGATGGACGTCCGGCAGTCGGAGATGTGTTGGTCAATCAGGCTGCAAAGTGTTGATAGTACATCTTCCAGTGGACTGCCAGCAGCGATCATCTCCAGTACTTCGTATTCGCCCTGGCGCAGTCGCTCCGCCTTTTTCCTTTCAGACACATCTCGGGCAATAGCAGTGAAAAAGCGACGCTTGGTGGATTGGAATTCCCCAAAAGACAGTTCCAGATCGATAGCGAAACCGTCGTGATGGTAGCCTGTGAGTTCAAAGTGTTCGCGATAGTGTCTGGCTTTGTGTGTCGCCAGATATTCCGCCAGATTAATCTGTTTTTCCTTTAAAGAGGGCAGCAGCTTTTCTATGGGTGAGCCAATAAGCTCCTGTTGATCATTTCCGAATATGGTTTGCACCGTTGGATTGACGTAGGCAATGATGTTCCTTGCGTCAAAAGTCACAATAGCATCCAGTGCAGCTTCGGTGACGCTTCTATATCGGGACTCGCTTTCGGTCAGCGCCTCCTGAGTTCGAATGCGCTCAACAATTTCCTGCTCCATGGCTTGAGTGGTGCGGTAGAGAGTCCGGTTGATCTTTTCGTTTTCCCGGAGAGCATCTTCCAGTGCCTGGGTACGGGCTTTGACGGTTTCCTCCAGAGTCAGTGCTGTCTGAAATAGGCTGAAATCCGATCCCTGACGACTCATGCTGCGTTCTGCACGGTTCATCAAAGCTTCAATAATTTTATTCAGTCGTGCGATTTCTGATTGTTCGGGATTGAGTGAAGCCACACAGGCCTTGGGAAGTGTCTTTTTCATTACCGCTGGCCCGAAGAGGTGCCGATGGCCAGTGCCGTAAAGGTCTGGTTAACATGTACACCTGCGAATTGCTCTCCGTAGGTGCTGAAGCCAACGACCTTGTGCTCGGTGAGCACGTCGGCGACATGGCTCTTGGTGCCGTCCTGGGTTATTTCCAGGTTTCGCAGAATGCAATCGCATGCCAGTATTAACTGTGGCTCTCCAATGTCGTCGTTCAGCTGTTGGAAGGTTTGTTGAAGGTTGTCTATAAGGTCCACACCGCGGGCAACACGAAGCACGATACCTTCCTCTATCGCGCAATAGAAAGTCAGGCTGCCGTCTGGATTGGCCTTCTGGATTGATCGGACATACTCCATCCCATCTATCAGAACGACAACAGGGGAGGTGGCGAAGCGAAACGGATTCAGGTCGTCCACGTCTACGCCTACCAGACGGGCATATTCTTCCGCAGCCGGAAGGCCGTCTATTTCCGTCACTATCCGGCGGGAGGCATCTGCCTCGGTAACAACCAGGCGTTGATCGGTGGCGGTGAAGTGCTGGGTTTTGAAAATTCTGAAAGGGTATGGGGTTGTGGCCAGGACAAGTGCGGCGCAATCCGTGTGAAACGCCCCATTGTGGTAAATCCAGGTTTTGTCGAATGTCAGATCATCTCCGGCAGACCCCCCGAAAATCGGGATATTACCCAAAGCACTGTTCAAGGCGCGTGTGACGGGTTCCTCATGCTGTGACATGCCGTCTATCATCAGAAAGGCGAAACTGTTTTCCGGAGTGGAGTCCGGAGCCTGGCGCTCCAGTTCACTGATGAGGGTTTTACCTGTATCGACACCCCGTGAAATTTCAAAATTATGCAATGACTGGATCAGTCCTGAAACCGCAGTAAAGCTGTCAGCGGGAAAGCTGATGCCACTGAGGCTGTGGTCCAGGTAGCCGAGTGGGCCGATTTCGCCAGCGGTCGTACAGCCGACGACCTGGATGCCCCGGAACAGGCGCTCCATTTCAGACGCCAGAGCGCTAAGATCATAATGGCTGGAGCAGAAAAACAGGACCAGTGCCGGGTCATCCTGTTGAACCTGTTCATAAAAGGTCCGTGCAGCCTCAACTGGGTCTTCTATTTTCGTGTGGGCTCTACGGATACCAGGACTGACGGTCATAACTTCTAACTCCACTTAAGACCGTCACATAACGTCCTGCAATAAATAACCGTCCATGCAACGGTATGCGGAACAATGAACTTTATTGTGATTGCTCTGCTACCAGTATAGTACAGACTGGTGATTTTCCTTCTTCATCCCTGATTGATTGGAGCTGTCCCCGATAAATCTGAGGTTCCTAAAATAAATGATGAAGTTGCCAATCCACTTAGCGAATTACTTAATTCATTGTATTTTATGACAAGCTTTGTCGGGCGCATGAGTTTGATGCTCCCGGTGTTCATCTTTGACGGGATGGTAAAATTTTGAAAATTCCCCGGGGAGGTCTGGGTCTGTTAACGTTTCAGATAAAACGCTAAAAGACCCTAGGCAGCAGGATTGGGGTTGACTGAAACAACCTGATTTTGATGCCCGGTTTCTCGACCTTCCTGACCGGAATCCTCAATATTGAAAACTAACGGAGGAATGTCTGGAATAGGGGTGATCAGTTCCTGCTTCGTAACTTTCAGGTGATTGATATGAATGACGGCTACATTGGGAATGCAGGTGACACAACGGTATCCGGATTTGTCTTCTACCTGCCTGATCGTCAGGTTCCAGACAGGGTACTTGGCGTCATTCCGGGTAAACTGGAGCCATGGCTTACGATAAAACGGGATATGTACGAGTGATCTGAGCCCGTGATGGTGTTCGGTTTCCCCAAACGCTCTTCGCAACCAGTCCAGGTATTTGCCGCTGCCCGGTGAATTCTTCATGGCACTGCTGGTGAGCTGGTATCCGGTGAGGGTTTTGCCGCCAGAACGATAGGTTCCTTTGTTGACATAGGAGTAATGGACATCGCCGGAAAGAAACGTGGCGTGGGTGATACCAAGTCTTAGGAGCAGGGTGTCGAGAAAGGCGGAGTAGCCTTTCTTATTGAGTATCCAGGCTTCTGCATCAAGCATTTCCGGATTGATGCGGAGTCCTGACAGCAGACTCTGGCCTTTTTCAGCCGGGTCAAAGCCGAATACTGGCGTCGCAGAGAGAAAAATGGGAGCACCCTTCACGCCCTGGTTTTTCAGTCTCCACCAATTGATACGCAACTCGTCAAGACTGTAACGGTCCATTAAGCGTGCCGGACTGTCGGATGAGTCATAGTAACGCTGAGTGCGGGTGTCCAGAGCAATGATCGGCGGCGAGGTCGGCACGGTATAGCTCCAGTGACGATGTTTCCACATCATCAGATCAAACAATTCGCCTTTGTCGTCAGAGTGCGGCTCGGCCAGATGCTCCCTAATGACTTGTTTGAATTCCTCATCAAAATGATCCGGGTTGTTTCCCCATCCCTGGAATGCCCAGTAGGCAGCCAGCGCATTGGAAACGATACGCCGGCCAGTGCGATTGAAACGTACCCGGTTATACCATTCTCCGCTGATGTTCCAGTCATCGCTGACTTCGTGATCATCAAACACCGTGTAGACCTGAATATTGGCCAGCGCCCGGCGGACGGCTTTCGAGCTTTCAAGATAAGCTCTGACCGATTCGTCATGCCTAGAGGGTTTCAGACTCACGAGGTTACCAAATGCGACCAGATAGGCTGCCGCGAATTCACCGAAGCCGATCAGGTGATTGGAACCACTACAGGTTGATAGTCCGGATTTTGCCTTTTTCAGTTTTTCCCAGCGTTTTCCTGTTTCAAAGCCAGGATGTTCGAACCCTGGAACCCCCTGGTCGCTCTCCATGAGTCTCTGGCTCAGCTCATTGATCGGGCCTAGCAGGCTGTCAGGTACATCGTCGGCATAAATTTGATCACCTGTCAGACATAATATAGCGGGTCGTTGTTCCAGATTGTCAACGTGGGCTTCGAGTGTTTTGTCGACCTCCGGAAACGCATCCAGATGGAACTCTGTGCCGGTGTCATCGAGAGCTTTACCATGGGGCTTTCGGCATGAACCATGCACGATTTTCGTCAGACGCGATGGAATATAGAAACTCGGAAAGGGGCATCCAGGCAGGCGGCAATCACCCAGATCAAAAGGGTGTGAAGATGGTTTGTCCTCGTCTGCTTCGGTGATCTGGTAATAGAGCAACTGATCTTTGGGAAAGATCTTGACCTCTTCAAGAGGCCTGGCTTCCAACAGGGCAACGTATAAGTGTCGACCGAGTTTTTGTAACTGAGAAGGAGAGGCCTGACTGATACCGAGGAGATCCTCATTCTGGTCCAGAATTTTGAGCTGAATATTGACCTGTTCACTAAGCGCTAACCAAACACAAACGCGGTTTTCGGTTGTGCGCCGAAGGATCGGCCCTGCCACTATCCAAGGTAGATTGTTCATGATCACTGTCCCTGTCTTGAGGAGTCTCGTGATACTGAGGTCTGTTGCTGTTATTCAGGATGACGTTCAGTAATCTAAACCGACAGTTATGAGGTTCGCCCATATTCCCCGATTTGTAAATGATCAAATCAGGGAATATGGTGATGTGGCGACCAGGTATCGTCAATTAGCTCTAATCATTGACCGCTCGTGATAATGCAGCATGCGCAAGTAAGCGCGTTGAATCGAGAGTGGGCAGTACCGAATTTTGATCATTAATAATCAATGGGATCTCTGTGCAACCTAAAATAACCGCATCACAGCCGGCTTTCTGAAGCTCTTTGATGACCATCTGAAAGTACTCGACTGAGGGCTGTCGGAAGTGACCATAAACCAGTTCTTCCATAATAATCCGGCTGATTTCTTCACGCTGATCCTGTTCCGGACGAATAAAATTCAACCCTCTGGACTGGAGCTTTTCCGGATAGACGTCGCTGTTGACCAACCAGCGAGTGCCCGTCAGCCCCAAACATTGATAGCCCTGCTCTCTGGCCTTATCTGCAACGGTATCCGCAATATGAAGCCAGGGTAGAGGAAGCCTGTCTTCGATAAATCGAAGCGCCTGATGAATCGTGTTGTCCGGACAAATCAGAAAATCTGCCCCGGCCGCAGCCAGCTTGTTGGCCGAAGACAGCATCAATTCTGCAACACCCTCAAGGTTTCCGGCGTCAAGGCATTCCACATAATCCGATAGTGAGTGGGTATGCATGGAAACTTCGGGATGCGCATGGGGGCCCAGTAAACCGGCACCCTCTGAGCAGATAGTGCGGTAGCATAGTGCCGCGCCTTCTGCGGAGCAGCCGACGATGCCGATATGTTGCGAAGTGCTTTTTTCAGAAGATGTCATGCAGGTCCTTAAAATTTATTTTTCTTAAGCTGTTTCTGTACATACTTCTGCATGTCCATATGCTTTTTATAAGATCTATAGTCCTTTGCTGTTTTATATAAGGACGGTCTTGCACAATACCAAGTACAAGCCAATGAAAATAAGCTAAATGTGGCGTTATATGTCAATGCAGCAAAGTTAAGTTGACGTTTTATATACCTGGACACTTTCCTGTTCATTAGGGTCGTTTCTGGCTACCAGTGCGATGGCTTCCTCTGTATCGCTCAGATTGACCGGCTGGTGAGGAACACCATCGGGTATAAAGATAAAGTCCCCTTCCTGGTTAACAACCGATTTGGAGAGATTTTCCCCGTATAGCGTCTTAACGTTTCCTTTTAATAAGTAGATAGCGGTTTCAAACCCGTCATGATAGTGGGGTTCCGCTCTGGCGGAGGGAGGAATCACGACAATATTCATTGAGATGCCGGTGGCCCCTGCGGTTTTTTCAGAGATCCCGACATAGTTGGGTAACTTCTGTATGGTATCGATAGTGGTATCAGGTCTGACGGTGACAATATCTTTGTTCAGGTTCATCGTGTGCCCCCTCCTGCTGGAGATAAGTTGATTTGGATTTCCTGGTTTTCAGCTTATACCTATGTTTGGTCAATATCCCATTCATAATTACCATCTTCATACATGGCGTAAGCTCTTTCGATACCATGAATTGACATAATAACCTTCCTCAATTCTGATAGCGCAATATTTGGGCTTGCTCACACTCATGCCACAGCCCTTGTCCATAAAAGCGGAATTTATAAATCATGCTTGGATATAAATTAAGTAAAAACAACGAGCTATAGTAAGGTGAAATGCCGAAAGTCATTTAGCTTGCTACTTTGTGTGGCTATCTAAGAAGGGGGGCAGATGGACACTACTGGCAGATAATTCATATAAATTTAGGGAGGCTCTGAATAACTCCCCAAATCAGTCATAATACGGCCAACTTCACTCATCAGGAATACTATCCATGGATCAGATGACTTTCTCCGAAGCTGAATACCAGAATAAGAAGCGTAAGACCCGCCGGGAAATCTTTCTGGAGCGAATGGATAAGCTGATCCCATGGAAACGCATGGAAAAGAAGATCGCCCGCTATTACCCCAAGGGCGAGAACGGCCGCCCTCCGTATCCGTTATCCACCATGCTTCGTGTCCACTGCATGCAGCTATTTTATAACCTCAGC
>NZ_AQXX01000120.1 GCF_000376785.1 Hahella ganghwensis DSM 17046
AGGAACTTCACCAGCAATGCGGTGATCGCCCAGCTGTGTCTGGCCGCATCGATATTGCTCGGTCGCAGGTAACTGACCAGTGGCTGACGGCCGCAGAAGACATACAAAGGCAAAAAACAATAATGATCATAGTAGCCGTGCGGAAGGCCGCCCCGAAAGTACCGGCCTTCCTGATTTCCATGGACCGGGATATCCGAAGCGTCGAGGTCGAGCACAACCCGCTTGGGAGGCTTCGCGTATGAGGCGACAAACCGTTCCCACATGGCCCGATGCGCCTCAATCACCGCGGTCCGTTCTACCCGTTGCTCCATTCGACCCAGAGTGGCTTTGCTGGCCAGCGGTGTCATCCGGTTCAATGCCGTTTGGAACGCGTGGTCGTCTCGCAGGCTATCGTGATCATTCAGATCCTCATAACCGCAGGCAAGGCTGTAAAGGCGCTGTCGCATCAGGTCCAGCATGGGATGTTGAATTTTCTCAGCTTGGCGTTCATCAGGGACACAATGGGCAAGATCAAGACTGATGCCCGCCTTCTGATCAATTTCTCTTAACAACAGCAACCCGGCATCGGAGGTGATATGACCGCCGGAAAACTGGGCTTGAATCAGGCGTCTTTGTAGTGGCGAAAAGGATAGGGATTCTGGTAGCATTTTGGCCAACGGATGGTGTGTTTGTTTTTCGACTTAAGCAATTGAAATATAAACCTATCAGCCGTTTTTTGTTAGTGCTTCATGAGAAATCCGGGCTAGGCACAATATTTACCGCCTTACCACCTTGAATAACCCCAACATTCGACGTAATAAATGGAAACTAAAAAGGAGAGCCTTTCAATGCGTCCGACTGAGCTTTATTAATAATTGACTTGATTTTCAAGATAACCATAGAGGCGCACTCTATGGCATTAATAGATTTTGGAGACATAGAAGAATGGAAGGGCCGAGTTACAACTTGACATCTGTACACACGCTTTCCTTTGTGCGCTGATATTGGCCTCATACTTGTGGGCTCACCAACAATACATGCCTTCAAAGGCATACCCACGCTAAGCACCCTCTCGATTAACGAACCAACCCCCTGACACCCAATTTCTTCATCATAGGAAAAGGAGAAATGTATTGGAGACCTTAAATCCATTTCAATAAATCTAGGAACGGCAGCCATGCAAACCGCAATAAATCCTTTCATATCGCAGGCGCCTCGACCATAAAAGCGCTCATTGCGAAAATCCATGACGAAGGGGTTCGACTCCCAATCCTGCCCTTCAACAGGCACCACATCCGTATGCCCCGAAAGCATGATTCCTGGTCGACTCAGATCGCCAATGCTCGCAAGTAAGTTTGCTTTAGTTCCTTCTTCATTTTTGATGAGCGTAGCTGTAACACCAAAGTTGCTTAAATAGTTTGCAATGTAATTTATAAGGTCAAGATTTGAAGAGCTGCTTATGGTTGGAAAGGATATAAGCTTTTCTAGTATGTCAATAACACAATCTGCATGGTCCATTACCCACACCTTTTAAAGTGCATTTATTTAAAGCCAAAGTTACAGAAATATTCGCCATTATAATACGTAGCATTACTTATCCTGACATTAGATATTCTAATTATTAGTGCCATCGTACTTCCCACTAATAACTTTTTTCCATTTTACTACCTCCAATCACATCTGAGGATGAGGAGCAAAAAGGGATCTTCAGGAGGCAAATAACAGGATGACGCAGAAAAAGGGATAACAGATTGTGCGATCAGGATGATGAATTGTCGAGCTGTCTTGGTACAGAAGGATGACGATGAATATAAATCACCACCATGGTGAGGCAAATGAGTGTGAGGGTCAGCAGGTAAGGTTTCGCGTTCAACATATACATGGAGAACAGCCCGCTGAGGGTAATCATACTGTACGCGGTGCATTTAGCCCGTAAAGGAATCACACGGTGTTCGCGCCAGTTTCGCAACGCCGGCCCGAACCTGGCATGATTCAGCAGCCATTGCTCCCGCTCCGGGGAAGATTTGGCAAATGCCCAGGCTGCGATGATGATAAATATAGTGGTCGGCATTACCGGCAGAAATGCACCGATAATCCCCAACCCCACGCAGCACCAGGCAAGGACAAAATAACCAGTTCTGCTCATGACTCGTGTCTTTTGATCCCTGATTTCCACAATATGAGAACAATATTACATTGTCAGCCTTATAGAATCAGTATGGCAGCGAATCAAAAATATTAAAGTGGCAGAACTTCGCCTTTTACGGATGCCTCCGTTTTTTCCTCCGGACTAATCCCATTGCTTTGAGTGCCTTCAAAGAAATCCGCCAGTAAAGCGCTGACCTGCTCAGGATCATCTTCCTGTAGAAAGTGGCCACACTCCGGCAGGGATACGACACTGACATCAGGTAACATCGCTATCAGTCGCTCGGCGGTTTTTGGCATATCCGGCAGAATAAGATCTTTCGCTCCGTAAAAAATACCCACTGGCATGGTGAGTCCTGCCAACAGTTTTTCCAGATCCTTAAAGCCGGCTGGTGTCAACCCGACTCCAGCTTTCAACAACGCTTTTCTTGCGCGCTTTTCAGTAAAAGGGGTCTGAATCTGTTGTATCAGTTCCTCATCAACTTTCTCGTGATGGTTCATTCCCAGGTATAGAGAGGTCTTCAGCCCCCATGGACTGGCCAGTAAACTGCGAATCCCGGGCAATTTACAACTGAAGAGAAATGCCATGACCGCCCAGGAAAAATCAGAAAAGACCAGCGTATTTAACATGGCCAACTGCCTAACTCTATCCGTCCTGTGCACAGCCCAATAAGCGCCGATTGGCCCACCGGTGTCATGTACCACCAGATTGATTTGAGCAAGCCCCAGCGAGTCAAGGAAGCGATCCAGAAATCGCTGGTAATACCTGAAACTGTAAGAAACATTCAAAGGCTTATCTGACTCTCCATATCCCGGCAGGTCAACGGCGATCACACGCTGTTTCCGCCCCAGAACAGGCATAATATTGCGCCACAATAATGAGGATGTGGGAAAGCCATGCAGCAGCAGAATCGGTGGAGCATCCGTCTCTTGAAAAGGAAGCACCTCCCGGTAATGAATACGAAGCTCATCCACCTGGATAAAGTGGCTCTGCATTTGCGGGGTTATTTCAGGTTTACTGGACATAAGGCTGACCTTTGCAGATTGATATAGCGTCCTGCTTTTTTACGCCAGCCCGGTGTAGATAGCGATTACCTCGGAGGTAATATTTTCTTTGTTACGGGAAAAGAGACAGAATCAGCCAAAGGATAGGTGGTAGCCCCTGTAGGCAAGGCCTGTTACTGAATCAGCTTCTGGTCATAAGCGTACTTGGTCAGCTCAGCGGTGGTATTCAGGTGCAGCTTGGTCTTGATATTCTGACGGTGAGTTTCCACGGTGCGGACACTGATATTCAGCTCATTCGATATCGCTTTGCTGCTGAGTCCTCTGGCCACTCTCGACAGAATTGCTCTCCCGGCGGGTCAGTTTACTGGCCACAGGATCAGAACTCTCACCATGGCGAAACAGGGTTTCAGTGGCTGCCCGACAGATATAGGTAGCGCCGTCTGCCACAGTTCTGATGGCGCGCACCATTTCTTCAACAGAAACATCTTTGAGGATGTATCCCTTGGCCCCATGAAACATCAGTTGAGAAATATATTCGCGGTTATCGTGCATACTGAGGATCAACACCTTCAGCTCCGGATAACGCTCCTGAAATATTTTGGTGGTCTCGATACCATTCATATTGGGCATGCTGACATCCATCATGACCACATCCGGTTGCAGATCCTTCACCAGCTCCAGTGCCTCCAGTCCATCAGTGGCCTGTCCGACAACCTCGATCCCTTTTTCCTGTTCCAGCCGGGCACGAATGCCCTCCAAAACCAAAATATGGTCGTCGACCAGCATCACTCTGACGACAGATTCCGATGTGTTCATATGCCTGTTACCTCGCAGGGACCCAGTATCAATGTCTGTATCACAGCTCGTATCAAAGTCAGTAACAAAGATAATAACGCCATGATTCTGTCCCCTCACTTTTATTTATTTTTAACATTCACTCGTTAGCTGGCAAGAATCAGTTCGCTCCGAAAAACCGATTAAGCCTGATACTGCCTGAAGGAAGCGATTATTCTGGTACCACTTCCGGGCCGGGAGTTCACTTCAAACTCCCCCCCTAAAAACTCAACACGCTCACGCATATTGCGCAGCCCAATTCCTCTTTGGGTAAAAGCGTCCTTTTTGACAATGCCTACACCGTTGTCGGTGATGCAAAGAAACAGACCTTCCGCATCCTCCTCCAGGCTCAGTGTCAATCGGCTGGCTCGGGCATGCTTCTCAATATTGGACAGTGCTTCCTGAACAATTCTGTATAAGGTGGTGGCCACCTCTTCCGCTATCTCACTTTGCGGGGGCTGGATATCGATATCCATGGTGATGCCACTACGTTCCCTGAAATCATCCAGCAATTGATTCAAGGCTGCCAGCAGGCCGAGATCATCCAGCACACTGGGACGAAGATCATGAGATATGCGACGAACCTCCTGTATAGCCCGATTCAGAACCTCCCCTCCCTTCATCAGAGACTCACGAGCTGCCGAATCCGAAGCCGGAATATGAGTCATGGCAGTTTCGAGACGGTATTTGACCGACACCAGAAGCTGATTGATGCCGTCATGCAGCTCGCGGGAAACACGCCGTCGCTCCTCTTCCTGATGCTGAACCGTCTTATGACTTAGTTCCTTCAGGTTTTGATCTGCCAGACGATGCTCGTGGACGTTAAACAGTATTGCTGCCGTCACTACAACCCCTATCGATGCCATCAGGGCGATCAGGATCGCCAGCAGGGTCTGCTTGATATTGGCGTCCACGCCGGCTTCGATCAGTAACATCTCCGCGGCAATATCATCAATATACAGACCGGTACCGAACATCCACTGCCAGTCTTCAATCTGTTCCACATAGCCGACTTTGTCTACTTCATTGCCAGTGGAAGGCTGTTGCCACAGATATTGGTAATATCCCCCACCATTGGCAGCAATTTTCAAAAGATTACGAATCAGGTAATTACCACTGCTGTCCTGAAAATCATATAGGTCCTGACCGACAAGCTCCGGCTGAGCCGCATGAACGAGATTCAGTCCATCTTTAGTGTAGGCATAAAAGTATCCGTCATCGCTGAAAGAAGCCTTTTGCATCAGCGCCACGACTTTGGCCCGGGCTTCGGCCTCATTGGCTGAGTTCTCACGGATAAATTCAATGGCAATACGCATGATGGACACATAGTCCTTGAGCGCTGTTTCCTTAGACCTGCGGAGATTCTGCTCAAAAGTTTGCAGTTCACGCTTGGTCAGCATATTTCCCTGATGCAGCGTAACCACAGAGAAAATGGCCGTTACGACCAGAAGAGGAACCAGGGCAAGGAGTATGAGTTTGGTTCTTAACGACATGACGTTTACCATCAGGATCTGTTGATGCCATGCATCAATGGGCTCTCAATCAGCGGCAGTATGTCATAACCCCCGGCAACTTCACTATAGCATTGAAGACAGAGCCAACTCAGGAGCTGTTGACGTTTGAACTGATGCTCATGAAGAGATAACAGAAAACTCAAATCAACAGTTATCTGAGACATCTAAAACGGCAAAAAAGGCGGACACGGAGAGTGGGACTCTCGAGACGAAACAGGATTTCCTGTCATGGTCTCCCCGTGTCCGCGAACAGCCATCCTGGCCAACATTCATCCTTGACTATGCAAAGCCAGTATTGGCCTCACGGTCGTCGAACTTACAACGTTTATTGGATACCGCTACATTCCAAACAGTTCCGGGAATGCCATCAGGGTCACAACCACCAGCACCTGGAGCACGATAAAGGGCATCACGCCACGATAGATATCAGCTGTCCGAACCCCGGGCGGAGCCACTCCCTTCAGATAAAACAGGCTGAATCCAAATGGTGGCGTCAGGAAGCTGGTTTGCAGATTCATTGCAATCAGAATCGCAAACCACAGCATATCGATTCCCAGAGTCTGGGCTACCGGCGCCAGAATGGGCACGATAATGAAAGAAATTTCCACAAAATCGATAAAGAAGCCCAGCACAAGAATGAATAGCATGGACAGAATCAGAAAGCCCCACTTCTCGCCCGGCAGGGACAACATCCATTCCTCTACCAGAGCGTCACCCCCAGAGTAGCTGAAGGTCATGGAGAAGGCCGTTGCGCCCAAGAGAATCGCAAACACCATGGCGGTCACCACAACGGTTTCCTGGGCACTGTTCCAGATCATTTTCCAGGAAAACTGGCGATAGATCAGCGCCAGAACAATCGCACCAACGCCGCCCAGTGCAGAGGATTCTGTCGGTGTAGCGATTCCGGTGAAGATGGAACCGAGCACCACCATGATTAATGCCAGAGGTGGAATCACAGCCAGTAAGGCTTCACGAATTTCCTTGCCCCGATCATGGTGTTCTGAAGGCATGGGAGGCGCTAATTCCGGCTTGAGGAAAGTGGCGACGAGAATAAACGCGACATACAGGCCGATCAGAATCAGCCCAGGTACGACGGCCGCGCGGAACAGATCGCCCACCGGCAAACCTATGACATCTCCCAGAATAATGAGAATGATCGACGGGGGAATAATCTGGCCCAGTGTTCCAGACGCACAGATCGTCCCGCAACTGAGTTTCTTGTCGTAACCGTATTTGAGCATAACCGGCAGAGAGATCAGTCCCATGGCTACAACACTGGCGCCGACCACACCGGTTGAAGCCGCCAGCAAAGCGCCCACCAGAATTGTCGAGATGGCCAGCCCACCTGGCAGACCGCCGAACAGTTTGCCCATAGATTCCAGAAGTTGCTGGGCCAGTCGTGTTTTCTGCAACACCACGCCCATAAAGATAAACAATGGAATGGCCATCATCACGGTATTTTCCATGATGCTCATAATCCTGAACGGCATAAAAGCGAACAGGTCCATGCCTTCTGAGAGTATGCCGAAGACCAGCGCCACGCCACCGAAGGTAAATGCCACCGGAAAGCCCCACAGCAACATGAGCAGCGCAACAATAAACATAATAATTCCGATCATGCCAGGCTCTCCTTGTGTTCGTTGGAGTAAGTTTCACCCAGCAGAAGCACCCTCAAGGCCTGGGTGAACATCGCCAGCCCGCTGATCCCCGTCAACACAGCAGACAAGGGAATGACCGATTTAACGATCCAGCGATACGGCAGGCCGCCCGGATCACCGCTGCCCTCACCCAGTTCATAGGCCTCGACAGTAAAACCGTAACCGTAGTAGGCGATGAGAGCGCAGAAAGGAATCACAAACAAAACCACGCCAATCAGATTAATGAACGCCTTGGTACGATCACTTCGGGTTTCATAGATAATATCAACACGAACATGACCGTCCCTGCGCATCGCAAAGGGTACGCCCAATAGAAACGTCACAGAATACAGGTGCCACTCGAGCTCCTGCATACCGATGGAGACATCATTGAAGACATATCTCATCATGACGTCGAACGCCACGTTCACCAGCATCAGCAGCATGGCGAACGTCGCAAGGTGGCCACAAAAGTTGGACACGCCACCTAAAAATTCATCAGTCTTAACCAACCCACGCATTTGTGGCTACTCCTGTCTTACACCAATTAACAACAGCTCGACCTGAGACAGCGCCACCTGAATGATGGCACTGCCCAGTGTCAAAGTCGGCGCAGGTTATTCAACAACAGAGATGCTGTTGAGATAGGCTTCGTCAGAAATCTCAGTCCACTTGCGGGCTTTCTTGAGGTAAGCAAGTTGTGATTCGATAATCTCTTTGGCCAACGGATCTTCAGCAGACTTCTCCGCTACCAGCTCCTCATTGGCTTTACGCATGGCATTGATTACTTCTTTCGGGAAGGTGCGGACCTTCACGTTAGGGTAATCTTTCTTGATGGTATCCCAGTTTTTAGCACTTTCATGCGTGGACTGAGTGTACATATCGTAAGCGGCGGCTTTCATGGCCACTTTCAGGATTTCCTGCAGGTCTTCCGGAAGCTTGTTGAAAGTCCGTTTGTTGACCAGAAATTGCAGCTCAGTTGCAGGTTCATGCCAACCGGTATAGTAGTACTCTGCCACTTGCGGGAAGCCCATTCGCAGGTCCAGTGAGGGACCTACCCATTCCAGCGCGTCAATGGTGCCACGCTCAATGGCCGTATAAAGCTCACCCGGTGGGATATTGGTCGGCTTCACACCCAGCTTGGCAAAGACCTCACCGGCAAATCCGGGAATCCGCATTTTCAGGCCTTCCAGATCTTCCAGTGAATTGATTTCCTTACGGAACCATCCGCCCATCTGGTTACCTGTGTTACCACCGGGGAAAGACATCAGGTTAAACGGCTCATACACTTTCTGCATGAGATCCATACCGCCACCGTAATAGAACCAGGCATATTGTTCCGGTGCGATCATACCGAACGGCATGGTAGTGAAGTACAGCGTATTGGCGACCTTGCCTTTCCAGTAATAAGATGCGGAATGTCCCAAGTCATACTGACCGGAACGGACCAGGTCAAATATCCCGAATGGCGCTTTGTGCTTGTTGGAAGAATCAATCGTGATTTTCAGGCGTCCATTGGACATCTTCTCCGCCATGGCGGCCATATTTCGCGGTGCGTCACCAAAGATGGGAAAGTTAGGGCCCCAGGTTTCAGCCAGTTTGAGTTTATAGACTTTCTCGGCAGCGTGAGAAAAAGAACTAAGGAGAGCGGAGGATACCACTGCAGCAATTGCAGCAGCTTTTACGACTTTTTTCATTGCTTTATTCCTGTTGTGTTTGTTTTAGGAATGATGGTCATGCAAACCATGCTCATGCGCCTGTTAAGCAACAGACGATGACGCCCGTTTCGAGCATGAGAAGCAGAATGACAGTCTGGGAGGTGATTTTTTATCCGCTTAATTGACCAATTTCGCAGCGAGACTACGTAGAAGGTTATCGAAAACTACCTACGTAATTACCCTTAATCACGACGCGAGATCGTAGATTGTTCCGCTTCAGAATATGTCAACGTGACGGGCCGGCGTGAGAGGATTTGGAGTCGGTTAATCGACTCATAAAAGATTGCAGACGATTGCCGCTTTCAGATCCAGGCCGAATTTATAATTCTTTGGTAAATAGAAGAAGTTCTTCAGAACTCTCTGGATATATGACAGTTCCGCTCAAAGTCATTCCCAAATCTGTCAGCAGTGTCCTGGATACAAAATTATCCTTACTGGTGATGGCCTCAACTCGGGAAATCCTGAAGTGATTCCTTGCCAGCTCCAATATCGCACTGGCCGCTTCCCTGGCATATCCTTTTCCGCGAAACTCCGGCAGGAAAGCATAGCCAATATCTGGAGACTGCAGAAAATCCCGCTTGATCAGTCCACACATCCCAATGAGTGTTTCCGGCTCCTCTTCGCCGGTTTTCAGTGCCACGACATAAAACCCGAAACCATTCTCCCGATAACTTTTGAGAGGCACCTCCTGCAAATAGTTTTCAGCTTCCTGGGTTGTGCGGATACCGCGATCAACCACATGTCGAATAAAATCAGGGTCATTCAGGATGCGGATAATGAAATCCGTGTCCTCCAGGGTGAACTTCCGTATCCGTAATCTCTTCGTATCTATTACCATGTGTCGTTTCGTTCCCTATTTCATGAAGAGCGAGATGTAAAACAAAGATGAAATAACTCGTTACTTATCGCAACGTAAACCTTATGGACAGCCCCATGAATAGCAGCTTAACTGTATGTTATATCTCGGTAAAAATGGCTATTTTCCGGTTTTTACCTGCCAACACTATGTCCCAATCATGTCCTGGGCGTTTAATGGGTCACTACAGAATAATTCTAAGTATTAAATGACTTATCAGGGACTTAAGGCTTTTTTTATATTGGCAATCCTGCTTGTGGCCTGCCGGTCAGGAGCCAGTACCCCTATATCTATTGATCACGTATGGAAACCGGTCTCCGTTGGCCCCCACCTGGAATATCTGGAAGATTCCACCAATTTTCTGAACATTTTCGATCTGATCGACAACGAAGATCTTCGCTGGCAAAAGAACACCTCCGATACCCCCAACATGGGATATACCACGTCTACGTACTGGTTTCGCTTCAACATAGACAACACCAGCAACCAGACAGTGGACCGACTGATTGAGATCGGTTATCCCCTGCTGGACTATGTCGAAATGTTCCAGGTGAGCGGTGGCACCATCGTACAACATTACAACACTGGTGACCGCCATCCATTCAGCTCACGAGCCATCGAACACCGTCACTTTCTGTTTCCGATAAGCCTCAATAGCTATGGCCATAACACCATTTACCTTCGTGTTAAAAGTGAAAGCTCTCTACAGGTTCCCATTCATATTGCCGAAGAGGTTGAGTTCTATACTAATGACCAGACGGATCTGATGCGAAATTCCGTCTACTACGGCATGATGCTGGTGATGATTCTTTTTAACCTGTTTCTGTTTCTGTCGCTGCGGGAACGGGTCTACCTTTACTACATCTGTTTTGTATTTAGCTTTGCCGCGGTACAGCTTTGCCTGCACGGTATTCCATCTCAATATTTGTGGCCGGACTCTCCTTACCTGCAGGATTTGGGAGTTCTGATTTTTGTACCCTGCATCGTTTTATTCACCACGTTTTTTACGAAAAACTTCTTACATCTGTCTGAAAATGCGCCGAAGATGAATGTGTTCTTTACGGTGGCAGGATGGGTCAGCGGCGCTAACCTTGTGTGCGCCCTATTCCTTAACTACGAAACCTCGATCAAACTGTCCCTCGCCACGGTCGTACCTGTGTCGACCGCCTGTCTTCTCGTGGGTCCTTACCTTTGGGCCAGAGGACATACTATTGCCCGTTTTTACAGTCTTGCATGGTTCAGTATTACCCTGGCTGCAATGGTTCTGGCTTTTAACAAGATGGGCTGGGTGCCGAGAACTTTCCTTACCGAAAACGGCCTGCAATTCGGCTCTGCCCTGGAGGCGGTACTTCTCTCAATGGCTTTGGCGGACAGACTCAACAGCGAACGGGAAGAACGCTTTAAAGCCCAGGAAAGTATGTTGATAGAGTCTCGCCAGCGGCAACTGGCAGAGGAAAAACTGATTTACGCGGCTCTGCATAACCCGATCACCGGCACCCCCAACCGGACTCACTTTGAAAACTGGTTTGATAAGTCCTGTCGCCACAAAAAGCTCAACAAACCACTTTTCCTGGGCATGGTGCACCTGCTGCGTTTCCATGAAGTCAACAAGACATTGGGGCATTTTCAGGCAGACGAGCTACTGAAACAGCTGACCCGGAAACTCAATGAATGGGCCCTGGAAATACCGGGGTCTCTGATGCTGGACAACTCAGAGTCCCACAAATTCCACATCGTTGCTGTCGAAGGAGTGACCTTTGTGATTCTGATCGATCCGGAGAAGAATAAAGACCCTGAAGCAGCATTTGCCCAGCTGACCGCACGAATTGCTGAGCCGATTGAGTTCAAGGGATTAATGATCGATATTGGTGGCGTAGGCGGGACCGTCAGATTTCCCAACGATGCCCATGATGGATCGACACTGATACGTAATGCCCAGATTGCGATCGATATGGGGTCCCGTTCTGGCAACATGGTGACTCGTTATTCAGAGAATCTGAATCCATACAACCAACGTCGTCTGACCCTGGCCGGTGAACTACGTAAAGCCATCCTGACCGATAGCCTAAGTCTACATTTCCAGCCTAAAATTTCCGCCAGGGAGAATGTTGTCACAGGAATGGAAGCATTGCTCCGCTGGGAACACCCGGAGCATGGCTTTATAGGACCGGATGAGTTCATCCCCATCGCAGAGCAAACCGGTATTATCCATCCGCTGACCCATTGGGTGATTGACCATGCTGTTGGGAAAGTGGCGGCCCTGGCGCAAAAGGGCCATGACATTGCGGTGGCAGTCAATATCTCCGCGATCAATCTGAAGGAAAAAGAGTTTGCTGAATCTGTTCGCCTCATCCTGAAAAACCACAAAGTGGCGCCTTCCCGACTATCTCTGGAGGTAACAGAAACCGCCATGATGGACGACCCGAGGAGAGCTCTGGCGGTTCTCAAGCGACTGAATCTCCTGGGAATCCGCCTGTCTATTGATGACTTTGGAACCGGCTACTCATCGCTGGCTTACATTAAACAGTTGCCGGTTCAGGAGATCAAAATTGACCGGTCTTTCATTATGGATATGGAGTCCAATAATGGTGACGCCATCATTGTGCAAACCATGATCAACATGTGTCACGACCTTGGCTTTGAAGTCGTTGCGGAGGGGGTAGAAACCAACACCTCTTGCATCAGTCTGCGCGAAATGGGTTGTGATTATCTGCAGGGCTTTTACCTCAGCCGTCCACTGCCGTTCGACAAGTATGTCGTATGGTTGTCATCCTATACCAAAGACCCTTCCTCTATTTTGAAGGCCAACTGATGGCTTTAAATCCAATAGGTCGATTTGAAAGCCTAGCGATAATTTGAGAGCAAACAGGGACTGGCTCCTCTTAGCTTCAGTGTTGTAAAGTGATGGTCCATCAATCACAGGAAACACCACCTCCATGGATCATCTGAAACAACAATTGGGGTTCTTGAAAGAAATCGACCAGCTTAAAGGTGTCATCAGGCAAACCCCTTTGATGGACAAATCCCGTCAGGAGAACTCCGCTGAACATTCCTGGCACCTGGCCATGTATGCCCTGATCCTCTCAGAATATGCCAATGAACCGGTGAATGTGGGCCGGGTTATCCAGATGCTTCTGATCCACGATATTGTGGAAGTCGATGCCGGAGACGTTCCCCTGCACGGTAGCGGGGATAAAACAGAACAGGCTGAGCGCGAGCAAGCTGCTGCCAACCGGCTGTTTGGATTACTGCCTGACAAACAGGGAGCATCCTTACGGGAGTTATGGGATGAGTTTGAAGAAGCCTCAACGCCCGACGCCCGTTTTGCCAAGTCCCTCGACCGCCTGCAGCCGGTGCTGCATAACCTGGCCACAGAAGGCGGTACCTGGGATAAGTTCAATGTCGACGAAGCCATGGTACTGCAACGTTGCGGCCCGCAGATTGCAAAAGGCTCAGAGGCAATCTGGGATTGGGTCAAGGGTGAGATACAGCAGCATTTTGGATAGACCACAGGTCTCGCCAATTGCATTTACGGCACAGATTCCACTGCCTCAGCCTCTATCACGTTTACGCAACAGGCAGGGCGTCCTCACTACGCATATCGCTCAGCACGGCAAGCCCACCGTTCTCAGTGATTCGCCGGGTAGCCGACCTGTCTGGATAGCAACGCATAAACATGTTGGTGAAGTGTGTACCGTAATGAATGCTTTCCCCCTCTTTGGCATTTAAAGGCGTAATTTTGGCCGCAAAGTCAGGCTCATGAAAATACGCCAGTGCATACCGTTCTTTTGAAGGGTGTAGCTCCACCTTGTGAGGGGTCGATAACAAATACCCATTGGTCAGAAACTGCAGGATGTCTCCAGGAAAGACGGTCAGAACTTCCGGCATGGGACTAACCAGATTCCAGGGTCCAATCTCGTTATACATACCCGCCGAACTCTCCTCAGGAAGCCAGTTACGACACCTTTTCTCCCCCCTGACCGGTGGCCGGACATACAGACCGGGAATGTCTTCCTGGGCGGCGATCACTAATAGCCCGTAATCGGTGTGGGCACCAATTCCACGACTTGAAGCCTGTGCTCCTGCTGACGCAAAACGCAACACCCGCATATGGTGCCAACCGTTGCGAGTGACATCCGTCAAGTGGTTAATGTCCCCTAACCCCAGCCCAATGGCAACCAACCTCAACAGATTATCTCCAATCTCCCCCAACGACTTCATGAACGCTTTCATCGCCAGCTCGTAATCCTGGTCTGGCCAGGGCACAGGTCCATGGCAAGGCCATCCTTCTTTTACCCGCCAGTCACTGTCAGGAATGTCAGGGCAGACCGTAAATATCTCCGAGTGGTCCACTTTGCCAGCGGTAATTTCCTCACCACATGCGACATAGCCGGAGAATGACAGGTCACTGACACAGCGGGATTTTTTCTCCAGCGGCATACGAAAGAAACGTTTACTGGCATGAAATGCCCGTTCCGTTTTCATATGCTGCTCCGAATTAACCGCCACCTGAAAAATACCGTCCTGCCTCCAGGCATGAATCATATCCCGGGCCAGCTGAATATCAGTAGATGAGGTAGTAACAGATTGAGGAAGTTGAAAGGTTTGCAGGTGTTTCATAATCGTCCTCTGATAATTTACCAGTCCAGGTAATACCGGAACGTACTTCTAAACTCTGCAGTGGTCACGATACATCTTCATAGGCTAGAAGTCAGATATCATGGACAGTGATACAACTGCAAAGACCTTCGGCCAGATCCATAAGGTGGAAAATATCCAGGCTCACTATGGTGTGCTGAAAGTATTATGGTCCCGGCACGAGCAGATTCGCCACTGAAACAGCGCCGATATTGCAAAATAGAACCACAAGTCACCTATTAACACTCTGAATTAACTTACAGAGGTATTTCGTAACGAAATCAATACGCTCAGAGAACTTCGACAGGAATGGAACAAGTTGGCAATTATATAAATCTATCGCGCCATTTACAGAAGCTGACTCACGAGCCAGTACTTCAGCATAAAGAGCAACATTGAAATGATCACAATGCCTGCGATGATCCCGGCAGTTTTTCTTTTATCCATAAACTCAATTGTCGGTTGTCTAGTGATGGCTTTCGGGGGGGTGATGCTCGTTACGGTCCCGACAGTTCTCTGATATCTGCTCGAACTCGAAGGTTGTATGTGCCAGAGCGTATTTTGTCAGCGCATCGGCGATATCACCTTTGATGGCTGTCTGCACCTCGGTTGAAATAGGTTTGTCCAGCTCCAGATGTGCAGTCAGCACATGCTTCTCACCATCCAGAGACCACAGGTGAAGGTGGTGGATTGCCTGAATATGCTCGATCTCCATCAGTTTATCCATAATCTCCTGACGAAGCTTTCGGTCAGGGACTGCCTGCAGGAAGAGAGACAGCGTTTTCACGACATGCCTCACGACATTGGACAGGATAAACAGAGTAAATACGATGGATAGAATGGGATCAAGAATTGGCCAGTCAACAAACAGTAGCACAACACTGACAATCAGTACGGCAACCCACCCCAACACATCCTCCAGCAAATGCCAGTTGAGGAGCTGTTCATTCAGCGTTTTACCCTTACTCACCTTCACTGCGGCAAATCCGTTTACAGCCACACCCAGAATGGCCAGCCAGAACATCCCGGCAGCGTGAGGCATTTCCGGTGCCCATAATCTGGGAATAGCCATCGACAATACCCAGACAGAGCCGATGATGAGTATTCCTCCGTTCACTAACGCTGCCAGCAGGGAAAACCTTCGATAGCCATAGCTGAAACGGGCATCCGCCTCCCGGCCACTCAGTCTCTGCATTATCCAGGCAAAACCAATGGCCAGAGCATCCCCCAGGTCATGGACGGCATCTGCCATGATGGCGGTACTGTTAGTTAACATCCCGCCAATAAATTCCACAACGGCAAACATGGCATTCAGCCAGAATGCCATGGCAATTCTCCCGCTGCTGGCATCCGGATCAGCATGATGATGGTGATGGTGGTGTCCAGACATGTGTGGTTAAACCCGACGAAAGTTTTCGATCTGGTCTATAAAGGTTTTTTCATCACGCAAGCCAACACTGTTTCCGTCCGGGTCAGGGAAATTAATGGTAGATCCCCAAGAGTATCGGTTGATGACAGGCTCAATGCCGAATTTCTTAAGATGCTCGGCCGCCTTCTCAATATCCGGAACATGAATGCGCAAACGAGTGGGGTTTTCTGCCATGCTCTTCTCCCCGTCTTTTGCCATCCCCCCGGTTTCAATCATGAGATAGGTCCCTTGAAAATCAAAACAGGTCAGCCGGAAATCACCCTGTTGTTCCTGAAACATTATCGGGAAGCCAAAGATCCGCTGATAAAAGTCCACACATTCATCGAAGCGCTCAGCACGCAGAATAATCCCCGTACGCATAATTTCTAAATGCTTTTCTTTCTCCATGCTCTTTCCTTCGCCTCCTTCGCCATACAAACTTCACCTTCCGAATAATGTCGCAGGTTATTCATTTTCTTAACGGTTAACCTGTCAGGTTGACTGGCCCATAAAGCCAATGCAAAGCATAATCTACGACAGCAGTTGGCAGGTTACAAATAACTTCCTTGTCCAGGGTATATAAGAGTAATATCTGACAAAACTGTCAGATAATCTATTCAACCACGGAGACACTATGGACTACCCTCGTGACATGATTGGTTATGGTAGCAAGCCCCCTCATCCCAAATGGCCAGGGAAAGCCAGGCTGGCCCTGCAATTTGTGGTGAATTACGAAGAAGGTGGAGAAAACTGTATTCTGCATGGGGACCCGGCATCAGAAGCGTTTCTGTCAGAAATTGTGGGCGCCCAGGCCCTAGAGGGTGTCCGGCATATGAACATGGAGTCCATTTACGAATATGGCAGTCGTGTAGGCTTCTGGCGCCTGCACAGGTTATTCTCACGCTACAACTTTCCAGTGACCGTATTCGGTGTTGCTACCGCCCTGGAACGAAACCCCGATGCCGTTAAAGCGATGCTTGAGGCGGATTGGGAAATCGCCAGCCATGGCTTGAAATGGATCGACTATCAATATGTGTCTGAAGATGAAGAACGCCGTCATATTCAGCAGGCCATGGCAATTCATGAGAAGGTTACGGGATCACGCCCACTGGGTTGGTACACCGGCCGTATGAGTCCGAACACCCGTCGGCTGGCCGTGGAGGCGGGAGGATTGCTCTACGATGCTGATTCCTATGCGGACGACCTCCCCTATTGGCTATTCGATTTCGACCAGCCTCATCTGGTGGTTCCCTACACACTGGATGCCAATGATATGCGCTTTGCCACCAACCAGGGGTTCAATTCCGGCGATCAGTTCTACACCTATCTTAAGGACAGCTTTGATGTCCTGTACGAAGAGGGTGAGTCCTCCCCCAAAATGATGAGTATCGGGCTTCACTGTCGTCTGGTCGGGCGTCCGGGGCGCCTGGCATCACTGGCCCGATTTCTGGAATATGTCAGCCGGCATCAGGATGTCTGGGTCTGTCGTCGGGTGGATATCGCCAGGCACTGGCACGAGCATCATTACCCAGTCAGTTGACAATACACCAGTGAAGCTGGAGAGAACCAAAACCTCTCGCAACAATAACCACTGCCATAAACAACAGGTTGAGCTCAGCCAGCTCTACCTGGCCAACCCTTTTTCAAACGCATACCGGATAATTCCCAGTGAGTTCTGGACACCAATTTTCTGCATAATATTTCGCTTGTGACTTTCCACCGTTCTAACGCTGATATTCAGCTCCCTGGCCAAGTGTTTATTATTAAGACCATTGGCAATCAGTCGCACAATCCTGACTTCCCGTTGGGTCAGAAAGGTCCCATGTGGATGACAGGTAAACTCGTGAAGAAGAGACAACGCCAATTCACAGAAAACAGCCTTCCCCAAATAAACACGTCTGACGGCCCTGATCAGGTCATGGCCATTGATATCTTTCAAGAGGTATCCCATTGCTCCTGCCCTGATGAGCTCCAGAACGCCTTCCGGATCCTCTCTGATACTGAGGAAAATAAATTTTACCGGACTTTGCTGCGGAACGCTTTTGAGTACGCTCAGTCCCGACCTATCCGGCATATGCGGGTCCATAATAACCACATCCGGTAATGAGGCTGAGATCAACTCTACTGCTCTGGTTCCTGATTCCGCTTCCCCCACGACCAGGATGTCCTGATCCAGCTCTATCCGTGCAGCCAGTCCTTCCCGGAAAATAGGGTGATGATCAACAAGCAGTACTTTTATCATCATATCTCCCCGCATTTTTCGACGAATGAACGGCGGCCACCAGTGATCGTTATCCCAAAGATGACCGTCGGACAGGTGCCTATAGTGTGATTATTGTTTCAAACGGGTTCGGATAATTGCCTTCTAAACAGGCTTTCTTTCCATGGTGTTCAGCCTCGGGGCTGAATGTTGAGATAGGCCTGGTCTGAAATGCGGGTCCAACGCCGGACCTTCCATTGAAAGCGAGATTGGGAGTCCAGAATTTCCCGGGCAAGCGTGTCCTGATCAGCCCGCTTTTTCAGGAGCGTTTCAGTGACATCGTACATCGCCTCTACGACTTGCGGAGGAAAGGTGCGGATCTTAACTCCCGGATATTCAACCTGAATGGTCGACCAGTTTTGAGCACTTTCATAGGTGGACTGTACATACATATCAAACGCCGCAGTACGCATGGCCACTTTAAGAATTTTCTGTAGATGTTCAGGGAGTCGCTCCCAGCTATCCTGATTTATCAGAAATTGAAGCTCAGTGCCCGGCTCGTGCCACCCAGTGTAATAATAAGGGGCGATTTCGTGAAACCTCATCCCCAGATCAAGTGAAGGTCCCACCCACTCCAGTGCGTCAATCCGCCCTTCGTTCATCGCAGAATATAGTTCATCAGGTGCAATATTTACCGGTTCAACACCAAGCTCTTGCATAACTTCACCGGCAAAACCAGGCACCCTCATCCGAATCCCCTTAAGATCTGCAAGTGAGTTGATCTCCTTGCGAAACCAGCCTCCCATCTGGTTGCCCGTATTCCCTCCGGGAAAGGACAACAAGTGGTGCTTACGGTAAACCTTCTGCATCAATCCCATACCCCCGCCATGATAGAACCAGGCGTATTGTTCCTGAGCCAGCATTCCAAAAGGCAGTGTGGTAAAGAAAAGTGTATTAGGATCGATATCTTTCCAGTAGTAGGAGGCGGAGTGCCCCATATCGTATTTGCCTGCCTTCACCATCTCAAAAATACCAAAGGGTTGGTGGTGCTGGTCGGCCGAAGAAACGTCTATGACCAATTGCCCGTTCGATAATTCTTTTACCATCCGGGATAGATTTTCCGTTGTTTCTGCAAATATCGGCGCATTCGCCGTCCAGGACTGCGCCAGACTGAGTTTATAGATCTTAGGTCTGTCTTCCTCGGGTTTATGGGCCGATTTAGTCACAGATTCGGAAACAGGCTCCGAGACAGGAGCGTCAGAAGCGGAGGCATCAAAGCCTGAGTCATTACAGCCGGATAAAAAGACTGCAACCAACAGAAATAGAACCAGTGTATTTAGTTTGCCAACTTGTACGGGATACATATACGACCTACCTCTTTATATTTATTTTTCAGACTCAGTCGAATCACGTTTTTGTCATTCGCAACTCATAGTCACCATTTGGGCAACCACTAACAATCCGTATGAATGACCAAATAATGCGCAGCAATTACGTAGTGCTTCACTGAGCATGTTAGGTATTAATACTTAGGTATAAGATGATTTATCAAAGGGCAAAAGGCCAGGAAACCTGGTTGCCCAGGTAGTGAAGCAGGCAAAAAGAAATATCGATCATAGCAGACACAAACGCACAAACACGTATATGGCTTCGTCATTGAGCATATTCCTTTTCCAGGCAGGTTTCCTATTAGCCGAAGGTCCTATCACCGCCATGCCCGTATTTAGCTCTCCACCTTTTCATTAATTTCGCCCCTTCAGTATCTACATCAATTCAATATCCTCTTCCTTGCAACACAGTCTCTTTGTCAACACCTGCACTGCTGGTATCTACGCAAGCCTACCCATAGCCGCAACCTTTTCTAAGTGCAAACCCTTAGTGTTCCTGAGTGCAGTACCGGATGCCGAATCCCTCCTCAATCAGAACAACCTATAAAAAGACCTCTGTATAAATTCGACTGACAGAGGTAACGAACGGCCGGTTAAGTACATCGGCAGACATTGAAAGCAAAACTTTCTGATGGGAATAAAACATGAATAACATCCCCGCAATATTCTTTCTGGGAAGCCTGATTTGCGCATCTTCCGCGCAATCTGCAATGGTTGTTGACCTTCCTAACGACGCAAAACTGAGCTTTGGAGGCTACTTCAAACTCGATCTCCGTCATGTCAACGGTGATTTGGCTTACCGGGATTTCTGGATCAGTAACAACGCCTTTAGCCAGAATACAGAAGAAACACGATTGAACATTCGGGAATCCCGATTCAATATTCACTATGATCAAGGGAATCTGAAAGGCACTTTGGAATGGGATTTCTACGACGACCAACAACCCGAGGGGGCAACAGAAAGTGTTACCGGCGGTCACTCACTGCGCCTGAGACACGCCTTTTTCAAATACGATAACTGGTTACTGGGCCAAACCTGGTCAACCTTTATGCCGCTGGCCAGTATTCCTGAAGCACTGGACTTTGGTGGGCCCCACGTGGCACAGACATTCGTCCGGCAATCCCAGATTCGTTTTACTCAGGGAGGGTTAGAACTGGCACTGGAAAATCCTTCTACTTTCAGTGGGGAAAGTCAGACAGTACCAGATGCTGTTGCACGCTATACATTTAAGGAATCATGGGGCCAGATAGGTCTCGCCACCCTTATCCGCAACCTTGAGGACACCAATGAGGACGGAGGCGCCGACGGTTTGCAGCTGGGATATAATCTCCACGGCAAGATCACGACTATGGGTAAAGACGATTTCCGCTTTTCTTACAATGGCGGAGCTCAGGGCAGATACACTGGCCCAGGTGCCAATATTGCCGATACTGCAGACAGCGATGGAGATATTCTGGAAACCCAGGCCTACACTGTCGCCTACAGACATTTCTGGACCGATACTTTGCGCAGCAGTCTCTACTATGGCCATATTGATATTGACGATACAGACGTTGACCGCTCACATTGGGCTGTGAACCTGCTGCAGGATATACGCGCCGGCTTTACCGTCGGAGCTGAGTTCGGTAATTACGAAACAGAGTCCGGCGATTCTGATTATCTTCAATTTTCTGCCAAATATAGCCTTTAGACTAATTGATTATTCGTCCTCCGATTTGGCAAGCTATCCAGGCTTGCCTTTTTTGGCAGAGCCTCGCAGTAATGAGAAGTATAAAAACAATGAACAGTCTATTTGCCCGAGCCATCCCCATATGCCTGGCCATTCTGCTATATCTAATGGCAGGTAAAGCCTCCTCACAACCATTGAATATCGGTATTATGGAAGCCGCCCCCTGGGCATTTCTCGAAGCCCCTACCTATCAGCCCAAAGGCAGGCTGGTGACCTACGCCAGACAGCTTTTCAATGAACTTCAGGTTGACTACAGGATACTGGTTCTACCGACAGAGCGTTTGAACTATATGGCAGAGAAAGGGCAAATAGATATTGCCATTACGCTTGATGACGGCCGCATACATCATTTTATGAACCCGGTTAAACTACTCGAGTCCGTTGAAATTCTGGCCCTGAGTCAACGCTCGGAAAAGTCCGGGAAAGTGGATTGGGAACTGAGGTCGCAACCGCTGGATGTGATACATGGATACAAGACAGATCACGAAAATCATCATGTTTCAGTCGACCTCAACGATGCTGCTCAACTTTTCGCCCTGCTTGACGCAAAACGAATCGATAGAGGCTATGGGCTGAAGCCCCTACTACAACATGGAGCCAACACCCGCCAACATAATCAGCAACTTGATCTGGCTCGTTCTGTGGGGTTTGCCGACATACTTATCTGGTCACGACCAAGAATTGCCCCAGAGATTCCACAAAAACTCCGGCCCGTTCCATTGTCTCTTAACATCTAGTTTTCCAGTGCATCACCGGTTCCATTTAAAGCGAATGGCGGACCAAGGTGGAAGTCTTTTCCTCTTGAACGAAGAAATAGAGCGATCAGTTGGCCACTCTATTTCTCCACTTGCACCGGCGTTTTTGGCAGCCAGTGGATATCAGTACTGGTAAGTGGTCATAACCGGATAGTGATCGGAAAGATCCCTGGTATAGCCATCATGCCAGTAATCACCACCACAAAGAGTCCACCAGCCACGCAGATAAGACCAGTACCAGGAAGTTGGTGATTTCAGTGGGATCACCTGCATTTCAGCATTGTTGGTAGGCTGGAGGTGATCGTTGCGAGTCAGAACATAGTCCAGAGTATCGTTGTAACACATGTCGTAATCAAAGTAGTAGTTATAAGCGCGGGACATCCAGTTATCTTCCGGATAGGAACCATCGGCCTGAGTGTTGGGGAAGTTCAGTGAGGCATTGCTGTGAGACAGCATGTCGTTCACCTGGGAGGTCAGTTTGAAATCAACATTCATGTCTCCGGCGAGAATCACAGGTTCATTTGCAGGAACAGACAGACCGTCTACCCAGGCACGGATTTCATCGAGTTGCCCCATGCGGATATCATGCTCTTCATCCGCACCACCGTCATGAGTCGCCTGCAAGTGAGTACCAACGACATGATAGGTATAGCCGTCTTTTTCAATACTGACATAGGCCGCCCCTTTGTTTGCCTGATAATCCCATGACCCCTTCAAGCTGGCATAGAAGATATGTTGGCGCTGCGAAGTGATTGGCCACTTACTGGCGATGACCACACCACCGCGAATCACAAAAGGACTGTTGGAGCAGTTACCAGTGATCGAATCCCATCCTCCACCACTACAGCTCAACCCCACAACAGGCGTCAGGTAGGGATATATATCATCCAGTGACTGCAAAGCGTTGTAGGCATCATCGGTAAACACTTCACTAAAGGCAATAACGTCAGGGGTTTGCGGCATTGCCCTGATGGCATCGCCAAGGTGTGCCAGGCGTTGGGTCTGATCCCAGTCCTGTACGGGCAACTGCATGATGTTGTATCCCATGACAGTGATATCAGGACGTTGCGCCAAAACCTGCGGTGAGAGGGTTAGCAGGAAAAGTATTCCCATCAAAAATTTCGATAGCATATTCATTCGATCTATCTCCGTGTAATTATTATGGTCTAGACCAATCATTATTATTTATCATCTTTATCTGAATGTTTAGTAATCAGACACTTGGTATATACCAGATAAGAAATCACTTTACAGTGTTCAGATTTCAGATTTATGTCGAATTTATGATCTTTTTGATGAAACTTTCGCCTGTGTCACTTTTTTAGGACAGCAAGAAGCCACAGAGTGTCATTTATCCAGAGAATAAAGTTGAGTTTAAATAACGCTCTCAGGAAGGGGGTGATGATCGAAACTATAGATAGGGAGACTCTGGAAAAACGTTGGTGAGGCAGTCGATGCAAAGCAAAAAACGACCGAATAAACCAAACTTACAGGGAGTAAATGAGCATATTGAGGTCGTTTTCAACGCCGTAGCGGCAATGCAGAAAGTGTTTCAAGGGGCCCTAGTTACTGGTTTTGGTCAGCCTTACCCCATCAACCACCATTTCCCAGTGGTCTTCAACCAGGTGTGGGGGTTCACTGACCTCGAATGTGGTCGAGAACGGCCCGAATCCAACCTCAAAATTATCGCCCTTAAACTCTTGCAAAGGACCATTGATGGAAACGGATCCACCATTCTTCAAACGCTGATATGACACCGTGCCGTCATTCTGTATGAGCAGATACATTTCTTTGCTTTGCCACTCGCCAGCATAGTTCAATCGATTTTGGGGCAAAGGGTCGCTACATCCAGCCAACAACAAAATCAACAAGGTAAGGCAGATTATTTTATTGAACATCAGTCTTTTCATTTCCGATTGGGAGGTTGCTTAGGTATGAGCACTATTACAGCTTTCATACATAAGATTTAAACCAAAGGCATATATTTTAGCAATATGAACAGGAGCATTTCTCTCAATTGGCACTGCAGCTCTTCTGACCACGATCGTGTTACAAAAACAGTCTCTGATAGAACGTCGCTCCCTGACCACGTTGATAAAGAATATATCTGCCAGAATATTTAAAGGGCCAACCAACAGAAACAGTAGACGACAGCTCATGCGAATCAGTCCGGGTTTCTTCCCGAAAATCGTTTCAATCCGAGTATCAGACAGTCGCAACCCGATTGATCCGATACTCGAGGCTCTGACGATTGTCAGATACAGATAGCTAAATATGAGTGAGGCGTACAGGAGATATGGCCGCGTATAATCATCTGCAAAATGATTGAAAGCCCAGGTATCACTTTCAACCCCCAGAAACAACAACGCCATGACGATACTGATATCAACCGTCAAACCGGCCATTCGGCGGAAAAATCCGGCATAGTCTTTATCTTGGTATACCACCCCGTACTTCTGTTTCTCAGGCATACTTCTTTTTCGTCCTTACCAAATAATTTTTGCCCTGATTACTTTGTGACTTAACCCGATAATGCTTCACTGAAGATCGTGCGCTTAATTGCCAGCAATGAGGTCTGCCTAAATCAGAGGGCTGAACAGATGCATGACATTTTCCACAAAACGCTTTCGGAGGCTCCTCTGTTCCCACGCAGCCGGGTCCAGCAACGCAGAGTCGGCGATATATCCCTCAACAATGGACTGCAGAACTCCCGTGGTCTGTGCATCATAGACAATCAGCGTCATCTCGAAGTTAAGCCAGAGACTTCTCAGGTCCATATTCACTGTTCCGAAGAAAGACAGCCTGCCATCAATGAGGACACATTTGGTATGCAACAGACCTTTGTCGTACTGATAAATATTCACCCCAACCTGCAACAGTTCCTCAAAATAGGAACGGCTGGCGTAGCGTACCAAAAAAGAGTCTACCCGTTTGGGGAGAATCAGGCTGACTTTAACACCCCGCCGTGCAGCGATGCGAAGCGCCTGGGACAATACCTCTCCGGGCACAAAGTAGGGAGTGACAATCAGAATTTCCTGTCTAGCGGAGTAAATTGCCTGCAGCAGTGAATTGAGAATACTTTCCTTTTCAACATCAGGACCAGAGGGAGCCGCCTGGATAACAGCAGCACGATCATCCGGCTCGATATCCTGTGGTGACAATGCCAGGTGTTCGCCAGCTTCGATATTCCAATACCAACGATACACACCGTCAAACACTTTAACAGAGGGTCCCTCAATACGTGCCATCACATCGATCCACTCACCCACTCCCTGATCCTGCTTGAAGAAGCGGGGATCAATCAGATTAAAACTTCCGATGTAACTGACCCTGCCGTCAATCACCACCATTTTCCGGTGATTCCGCAAGTCATAGCGTGCCAGTCGCCAGGGAATAAATCGGATTGGGCATGCCTTGATCACGCGAATCTGATGCTTTCGCAACAGTCGGGCAAGACTGGATCGAAAAAACGTCTGACTGCCGACCGCGTCCAGCATTACCCGGCATACTACTCCGCGTTCTTTGGCTCTGACCAACGCTTCAGCTACCTGGTCAGCCTGACCTCCCGGATGCCAGATGTAGAACTCCAAATGGCAGAATTCAGTGGCCTGATCGATATCCTCCACCATGGCCCGAATAGTGTCGTCTGCACTGTTCAGGAAGGCCACCGTATTGCCTCCAATTGCCGGCAGGCCTGTGGCACTCAGTTCATAATTCGCCAGAGCCTGACCGCCATCATGAATACGGTCCAGTATGCGAACCTGAAGCGCCTCACCATCCATTTTCACCTGCTGATAGGAGGATAACTGCTTTTCCTGCCGCCGACGCCTTTTCGACCCGAGGTAACGTTCGCCAAAAAGAATGTACAACCCGACACCAACGTAAGGAAAGAGCAGCAACACGATCAGCCAGGAGAGAGAGGCCCCTACAGGCAGTCGTTTCATGATGACCCGACCAGCAAACACTATGACCAGCATGAAGTTCATCCATACCAGCATCAACCCGAAAAGTGAGGCAAAGAACGCGAAATCTATTTGCAGGTTTTCTATCGCTGGCAAAAGTGCAACTCCTTTATGCTGTCGGGAGTCCACTATACACTCTCAGGGGTGGGTTTTGTCACCCTTACCTCCCACATCGGCCTGACAACACGTTATAAATCAAGCGATTCCCCCTGTAAGTACATACCGTGTCAGTTAGCGGTTCTTATGCCAATCCAGTGAGTCAAGAGGTGTGTTATCACGGGCATATTTGCCATAATCACGGATAACTTCCGCCACCCGTAGTCGATAATGCAAAAACAGTTCGGCTTTTCCCTTTGCCTGCGCCTGCCGGTGAGCCTCAAGATTACGCCATTGTTTTATGGCTTCCTCATCTCGCCAGAAAGAAAGAGATAGAAATCTGCCAGGCTGCGTCAGACTTTCAAAACGCTCTACAGAAATAAATCCGTCTATATTTTTCAACAGAGGACGTAGCACCTCTGCCTCATCCAGGTATGATTGCAGCCTGTCTTTATTCGGTTCCAACTCAAAAATCACTGCCAACATCTCACAATTCCTCTCTACCGGTAAGAAATCCCCCGGTCGCACTATCAAAGCTCGCTCCGCCAGACAGCGATGGCCGATTCAAAGTCCCCTCCACAACCTCGACAAAACTTCTTTCCTCCCTGAGGATAAAACGCTGCGTCTGGGCCAGAGTAAAGTTTGCACTTCCGTCGGAGTCTACCTTGAGTCTTTGCCGGTAGGCTTCATATTCCGCAAGACTGTCGAACCGGATTAGTCCCCAGGCAATGTCGTTAGTTCCCTCAGAGGGGAGGAAGTATCCGATCAGATCACCGCCACAGGCTGGAATAATTTGTCCCCAGTTCTCGGCATATTGACGGAACTCCTCTTTCTTAAATGGATCAATCTGATAACGAATGATACAAACAATCGACACGGGCTTTTCCTCTTTGTTAATTCAGTGTCATTATTCTGCCCGGTACTTGGGGTAGCATGTTTCGCTCTGGAGCGAAGTATGAAGTCTCCTCCCCATGTATACTGATAGTCGAGTGTTCCGATCAGATGGCTCGAGTTCAATGAATACAAATGAAATCGCCCGAATCGCGGCTTTGGTTGGTGAGCCGGCCCGCACCGCCATGCTGCTGGCATTGATGGATGGTAGAGCCTTCACTGCCAACGAGTTGGCAGTTGCTGGAAATGTCACCCCGCAAACGGCCAGCCGCCACCTATCCCAGATGATTGACGCAGGTCTGTTGAAAGTAGCTAAGCAGGGGCGGCACCGATACCATCGTCTGGCGTCGGAGAAAGTCGCCACCATGCTTGAGGGCATTATGCAGGTCGCATCACTAAACCGGCCCCCACCGGCTCCCATTCTGACAGGCCCCAAAGACGAGAATATGCGCCGGGCCAGAATGTGCTACGACCACGTGGCGGGACGATTGGGTGTCGCAATTGCGGAGCACCTTACTGCCCAGAAGGCCATTATTCTGGAAGATGGCAGTGGTCAGATAACCGAGCAATTAAGCAACACTCTTGCTCCAATTAATATGCAGCTGGACCAAACCTGCATGAACAGCAGGATGGTACTTTGTCGCCCCTGCCTCGACTGGAGCGAACGGAGATACCATGTTGCCGGGCAACTGGGCAGACAGATCTGCCAACACTTGCTCAAGGAGGGGTATCTCAGAAGAAAAGCCAGTCTGCGGACGTTATGGGTGACAGGCAAAGGCGCCACTGGACTACGCCAGTGGCTTGGAGATGAACTGTGGCAACATATATGATAGGAGAATGATAGGAGCCAGAGTTTCCCTAGATCTGCGACATAGGCTAGTTGTTTGGGCTTACTGTCACAGACAGTTCACGACAGGCTCTTTGAGCCCGTAACAAGGCCTCCCGAGGGTTCTCTCCTATCGCAATAGCCAATGCCAACCTGTCATAGCTAGAATATAGACCCTGAGTAACATCCCCCGGGGCTTTAAGGGCCTTTACCTCCACAACCCCGTCAATATCTCTCGCTTGCTCAAGACCTTCAATGGCGATGATTTCTCCGGTAGCTTCAGGTAATAAATACCACACTGCTGCAGCACGTCGAGCGGAAAGTAATCTCCCCGCAGAGTGATTAAGATCAAGGGGGTGACCGAGTATGTCCCGTACAATATTTTCAGTCAGGTCCGCTGATGTGGAAAGTTTTACCAGGTCAAGTATGCGATCCCCTCCACCTCTCAAGTGTGTTTCCACCATCTGAATCGAAGATGAATTGACAAAAACCTCGGTATGACCAATACCTCTGTATATTCCCAGGCAAGATAGTGCCTTATCGACATACGCAACCACATCTGCCTGCCTTTCCTTAGGTAAATCCAGAGGTGGGGTCACATGTCCGCATTCAACAAAGCCCTGCTTGAACTTCTGGGTCACCGAGCCGGCCAGGACTTCACCCTCTCCGGAGAAGGTTTCTACGCTGTACTCGTCACCACTTAACTTTGCCTCAACCATATACCTGTCAGAATAATGCAATTGTTGCAGATCAGTCCTATGGTTAATTGCCAGAACCCCCTCACTGGCCCTACCATCAACAGGCTTGTATATTCCTTCGCCCTTGAGCTCCAAAAACTTTTCCACTACATCACGACTCAAGGCCATCACGTAATCAGTATTATCAAGCCCTTGCTTTCTAAGACAGTCCCGCATACGCCATTTTTCTACAGAACATTTAGCGGTTTCTTCACTAAACCAGGGCAACCGAAGTCTTGCTGCGATCTGAGCACCAACAATGACAGCATAATCATGGAGACAGGCAATTCCCGTAAATGGATGACGCTGATTGACTGCCATGAGTGTTTCACAAACCTGATCTATTTGATCAGGAGACTCCAGGTTGACAACCTTCTGATATAACTCCCGCCGGATCGGCCACGGATGACCGTGAACGGGAACAAGCGTGAGACTGGCGCCTCTCTCGTGCAGTAAGCTATGTACTGAGGGGATACCACCAATGACCAGAATATGGGGAATATCGCTTTGGTCGGTTGCGCTTGAGGTTAGCTCCATCGTTATTCCACTTGTATGTTATTCCGTCTTATACACAGTATTAATCGGTTTCCGCTGTTTCATTGGCAGGATTGCCAACATCATGAACACTCCCAGAAACAGAGCCATCAGCACAGAAGCGCCTTTTATTGAGCTTTCCACCTGGATAGTCAAAACCGGAAGCAGCACACCCACTGATACAGAGATTGCTATCGACCGGATAACTCCTGCCCTGCCATGAATTTCCCTGGGCAGAGAAGCCTGCAGTAGTGTCAGTACAGATGTGGACGAAATGGCCACTCCCATACCAAGACAGCAGGCGATGGCAATGAATCCCCAGGGTGATATCAATATAAAGCTCGCAGCCCAGGCCAGAGCCTGCAGAAGCAATCCTAATTGTCGTGCAGATGACGGTGCTAAAGCATTCAGTTTCCTGGTTAGAATCCATCCTCCCAAAATAGCACCGATGGCAAATGCCATTTCCAGTCCGCCCATCCAACTATACACCCCGTTAAAAAGAATTTCGCACCAGGGAGCAAGGAGTAGATTAAACAACGATATTGTCAGGAAGTCCGCGCCGACAGTAACCAGAGTATAAAAGCTGGACTTATCTCCCCAGGCAACTTTTATCGGGGAAACCCAGCTACGGGGTGTGTCTTTTAGCACCTTTAACAGGCTGCCACCTTTCTTGCGCTGCACGGCGTAGGGAAGTGGTGAGATAAGAAAGATTACCGCTGCGAGAGCGTAAAGTACGCCGGATATTAAAAGTGGTACTTCAATTGTTCCCAACCCTATCAGGACTCCGGCAGCCGCCGCCCCTATCAGTTGACCAGACTGAATACATACGGTCATTCTGGCATTGAATGCCTGCAACTGGCCCTCGCTGACAACTTCGGGGGGCATTCGAAACAGTGCAGGTCGGAAAAAGGCCCTGGACGAACTAAACATCATCCCGATCATTAGTGAAGCGCCTGTCAGAGATATGCCTTCCGGACCCCCCGTGTATACACAGGCTACTAACAGAAAGCATGCCAGGGCGAACACAAGATTCGCCTTCCCTGCGATCAGACTTGTTTTGAATGAATCAACAATATTGCCCGCCAGCATTCCCAGAAGTACAAACAATACCTGTTCAATCACCATAATCGTCGCAAAGTGTTGAACGGCACCTGAGGCATCAAACAACAGTTTACCCAGGCTCAGGGTATATATTCCCAGGGCCAGATTATTACTGAATACACCTGCCAGGATAGCAATGGCGTTATTTGAAGGCTGGGAGAATTTGAGCATGAGTCTCTACAAGTGTTGTCGAGGGTAGGCGCAACTCATCGAGGTACTCTGCTAAATCCCCTCCTTTTTGAATCCAAAGCTCTGGATCGTTGGCGAGCCAGGACAGAAACTCCGCAAAGTCACGGCATCGCTCCATCCTTCCGACGATCCAGGGATGGACAGTGATGCTGAAGTAGCCACCATAGTGTTTCACCCCGTTTACAGCTCTTCGCCACCCTTCAAAAACAGCCTGGGAATCCTTGGGGGCGTGCGGATCATTTCCATCGCCCAAATAGATGAAATGCGGAGCATCATCCAGGTACCAGGAAACCGGGAGTTCAAGCAGTTCTTCGACTTTGTAGGGCTGCTCATATCCCATCAAAGAGCTGTCATATCGAATACCAAGCTGCCTCAGCTGACCGGGCAGATAGCTGCTCATGTTCCACGAGGGCGAGCGATAGCCTACTGGTTTCTGACCTGACAGCTCGGTCAAGGTCTGCAGAGACCGGTTCAATATTTCCTGACTCTCCGCAGACGAAATCTCGCTCAAGGTTTCATGGATATAACCATGAACACCGATTTCATGTCCTTCACTCACGATATCCCGGATCATCTGCGGATTCAGTTCAGCTACGGCAGAAGGCACAAAGAACACTGCCTGCAGATTGGTTTCCTGCAGCATGGATAGGATTCTGGGCACTCCCTGTCGAATGCCAAACAGACGCTGCTCCACTTCCGCCGGAGAGAGAGAAGATGAATGACGCTCCCGCCAAAGCATCGGCGTCACAGTATCCACATCAACCGAAATCATACCTGCCGCCCGATATCCTTGCGGCCAGGCTACAGCGGTACCGGTATTATATTGCTGGTACATTACCCCTCCTTCCTGGCATAGGTAATGTAACTGTCGACGCCAGTATTGATGATTCTCTTGCCAATATAATTCTCTGCCAATAATCGCCTGTGAAGATTTACGTTATGGCATGGCACAATCACCTGCTCAGGAATGCCAAAGGAAACAGACTTTTGACGGCACTCAAAAGCAATCAGAAATCTGGTCCGGCCATCATCATAGGTCTCAATTCCCTGAATACTTCCTCCATTACTGAGAAGATTGGACAGACTTGCCTGATTGTATGGGGATACCGTCACCCCCAGACGCTCTGTCCCACACCTTTTTGCATAATCTAAACGTAGCTTTATCGCTGCGTGCTGAATTCCCCTTCGACGGTATTCAGGAACCACCAGAGTCGCAGCCAATGCTCCCCACTTTTCAGTCCCATCGCGATTTATCAGATGTTCATATTCGTATTCGGTATCCGCAGCACACAGATCAAGGGTTAGTGCGGTATATGCGACCAGACAGCCATTGTCATAAAATCCAAAAGAGACACCAGCGCTGCCCAGGTGATCTTCGACAAACTTACGCTCGTCATCCTCCATGACATAGTTGTCATGGTGTTCCAGTTCCTTGAGCGCCTGATGCCTGAGTGCTATTACCGCATTGGCATCAGATAGACCCAACTGACGGGTGATCCAGCGATGATCTGATTGCTTTGAAACTCCGGTTTTCAAGTCCATTGACATTGCTCCTCAAACCATAAGACCAGCTCCTGCAGTCTCTGCTCCAGAATTTCAGGGGACTCTCCCTTCAGTACAAAACGTGCTATCTCGGAGTTGGTATGTGTCATCAGTTGAAAGTTATCACCAGCCTGCCCTTGAAATTCACACAGGGACACATAAGGAAATTCACATTGCGCAGGCATCGACACCAGCGTTTTAGCTTTCGGTGAAATATGAAGCTGTGCGGCAGGAACGAACTGGCTGTGCTGCATTCCCAAAATTTCCGCCACAGCAGCGTCATTTCCGCATTCGGCAGCCAGAGTCAATGACTTGATATTCACACCGTAAGACGTTTCCACTTCCTCAATAATTGAGCCTCCTCCCAGCCTGGCTGCGGCCTCACTGAAAACCAGTTCACCATCAGAATTCTTAAACACTTCAACGTGGAAACTGCCATTCTCAGCAAAAGGCAGTACTTCCAGTAGCAATCTTTCCGTTAATCCTGTCAGGTCTTTCGCCAAAGGCGCTTTCGGATCCAGCATGACTGACCCGAGGCACCCGCCTCCCAGATAGTTCAAATGGGTACCCCAGTATTTGGCGGCTGCACTGAAACACACCTTCCCGTTATGGACGACGCCATCAATTCGGTACAGGTCTCCTTCAATGTATTCTTCAACTAACAAAGGAACCTGTGCACCAAGATCGTTCCACCTGTATTCCGTCAGAAAGTCTTCCAGCTCTCTTCTGTTCTGTACGACATTCACTCCCGATGAGCCCCGTCCCATCGGAGGCTTTATCACAACCGGGTATCCCAGCTCCTCGGTAGCGTTCAGGAGGGTTAAGGGATCATAGACCAAGGAGTGTTTGGCAACCTTAATGCCTTCTTTGGCTGCCTGCTTTTTCATCATGGCCTTGTCGCGGAAAAATAAAGCCTGATCTGCCTTAAGACCAACGAGCCCCAGGTGGTCACGAAGTCTTGCGCTACGCATGACGTCGACTTCAGACATGGCAACAATGTGGCTTGCTCTCTCTTTCTGAGCCAGTTGCAGCAGGCGCAAGGGGATGGTCGAAGAGCTATTATAGTTGCCGAACTCATACAATGACTCAGAGTAACGGCCGATAGCCGCCTTGAGTTTCTCTCGGGTGCTATCATCCATGTCGCTGGTCACGATACAAACCGGCTTGTCGAGCGCTCGATCAAGTTCGCTCTCACTCCACCGAATCAATACTTTAGGGGGGGCCAATAAAAACGTTGTCATTCCGCGTAGTCCTCAACTCGTGTTGCTGCATTTTCTGTTTCAACCAGGAGCTTTCTGATAGCCTGTTCACACCTCTTAAAGGCCTCATTCGAACTATTTCCCAGACACATACAGTAACCAATACGATCCGCCGCATGCCGGGTGGTTCCAAAGCTTTTTCCCTGAATATCCTTTATCTCAAACCGGTATACCCCTTCAGAATGACGAACCAATTCATGGCCGTCGCATCGGAGCACAAGTCCCTCTGGTGCAGGCAGGTGAACAACACTCGCTGCAGGCGATTCAGCCTTGATTACCGGAGATGGCAAATGACACAGATGAGCGACGGTTTCGTGAGCCACGTTACGCCCTGTCGTCAGCCAAACCAATTCCCAGATTTGCCCTCCTCCGAAGCGAGTTTGGGTTTCAATAATATTTACCCGCTCACCGTCGACTTTCACTTCCGTATGGCAAGGACCATTCTGCTGCCCCATCAGGTTCAGCATATCAATCACTGTCACATGTATTTGATTTTTGACAGAGACAGGTATCTCCGCAGGGGTCGTATGTCCCAACTCAATAAAGTGAGGCGCTCCGGTCGTGTTTTTCCTGACAATAGCGAGGATTTCATGACAACCATTCTTACTGATGCTCTCAACGCTATACTCGTCACCCTCTACGTATTCCTCGAGCAGGACGTTGTTGTAATTTTCCATGTTGGCCCAGTAGGGAACCTCAGTCGCGTACTCCCAAGCCACCTTCGCATTGCGAACATCGTCGATTTTAAATACGCCGGCACTCCCCCCACCAGCAACGGGCTTCACGATAACAGGCTTGCCCAGGTTCTGCAGAAACCTCTCGATGTCTTCAGGCCCTGAGGCCAGGCTCCATCGTACCTGGGGTAATTCCGAGCGTTCCAGGACGCGCCTGAGTTTATCTTTATGTCGCGCCACCTCTACCGGTTGACATGGATTGCAGCGTACACCAAGTAATTCCCCAACTTGAGAGGTCACCAGGAGCCAGGTCGGATAAAAAGTAACGACTGATGTTATCGGCATTTGGGCATGAACACCTTTCAATATATCAATCGCTTTATGTTCCTCCCCCATCTCCAGCAAAATAACCTGATCAGCCAGCACTTGCTGCTGTTCTGTTAACATCCCCGGGTATTGCACCAGCGTGGCAACAACCCCTTGTTCCTTGCAGAACTCCAGTACCCCATCCTTTCCTCCAAATACGACTATATGAGGGTTCGCTGACATCATTCAGATACCTCCCACTTCTTTCTGGGTGACACAGGATTCTCCTGTGGAAAACGAAATTGTGTACAGATTCGCAATGTGCCGGGCAACGCGCCTGGCCTGGAGTCCGATCACATCAACAGCCGATGTAATCAGAAAGGTTCCCTGGGTTGCAGCCCCGATCACCTGCAGTGTCTTGTTCGTCTGCCCATCTCGGTCAACTACACAGCAGCTTTCATGTGCGACGAGACCACGATTGCGCCAGTCCAGCCCCATCTGGCCTTGTTCCAGCAGGTTGATGATCAGGTCGTTGGGATTAACACTAAGGTCATATTCAAAACCACTGGCATTGATTACCTGATCCAGGTTCTGTGATTCACCGTTATTAAATGATGCGGAAAATCCCCCTTCCCTAGATAGAATATTCTGAAGTCCTCCTCTGACAGACAGCCTTCCTTCCTCAGAAACCTGAAGGAGCTTTTTAGCCGTCATAAATGGTACGGGAATACGCTGCCGAAGCCATTCATGACTGAGAATCTCGCAAGTCCGCTGCTTCTCCTGCTCATCCATCAAAGCATACGCATAGTTGAGAGCATTATTCGTTCGCGAAATAACACTTTGCCAACACCTTCCCGGTGCTGATGCACCGCTCAGAGATTGTCTGAATTCATCGAGAGCGGACAGTTCGGTAGGCTTGGTAATATCTGAAAGCTTAACACCAAATGGCTCTAGCTCCTGATTAAACAAATCAATGATATTTTCAGCCGTAATCCTTCCCCGCTCCGAGTAGATAGAAGACAGGGCTTCTTCCGTAAAACAGCGAGGAGGTGCTTTATCAGACTCTCCTCGCACAGACGGTAAGCGACCACGTCGGGACAGCATGCTAATCCGAATATCCGGGTACTGATGGACAAGCGCCAGAACGGCGTCAATTGCTGTCAGACTTGAACCAATAACACCTATATGGGAACAGGATGGTTTTATCCACTGCATTAGAGAAGATAATGGAAATGCGCTGTCTCGATACCCGGAGCATTCATTCAGGTGATAAGGATCGATGCGCCTTTGAGGCCCAATAGCCACGACCACATGGTCCATTTCCATATGATCACCAGTATCTGTCTGCAGTATATATCTAGACAACGAATGTTTGATGCTTGTTACCGAACAGGGATAGGCTCTGAACAGAATGTTTTTTTCATGCAGAGTAAGCGTCACATTACTCAGCATCTCATATAGAAAGCTCCCAAACAGCCAGCGGGGAGCAAATGAGAAGTCATTAAACCGGCCTTCAGACTGCGACTTCAACCATTGATGAAAGGAGGAGCTTTCAGTCAAAAGTTCATCCATCGCTACAGCCGGACGGTTCAGCTTGGCAAAATCCAGATCCTTGCCATATGGTGCGCCGGGGCTGACAACGGACATTGGATCGAACAGATGAAGCTCAACCTTAGCACTGTCCATCACCTGATCCGCAAGCTGCGATAAGGTTGCGATCCCTCCAGCACCAGCACCAGCACCAGCACCAGCACCAATGATGGCAATTCTTATAGTTTTCATTTGTTCCCCTATATATTTCCCTATGTCTGAGACAGGTCTCAGGGCTCCTGATACGACACTCTGGCAGAAATAACCACTTAACTAACCGGCCATGCAGATGAAAGAGATCCTTCTGGGAGTATTTGATTGTGTTCAATAGAGCACTAATGGCACTTGGGCAGCTGAATTCGTCATGGGCAACCTCCCTACTGGGGGGGCACCATCAGAGCATCAGCTAAATACGATGAACAGAAATCCCCCATACAGGTACTGAACCTGCCAGGTAACCATCTGTTCGCTTATTGGAAAGTATTAAATGAAATGGATATATCCATATCTGCCTGATCCTGTGCAAAGTTCCTACACTAATCCATGCAGAAAGTAGCCGTTACCTGCCGGTATAGGACACACCACCTGCATGGAACTAAAAGCGCCTTGAGACTCATCCAATTGATGTCTTCAGAACGTGCGAAATACTAACAAATCATCACCGTAATGGAAAGTACCTATATACTTACCGTTTCATAACAAATGGCGAAACCTGAACCGGTAACAAGCACAAAATAGCAGCATATAGAGGGAAAACAGATCTGATCACATCAGACAGAAAACGTTGTCTCAGAATAGAAACGACAACGTCGTCTGACTACCTCTGGTGGCCACCGCGTTTTCTCTAGGGAATTAAGGTCAGATATAGTCCATTAACCGACCAGTTGTGTCACTCCAGTTCCGGTAAAGAACAAACCAACCAATCCAATGACCATATACAATAAAGGTCGACGCATCTTTTCTTCATATACCGCGAAAATGAGCTGTGATATCGGGGGGGCAAGAAAGTTCAGAACCATGCAGATAACCGATACCTGAATCCCTCTTGCGACAGACCAGATCCAAGCACCAACAGCCAAGAACCAAAATAGTATTTCCACAGTTTTTCCTTCCAGTGATTAAAAAACAAGTTTTCTAACGAATGCCAGACCCGACCAGATCTGCCATAACAGCATCCTCCTGATACCCGGTGCGATTCAGTCCACTGACGACACTTTCTTTGTTAGCCAGGGGCTGATTCTGACTAACCTTCCACTTACCTTCCAGTCGGGTAATTTCCATTTCGATACCAACGATGGCGGAGATCAGTCTGTCTGTATAATCCTGAGGGGCATCTGACACTTGCCATGGTTCTGAAAACACGGCCTCCTGACGTAAGGTCAACTTTTCCAACTGAGCCCGAATCCAATCGGGCTCATCGATCACCCGTATAACACCATGAGCATGCACCACCGCATAGTTCCAGGTCGGTACGACCTTCCCGGTTTCCTGTTTGGATGCATACCAGGAGGGAGAAATATAGGCCTCAGGCCCCTGAAAGACCATCAGTGCGGGCTTCCCGTTTTTCAGATCTTTAAGCATCGGATTGGATCGAGCCACATGCCCCTGTAACACGCCGTACTGACTGGCGGATTTCTCCAGGTGCATGGGAATATGGTTGGCATTCAGTTCCGCATCCGACTGAGTAATCACTGTTGCCAGAGGATGCGCGCAGATAAGCTGGTGCAGGACTTCGAGTCTCGTTTCTTCAAAATGTTTGGGGGTGTACATGAAACTTCCTTATAGGTTTTTTGACCTGTCTTTTCCGTTTACAGAATTAATTCCTAGCCAATAAAAGAGAATATATCTCATATACTACAACAAATTGCAGCTGCTCCAGATCAAATTCCTCAATTTCTCCGCGCTTTATTTTTTTAATCAAATGCTGATCGACGTTTTCATGAATCCAGGAGGCCAGAAAATCAAGATACTCTTTTTCGCTATCACTTCCTGGAGCAGGTGAATAAATATATGGAATCAACTCGGGATGACGCATGTAGATCAAAGGGAAGTCTTTTCTAGCGGAGTATAAATCGCCCCGAATCCCAATATAAATTTTCCGCCCATCCTTCGCAATAAAGGTCACGAAGAGGGATCCTCCATCGGTTAACGCATAAGCTTCCGCGATTTTGACAGGCTTCACCAAATCAGGAAGCAAAGACAAATAGTGGTAGACCAGACCGGCAGTCAAAGTGATAGCCAGACTGATAGATATTAAGATGGCCAGCCCCCATCTTTTAATCACTTCAGGAAACCCACAGATTTTCTATCCATATCACTTTCCAGCCGAATAGCGTTTTCTCCAATAAGATCATTTCTCCATGCCCACAATGTGTGCCGCAGCCATGCGTAAAGTACACCAATGCACTTTTGGCGTCCTCGTCAAAGCCGACTCTCGACATTCTTACCAGAGCTTTGGCGGGGGCATATTTCAGAAAGAATTTTTTCCAGGCTAGCGACAGACGCTGGCCTGGAAATATACGAACATATTCAGCCGTTGTTAGAACAGCCAAATTATCTAAGTTGGGCAAAGGCAAACTGCTGGATTGCTTGTTTACCAGGTGAAACGATCGCTTCAATTCAGATAGGTCACGATTTTCGTACTGAAATTTGTCAACGTATTCATCAGGAGAGCTCCCCCAAATAGACTCCTTCATGAATATCAGGTTTGACAAATCAGTATCCACGCGCTGATCAATTATGGCTTTATATACTTCAACCTCCTCAACGAAAGGGTCACTAGAGGAAAAAGATGCAAGTAAATGGATGCCTAATAAAGCCATCACAACCAACGTCAAAAGTACCAACATTCCGATGTTGATACTTTTAATTCTCTTACCGGCTTTTACAAAACCGGGTGTTACCACATCAAATCATCAGGAATCGGATAATCCGCATAAGGATCGTCTTCGGCGGCCTGCTCATCTGTGGCTTTTTCCGGCATTTTCACCATCGCGTCGGGATCACGCTGGATGATTTTATCCGCGATGACTCTGGGAATCAGTTCATAGGACTCTCCCAGTCGGGCAATCCCCACTTGTCCACGCACAAGTTGATCGTAGACAACCTGAATCACATAGATCTTCTTGATCTTGTTATTGTCGACAAACTGGTAAGGAACATCGCCTTCTTCACGGGCAATACGGTGCTGCTCGATAATTTGTTTCACCTGAGCTTTTAATGCTTTTTGCTCCGCCTCTTTCTGACGCTCAAGATTCATCTGACGATCTTTCTCAGATTTCTCCTTAAGTGCCTGACGGGCGCGCTCAGCCGTTTCATTCACCTCATCCTGCCCCTTGGGCTTTTGTTTGGCTTTCTTGCGCTTTTCCTGTTTGACCTGCTTGGCCTTTTTGTTATCGATTAACCCTGCTTTCAGCAGTTGATCCTGAAGAGAAGCCACTTTGATCTCCTGACTCATCAACGTTGTACGAATGAATTGCCGCTCAAAATACCAATTCCGGGCCTTCAATGCCATTGCATTAAGCACAATTTGATATTTTGTCATTTTTATACTTTATTTCTAGTGTGGACCAGGGATTGAAAGTAATTCCCAAGTAGTGGACTACGAGTGATAGGCCTGCTGTTGACCTGTCTCACCCTTTCACTAACGGAAGGAGAAGCGTGATGACCGACAGTAACACTCCGCGGGATCCGGCCAAGGAGATTGCTCGCCTGACCGAAGAACTCCGCCAACTGCGCGAAGACGTCGATTCCTCATACTATCGGATTCCCAAACAGGAATTTGAAAATATCACCGTTCGCAACATCACTCATGATGTTACCGAACACATAAACTCCAAGTTGGCAAAGATCAGAAACTGGCTGGGCGGCGGCCTACTGGTGTTTTCCTTCCTGGGTATCACCCAGGTGAGCAAAATACTGGAGCTGGAAACTCAGAAGCTGGCTTCCAATTTGAATTCAGAGCTGGATGAACGCATGGACTTTGAACTGGCCAACATCAACCAGGAAATTGTCCATCAAACCAAACAAAGCGAACTCAATCAGGCTGAATTTAAAGTATTTCTGCAGCAGGAGTTGTCCCGTATTGAAGAGCAAATCAATAGCAAAGCGGTGCTGGTCGAACGCAAACAGGTTGATCTTGAAGATAAAATGACAAATCTGTTTGCCGATGTTGAGCTGGCCCAGTCATCCATTTACCGGGCGGAACTGGCATCTATTCGTGATGACCTGAAAAAAAGCTATCAGGAATATAAACCAGCCAGAAGACAGGCACTGGACCGCCTCACGCCATTACTGGCCAGAGTGACCAGATTGCAGGACACCACACTTGCCAACGAGTATCTGGATGAGTTGTTTCGCTGGACCTTTCAGCTTGGCGAATACGAAAAGTTGGACCAATATCGTGTGAAGTACGAGGAGAATTTTGAGTTCAATCCAACCACCTGGGCCAATATCGCCATTGCGGACATGTTTCTATATGAGGAGAGCGGATCTCCTATTTACCTTCAGCGGGCATTGGACGCCAATAATAAGGCTCTGCAACGGCTGCCCAGCTATGGGGTCCCACAAGCGGTTCGGTTGATACTTCATGCCATTGAAATAGAACGGGCGCCTAGCGAAGAACTCAAAACCCGACAACTCAATCAGGCCGAGGCACTGTTACATCAACTGAATTCAGGATCCAACCTTATTACGGTCTATGAAGCTTATGATTATCTGAAACAACTGGAATCAGACCACGTCGCCAGTAAATATATCAGCAAGCTCCAGGAATATTTCAACTCGAGTGTCGCCACTTTGGAACAGGGATATACCGATTATCTGATTTCAAGAGGAGAACTCCCGGCCGCCGGAGAGGGCAGTTTTTGATAACCGACCTGATTTGATAACCAGACTGGTTTGATAATCAATTTCTGAGATGATCAATCACTCTAACCTCAGATCTCCTTGATGACGGTTCTCCAACAACACAAGCCACCGGGAAATGCCAATCCGCATTCCCGGTGGATATCGACAGGTTAGAGCTCGATCTTATATCCCGTCACTCTGCCCAACTGCATTTCCGGCACCCAAAGTACTTCAGACTCAGGGTTCCACCCCAAATCAGCACTGCCCGGCTCCAGTTGCAGGATCTTGCGTGTATTACCGCTTAAGTTTACCGACATCACTTCTCCGCTCAACCAGTCACTGACCAGCCACTGATCACCAAGCCTCACGATGCCGTCCCAATTACCCCGAGGGCTGTTATTCATCTTTGAGAGCGCTCCATCGGTCAGGGAGATACTGAGAAACTGGCCGGGGCTCTTGGTGGAGAAGTCTTCCTGTATACCTGCCCCCCAGGTTACAACCGTCAACTGGTCTCCGGAAATACTGAGACCATTGGGCGTGTTCAATTGTTCTCCCTGAATCCAGGGGATCAGTTGCCCCTCCTCAAGGTGGTATATTGTGTTCCCCAGGAAATCAGACACGTAGACATGACCGCTTTGGCTGACCTCAATACCATTCAGCATTTTCGCCTGAGGTACGGGATAACGCGCAATGATAACGCCCGCTTCCACATCGATCACCACCAGCTCACGCAGGTCCGCCACATATAAACGCTGACCGTCCAGCGCCAGACCTTTGGGAGCATGTAGCCCACTTACCCACTCCAGCTCGAGACCAGTACCATCAGGGTGAACACGACTGATATAACCAACCCCATCTTCTTTCATTGGATGGCCGGCGATGTTGCTGATGTACAGATAATCCCGGGCTCTGTCAGCTTCCACTGATTCTGGTTGGGCAAACCCATTAATCGAGATCACAGGCGCCTGCTGGCTATCTGTTTGGAGGGGATCCGCCAGAGCGGTATTACTTGCAAAGCCGATAGAAACACTCAGTAAGCTGAAAAGAAAATTATTGTGCAAGCGCATAGTCGTGCCGTCTCCTGTTGGAAGAATAGGTGAAGGTGAGTAAAAACAATTAATGAAGCGCGCTTACACAAACAAAGCTAAATTAAGTAGACTTATCGCACAATGTTCACGCAAAAAGGTTAGTTATATGACCCCTAATACAGCATCAAAGGTGACCGAGATGCACCGCGCCGAAAACTGGGAGCTAATGCAGGCACTCAGAAGGGCACTGAAAGCCAAAGGAATGACCTATCGGCAGTTGGGGAATGAACTGGGAATATCTGAAGCCACTGTCAAAAGAATGTTCCGAGAACAGGATTGTTCTCTGAGCAGGCTGACCCAGATATGTAATTTACTGAACATCAGCGTTTATGACCTGATGAGTGTGGCCCAGCAACAGGAGGAAAGCACAACTCCGCTGACACCTCAACAGGAACAGTATCTGGCCACGCACCCCGGACACTTTGCCTTTCTTTTGTGTCTGCTACAGAGGCAGTCCCCGGATCAGATACAGTCGCGACATCAGTTAACAGATCGGTGCGTCTTCTATTATCTGCGCGATCTGGATCGACAGAATTTCCTTGAGCTGGCCGAGCATAACCGCTTCCGTCTGAAAGTCGGCCCTCAGGTCCGCTGGTCACTTCAGGGACCGTTACAGCAGAAGTTAAAGGAAGTGAATCAAATATTCATCAGACATGTCATGGATCATAACCTGGACCCCGGTTATGCCTTTGAAAGCAGCTTCCGCTTCATGAGCCAATCCACGCTTGATGCTTTTTGCGAGGACCTGCGACAACTGTCCCGAAAATACCGCCGACATTCCGCTCAGGAAGATGCTCTGTTACCCAATGAGGCTCTTCGGGGCGTGAAATGGACGCTTGCCATTGCCCCCTTTGCACCCTCGGGAGTACTGGATATCCCAGAGCTCGAAATATAACGAACAGCCTACTCGGTTGTTTAAGACGAACTTTCCAGGGAAAGTCCAGCCGCAGGCGCTGCACTTTAGCTTTAGCCGCTTTGTTTTTTCGACCATTTTAAGGACAATAAGCAACCGATTATCCTCCGGGAACACAAGGAGATATCCCATTGATTATTCCCCAATACTGGGCAACCGCAACAGACAGTCGAACCGTTGATGGCCGGCAAGTCTCTATCAAGCGTTATGGTTGGTCAGATGAGAGCCAGGAGCAAGCTGAACAGAAAGCGGCTGAGCGACTAAAGCAGGCATTTGAGCAGGTTCAATCCGGTGCCAAAGTCACCAGAGTGGAAAGAAAGGAAGACTACAGTGGCAGCGAGGGTGTTCCCATCCGGGAAGAAGTCGTCAGTCGGCACAAGGCGGCCATTATCACCCGCAACTCCTATGGTGCACTATGCATGAATACCCCCAACGTGCTGTTTGCCGATGTAGATTTTGACACTCGCTCTGAGCTGGAACACTACTGGTGGGTATTTCTGCCTCTGGCGATCATGGTATTGGGCTTGAACTTCCTGTATAGCTCCGGCGGAACACTGATTATCTGGCTCCTGGGAGGCGCTCTGGCAGCGATTCCTCTGACGATTGCTATCAATAAAGCTAAAACGAGCTTGCGCGGAGGAAAAGAAGAACAGGCACTCAAGCCAGTCAAAGCCTACGCCCAAAAGCATCCGGACTGGCATTTGCGAATTTATCGTACACCGGCGGGTCTTCGTGTACTGGCGATGCATCGCACTTTCGAGCCGGATTCCCCAGAAACCCATGACTTTATGTCCTCAATTAAAGCCGATGCCATCTATATACGCATGTGTAGAAACCAGAAATGCTTCCGGGCGCGTCTGACACCCAAGCCCTGGCGTATTGGATATGTCCAGGAAGGCAAACCCAGACCTGGAGAGTGGCCACCTCCCTCCCATAAAAAGTCGGTTCGTCAGCGATGGATTTCCGGATATGAAAAAGCTTCACAGCCTTATGCTGCCTGTCGCTACCTTATGAGCCTGGGGAGCACTACGGTCAATGTCGAAGCTGAATACATCAGAAAGATGCACGATCAATATTGCAAAGCAGATCAACGCCTGGATATTGCCTGACTCTATTCAGAGTTGACTGAAACTGTTCTCAAAAACCCACAGATTCTGGAAAAAACAGCCGCCCCGGAATCTGTCTGGGACTCATCTTTGACCTCAACAGAACCATCCTTAAGCCATAAGCATACCAACATTGTAGTAAAGTGATGATTTAACACCATCACCATTTGTCAACCCCGAAAAACATTAAGTAAAAACACGTATTTACAGAGCATTTTGCTATTTATGGACTTTTTTTAGATTTTTTACCCAAAAAGAATCGAAAATTTAGAGACTTTTCATTTTCAATCACGGTTAGTATTAGGCGCCCTAAAAACAATATCAATTCATCCTGCTGCAATCCCTGATCTGCAGCCAATATTCCAGGAGGTGTAGCCGTGCAAGCAGCGGTTGATTTTCTCAATGGTATAATCTGGAGTCCGGCCCTGATTTATCTGTGCCTGGGCGCCGGCCTCTTCTACTCCATCATGACCCGCTTCGTTCAAGTTCGCCATTTCTTCGAAATGTGGCGCCTGTTATTGAACGGTAAAGAATCTTCCAAAGGTATTACCTCTTTCCAGGCTCTGGCGGTTTCTCTGTCAGGACGTGTCGGTACCGGTAACATTGCCGGTGTTGCTGCCGCCATCGGTTTTGGTGGTCCTGGTGCCGTATTCTGGATGTGGGTGGTTGCCTTCCTTGGTGCTGCGACGGCTTACGCCGAATCCACCCTGGCTCAGGTATACAAAGAAGAGCAAGACGGTGAATATCGTGGTGGCCCGGCTTACTACATTGAAAAAGCTCTTGGCCAGAAATGGTATGCATGGCTTTTCGCTCTGGCGACGGTTCTTGCCTGTGGTCTGCTGCTTCCAGGTGTACAGTCCAACAGTATCGGTAATGCGGTAGAAGCCGCTTTCGGTTCCGGTGCAATGATCAGCACCGGCATGGGCGACCTGAGCTTTGCCAAGGTCATTACCGGTACCGTCGTGGTTCTGATTCTGGGCTTCATCATTTTCGGCGGCGTTAAGCGTATTGCTCACTTTGCCCAGTTTGTGGTTCCTTTCATGGCGCTGGCCTACATCATCATTGCCTGTGTGATCGTGGCACTGAACATGGAGAAAGTTCCTGAGGTATTTGCCATGATTCTCGGTGACGCATTTACGCCTATGGCAGGTGTCGGTGCGGCGATTGGCTGGGGCGTCAAGCGCGGCGTCTACTCCAATGAAGCCGGTCAGGGGACAGGTCCTCACGCTGCAGCGGCGGCAGAAGTTGATCACCCTTGTCAGCAAGGTCTGGTACAGGCATTCTCTGTATACATCGATACCCTTTTCGTTTGTACTGCAACTGCGTTCATGATTCTGATCACCGGTGCATACAACGTTCACGGTGGCGACGGCTTCCTGGTACAAAACCTGGCAGCAGACGCAGCAGCCAACAGCCCATTGTTCACCCAGACGGCTATTGAGTCGGTGATGCCGGGTGTTGGTCAGCCTTTCGTGGCCTTCGCTCTGTTCTTCTTCTCGTTCACCACGATTCTGGCTTACTATTATATTGCAGAAACGAACGTGGCATATATCAAGCGTACCCTGCATATCCCGGGTCTGACATTTGCCCTGAAGATCGCCATCATGGCATCCACCTTCTACGGTGCGGTGAAAACAGCGGATCTGGCATGGGGACTGGGCGATGTAGGTGTTGGACTGATGGCATGGCTGAACATAGTCGGCATTCTGGTCATTTTCCTGCTCAGTCGTCCAGCCATGAAAGTGCTGAAAGACTATGAAATCCAGCAGAAAGCAGGTGTTAAAGAATTCACTTTTGACCCTGAAAAACTCGGCATCAAAAATGCCGATTACTGGATGAAACGTAAAGCTCAGCGCGAATCTGGCAATACGGAAGATTCAGCCGATCTGGCAACATCAAAACCTGCATACCAGTCATAAGCTGATAGCCAGCTAGACGGGCAGTAACGACAAGGGGTTACCGGTTTCCGGTAGCCCCTTTTCTATTGCCGTTCATTTATTCGGCCCACTTCAGTCTCCCGACCCGTCTTAAGTTATCCGACTTCAAATCCTGAAAGATCCAGGTGATCAAGCAGGTATCTATAGACTGTTGCAACCCTTACTAAATGTCTGGACTCCGGATGAGATAATAGCCACAGGTCTGTTTGACTCTCTGCAATTGCATCAGTTAACGGTACCAGGTCACTATTCTGACGAGCCAGAAAAACAGGGATTACTCCCACTCCCATCCCTTTACTGACAAACTCCAGAACAGAAAGAATGCTGTCGACCAGATAGGTAGGCGTTAGTCGCGGATACAGCTTCTTGCGCCATTGAACCGAGGGATGATTCGGCAGGGCTTCATCAGGCGCAACCCAGGGAACATTCGCACTAATGACGTCTTCCTGCGTTGCCACTTCCACCTTTTTACTCTTGTATAACGCCATTTTGATCGGGCCGATTCTCTTACCGACCAAATGCTCCGGCGGGCTTTGGGTCGCCCTGATTGCGATGTCCGCATCTTTTTTGGTGAGATTCGCCAACTGGTTACTGGTGTCGAATTCAAAGCTCAGCAAGGGATTCTCCCGATGCAGCGGCTCTATCAAAGGCAACACTAGCCCATGCAGCAGAATATCGGTGGTGGTGATTTTGACTGAGCCAGACACCTGCAGGCAGGAATCCAGTACAGAAGCGTTGGCTTGTTCGAGTGCCAGCTCTACCGATTCCGCTTGATTGACCAAATCCAGCGTTGCTTCAGAAGCCAGATATCCAGAGCGGCGACGTTCAAACAGCTGTACCCCGAGGCCTTTTTCCATGCGTTTCAGGGCCCGGAACACCGTCGAGCTATCGACCCCCAGCCTCTCGCCCGCCGCGGCAAGCGTCCCGCTACGGTAAATTGCCAGGACAACTTCCAGATCATTCGCATTAATTCGATACTGCACACCTGCAACCATATCTTGCCACTTTGCTTATTCCTATTGCGTTATAGCAAGAATAGATTAGCAATCGTTGTCATTCAAATGAGGTCATCGCATGAACAGCAAAATCACTCTGATCAGCCACCACTTATGTCCTTACGTGCAGAGAGCCGCCATATTACTGGAGGAAAAAGGCATTCCCTATGAACGGGTCAATATTGATCTGTCGAATAAGCCCGACTGGTTTCTAGCCATATCGCCCTTGGGCAAGACCCCGGTCTTACTGGTAGATTCCACACCGATATTTGAATCTGCCGTAATTTGCGAATATCTGGAAGAAGTCTATACCCCCAGACTTCACCCTGACAGTCCTTTGGAAAAAGCCCGGCACCGATCATGGATTGAGTTTGGTTCCAGCATCCTGAATGACATCGCCAGTTTCTATAATGCCGCCGACAAAAACGCTCTTATCAACCGTTCAGAGATGATTCAAGCCAAGTTTCGACAGCTGGAGCAAGTGGTGGAGGGACCTTTTTTTTCCGGCCGACAGTTCACCCTGGTCGACGCAGTATACGGACCTGTCTTCAGATATTTCGATACCTTTGACACCATCGACAATTTTGGTTTCTTGACCGGCGCATTTAAAGTGGATTCCTGGCGCCTTCACCTGTCAGCGCGGCCATCGATAATAAATGCCGTATCTGAAGATTATCCAGAGCGCCTTCAGCACTTTCTGTTACAGCGTAAATCTGCCCTATCAGAAATGATCTCAAAGTCAGCGAGAGTAGAAAGCTGTCTGGCCTAAACACTCAGGAGGGTAGAAAACGCCTGACGGCAGGTATATACGGCCCTTAAAAAATTGCCCCGATCAGACAGCATAACGTCGGGGCAAATGGGGTTTAACTGATATCTTTATTGACCGACAAACTTGTGAATAGTTCCCGGGAGATCCATATGAAAAGACAAACACGACAAAACTAAGTTTAATCGTGGAGCGACTATTTCAGTTTGGTCAGTCGGTGAATTTCAACAGATTCAAGCTTATCGCCAATCAGGTCAAAGCAGTTTTTGATGTGGTCTGATTCTAAGTGCTGATCCAAAAATGCTTCTGACTCCCAGGTTTCATGAAACATAAACACCGCCCCATTTGCGTTGTCCAGATGCATATCATAGTTCAGGCAACCCTGCTCTTGTCGGGTTGGCGCCACAATCTTACTCAGCTCCGCTTTCACTAACTCCTCATAGCCTGATTTAGATATGATTTTCGCAATACAGGTCAATTCGCTCATACATCCTCTTAACTTGTTTGGTCATGATTGATGGCGCCGATCTGGCAGGAGGCTTTCAGATCATTCTTTCCAGACGGCAAATATAACCGGCCATCATCCCAGGCCGAATCTCATGCATAGTAGGAATTCCAGCAAATGAATAATATCCGTTAATTCACGCATTCACACTGAATCAGAAAGACCTAGATAGGAGATATCAAAGCCGAACCCTATTCAGCCGCGATTTTCCTGCCCACTGCCAGTGACGGTCTGCTTCAGCCAGTCACTATTGATTTCAGCATGTCACACCGAGCATTCTTTTGAAGGTAGCTGCGCAGGACATCGCGAACTTTTTGATGCAGCCATTCAGGACCATCATCACTCATATCATTGTGGCGGGAATCAGGGATTTTTACGACGCAATCCCCATATTGCTGCTGCTCAGACTGATCTGGAAGCACTCCTTTATCAGCGACAAAATCGTCGGCCCGAATAGATAATACGGCAATGTCCTTTGCCCTGGGCAGCGGAACCCTTCTGTGATCCAATGTAATGAGGGTAATAACACCATCCCCCTTCTCCTTCACATACCAGGAGGCAATATCTCCGCCATTGGAATGCCCAATCAAAGTCACCTGACGAAAGTCAGCTCCGGGCAATCGACTCCCTAAATCCTGAATCACAACCCGCAGATTTTTGGCACCACGCACCCAGTTTTCACGACGGGTCTGGTAGAGATTCCCCTCTCTGGACAGTACGGGGTCACCAGACAGTTCGTGACGCACGGCCACAACCAGGAAGCCAAGTTCATTCAGTACATCCGCAAGAAAGACATAACCGGTATGCGTCACCCGGTATCCCGGATTGATAATGGCTACCGGGCATTGATTGTCAGTTGAACAAACTCGCTGCGGTTCGTAGATCTCAACGGGGATCGAGCGCTGCCGCTCCGAATCCTCTACCACATGGGACAATCCAAAAGCCATGTGGGATAACGCTAAAAGCAAGGGAAATAGAAAATATCTTTTCAAAACATCTTTCCTTGGGGCTGGTCACCATCCTTCCATCCCCCCGCTGGTGAATGTATAGGTTTCCAGCGTGGCAACGAATAGCGAACCGAAAATTCAGGTATTCGAGATCTAAAAACTGAGAGATAGTATGGGGTGCTTAATTGAAGTACGTATCTTCCCCCCCTGGAAATTCAGATCAACATCAATCAGTCAGCCCCATCAGCACAATGCATATAAAGTATTGAGGTAGCGCACGACTCATCAATGTAAAGAACCGAATCAATTAGATGGTAGGTTGCGGTAAATAATGATAGCACTCGGTGATGATAACCGAACCGGCTCAAAGAACGGAGCTTCCCCGCCAGTTCTGGCGAAAGGATTCTGGAGAACAGGAGTGCCATCGTTTGAATGCACGACTAAAGTTTCCCGCATCATTAAAGCCAAGGCGAAAAGCAATCTGCGATATCGACATGGTTGTGGACTTCAGATAGCGTTCGGCATCCTCTTGGCGCAGTTCGTCCACCAATTCCCGGAAACAAACACCCTCCTGACTTAACCGCCTCTGTAGAGAGCGCTCACTCAAATGCAGTATCTGGGCAACATGCTGCAGGGAAATTTCATCTTTGGCTGGGGACTTGCGCAGGATCATTCTTACCTGTTGTGTCAGCTGTTTGTTGAACAAACGGCCGAAGTACAATTCACAAAGACGCTCGTTTTCACTCGCCAGCATTGCGTCGGCGGTGTTTAACCGGTCATGAAAAAAATTTCGACCGAATCTCAGACTATAACGACTGCTCCCCCATTGCACAGGGCGACGAAAGAAGCGATCGAAATTTTCATGCCCCTCATCTTTCTGACGGCCCAGGGAAACATGTCGTAAGTCAGGTTCCTGTGGGGCGAGAAATCGGCATATCCGAATCATGGTACAGAGAGCCGCATCGAGAATAGTGTCATGAACCGCTGCGGTTTCCTCCCGGACGATACCAAGCTCGACTTCATCGCCTTCATTCCTCATGTAGAGCCGAGCTACATTGGAAATTCCCGAGTGATACTGAACAATCCGCGAGAAGCCTTCCCATAACGAGTGGCTGGCAATCACAGAATATCCCAGGGCATGAAAGGTTGTCAGATGAATGTTCTTGCCGGCTTCAATGCCCAGACAAGTGCAGCCGGAAAGTTTTTCAGCCGTATCAAACAGCCGATTCACTTTTTCTATATGGACAGGCAGTAACGGGGAATCCAGTTCAGATTCGACAAGATCTGCGGATTGGAGAAGAGCCTTTGCATCGAGCCCCTGCTTAACAAATGCATCGAGGCACATGTTTACCCAACTGGAAATAATAAACGGTTCTCTCAACTGCATCATCATACCAGCGCTGACTCGATCAAATATCCAATGATTCAACAGGCCTGAAAACAGACCCCCTTCCTATGATTGCCGAAATATAACAGATAACTGAACGGCGAAAACTCGACCAAATAACCTAACGAATTAGGCTTAAACCACGGCATAGCCCTGCCTAGAGCCTGTGAGCAATTTGGCGTAAACGGACGTGATTATGGCAGGAGAAGACAGGAAGTTAGCGCTCAATGACATGCCGGAGGGCAGTTCTGTTTATAGGATGATCAGTGTCAATAACGAGAATACTAAAACCAAGACACAAAAATTAAAAAACCATAAAGGAAATCTACTCGTGAAAATTAAAGTACTTGTAGCTGTCATTGCCGCCATGACAGGAAGCTACACGTTATATCATCAGTTCGGCGATACGCCGGCAGAGATTGCCGAAAGCACCGCTCAGGCCCTGGAACAGGATTTCTCCGTTCCTACGGCATCAGCCCTGGCGAATACCGCTGCACCGAACGTCAAAACCTCCCAATCCTCTAAAGCACCAACGCCAGAAGATGTTGAAGATTTTGTTGCCAGTCTGGAAAACCAACCTGTTCAAGACTACAACCCGCAAGAAGCAAATTTCACTCCGCCGGCCTCTGGGGAGAATGTATTTGAAGGAGAAACCAGATCAGGCTTTGGCAAACCTTTCCACCTGAAGCCAGCCGGCAACGTGCCATTGACGGCGAAAGACGCCAATATGGCAAAGCAAGTCGTTCTGGCAGGCGGTAAACACATGCTTCAAATCGGCGAAAAAGATGATCTTGAACTCAAGACTTCCAAATTCGACGAAAAAGGCAACGTTTACTACAAATTCACCCAGGAATATAACGGCGTTCCAGTTCACGGTCGTGAAACGGTTGTGCAGGCTGACAGCAATGACAATGTCAGCCTGGTCACCGGTGAGTTTGAGCCTGGCATTGAACTGGATGTTACCCCGGGATTGACAGGAAAGGTGGCCTTCTCGAAAGCTGTAGATGGCATGCGCGACAATCTCTATGGCGAGCCAAAGTTCCGCGAAGATCCCAGCCTGCAGATTTATGTATCAGAAAGTGAGGGGCCGGTACTGACCTGGCGCTCGGTCATGGAGTATTCAAGCACAACAGAGGGGTATCGGGTCGACGAAGTTTTCGTCGACGCGAATAGCGGGAAGGTGGTCGACAAACTCCCTCGAATCTACACCTCATTGTCACGTAGCGTCCACTCTATTGACCGGCAATGTTTTGATCCCAATTGGGGAAGCAGCATTCTGCCAGGACGGGAAGTATCACCAAGTTCCGATAACCATGCCAAATCAGCCTATGACAACTCAGGCTACACCTACTGGTTCTACGACAACATGTTCGGACGAGATTCCTACGACGGACGTGGCAAAAAAATGGTCAGCACAGTGCACGCCCTCTTCGCTACTCCGAATGGTGGCTGTTCTGGTGACAACGCTTTTTTTAATGGCAACCAAATGGTTTATGGTGATGGCGGCAATATGCTGCAAAATCCGGCGGGGGCACTTGATATCGTCGCACACGAGCTGACCCACGGAGTCACCTATAGTGAAAGTAATCTGACTTACCGCAACGAATCCGGGGCAATCAACGAAGCATTGTCCGATATTTTCGGTGCCGGTGCAGAAACCTACGTGGACTCTGGTGGTACTGAGAGCAGCCCTCCTTCCGGCGGCCTAAAACCACAACGCAGCAACTGGACGCTTGGCGAAGACGCGTCAGTGAACGGTGGCATGATGCGGAATATGAGTGATCCTGTCGCTGACGGCCAAAGCCGTGACAGTTATGACTCACGTTATACCGGCTCTGAGGATAACGGCGGCGTTCACTTGAACAGCGGCATTATGAACCTGGCCTTCTACCTGCTGTCAGAAGGTGGCGTTCACCCTCGTGGCAGAACCACTAACCGGGTAACCGGCATTGGCATGGAAAAAGCGCTAAAGATTTACTATCACGCCAACACCAACCTGTTCACCGCATCCACAAACTTTGAATCTGCCCGAAACCGTTTAGCACAGTCCGCAGAAGCCCTGTTCGGCCAATGTTCACAGGAATGGACTTCCATTCATGAATCATTCGATGCAGTGAAAGTGAACGGCCGCTGGACTCCATGTGATGATGGAGGAGACGACGGGGGCGATGATGGTAGTGACGATGGCGGCGACGATGGTGGTGATGACGGCGGCGATACCGGTGGCCCGGTGTCCGTATCCAGCGCCCAGGCGTCCAGCTCTTATAGCCAGGCATATCAACCCGCCAACCTTCACGATGGTTCCATGTCGACTCCATGGGTGTCTTCTACCATCTACAACAGTTATCGCCAGGAATGGGTGATGCTGGATCTTGGCAGCACTCGCAATATCTCCGGCATGACCATTCACTGGGATGGCAGTAACTACGCCGGCGCCTATGATATCTGGGTTATGGAAAACGGTCGTTGGGTACCTGCCGAGCAAGTGCGTCAATATCGTTGGGGTGCTGCGGATATCCCACTACAGGAAACCTCCCAGTACATCCTGATTACCATGCGCTACGGTAACTATGGACGCTGGTACGCGATTGATGAAATCACTGTCAGATAGCTTATGGGCTAAGTGAGTCTATTAGCATCAAAGAAAAGCCCAGGCCAAACATTGGCTTGGGCTTTTTTAATAGAAAGGCTATCAACAAATCGCAATCAAGAGCGTACTTGTCACGTCGAATTAATCAATGCTCGATATTCTTCTTCGATATCACTGTCAATTTCCACGCCACGGTTACCGCCGTAGAGTCGATTGTTCTGGTCTTTCCGCGGCCCGGAAATCCAGTACTCATCCCGGCTATCGACTTCAAAGTAGTTCGCTTTAAATCCGGAGCCTTTTAAACTCTGAAATTTTAATCCCCGGTAATAGAGAGTTTTTCCAGTTTTAGAAAAATATACCCGGCCGATGCGAGCTTCCCCCTCCAAGCCTGACGATTTATTTTCGATATACATAATTCTGGAGCGTTCGAGTTTGTACTCTTTGGGTGGCGTAAACTCACGATCGAGCTCTATCCCCCAGTAGTTAAATTTTTTTTCGATATCCATCAGTAAGTCCTGAACAGCGGATTACTCTGCGACCTCACTCAACTCTGATATCACAGAGTGCCCCGCAAGAAACAACAGTGAAAGCGGATCTTCGCCTTCACTTAACGCAACGGTGGGCGATGAATACATGTAATTTCCTTCATCCGTCAAGAAATAAAAATTCACCTGATTATCACTGGGTGGTGGATATGAGGTTGTTACCTCTCCCCTATCGAAAAATTCTTCTGAATAGACCAGAAATCGGCCAGCGGAACTGCGAACACTTTCATGAGACCCCGCCCCGATAATACCGCCACCGTTACTAACATAGAGACTGACAGTACCATCCGCCAGCACCGCGAGGGTGTAATAGTCTCCGTCCGTCAGCCCAGTCTCCATCACGACTCCCCATACAAAAAACGGAAAGTTCCGGGGGTTTACTCCCAATTCTGAAGACTTGAGCGAAAAAAGCATCCGCCTTAACTCGGTTGAGCTCGCTTGGTTTACTTCTGCACTTGATACTGCGGTTAAAAAACTTAAACTCATCATCAACAGAATTTCAGTCAGTCTTTTTTTCATGACCTCTCCGTATGAGTACCCGCATTTATTTGAAGAGACCCTATGAATCTCTCCTTTACTAAAGTATAGGCACTCTTATCAGGATTGATGAAAAACCGGCTCAATTCGTGATGATCAGGGTGACTCGTCTATGTTTACCCTGTTAATGTGCATCTGGACGAAATCAATTATCTAAGTGGTCAAGGCTGTCCAATCTACTTGAGCGATTTAGCAGAAAAGTTTTCTATCCATCACTATTTCAACTCCGTAAATGACAAGAAAGGACATCAGCAACCAAACCAACCATTGGAAACTATTCTGTACCAGGACAACCAAAAGAGGGTTTCCAATAACGTAGTCCATAATCGGCTGTCGCAGCAAAGCCCCATGAATGGCCGCCAACAATGTGGCAAATAGCAATGAGGTCTTGAACCTCCCCATTAATATCAACTTATCGCGAGCCAGAAGATAAAACGCACTGGCAGCAAGACCATATTCGATAGACGTGAGCCCCGCAATATAACGAATATCCCAGGAAGGCTGTACTCCAATGCCTTGCATCTGGTTGCCAATCCAGGCGGGAAGCCATTCAACAGTGGCAACGTGGACAATAAAAGAACTGGCAGAGGCAACGGCGGCCACCATCATCAGTAATAAGTACTTCATCGGCTCCCTTTCCGAGAAATAAATCCTAACCAGGTGCCGCCTCCTGAAGCAGATACGGCACCTATGCTCCTTTTTTTAATTAATGAATCGAAATATCAGGGATTGGTTTTGGCATCCCAGCTACCACTGGATCCAATCATTCGGGAACGGCAGAAAACGCAATGAATATTGCTGTATTTGTAGCCCGTGCTGGCAAGCATATCCAGAACGTGTTTGAGATTCACCCCAGTCATCAGTTTGCGATTACGAACCGTCAATACGTCAAACTTCGGGAAAGGATTTGGGCAAATGCGCTGAACATACGCCATCATTGACTCATCACCACTGTCGATCGCTTCCTGCCGAAGATTGATAAACGTTCGGTTAGCGTCGATATCCCGGCTGATGGTGTCGTAGGTCTCGCCCATATCTTCACTCTGATATTTGGAGAGACTATAGTTTCTGATCTTTTCGTTACGCTGCAAGCGCTGCAGAAACTTGGTTTTGCCGTTGATAACATTACCCAGCCCAGGGTCCAGAAGTGTCTTGGTATGAGGTCCGTAGAGATAGAGCTGCGTCCATTCAGGAACACCAATCCAACCTCCAAGCCCGGGAACCTGGCGAGCCCGACCAGTCTGTTTTCCAAAATCCGGACGTGGGATATACCCCCCATGTGAGGTGATCAGCAGATTTTCTGCCATCATTCCGGTGTTGTCAGTAAACAGGTAAAGCTTGTCTCCCAGAGGTATTTTTTTGGCCATACTACTTCCTATTACGATTTCCTGTGATTATGTTGCCTGAACAAATTTACCTTCATAGCATTTGATCGAATGCCACGACACTCAATCTATTGAAATCAAACACAATGTTGGAAAATTCATCCACAAGCGCTTACATCAAAAACACTATAGAACTCATCCAAGCGGAAAAGTTCACAGCGCGGTCCATTAAATGGCATTTAGTTTTGAGAGGTCACAATAGAGGCAGGCAGCGGGTTTGGATAATTGGAAAGTTTTATCGGGTTGATTTAGAGAGCCTCTGAAAAGCTTTGCTCACGTTTTTCGTTATCAATGCTCTGCCCGATCATTGAGAGAGCATTCTAAAATGGCGCCGGACTTATTCAATTAGGCGAATTCGTAATGCAGATAGGTAGTGATCCTTACGGAAAGACTTAACTCTCTCCGATAATCATTGCTCACCCCTTTTTACAGAAATAAGTTCTTCGGGTTATCCAAAACTTAAAAATCAGCGAATAGAAGAGCAACAAAGTCAGGCCACCACTGATGGATTGCTTGATCGTACGCCCTAATATCTCACCTAACCCAGAAGACTGGCCCAAAAGTTGGAAGAGGAATATTACAACCGGCACAGCCAAAAAGCTCAGTACGATGAAAGCGACAGCTTTACTGGAAAAACCAACACCGTCCACTGTTTCAACAGGAGGCATTTTTTGCAACATACGCCAGCAAAGTAAGAGTAGCAACAGTCCACCGAAGAGGGTACTACCATGCTGAAGAACCTTGAAATAGGGAACTTTGTAACCCAAAAATTCAACTCTCTGTTGCAGGACCGACAACCACTCAACGCCCCAGCCACCTTTATGAGTAAAGCCATCCCACACAATATGGGTAATGGCTCCAGTGATAATAGCTGCGCCAGCATAAAGAAAAGTTTTAGCCCCCATCGGCATGGTATTACGATAGCACTGCAGCCGGGACTGCAGGTAATTCGGACTGTTATCAATAATGAACTGCTTACCGAGACTTTCAAATAGCATAAAAGCGATAAGCCCCGCCGGCAGGCAATAAAGAAAAAGCCCTATCAGGGAATGGGAGAACCAATAACTTCCAACAGGAATGAACATCGGAAAATCCGGAATCATAGCGCCAATCGCAAGGGCAGCCAAAGGCAACTTTCTGAACCAGAAATAGAAAGGCATGATTGCCAGCGTATGAACAGGTGTAAAGGGCATAATTGAGCTAGGGGTTGAGTTCCCCCCAAGTGCGTTTCGTTAGTTGGTCTTCCGCTCAAGAATAACCGTATTTCTCGATCCCGCTTCCCTTCGATCCGGATCATAGAAGGTATCGATCAGAGAAAAGCCAGCCTTTCTCATCATACCCGCTGACGCCAGGTTTTCTTCATGTCTTTCAATCAAAACGGTTTTCAAACCGTTATTGCGGGCATCCTCAATACAATGATTCAACAATCTTGTGGCAATACCCTGCCCTGAATAATCCGCACTGACGACCACATCCCCAATAAAGCACATGTCTTCAATCGGACCATACTTTCTCAGGTATTGCGGACTGGCATCACCATCGATCAGCACCGCCAGACCAATCACCTGGTCTTGGTCCAAAGCTATATAGGCCGAAGCCATGCCATCCCGAACAAGAGAGAACTCGTCCTCAACCCCTTCTTCGGTCAGATAATTCCATTCATTGGGCCCTTCTTTCCATAGAAGTTCCTTTAGTTGATCGAGTTCATTGGCAGAGGTTTTGCGGTAGATAATCACCAAGGGACCTTTTCTTGAAAAAGCGGGATTTCCGGGATATATACTCGTCAGAGGAAAGAAAAGCAACAACCGTCCTGCAGCCGTCCAGAATAACGCCTTCTACACACGGCTTATTTAAATAGAAACCTGTTCCAGGTACGTAGATAAAGTATCATGCAGCCTTTTCCGGCAATCATCCATAGAAAAAAGAACACCTTGTTCAACCAACGAAAATTCATCGTCAATTCGATCAAGTTCCCAATAGAAATCATCGGGTAACTTGGTTAAGCAGGAAACACCTATTGCCATTTTGATCAAAGATTGAAGATCACCATCTGCTACTAACCGTTGAAGTATATCTGAGAGCAGCATTGCACCAGACCATTGAAGATTTCTCTCTCCTTCAACGTCTCTTAATGCATCCATTACACCATTGCGCCCTTTTGGCTGACTCAGTGCTACTTCGATGATTTCGACGGGAGGCTCCTTCTGTTCCTCAACGACGCCCTCTGCCCATGAAATCGCCTGCTCATAGTTTAGGATTCCCAACTGGATACCAATGAGATAGTAATCTGCAATGACGCCAAAATCGTTTGCCATAAGGAAGTTACGGTTGAGCCCTGGATCAGCTCAATTTACCAGCCTCAAAATCACAAATAAAATCATACTGTTCCTGAGTATCCGGAATGCTGATACCACGAGCTGAAGAGATCATATCTATCGCTGTTTGAGCGTTGTATTGATCTTTGATCAAAAGACAGCTTGCCAGTATTCCAGTTCGGCCAATGCCTGCCCGACAATGAATGGCGAGGACCTGCCCGGACGAAACCTCCAGGTAAAGAGCATCGACCAAATCTGACAATGCAGCGGTTTTTGGTAAACCCCGATCCCGGATAGGGAAGTTGAGGAACTCAATCCCATACTGTTGTAATACCGCCTTTTCCTTGGCCAGTCCAAGCTCAGAGGCTTCCTGAACTTCCATCAGCGACAAAACCTTTGTGATTCCCAGCTTGGCAAAGTATCTGACGTCATCCTCCAACCACTCTGAAGACGGTCGTGGCATAACGAAAAGGGAGCCTTTTCCGATTGCGGTGACTTCAAATACTGGAGGAATCATAGCGCCAAGTCTCACTTCAATTCGTGTAGGGGGTTAATGCCAAACAAAAAAGAGAGTCTACTCGAGTAATTCAGAGGACCCTCTTCTTCACCGAGCTGTTTAGCTTTAAATATTATATTCTGAATCTTTTCCGCTAGACATCATGGTCAGTTTTCCTTCTGTTTGCATCTCTTGGATAAAGTTCAAAAGAACTTGCTCCACAATGCGACCGAATCCATCGGCCATAGTCGTTGGTTGAACATTTTCAAATGGCGCATCGCTATTGCCGATTGTGGTATGTAATGCATGCTGGTACTTCTTCGTCATATCTTCGCCGTTACCGTCTGAGTAGACGATAGATACTTCGTAGTGGTCAGTTACAGTCGATCCAGCCGCGCCCAAGGTAAGCCCTGTCCCGAATCCTTTCATCGCAGCCTGACCAACATCACCAATATTATTGACGGTTACAGACAGCGTCACATCTGAGTCTTCCTTCGAAGGAACAACAACGCCAGAGGCACGAAGAATTCTCTCTACGTGTCCGCGAACTTCCTGATAAGCCGCAGGAAGCAGGACACCGTTTCTTTGAAATTCAACGTTTATTTTGGTGTTATACTTTTCTTCAACCGGCTTGATATCCTCGTAGGTAGCCCTCCCAAACGCCGGATCAACATAGCTTTTAGAAGAGACACATCCTGTTAATACCAGCACAACGGCCAGCACAGAAATAAGCTTTATCATTTTTTAACCTTATGAGATTTACATCAAACTATTAATTCCATGACAGACTGCCAGGCGGTCGCGACATTATGTCATTTAGACTTGAATTTCTAGATAATTTTCTACTTATATAAGAATAGGAATAGACAGATGGCTGTCACATGACAGCTCAATGACTAGAGGATTTATTCCTCTCTATTGGTAGGACAATACCGTCTCTGACATTGAGCCGGTATTGATTACAAACTATGGCCATTGCAAAAGCAGGCCACAATTGCAAATGCCAGATAGGTGCTAGCCTATTGCTCCCATATCCCGGTAAACATATTCTCTCGCGGTTTGCTGGCAATCGTTTCCATATCCATTGGTCAAGTAATGCTCCAGGGCCTCTCGGTTGTTGGCAGCGCCTATTCCTGTGGCATCCAGTTCATAAAACCCAAAGTTGGGGTCGAATAAGAGTACTGAGGTCCCGCCACCGGTAACACACATCACCTCGTGATTTTGACCGCTTGAGGGCATTGGAGAAGGACCGGTATAAACGGCAATCCTGAAATGGTGATTCGCAGTCAGAGGGCCACCAGCCCCAAAGTTATAATTCGCTACGGGTTCCTGATCATTGTTGCGTTGATTTTTGGCCCAATTGAAACAGCTGACATACTGCCGGTATTGCTGGGCGGCAGTCTTCAACGTCTGGTAGTTTTTATTGTTCCATCCTGCCCAGGCCCCTTTCGCGTTTTGGTTAACCTCCCGAGTCATATACTCGCAAACCCAGTAGCAAACGCCACGATTATCAAACAACGCCTGATTTAATTGGTGAAGAGTTGTTATTGCCATGATTGAATCCTCCTTGTCAGAGTCTTTAGATCCACCGCCAACAACAGACATGGGTAGCCAGATTTCAGTGTAGTTCAGGGTTCTCCAGGCGTCACAGAAATATGATCAGGATTTAAATTCCAGGGCCTTCATGCATTCATCAAAATGCCTGACGTAAATACAAGATACAGATTGCTTATGATGGGGGGCTACACAGACAACCAGCATGCTCGTAAAGGCAGCGCCATGGTGCCGCCGGTACATGGAACAATGGCAGTGGCTGACATTATAAAGGCGCCCAGTGATTTCATAGCGAACTTTGCCACATAAACATTTGCCTTTAATTGACATTTTTATTCGCCCTTATTGCTAAACATAACGGGAAAGTCGCACTGAGAGAATATGGTATTGAGGATATCTTAATGACAGGCGCTGCAAGTCGTAGTCTGCTTGGAGATGCTGTAACATAGTATCCCTTTTTGCGGGCTGGGTTTTCGTTAACCTAATACCCGCTGTGATTTTTGTCTGGAGAAATTCATCATTGGAAGATTTAGCTGAAGGCCTGTTAAAGGGGCTACTGCGCTTAGTTGGCGTAGTAGTACGTACATTAATCTGGCTTATCTGGGAACTTTGTTTAGAGGTGATCACCTGGTATGTCGGCTGGCCTGTTTGCCGTGCCTTGAGCTTTAATCAATATCCGAAAGTATCGATCAACGACCACGATCAGGCATCAAACTTCACAGTGGGCGTCGTATCAATAGCTGGACTGGTCACATTATTTGGTACCGCGATTGTTATTGCGAAGCTGGTTGGGTGGGGTTAAGCATTGCATTGACTCACCTTGTTATCGCAGCACTCCGCATTCATTTACTCCCTAAGACAACGGCAAACAAAACGTCACCCCAGTTCCGCATGCTGATCCTCATGCCGCGTAAACATCAGCAAAGCAGGATTACCGGCATTGCGTTAGGCATCTATGATTTGTTGTTTGGTCCAGATGATGGTGGGGTTATCGCCCGATTGTTTATGGGCGGGGCGTATGGTGTCGTCAACATCCCACGTTTTACCCCCAATGCATGGAGATCTACGCCTTGGTCAGACAGCAGTCGCTCAAACACAGGTAAAAGTGCGCCCAGGTTCTCGTTCAAAGTGTCCCTGACAGTATCCACCATCACCTGAGTGCCACGCTCAATTTCCACATTAATATGGTCACCAGTACCTTTGCTTTCAAATACGGTCATTCTGCGCGTTTCAGGGATCAGCCAGACCTCAAACCAGCCTTCCGTCTTATCTACATTAGCGATAGTCAGGCTGGCACCGTTCAACGCGATATATCCCTTTGGAAAAATGTACCGCTTCCAGTCCCCTTCCAGTGCCAGCTTCAGACAGTAGTTGTCCTCAATCTGATCTATGGACAGGATGTGCGTTTTAAAGTCCACATGGCCGGACAATGGATGACCACCAATTTCAGCACCATCCTTTGCAGCTCGCTCAGCATTCACATAGGCGTCCGCTTCATACTCGCTTAACGTGGTGATGAGCAGGCTTTGAAGCATGACGTCAAACTTGACCAGCGTCTCTGACAGAATATCTGTCACGGTGAGACAGACGCCATCAATGGCCACACTGCCACCAATTTCCAGGCCTTCACAAAAACCGTCCGGGAAAGCGATAACAAAAGTGCGAATGCCATTTTGGTCAGTGACGTCTGTAATTCTGGCAACAGTCTGAACAATCCCCGTAAACATGACATTTCCCTATTCTTGAATCATTTAGCCATAACCTTGAATTTGACCGGCAAACCTGATCAGATTACGACGTTTAGCTGCGTTTCACAGTATCTTTCAAGGTCACCGTAGTAAGAACCCGAGTCCTGAAAAAATGCCTTTGGAAGTACGCCATAGCGCTTCAAAGATTCAGCCACCCACTTCAAACCAACTTCTTCAGCCCGCATGTAGGCTTTCATGCCTTTCTCAATGCGTTCACTTTGGGAACTGAAATCTCTGAACTTCAAGCTATTGCCACAACCAAAATAGGCGAAGTCAACTCGGGGACGCAGAGCCAGAAATCTGACCACCGGACAATCGAAAGAGTTATAAGCCGATTCCACCAGAGAACCAACAATGTTCTCCTGCTCCCAGACAAAGAACTCGTGGTAGAGATTCCATCGCTGGTTCTGACTGAAAGGGGTCGACGAAGAATTTGATTGATGACAGGCAACCAGAGCATCGATCAACGAGGAACTGAACTGAATATCAGAATGATCCTTCGGTGCTTCTCTGTATATTTTGGTATAAAAATAAAGTGCGTAAGCCTCAGCACATACCTTTCGGTTGATATCCAATATGCTGTTGACCAGTTCTTCCAGTGCCGCAATGTTGGATTGATACTGCGACTTTTTGATCCAATGCCGGGAAGCCAGTATTTTCCCCACCAGCATCCCTTTTCTGACAAAACCACTCGCCCATAACGCGCCATGGGCGGCGATCAGTGGAAAGACATTTCTTCCACCGGAATCTTTATACATGTGGTAATAAACACTTGCCCGTTGACCCAGGTCATCGAGATCTCCGGCCAACAAATATCCCTTTCTTCTCAGCTTGTCGTATACATCCATTGCCATTGTGGCTAACCAACCCTGATTACTGCCCGTGTCGTTAATATCCCTGTGGCATGATTGCCTTACATAGTATTCGTTAGGGAACCTGCAAAAACTTCCCGCGTAGCCATTGCAGCTTCGCCAACGTTTTCACAGGTGCCTTAGATATTACTCCTTTTTAGAGAGAACACCATTCTTTTTCAGGTTATAGCATTCCAAATCATTAGCCAGAAACAGGTGACCGGAATAGACTGCATTCGCCTCATTCTCTATATCGGACAGAGATTGTCCTGACGTGCTTCCTGCGTCGTATCTGGGACTGAAATGAGTCAATACAAGATTGGGCAATTGATGAGACTCGGCAAACTCCGCTACGCGTTTGGCCGAACTGTGCTGAGGCCCAGGACCGATTCGTTCCAACTGGTCCTGAGTATAAGTGGCCTCGTGTACCAGAACATCCACATCGGTTATCACCGGTACCAAAAGCTCAGGCGTATCGTTATCTCCCGCAATAATAATTCGCCTGGCTCTATCCGGTGGCAACAGAAAATCATCAGATTCGATTTCCCTGCCATCCTGCAGCAAAACGCGGCTTTCACTCTGAATTTTGCCCCAAATAGGACCAGAGGGGATTCCTGCCGATTTCAGTTTGTCGACATCAAGTTTCCTGGCGGATGCCTGCTCTGTAAAGACGTAGGCAAAGGACGGAACCCGATGTGACAGTCTGACGGCATCAATATTCAAATCCACTCCCTGAAGTCCTTCAGATAGCTGTTCTTCGACGTCCAGAAACCTGATTTCGAAGTTCAGCCACAGCTCGGTGGATTTAATCACGCCTTCGATAAAATCATGCACTTGCTTTGGACCGATCAGGCTGACAGGCTCTGTCCGCCCCTGCATGGCCATACTGGCCAGCAATCCGGGCAGTCCATAGCAATGATCCCCATGAATATGGGTAATACAAATGGCCTGTAGATTCTTTAAAGTCAGGTTGGTTTCCAGAAGCCGGTGTTGTGTGCCTTCGCCACAATCCACCAGATACCAGGCTTTGGCGTTGGCTTTGCGAATCGCCGCACCGGACACATTACGGCGTTTGGTGGGAGTGCCTGAGGATGTACCTAGAAAGATGATTTCCATAAAGGTTTATCTACCTACTTCCATCACTTACTGCCCATTGCCCTTCTCCGAAAGCCACCCAACAATCGCCGCTCTTTCTTCATCCGTCATTCCAGAGCGATTTGCCAGCGGCATGTAGTTTGTTTCGATCACGCCTTTGATACGGGCAAAACCTGCACTCTCTACCTGCTCCAAGGTTTCCAGGAAAAGGCCGGCCGGTGCGGCAGGGAACATGTCATCCGTGGGTGTTGCCGCATGACAGGTCGCGCAACGAGACTGAAGCACAGCCAGTGCTTTGGCATCGGTAAAACCTTCATCAGATGGCATTGCCTCACGGCTGCTGGTAGGCGCAATGGCTGCGGCGACGGCAGCCAGTAATGCTGCACTGATGACCAGAATAATCGGTTTACTGACGCCTTTATGACGGAGATTGAAGAAATGCCTGGCAAATGCCGCTATACCGCCAATGGCAATCAACAATGCCCAGCCGTATTCATGGGCATACACCATCGGGTAGTGGTTGCTGATCATGATAAACAGCACGGGTAAAGTCAGGTAATTATTATGGGTCGACCTCAGCTTGGCAAACTCTCCCAATGCTGGGTCAGGGCTCTCACCTTTCTCGACGGCACTGACCAACCCCCTCTGAGCCGGCATAATGCCAAACAGCACGTTCCCGGCCATGATGGTGCCCATCACGGCTCCAACGTGAATATAAGCGCCTCTGGCGGAGAACAGCATATGCGCCACATAACTAGCTACAGCCAACACCAGAAACAGTACAACGCCAAAAGCGATACCATTATTTCGTAACGGTGTTCGTAACAGGCCTTCATAGATAACAAAGCCGGCAAGTAAAAAGCCCAGACCCGCCGCAATGGCCTCCGGTACAGATAACGCCAGCTTGGTGGCGTCTATCAGATATCGATCCGCCCCCAGATAATACACAATCCACAATAGGATAAAGCCTGTTAACCAGGTGGTATAAGCTTCCCATTTGAACCAATGCAAATGCTGCGGCATTTTCTCCGGCCCCAACTGATACTTGGCGACTTCATAGAAACCGCCGCCATGTATGGCCCAGAGATCTCCTTTGATTCCTTTGTCTTTCTTCCATTGGGGCGGTTCTTCCAGGCTGTTATCCAGCCAGACAAAGTAGAAACTGGCACCAATCCAGGCAATCCCCGTGATCACATGGAACCAGCGAAAGAATAACGAGAACCAGTCGGTAAGATAGGCTTCCATCAGATCCCCTTAATCATTCAGACTGCTTTGATACAGGCACTGGCCGGCCACCCAGGTTTCCGCAATGCTGCGGTCATCGCCAAGAATCATCATGGCAAATAACCGGTCTTCCAGTGTCTGACATTTGGAGATACGGCGCTTGATCAGTGGCGTTGCGGCATAATCCAGGACGATGAAATCCGCCTCTCGATCTGGCTGTAAAGTTCCGATCAGATGATCCAACTTCAATGCCTTGGCGCCTCCCAGTGTGGCAAGATAAAACGCCTTCAGGGGCGACAGTTTATGCTGGCGCAACTGGGCAACCTTATAAGCCTCATTCAGTGTCTGCAGCATGGAAAAACTGGTGCCACCGCCAACGTCAGTTCCCATGCTGTAGCTCACTTTCGCCTTTTCCAGCGCGGCCAGGTCAAGCAAGCCACTGCCCAGAAACAGGTTGGATGTGGGGCAAAACGAAATACTCGACTGAGTGTCTCTCAGCCGCGCATGCTCACGTTCGCAAAGATGAATACCATGGGCAAACACACTGCGGGAAGACAGAAGGCCATTCTGGTCATAGACATCCAGATAGTCCTCAGCGCCAGGAAACAGCTGCTGAACAAAGTCCACCTCATCCGTGTTCTCGGACAAGTGAGTCTGCATGAAAATCCCAGGGTACTCCTGCAATAACTGCCCGGCTTTCTGCAGCTGCTCATCGCTTGAGGTGATGGCAAATCTCGGCGTGACCGCATATAGCTGACGGCCACGGCCATGCCATTGTTCGATCAGGGCCTTGCTGTCTTCATAACTCTGGTCGGCTGTGTCACAAAGATAATCCGGCGCATGGCGATCCATCATCACTTTACCGCAAATCATCCGGGTATTGCGGGATTCTGAAGCCTCGAAAAAGGCCTGCACCGATTGCGGATGCACGGTACCAAAAACCAACGCCGTCGTCGTGCCCGCTTTGATCAGTTCATCCAGAAAGAAATCGGCCGTTTCCCGAGCCGTTTGCGGATCTGAAAATTGCTTCTCCGTGGGAAAGGTGTAGTTATTCAGCCACTCCAGTAACTGTTCGCCATAAGACGCCAGGACATCTACCTGAGGATAATGAATGTGCGTATCAATAAAGCCCGGCATGATGAGTTTGTTTTGATACTCCAGAACCACGGCATCTGCGGGAATGGCGGACAACAGCTCACTGGCTGGCCCGATGGCTTTGATCAGCCCGTCCTCGATAATCAGAATACCGTCGTCGTAATGCACGTATCCCTGGTCCGTTGATTGATCAGGATCGTCCGTAAAGCTGAGTATTTCGCCTCTCAGCACATTTAAACTCATGATGCGATTGCCTCATCCATGTTGATGATGATTGATAGGGATGGATCAAAATAATGTTCCACGCAATTGTTCCCCGGTCCTTTACGATCCACGACCAGAAAGTCACAGACTTTGTTCAGCCCCAATACCGGGTGATGCCAGGTGTTGCGAGCGTAGTTAACGCCTTGGTCCGCTCCAGCCAGAAACAAAGTTAGCGAGGCCGGATCTGGAGTATTTTCGGCCTCCCCTTTTTTGGGAAGCCCGACCAGCACCAGATAAGGCTCGCCGGATACCGGAATAAACGCCTGGCTACCCAGAGGGTGCCGTTCCATCATTTCGATGGTCATTGGCAAGGTTCTGGGCTGGGCACGAAAGAGATTCATCACCCCATAGTCCTCGGGGCCAGACAGCTCTACCGGGGCCAGTGAATCATAACGTAGTGTATTACCTTGATTGATCACCAAAGGCTCTTGATCAGAGATTTCAATCACCTGACCGAATTGAGCAAAAGCCTCACGGGTCAGAGGTTCAGGCCTCAGGGTCAAATTCAGAGTGCTCATGACTTAGCTGCCACGGTAGGTGGAAAATCCGTGGGCCGCTAAAAGTAGCGGCACATGATAATGCTGATCCGGATGTTCAATGCGGAAATCAATCTGAACTTCCGGATAAAAGCAACGCTCATTCTTACCGGCGTAATAGGCATCTGTATCAAACCAGATGCGGTAAGTCCCCGCGATGCGAGTCTGTCCTTCCAACCAATCAGTGATCCGGCCATCATCATTGGTCACGCCCTCGGCAATGGAACTCCATTCCCCCTGCTCTTTGCGAAACAATTTGACGGGAACACCTGCGGCCGGGCGACCTGCCTGAGTGTCCAATATATGTGTGGTAATTGGGCTTGCCATTATTGCTCTCCCGATGGCTGTTCAAAAAGTTTCCTGAGACGGATTTCGGTGATCTTGCTCTGCTCACCGGCACCTATCTTCAACTCGGTGTCCCGATCATTGATCAGTCGCGCTCGCAGAATCTCCAGCATTTCTTCCGCGCTTTTACCTGTTGCACAGACAATAAAAATAAATCCATTCTGGGCTTCATACTGGTCATTCGCACTTTTCAGAGCCTGCAACACGTCTTCCGGAGCCTGCTTTACGGCCCCCTGCTCTGCACCCGCCAGACCAGCAGTATGGGCGTATTTGGCCCGTAGGCTGTTTACATCACCAATTTTTGGATGACCCGAAAACGCCTCAAGAATGTCTGCTTCCTGCATCGTCGCCCAGATTTCATCGGCTGCTTTAACCAGTTCGTCAATGGAAGCATAGGGCCTTCCCTCCACCATACCGCGACACCAGCTCATTGCGGTGCAACAGGATTCCATCTGCGCGATCGCCTCTAATTCCTCCGTCTGGTTAAACGCCTCCAGTTTCTTAATTGCTGCTATATCCACGCTGGCTCCTTTTTCCACACAGGCTCCATCTGTTTCCGCTGGGGTTCACGCTTGACCACGCAGACACCACACCTTCAAACGACTGACACCACCATCCGGGAAAATTTTCAAACGAATATGGCTGATCGTTTGATCCTGGTTCTTCACTTCTTTCATAAACCGGTGCTGGCGATCAGCATGCAATGGCGTCTGTTCAATCAGAGGTAACCAGTTGAGTTCATCCACATTGCTTTCCGTCACTTCCGCTCCAGCTTCCAGCTTGACCGCTTCTAGTGTGAAAGAGGCGGGAAAATTGCCTTTAAAGTGAGCCGTATCCACTTCGACTTTAGCCACTTTACCGAGATCCCCCAGCTTCAGCACCAACCAGTCACAATCACGCCCTCCACGTCGGCGCTTGGTTTCCCAGCCATCTCCCATGTCCTTGCCACGCCCTGGCATCAACAGGTTTTCCATTGGGCTGAAGAACATGTCGGAACATAACAAAGGACGACCGCCGTTGACGATCGCGGCCAGATCAATAGGTTCCCCGGGCAGATACCAGTCCCAATCCGGCGTTACTTCGCCATAGACTTTCAGCCGTGCAACACCACCGTCAGGAAAGATGTTGAGACGAATATGTGTCCAGGTTTTGTCACTGTTTACGTCCAGCAGATTGTGACTGCCCGGCTCCACTTCTGTTCTGGCTAATATTTCCACCCATTGGGTGCTTTCATCAGGATCTCCCTGCAGAGAACAGGCCTCCACTGACACGGATTTCGGCGCGTTACCAAGAAAGTGACTGGTATCCACATCCAGCCCTTTGATAACTCCGGGAGCCCCAAGTTTTATGATGCACCAGTCATAGCCGGAATCGCGGCGACGGCGCGATTCCCAACCGTCCATCCACTTGCCGCGGTGAGTGTATTTATCCTCGATAAATACCGCTGGATCAGGATTCAGCAGGTTTTCCATCTCTGCAAAAAAATCATCACTGCAGCTTAACGCCTGCCCGCCCAAACGGCGGCTGGCCAGATCCGTGTAACGAGAGGAGAAACGGTTGTATTCGACTTTGTTTGCCATAAGGTTACTGTGCTAATCCCTGGTTAAAGTGACTCTGTATTTGGACAACAGAGCGGTTTAAAGCTACAAGCGATTCTTCAAAAAACCGCTTTTTCAAAAAGAGTTATTCATCACTGTACTGCTGGTCTTGTAACGAAATGGTGTAGCCGCCCTTGTGAGGGTTCGAGTCATCTGTCAGGTTGGATTTCAATTCTTTCCAACCCAGCCCCCGGCGGACAGGCCTTTCTCTGTTCTGGTGCTCTATCGCAATCAACTGGCCTGCAATGGAGACTGCAACTTCCATCGGTAACTTACCGGGGACTTCCGACAACCCCACCGGGCTTTTCACTTGATCAATCTGTTCCTGAGTAAACGCTCTCTGGGCCAGGCGCTTACGGAATCTTTCGGCCTTGGTTTTGGACCCAATCATGCCGATATGTCGGAGACTTCCATGATTCAGAGCCGCCTGGCAAAGTTCGAAGTCCAACTGATGATTATGGGTGAGAATCAGAATATCACTGCCCGGCGCCAGGTCTGTCACCACCTCTACCGGTTGATCTGTCACCAGTGTGGTGATGTTTTCTTTGTTTGCCAGAGACTCTGGTGGAAAGAGGCCAGCACGAGAATCTACCCATAACACTTTGCAGGGTAACCCACGCAAAATGGTCATCAGCGCCTTAGCCACATGCCCTGCACCAAAAACCGCAACTCTGAAAGGGCAAGCAGCCATCGCTTCCAATAAAATGGTCGTACTGCCCCCACAGCACTGGGCCAGACCTGCTGCAAGGGGGAAATGCTGCACCAGTTGTTGCGCATCTCCCTGCACAAGCAGTTCACGGGCTTTTTGTGTGACAGCAAACTCAAGCTGACCACCGCCTATGGTGTCAAAAGTCTGATCCTCGGTGATCACCATCTTGCTGGCAGGGTCACGGGGTGTTGAACCGCTGCAGCCAAGAACTGTCGCGATCACATAGGCATCGCCTTTTTTCTGGCAGACCTGTATGGCATCACTCCAGTTAAGCTCACTCATTTCACGCCTTCCTCCAGCGCGCCTTTGACCTGGGCCAGGTACTGCCGGGTTGCACTGACGGCTGATAACACTCTTTCAGGTGTTGCCGGAGGGTCTAAAGGTGGCGCATAACGATAGTCCGCGAGACTGGCAACCGCATTGCGTATGGCTGACCAGACAGAAATAGCCAGCATAAAGGGAGGCTCGCCCACCGCTTTGGAACGATAGATCGTCGCTTCCGCATTGGGATGTTGATTCACCAGCTTGACGCGAAAGTCTTCGGGTATATCGCCTGCGGTGGGAATTTTGTAATTGGCCGGGCTGTTGGAGATCAGTTTACCGGTATCATCCCAGAGAAGTTCTTCCGTAGTCAGCCACCCCATCCCCTGAACGAAACCGCCTTCGATCTGGCCAATATCTATCGCCGGATTCAGTGAGCTACCCACATCATGCAGGATATCGACCCGCAAGACTTTATACTCACCGGTCAGGGTATCGACGATGACTTCCGACACTGCAGCACCGTTGGCAAAGTAAAAGAATGGCCGACCCTTCCCGGTTTCCCGGTCATAGTGAATCTTCGGGGTCTTATAGTAGCCGGTTGACGACAGCGATATGCGGTTCATATAGGCCAGCTGGACGAAATCTGCGAAAGACACCCATTGTTCGTTGTCTTCTTCTGCTTGCGGCGCACCTGTGATCACCACATGGTTATTCTCGAACCGAATCTGGTTTGCTGATACACCATAATGCTCAGAAGCAAATTCAGTGAGTCGCGATTTAATCGTCACACAGGCATCACGCGCTGCCATGCCGTTGAGGTCTGAGCCAGAAGAGGCTGCCGTTGGAGAGGTGTTGGGGACTTTATCCGTGCGAGTGGCAGATACGGCAATCCTGTCCAGGTCAACCTGAAACTCTTCTGCCACCACCTGCGCCACTTTGGTAAACAATCCCTGCCCCATCTCAGTTCCACCATGGTTCAGGTGAATACTGCCGTCCGTATATATGTGAAGAAGTGCCCCAGCCTGATTCAGATGCTGGACCGTAAACGAGATACCAAACATGACCGGAGTGAGGGCCAGACCTTTTTTCAGATAAGGACTGGTTTGATTGAATATTCGAATAGCCTGACGGCGGGCCTGATAGTCAGATTCTGACTCCAGTTGGCTGATCATATCCCCCAACATAAAGTCTTCGACCAACTGCCCGTAATGGGTGGTGTTGCGCTCGTCCTTTCCGAACAGGTTCTGTTTCCGAACTTCCAGAGGATCCAGGCCCAGATGATAAGCAATATCTTCGATCATCTGCTCACCGAGCATCATTCCCTGGGGCCCACCAAATCCACGGAAGGCCGTGTTGGAGACAGTATGGGTTTTACACCGATAGCCGGTCACCTCCGCCTCGCCCAGAAAATAGGCATTCCCGGCATGGAACATTGCCCGGTCCACGATCGCATCAGACAGGTCCGGGGAGTTGCCGCATTTACCGGTGACTGTCATTTTGGTGCCCTGAATACGGCCACGTTCGTCAAATCCGACTTCGTAGGTATTAAGGAAATCATGGCGTTTCCCGGTCATCACCATGTCATCCTGACGGGACATACGATATTTCACCGGCTTCCCGGTTCGATGGGCCAGCAGTGCGGCAATACAGGCAACCGGTGCTGCCTGAGTTTCCTTCCCGCCGAATCCGCCCCCCATGCGCCGAACCTCCACCTGCACCTGGTTAAACGGTAACCCCATAACTTCGGCGACCAGTTTCTGCACTTCTGTGGGGTGTTGGGAAGACGTATACACCATCATTCCCCCGTCTTCAGTAGGAACGACCATACTCGCCTGCCCTTCTAGGTAGAAGTGTTCCTGCCCTTTCACATATTGTCGACCGCTGATACGATTTGGTGCAGCATCAATGGCGACAATCGCATCACCACTCACCTGGGAATGAGGTGGCCTGACGTAAAAAGCTTCTTTCAGCCCAGCACTGACATCCAGCACTGCGGGTAATTCTTCATACTCAATATCCGCCAGCTTCACCGCTTGTTTGGCAGCTTCATAAGAGGTGGCTGCCACAGCAAATATCGGTTGGCCAATATATTCACACTCGCTTTCAACCAATACCGGATCACCGGGAAATACCGGTCCGATATCTACATGTCCAGGAACATCCTGCGCCGTAATAACATCCTTTACGCCAGGTGCCGACCACACTCGGGAAAGATCCATGGAAAGGATGCGGGCGTGGGGGTATGCACTGCCACCTACCGCAGTATGCAGGGTTCCCTGTATTTCAGGGATATCATCCACATACTGAGCCTTGCCAGTGACATGCTTGAGAGCACTTTCATGTTCAGATTGTTGACCGACTTTGCCTTTCACCTGACGATTCCGACGCAGCTCAGGCGTATCCACCAGTTTACGCATGTTTCTGGCCCTCCCCGGAGAAATCCCCGTGTATATCTTCTATACGGGTCACCTGGTCAGGAGACATCAGCTCCCAGGCACACTTTTGCAACAGATTGGCCGCCACCTGTAACCGATAGCCACTGGAGGCACGAACGTCCGTCAGAGGCTGGAAATCCTTCTGTAACTGCTGGCCGGCCTGTTCAAACACCTGAGGACTGATCGTTTTGCCCTGCAATGCCGCTTCAACAGAAGCCGCCCTCATAGGAACAGCCGCCATGCCGCCGAATGCCACACGAATATCCGCAATGGATTGCTGTGATTGTTTACACCAAACAGCCAGCAAAACAGCGGAGATATCGTCTTCCAGCCGTTTGGAAATCTTATAAACCTTGAGAGCCTCTTCTTCACCCAGTTTCGGAACACGAATACTGCGGATGTATTCTCCTGGTTGCAGAGCGGTTTTCTTATAAGACAGGAAGAATTTCTCCAAAGGCATCCACCGTTCCTGCCCATGGTGATTCATCAGTTGAATGTCAGCCCCCAGAGCGATCAGGACAGGTGGCGTGTCCCCGATCGGAGAGGCATTACCAATATTTCCCCCGAGCGTCCCCTGGTTCCGGATCTGGCGAGAGCCCAGCCTCCTGAGCATACCGCCAAACTCCGGAAAGTATTGATCAAACAATGACTCCAGTCGGCTGTAACTGACCGCTGAACCAATCACAAAGTCCTGATCATTTTCCGTAATGGCCTGCAGGGTATCTATATCCCCCAGATAGATCGTATTGTCGATATCCCTGAATTGTTGGGTCACCTCCAACGCGATATCCGTAGCACCCGCCACCAGTCGGGCATTGGGATCATCTGCCAGCAGTAACTGCAGTTCTTTTTCCGTAACCGGGGCATTGGCAGATCTGTTCCCTTGCGCCAGAGAGCCGCCGGCATTATGTTTGGCTGCCGCGTCAGGAACTGGAGGGGGGCACCAGATTGCGACCTCTTGAGGGTCAGGATGTTGCGAGCTTTTTTGTTGCGAGCCTAGTTGTTGCGAGCCAGGCTGCTGAAACTCTTGTTGTTGAACGCCGGACTGAGGTTCAGGCATAGACAACATTTTTTGTCCGGCCTCAATAATTGGTCGATAGCCTGTACAACGGCAGAGGTTCCCGGCCAGAGCTTCAACAATATCCTGTCGATTTACTTCTATAGAATCCGCCGCGTTGGCTTGACGGTACAGGCCGGCCAGAGACATCACAAAGCCGGGAGTGCAAAAACCACACTGGGAACCATGACAATCCACCATGGCCTGCTGAGCAGGATGCAACTGGCCCCGATTGGCCAGCGCCTCAACAGTGAGTAGCGCTTTGCCGTTAAGTTGTGAGACCAGGGTGATACAGCTATTGGCGCTCTCAAACTGCCAATCGTTGCTTGTCTCATCGTTCCTGTTGCCGATCAGAACCGTACAGGCACCACAGTCACCAGAAGCACATCCTTCTTTTGTTCCGGTCAATCCCTGCACTGATCGCAGGTAACGTAGGAGTGTCGACGGGTCCACGTCATACTCTTGTTTCCATACACCATTCAAACAAAATGAGATCACGGGCAACCCTTTCGATCAATGACGATAATATTCATTCCGGCCCAAGGCCGAAAACGGCTTTTTATGCTTGTTTCTGTTTCTTGGAAGCGAACACTCTTTACAATGTCTATCCTTTGTAGCGGATAGATTTGTAATTTACTCTGTCCCCTATCATGTAGGCTTCATGAGTAAGTATAGTCTTCACTGCGTCCCTTATATTCAGGACTCTATGTTCTCCGGCGGTGCTTCCCGGCAGTATTCTTCACCGATGCTCTTTATCAACGCTCTTCACCAATGCTCTTCACCATTGTTTCAGCAATTTTCTGACCATTGAGACAAGTTTTCAACCAAATCGTTAGATAGCACATAAGAATGTTTGGTTATACAAAGATTATCTCTATGTTTTAAATAGAATAATAAATCTCTTTTATTGAATCCGATTAACGCATAGTCTTTTAGCAGCAGGCAAATATTTTCTGACCATTTGATCAACATGCACCAAAGTAACTCTTTGGGCAGGCGACTTGCCCAGGTTTGGCGCAGACATATCAGTGCTGAAAGTTGATCAAAAATTGTCAATTTATGCCCGTACTTAAGCAATAAAAACAAGAAAATCAGCGAGGTACACCTTCCCCCATGAAATTCCATTCCACATACGCGATAATTGGCTCGCTCATTGCTTCGAGCTTTTCTTGTCTAACTGGTCAGGTTATTTAAAATGAAAAACAGGCTGGAACTACTGGGGATTACCAAGCGTTACCCCGGATGTGTCGCCAACCAATCAATAAGACTCTGTGTGGGAGAGGGAGAAATCCACGCCTTATTGGGCGAAAACGGTGCCGGAAAGAGCACCCTGATGAAAATTATTTATGGTGTGGTCAAAGCAGACGAAGGAGAAATGATCTGGGAAGGCCACCAGGTAGAGATTACAGGCCCCTCTCATGCCCGCCAGTTGGGTATCGGCATGGTGTTCCAGCATTTTTCTCTGTTCGAGACCCTGACCGTTGCTGAAAACATTGCTTTAAGCCTGCCCAAAGAGAAAACCGGCACTCTGGATGAACTGAAGCGCAAAATTGTCGACGTATCCCAACGCTACGGTATGAAACTGGATCCTGACCGTTATGTTCATACCCTGTCCATCGGCGAGCAACAGCGGGTGGAAATTGTTCGCTGCCTGTTGCAGGACCTGAAGCTGCTGATTCTTGATGAACCAACATCGGTTCTCACTCCCCAAGAGGTGTCGAAGCTGTTTGAGACGCTACAGCAGCTGTCATCAGAGGGATGCAGTATTCTCTTCATCTCGCATAAACTGGATGAAGTCCGCGCACTATGTCACAACGCCACCATTCTCCGAGGAGGAAAAGTCTCCGGTGATTGCGACCCGCAACAGACCACGACTGAGGAAATTGCCCGCCTGATGGTCGGCGATGACACGCCATTTGATAAGCAATTTACAAAAGTGGAAGGCAGCACGCCCAGTCTTGAGATCAACCACCTGAGCTTCAAATCGGAAGACCCGTTTTCCACGCCCATCCGTGATATATCCTTCACGGTCAGATCCGGGGAAATCCTCGGAATTGCCGGTGTGGCGGGCAATGGACAGGAAGAACTGTTACGCCTTATCAGTGGTGAAGAGCAATGTAAAAATGAATCGGTTGTGCTCAATGGAAACCCGATTGGCAAACTTCATCCGGATCAAAGACGTAAATTGGGTATTGGTGTCGTGCCGGAAGAGCGGCTCGGGCGTGGCGCTGTTCCCAACCACTCCCTGGCCCAGAATACGCTTTTGACGGGTTTCCTGAATGGTCTGTCTCAATTTGGATGGATTCACTACCACAAAGTGAAGGATCTGGCCGCCAGAATCATTTCCGAATTCAACGTTAAGTCAGACGGCACAGAGGCCCAGGCCAAGAGCCTTTCCGGCGGAAATCTGCAGAAATTCATTATCGGACGTGAAATTCTACAGCACCCTAACCTGCTGGTGTGTTCGCACCCGACCTGGGGAGTGGATGTCGGTGCCGCACTGGTGATCCACGAAGCCCTGATTCGTTTACGCGATCAAGGTGGTGCCATATTGGTGTTATCAGAGGACATAGAAGAGTTGTACAAGATATGTGACCGCATAGGCGCCATTTGCGATGGTCGTCTGTCGCCGATTCAGCCAACGGATCAGGTGTCGATTGAGTTACTGGGACAATGGATGACTGGTGAATTCCATCCGCCGGGCTCACCTGTGGATTCCCAGGAGGCCACCTATGCTTAGACTGGAAAAACGGCCGTCTGACTCTCGCCTGATGGCGTATATGTCGCCAGTGATGGCAATTATTCTGACACTGATTAGCGGAGCGTTACTGTTTGCTTTTCTGGGTCAATCCCCCACGCACTCCCTCTATACATTCTTTATCAGCCCACTGACCGATCTTTACGGCTGGTCTGAACTGGGTGTTAAGGTCGCCCCACTGATGCTGTGCGCCCTGGGACTGACACTGTGCTTTCGGGCCAAAGTCTGGAATATCGGCGCGGAAGGCCAGTTCATTATTGGCGGATTGGGAGGCGGTTATCTGGCACTGCAGATGGGCAATATTGAGTCGGCCTGGGTACTCCCCGCCGTTATCCTGTTCGGTGCGCTTTGCGGCCTGGGCTGGGCTGCATTGGCCGCTCTGTTGAAGACCCGGTTCAACTGCAATGAAGTCCTGACGACCATCATGCTGAACTATATCGCACTCAACTGGCTGCTCTACTCAGTACACGGGCCTTTGAAAGACCCTGAAGGGTTCAATTTTCCCGAGTCTGCCCTGTTTTCGGACTTTGCCATGCTGCCGCCACTGTTTGAGGATTATCGCGTCAGTGTCAGTCTGGCGTTTGCCATGATCCTCATGGTCGCCATCTGGACATTACTGTCCCGCACGATGATAGGTTTCCAGATCAGTGTACTGGGTGAAGATGCCAAAGCAGCCCAGTTTGCCGGCTTTCGCGCCAAACGGCTGGTCTGGCTGACCCTGCTGATCTGTGGCGCACTTGCAGGTTTTGCGGGGGTTTCCGAAGTCAGCGGTCAGATAGGACAACTGACGCCCTACATTTCTCCGGGTTATGGCTACAGCGCCATTATCGTGGTTTTTCTCGGGCGCATGCATCCGGTCGGCATTCTATTGGGCAGCATGATACTCGGCCTGACCTTCCTGGGCGGGGAAATGGTGCAGATGGAGCTGGCCATGCCCAAGTCCATTACCGGCCTGTTCCAGGGCATGCTGTTGTTTTATCTGTTGGCCTGCGATCTGTTCATCGGTTATCGCATCAAGTTGAAGTCCAGCGCTGCGAAAGTCGCCGCTGCCGGTTCCTGAGGAGAGTACCTGTGGATGTAGATCTGATTACCAATATTTTGTTCGCCACCTTACGTACCGGTACCCCGCTGGTTCTGATCGCACTGGGTGAGATGGTTTGTGAAAAATCCGGAGTCCTGAACCTGGGTCAGGAAGGCATGCTGCTGATGGGCGCGGTCGTCGGTTTCATGTTTGCCGTAATCTCAGGAAATACCTGGGTTGGACTGGGCGCGTCTATGGTGGCCGGCATGCTTATGTCGGGGGTGTTCGCACTGCTGGCGGTGACGCTGGTGGCCAACCAGGTCGCGACAGGGCTGGCACTGACCATTTTCGGTATCGGTTTGTCGGCATTTCTCGGCACCGATTATGTGGGTATGGGGATTGATGGCATCGGCCCCTGGGAAATTCCCTTGCTGAGCGATATTCCCATCATCGGCAAAGTACTGTTCTCCCACGATCCATTGGTTTACCTGTCCTGGATTCTGTTTGCCCTGGTTTACTGGACTTTCCGCAAAACGAGAGTCGGACTGATCATCCGCGCCGTCGGCGAAAATCCAGAGAGCGCCAACGCAATCGGCATGCCCGTCATGAAAGTTCGTTATGCGGCTGTGATATTCGGCGGCTTGATGACTGGCCTGGCCGGAGGATACCTCTCCCTTTCCTATACCCCATTATGGACTGAAGGTATGTCTGCCGGACGCGGCTGGATTGCACTGGCTCTGGTGGTGTTTGCCAGTTGGAAAGCAGAACGGGTAATGCTGGGCGCTTACCTGTTTGGTCTGGCCAGTATCATGCACCTGATCCTGCAGGGACTTGGTTTCGACATTTCCCCCAACCTGCTGGCCATGCTGCCTTATGCAGCCACCATTGTGGTGCTGATGGTCATCGCCAGTGACGCCATGCGCTCCAAGTTAAATACACCACTGGCGCTTGGCCAACCCTATCGGCCACAGTTGTAGAGGGAAACGCCATGGGAGTGAATGCAGGTCCAGTGACCGGTCAATCCAGACGCCGGAAAGACGCAGCTGCTGAAAAAAGCGCCGATAACTCGAAAGACAGCATCCGGGCCCACAATGAACGCAAAATTCTGCGCGCTGCAGAGCTGGAATTCGTACGTCACGGGTACAAAGGCACCAGCATGCAGGCCATCGCGGATCGCGCTGAACTTCCAAAGGCGAATATTCACTACTACTTCAAGAGTAAAGCGATGCTTTACAGCCGTATGCTGGAAAACATCACAGAGTTATGGAATTCCACGCTGTCGGAAATGTCAGAGCATGACGACCCGGCCAAGGTTCTGACCCGCTACATCAGGACCAAAGTGGAACTCTCCATGAGCCACCCTGACGCTTCCAAGATCTATGCCACGGAAATTATCCAGGGGGCTCCCCATCTGCATGACCACCTGCGCAAACGGACCCGGCAGTGGATGCGTGAAAAGGTGAAAATTATCGATAGCTGGATCAGTCAGGGCAAAATGAAGCCGGTGGATTCCACCCATCTGATCTTTTTGATCTGGTCTTCCACCCAGCATTACGCTGACTTCAACACTCAGATTCTGACGATTACCAATCAACTTGAATTTGAGCAGGAGGATATCGACCAGATTACCCGATTTCTTTGTGAAGTCATTTTAGGCGGATGTGGTCTCGAGCCCGATTTCTCGGTACTGACCACTTAATCCAGGTATAAGATGGCTCCTCACCCTATCCGGTCTAAAGAATAAACAAGGACTCGTCCCACCAGAGTTCTGGCTCATCCAGGGGCGTTTCTTCTGAAAGATCCGGATTGCGTATTCTCAGCACCTGACGCTTATCCAGTTGCATCTCTTTCAATGCTTTACGATGAACGGGGTGCTCTAGAAACAGGCGATCAAACTCTCCATTGGCGATCAGCATTCTCAATCCCTTTTCCAACCGCTCAGCCAGTCTTTCATTTTGCTTACTGACAAAAAAGTAAATCGGTGCGGGATAGGTCAGCACCAGATGAGGCTCAGCAATGAGATTATCATAGGGAGTCGTTTCCAGTTCTCCATAGATTTCCAACACCCCACGGGGAAAATAGTCATACTTCCCCAGACTGATCTGTTTGAACATTTCACTGTATTGGGGAATGGTTCGTACCGGCAACCGGTTGGCACTGAGTATCTTGGTATCAGGCCAATCATGCCCCTGCAGAGCAGTGTAGTCCTTCAGATCTTCCAGCGAATGAATCTGGCTGAATCGTTCACGCCGGTCTTCACGAATGATGAATAGCCTGACGCCGAGAAGCCCTTTCATCAGTGGTATGCGAATCGGACGGACCTTGTCTTCCCGCTCCTGTGAAGTCATGGACCAGGCAACATCAAATCCACGGTTATTCTCAAGCAACCAGAATACACGGCTCTGGTACACGAACTCCTGACTTTCTGTCAGGGTATAAGGACCAAACTCCCCCTTCGTGACCTCCATGGCCGCGCCCAGCAGGGAAATAAAGTAGGAGTTACGTATGTCTTCCTCGGATTGGGGTTTGAGATGCCTGATATTCATGGGGTCTGCAGCTTGCGCAGACAAGACCGCAGTCATCAGAGCTCCCAATAACAGGGAAACTATCAGGCGCCACATAGGCTTCGTCCCTCCAGGATCAGTGTTTGTCTCTGAGTTTAGATCAAACCGGCCATTTCATCCTGCTGAACGAAATGGCCGGTTTGAATCTGGAGGGCAGAACGCGAAGGATGCAAAAGACCTTTATTGCTCCTTAAACGTTAATCAGTCCTTGAATGTAGGCTCACGCTTTTGCATCTGGGCCATCATCGCTTCCTGAATATCTTCACTGATCAGCATTGCCGCGTTCCATGTCGCCACGTAGTTGAGACTGTCAGCCACGGAGTGATCACGAGTGTATTTGATCATTTCTTTGGTTCCACGAATCGCCAGCGGGGATTTGGCGGCAATAATATGAGCGATTTCCTCCACACTGGCATAGAGCTCGTCCTGATTGGCGTAGGAATGGTTGGCCAGCCCTACCCTGATCGCTTCATCCGCTTTCACTTTGCGCCCCGTGTAAGCCAGCTCCCGCATCAGGCCATCCTGAATGATATGTGGCAGGCGTTGCAGAGTACCGACATCTGCTGTCATGCCGATATCAATCTCCTTGATCTGGAAGTAGGCATCTTCACTGATATAACGCATATCACAGCAGGACACCATATCCACACCACCACCAATGCAACCGCCATGAATCGCCGCAATCACCGGTTTACGACAATCTTCAATGGCAGTCAGGCTACTTTGCAGTTTGAGTATCATGCGGCGCAGGGATTCTCTTTTACGTCCCTCACATTTTTCCTTAGCGGTCATGACGGAAGAAAAATCCATCAGATCAATACCGGAGCAAAAATGTTTACCGGCACCACGCAGGATCACCACTCTGACGGTATCTTCCTGGTCCGCCCATTCCATTGCTGCCTTCAGTTCATCCCACATTGCCATGTTCAGGGCGTTGGCTTTCTCCGGCCGGCTTAGTTCGACGGTTGCCACAGCCTTATGCTGAGTGACATTGAGAGTTGTGTAATCTGACATGTTGACCTCGAATTCTTCGCTGTTTTTATCCTGGCTTCCGGGAAAGCGGTATCAGTATCCCACTCTCCAAACCTCGTTTTTGATGATGCCCGTCTTTTATGATGAAAGCAGGGAAAGTTTACACTGAATATATTGCGAAGGGTAATAGAGTAATGTGTAGTCTTAACAGGCCTCAGGTTTTCGCCACCAGATCAAGCGAGGTTCGTTGATATCCAGTATAGGGGCGCCCCAGGAAACACTCCGGGACAGAAACTGACAAGGTGGAACAAGCGAGACTCAGAAGCGCTTGGTCAGAAGATCTGTAGAGATAATAAGAGATTGCCTGGGAGGCATCTGTCGCATAGATTCGGGGAGGTGCGATCTTGAACCCTGCTTTTCCCATCACATGAGCCAATGCACTACCGCAACGTTTGACTTCAGCCTCTTTCAAAGTCCATAACCAGGTAAAATATTCACTCCGTTCACTCCCCTCCAGTGAGGCCAGATGATGACTTTCCTCCGGCAGAAAATACCGCCTTGCCAGCTTGATTCTGTCCTGTTTTTGAGGTGTTTCCAGGTCAATTCCCAGAGGGGCGTTGGCAAATGCCACCGCTACGCAATCCTGATGGTGGGTCACACTGAAATGCCACTGATTTGAAGTCGCCTCCTGCAATACCGGTTTGCCACTTTCCAGATAGGTAATACAGACGTCCTGTGGAGAGGTTTTCAGCCATTGGGCAGCAACCGCTTTAACCATTGCCCGCCCCAACAGACTACAACGTGATGCAGTGAGATCCCTGAAAGACCTGACTCTCTGAATTTCGGCCCGGGTTAGCCAATCAAAATATAAAGACTCTTCAGGTTCATCAATATCACTGACTTTAGCCAGGATCACCAGGATCTGGTGATCTGAGGGAGCTTCGGAGGGGAATGCCTGAACTTTCTCAGTTAACATGCAGGAGCGCTTCACAAATAGTCTGTAACAAGGTCTGTCGCGTCAGCAGGCGATGCCCGGAAACCATTTAGGTCTCCGGGCAAGTTAGCTTAGGCCAACCAACGTCCCAGGAAGTAAACGTTAATATATCCCAGGGTAAAGGCAAACAACAGCACAGCACTAAAGCGAGCATATCCGGCAAAAGTCAACTCTTTCACTTTGGACATCGCCACAATACCGGCCGCAGATCCGATAACCAGCAGAGAACCACCAACACCGACCGAGTATGTCAGAGCCAGCCAGTCGGCCTTGGTCATCTCAATACCGGACTTCAGCACAGCAGCCGTCAGAGGTACGTTATCAACCAACGCTGACAGTAATCCCATCAGGTAGTTAGCCAGCAAAGGTGAACTCATGCTGTAGATTTCCACCAGAGAATTCAGTACTCCCACTTCCTTCAATACTCCGACAATCAGCAGAATGCCAAGGAAGAACAACAGGGTTTCAAACTCGATGATTCTGACATACTCAAGGATGGGGTCCAGATCGTTATCATCATTAAAGAATCGGGCAATCAGGAACATGATGGAGAGGCCGAACATAAAGGTCAGAACTGGCGGAACCTTGAAAATGGCGTTTAATGCAATCGTAGAAAAAATCGTCAACAGAAACAGAGCGGAGATGGCCATATCCACACGGCGCACCGTTGTGGGGTGACGTTGAATTTTCACATCCCCTTTCAAACCAAATGACAGCACACATGCAACCGCCAGCACGGATATCAAAGCCGGCAGACTCAGCATCATCAGATCAACAATACCGACCCGATTGTCCAGGAAAATCATCAACGTCGTCACGTCACCGGTAATCAAGGCCACACCGCCACTGTTGACGGCAAACACCACCAGGGCCGAGAAACGCAGAGTCTTGGCTGTAGGAAGATTCAATGACAACACCAGAGCAACGGACACCAGTGTCGCGGTAATGTTGTCGGCCAGAGACGAGAAAATAAAACAGAAAATCGCCGTCAGAAACAGGAGCTTCTTCTCCGATATCTGTTGCGGCAGAAACAGATAAATAACGTTCTCGATCAACCCCTTCTTGTTGAGATAGGCAACAAAGGTCATCGCTGCCACCAGGAACAGCCAGAGACTGGCAATTTCACTGATGTTGGATTCCAGCCCGTGCTGCACGGCTTCATACTGACCATGCATGGTCTCGTAAATAAAAAGTATCAACCAGGATAGAGTGCCGAAAAAGAGAGTAACCTTGGCTTTGTTGATGTGAGTAACTTCTTCAAAAACCACGCCCATCAGAGCCAGGATCGCCAGCCCTAAAAGAATCCAGTGTAAATAGATCATTTTACATCTCCGATTAATGCCGGCGGTATTCTCGGTATTGAAGCCAGTTAATGCAATGGATAATACGCTATAGCCGTAGGCCACATCGGGGTTACTGGTTACCTCTCCTCCTAAACTGATAGATATTGAACACTTTTCAAAAGACAAAGAGCCGACTCAAACCCGCCAGATTGCGCCGGCTGTCAAGCTGTAATAAGTTTGAACTGCCGGGGGGCTATCAGGCGTCAAGCTCCAGGTAACATTCCAGTTCGCGCCGAAATGCCGCCTGGACTCCCAGTCGCTTCATCATCCAGTAATGTCCGGCGATCATTCGGTCTATAAATATACTTTCCACCGGTGGCCGGAATGACTCCATATATTTGAAGATGGTAGAGGCTTTGGAAGCCACCTGCTTATGGAGATTGGCTTCTGCAAAATCGTAATGCAGGTCCCTGTCAGCAAATGGCACGATAAAAATATCCCGCCACATGGCATAGTAGTCTTCATCCACTGAAGGTTTGTCTTCAATCCGCACACCTAAATCAATCAGATAGTGATCCAGGGCGCCATAATCTTCATTCAGTGCCGCTACCAAAGCCTTTTTGTAGGCATCCACAATCTCTGTTTTGAGCTTTTTGACACAGCCAAAGTCATACATAATAACGGTGCCATCTGGTCGGAAGGCAAAGTTACCCGCGTGGGGATCACCATGTATCGCCTGAAATTTGAAGAGTTGGTCCGCCATGGTTCTGAACAATCGCTGACCAATCAGGTTAATGGTTTCCTGAGGATACTTTTCAGTAGTGACCTCACTGATATGATCCCCTTCCACACACTCCATGGTCAGAACCCGACGGGAAGACAGGGATTCAACCACCTTCGGTATGATCAGCCCTTTGTCCTTCTTATGGAATTTAACAAAGGCTTTGATGTTCCGGGCTTCGTTTTCATAATCCAGTTCTTCATTCAAACGCTCACGGATTTCATTGAAGAGCTGGTCAACACTTTCCTTGGGAAGCTTCAGCAGTCCCCCCAGTTTCAGCGTCAGTTTGAGTTGCTTAAGGTCAGAATTGACGGACTTGTCTACACCGGGATACTGTATTTTGACAATCACCTCTTTGCCCTCGCGGGTCCGTGCCCGGTGAACCTGACCAATGGATGCCGCTGCATAGGGTTCAGAATCGAAATGCTCAAACAGCTCCTCCGGAGCCGCTCCAAGTTCATTGATTATCTGCTTTTCAATGACTGAGTACGCCATGGGTGGCGCTTCTTTCTGCAGTCGTTGCAGGGCCTCGGAAAACTCTTTGGGTAGAAAATCCTGGGTCTGGGAGGCAATTTGCCCCACTTTCATCACCGCTCCCTTTAATTCACCCAGGGTATCAGCAATCTGGTTTGCCATCTTGTTATAGGCCTGACGCTGCCGTTCTTCATGGTTGTCAGGCTCAGAAAAACGCCGCCGGACCCGGTCCGCGGCATAGTTACCCGCTACAGAGGCGGTCATGCCTGCTAACTTGAGAAATCGCTTGGTACGGGATGCGGGGGCTTGGGTTTGCTGTTTCCTGCCGCCGGGGGACTTGCTCTCACCAAGTGTCGGCTTGCTCACTGAGGACTCCTGAATAAATGGCAATTGGCTATGTTAGCGCATGATGATATCGGGGGGCAGTGAACTTTCAGTATAGAAAAGCCAAACCCGGATAATCCATTTGGTCGAAAATAGAGGGTAATGCCGCAGACCGTCAACATGCTTTGTCTATCGGGCTTATGCTCTGCAACAGTAAAGGTATCATCGAAGGAAGAGCCCGCCAAACCGCGGATATTTTCAGGGTGTGCCAGACAGAGGGCCCGTACGGATCTTATTCAGCAGGGAGTCATAGCTGGACAGCAGCGATTCAATTTTTCGCAGACTGGTTTCAATTGCCTCACGACGTACAGCACTTGATCCCAGAACAAAGTCCAATGGGTAATCAAAGCAGCTGCATACTTTTTCCCGACCATTGACCTTCGCTTCGATCTTGTCTATCCGGATATCACCAAAATCCATCGCCAGCAAAATGGAAAAGGTCGCCCGACTTCCCGCGGACAAATCTTCATCCGTCCGGATTGTCATTCCAGAGGCACTGAATTTTAACACCTGCACTTTGACCCATTCATAACTGAACATGCCACGCCGAACTTTCAGTTGCGCGTCCAGGTGCATTGTCGGGTTTTTGGAGGGACCCCTGTGATTTGGCTTCATGCTATTCGGACGGTACTTTCATGCTAATAGGACGGTACTTTGCATGTAATGGGATGGAACTAGAGGAGCGCCAAACTGTAGCGAAACACCTCACTAAAAGCAAAGCCTCTCGACGTCTTTTCATATGAACCAAGTCCAATTTCTCGAACATATGTCATAAATCTCGTGTAGATGGCCCATTATTACCGTTTATTCACCTCTCTCTTTACCCTATATACACTTTCATTACTTTACCTCTGCCTCGCCCTGTTTGCCTTTACTATCTCGAGGCCTGTTGTGGCGGACTGGGATCTCTGACCGGGAACATCAGTCCTGTCGATGAACGGTCGTTCTGTTTCGCCCGTTCTGTTTGGATTCATATAAAGCCGTATCGGCATTTTCCAACCACTGCTGGTAGTCATCCAGGGAATGATTCACCTCGGCAATCCCCAGACTGATGGTGAAACGGATGTCGCTGTCCTCATGTGACACCGTCAACTCTTCAACCCTTGTTCGCAGTCTTTCAGCAAAGGATTTACCACTGATTGAGTCCGTATCGATCAGAATCAGCCCAAACTCTTCGCCCCCATACCTCCCGGCAATATCTGTGGTACGCATGGTTTCTCTTAATGCGTCAGCGACCTGACGAATCACTTCATCGCCGGCAGGATGCCCATAGGTGTCATTCACCTTCTTGAAATGATCGATATCGAACATGATCAGAGTGGCAACTTTGCCTGTCCGTTTGAAGCGTCGAAACTCTGCCTCCAAACGCTCCTCCCAGAAACGACGGTTATTCAGTTGAGTAAGCCCATCCGTCCGGCTGAGTTGCTCGAGCTTGGCATTGGCCTTAGCCAATTGTTTGCTGTTGCTGGCGATGTCTGTGACGTCATAAATGATAATACAGATATTTTTAACTTCCCCGGTGGTGGATATTAATGGCGATATCGTAATGTTCTGGTACATGAATTCTTCTGTACCAGTGATTGGCCGGTAGTTTTTGAAACGGAACAGGAACGGGCGCTGCTCCCAGGTAGTGAAGCTTCGATTTTTCAGCATGAACACAGACTGGGCTTTATGGATGAACCATTCTTTTGGGATTTCTTCGAAGAGATCGAAGATCACCTTTCCTCTGACCGTGTGCGGTGGCAAACCACTGTGGTTCTCCATGAAACTGTTCCAGGTATTAATCCGAAACTCATTGTCCAGCACCACCAATCCGACATCGATGGTTTGCAGCATGTCCATCAGCCAGTGGAATTCAGCGATATCGTCTAAACTGTCCTGAGCCATAATGTTAACTCGGTTTCCCGTCGTTAGATTGTTTATCTCTCGGTTTTATTTGAGCAAATAAGCCACTTTATTTCTCAAAACCGGCAAAGAGTCCTCGGTGAACAACAACAGTAATTCGCACTGAATATTGTAGTTCTCAATGGCGTAGCAAATTTCTATTGCCAGCGTCTGCCGCCAGCGCCATGTATTGTTTTTCAGCAGCTCATCGACATCCACATGTTGCCCCAAAACCACGGGATGCCCTTGACTAAAGGAAATATCGAGTTGATCCGCAATCCCTTTGGTGCAGGCTCCGATTAATACCGAGGCCACATCCATAATCAGCTCCAGTTCGACCAGTTCATTCATCCGGCCTTCATAGCGCATCAGATTGGCCATGTCTGACATACTGGAATCATGAAACAGAAGAAGCGCCTCCCCGGCAATACCGGCCCCGATAAATCCCTGACAGACAGCGGAAATCGTATCTTCATCCTGGGTGGACTGAAGCGCCATTTTCAGCTCTGTGATTTCGAGTAGATTCACCTGGGGAATGGGGAGCAGAACAAAAACATCCAGCAAGCGAGCCAGTAAATCTGCGGCCTGCCCCATCGCCACGTTGGTTATTTCCTGATATGCCTCGAGTTCACCGGATTTACCCTGGGAAGCCAGCGCCTGATCACGAACATCTTCGCTAACTTGGGACTGAACATCATCCGGCGTATAAATGCCGGCGCGGGTCAGTACAGCACTCAATTCTTCTGAGACAATCGGCTTTTTGATAAAGTCAAAGGCACCAAAAGCCATGACGCGACTTCGGGCATCGGGCTGGATATCACCCGACACAACAATCACAACGGTTGGAAGCTCTTCTTTGCTGATAACATCAAGTGTCTGATAACCATCCATTACCGGCATATTGAGGTCCAGGAAAAGAACGTCGCCTTTTCCTTCGCGAATCAATTCCAATGCCTCTTCACCGTGCTTGGCAAAACTGATCTCAACGTCCCATCCATCAGGAAGGGACCTGGCCATCTGCTTTCGTGCGACACCTGAGTCATCACAAATTAACACAGGTATAGTCATGTGAGTATCCTAAGGAAGAGTGGATTCATAACATGCCAAAACAAATATTCGCTTGTTTTTATTGTCTAAATTTCCACTGTGAATCCAGTGGGATATATATTAAGTAAAGCCCAACGCGAGACGGTTGGCAAAGTTCTGCGAGTCAATGTCGAGATACTGTTGCCAATTCTCTATAATGCGACTGTTTTTTGTCGCCAACGGTTTTAGCCACCCACTGAATTATTGCGGTTATCCATGTCTGAGCATCCTTCACCCGAATATCTGAGCCGCTTCAGCGGTATTGCAAGACTTTACGGCATTCCGGCACTGGAAACCTTTCGTCAGTCCCATGTCGCCGTTATCGGAATCGGGGGAGTTGGATCCTGGGCTGCTGAAGCCCTGGCCAGGTCCGGGATTGGTCGTATCACACTGATTGATCTGGATGATGTCTGCATCTCCAATACCAACCGCCAGATACACGCACTGCAATCCACTGTTGGGCAGAGCAAGGTCGAAGTAATGGCGCAGCGAATCCAGGAAATCAATCCGGAATGCGAGGTGCAGCAGGTCCATAAATTTGTCACCGAAAAATCTGTCGGCGATCTGCTTAGCAAAGAATTCGACTTTGTCATTGATGCCATAGACAGTGTCCGCCACAAATGCGCGCTGTTGGCGTACTGTCGCCGCAACAAAATCAAGGTAGTTTGCGTTGGGGGCGCTGGAGGACAAACGGACCCCACACAGATCGAATACACCGATCTCAGCCGAACCTATCACGACCCACTACTGGCCAAGGTACGCAAGAAACTACGCCAGGACTATGGGTTTCCTGCCAACCCACAGCGGCGCTTCAGTATTGAGGCAGTATTCTCTACGGAACAGCAGGTTTATCCATCACCGGATGGAACCGTCTGCCAGAGCAAACCGGCTCCCAATGAAAGCACCCGGCTTGACTGTGCATCGGGATTCGGAGCCGCCACTGGTGTTACCGCCACTTTTGGATTTATCGCCGTATCCCGGGTATTGAAGAAACTGGCTGCCAGAGGCTGACCGCCGCCAGCCTAGTTATCCTCTTCTTGTTGCCCCTGGAACAGCTCTTTGACATTGGGTACTGACGTACCGCTCATCTGCAGCTCTTTCTGCCAGGGAATCTGCTCTTGAAAGTCCTCTTTGGGAATATTCCTCATTGCATCATGTGGACGTACAGGATCCGTCTGCACATAGCGAACCACCAGGTCAGCAATAGCGGTCAAGGCATCAATATGAGTGCGCTCATAACCATGCGTGGCGTCCGTACCGAAAGTGATCAGGGCATGACGAATATCATGGCCCGCCTGCACCGCTGACACGGCGTCACTGAAATAGAAGCGGAAAACGTCCCTCTGATGGCTGATATTATACTGCTGACAGGTACGTATCAGATGCTGGGTCAGGTGATGATCAAAAGGACCGGATGAATCCTTCATGGCAATCGTGACACCATTTTCCTTGGCATTCTGCCCTTCTGCGACCGGTCCGATGTCGATGCCAACAAACTCTGTCACTTCAGGCTCAATGGCATGGCCAACTCCGGAACCGATCTCTTCCGTCAGTGTGAATATAGGGAAACAGTCCATGGACACCGGCAGATTGTATTCCTTGATCGCCTTCAACGCTGTCAATAGCGCTGCGGTTCCTGCTTTATTGTCCAGGTGACGGGAAACGATATAACCATTCGACAAGAACTCGGGGTTGGGGTCAAAGGCAACGAAGTCTCCCACTTTCATCCCCAGCTCCAGAGTTTCCTCCTTCGAGTGAGTCAACTCATCCACACGGATTTCCACATGATCCCAGGTCACCGGCAGACGATCGACCTCCTCGTTGTATCGGTGACCGGCTGCATAGAGAGGCAAAACCGATCCGCGGAAGCAACGGCCATCATCTGAAAAGATGGTAACCCTGGCACCTTCGGCAAAGCGACTGGACCAATGCCCGACAGGAGTCAGGCATAACCGGCCGTTATCCTTGATTTCCCGGACCATGGCACCAATGGTATCCAGATGAGTCACCACTGCACGTTGGGGAGCACTTTTGCGACCTTTCAGCCGTCCACGTACCGTTCCTCTACGGGTGAGTTCATAATCGATTCCCAATTCCACCAGTCGTTCACAGACATACACTACCGCGCCGTCGGTCAACCCGGTGGGACAAGGTATGGCCAGCAACTCCAGAAGTGTCTTGTTCAGGTAATCAGAATCAAGCTTATAGTTAACATCAGCTCCCATGACGGGAGCGTTTTCTGGTTGATTCACCTTATTCCCCCTTCTAGGTTAATACTTAATATGGCTAATACTTGGGGATGACCATTGGAAAGGTCATCCTTTAACCACTCATAACACATTTTATCCCGCCGGAGAACGATTCAATGGAAACAGCAGGTCGATAAATCTCTCAGCCGTGGGCTGCGGGGCATGATTCTCCAGACCCGGACGTTCATTGGCTTCAATAATGACGTACTCCGGCTTTTCCGGGTCAGGAACCATCAGGTCCATTCCCACCACAGGAATCTGTATAGCCTTGGCTGCCTGCTCTGCCGCCGACCTGAGTTCAGGATGCAGGGTTTCGGTCACGTCCACCAAGGTGCCACCAGTATGAAGATTGGCAGTTTTACGCACCACCAGATGCTTACCGGCAGGTAGAACATCTTCCCATCCGTACCCGGCCTCACGCAGACAACGCTCGGTTTCAGCATCCAACGGAATTCGGCTCTCCCCTCCTGTGGCAGCGGAGCGTCTCCGGCTTTGCTTTTCAATCAGGGTTCGCAGATCGTCCCGGCCGTTGCCGAAAACTTCTGCAGGGCGTCGGATAGCGGCAGCCACCATTTCAAACCCGATGACAACCACCCTGAGATCCAGCCCCTTATGAAAGGTTTCCAGCAAGACTTTGCCAGAAACACGCTTGGCATCGGCAATGGCGGTATGCAGATCCTCAATCTGGCGAATATCCACTGATATCCCCTGCCCCTGTTCACTGTCCAAAGGCTTCACCACCACCGAGCCGTGTTCCTTCAGGAAGGCTTCCGCCTCTTCCGCAGTGGAATAGAGCTGATGACAGGGAGTTCTAAGACCAGCCTGGCTGCAGGCCCGATGGGTGAGCATTTTATTCTGGCAGATCGTCATGGCCACAGCCGTCGTCAGATCCGACAGGGACTCATGACAGCGAATGTGTCGCCCTCCGAATCCCAGCGTAAACAGATTGTTCTCCCGGTCATCGACAGACACTTCAATGCCACGACGTAGGGCTTCGTCCACAATGATCTGCGCGTAGGGATTCAGCTTAAGCGCTGTTTCCGGCCCCACAAACAGCTTTTCATTAATGGCATTTTTCTTCTTCAGGGCAAAGGTCTTGACCGCCTGAAAGCCCAGCTTTTCATAGAGGGCCTTGGCTTCGTAATTATTATGCAGAACACTCAGATCCATGAATTGGCAACCGCGAGCCTGAAAGTACTCAGCCAGGTAACGCACCAGCGCCTCTCCGACTCCCGGTGTTTTACTGTCCGGTGACACCGCCAGACACCACAGGCTGGATCCTTTGTGGGGGTCATTGAACACTCTGACATGGTTGACGCCCATGACTGTGCCAATCACCTTGCCGGTAGTCAGCTCCTCTGCCACCAGATAGACCACCTCTTTGGAGCGACGGCGCCCCTGCACATGCTCCGGAGGAACCGGCACCATCTTGCGTTGACTGAAGATGGCATTAATGGCGTCCACGTCCCGGCTGCTGGTTGCCCTGCGAACAGTCACCCCCGGCAAAGCCTGGGTTCGGGGCCTGTACTGGCTCATCCACAACCGCAGCGTATCTGACGGATCAAGAAACAATGCCTGAGGGGCGTGACTCAGGACCACATGAGGATTGGATACATACATGGCAATATCACGATCCCCGGTGGATTCCTCCGTCAGGCTTTTCGCTAGACGCCCCGGATCAGAAAATGTATGAGCCAGCAATAAACGCCCCCAACCGCAGTGTACGATCACATTTTCCGGCGCATCGTCTCCGGTATCTGCACGCTGATGTTCGGCCTGTAACGCCTGAAATGACGGCACTTGGTTGCGTAGTACTCGCTCGTCATGATGATGGTGGTGACCTCTGGAATGCGCTGCCACAATCGTCTCCCCCCTAAAAATCGTGCTGCTGCAGCCACAACTCCAACAGCCCAAGCTGCCAGAGTTTCGAGCCGCGAAGCGGTGTAATATGCATATCCGGTGATAACAGCAGGCGATCAACATACTCCTGATTGAACAGTCCACGGTCGCGAGCGGCCTGAGTGGTCAGAGCCTCTTTCACCCAGTTCAACACGTTTCCGCGCAAATATTTCAGTGCCGGTACGGGGAAATACCCTTTTGGACGATCAATCACCGCTGCGGGAATGACTTTGCGTGAGGCTTCTTTCAGGATCCATTTGCCTTCATCACGCACTTTCATTGGCGCGGGAATCCGCGCGGCCAGTTCCACCAACTGATGATCTAGAAACGGCACCCTGGCTTCCAAACTGGATGCCATAGTCATGTTATCCACCCGTTTAACCGGGTCATCCACCAGCATCACGCGAGTATCCAGGCGCAGGGCTTTATCAATAGGGTCCTTTGCCCCTGGACTCAGGAAATGTTGTCTGACAAATTCACCAGCTGAATCATGGCTGGCCCAGGCAGGCTGAACAGTTTCCAGGTACTCATCATGGCTACGGTCAAAAAACGCCTGACGGTAGCTGGCAAATGGGTCCTGGCTGCCGGCGAGCGGCGGATACCAGTGATAGCCGCCAAAGACTTCGTCAGCCCCCTGCCCACTCTGAACAACCCGGCAGTGTTTACTGACTTCCTGGGACAGGAGATAGAAAGCGACACAATCGTGACTGACCATAGGCTCAGACATGGCTCTGATGGCATGAGGCAGCGCCTCCAGCATCCGGTCTTCCGCAATGCGGATCTTGTGATGACGGGTGCCAAAATGCTCTGCAATGATGTCCGAGTACTGAAACTCATCACCCGCTTCCCCTCCGACAGCCTCAAAACCGATTGAAAAAGTCTGGAATCCATTCGGATTTACTTCTGCCAGAAGTCCGACCAGCAGACTGCTGTCAACGCCACCGGAGAGGAGGACCCCAACATCCACTGCTGCCACATTTCGACGCCTGACCGCAGCAAAGAGCTCCTGCAGCAGACGATCCTGCCACTCCTGGGCAGTTAATTTTTCTTCATCCGGCAGGGTCTCAAAAGTCAGATCCCAATAGGACTCCTGCTGCACCGAACCATCGGCATGCACTTCAATGACAGTACCGGGCGGCACTTTGTGAATTCCGTCAAACAGAGTTTCGGGCGAAGGCACAACAGAGTGAAAATTCAGATACTTGTTCAGGGCACTGGGGCTGATTCCCGGAGTATGCTCCAGTCCCTTGGCCAGAGCGGGGAGGAATGAAGCAAACTTCATCCGGTGGGTATCACGGTGATAATAAAGCGGTTTGATGCCCAACCGATCCCTGAACAACAACGTTTTCCCGGATTCCCTCTCCCACACGGCGATGGCAAACATGCCGTTAAAGTGTTTTACACAGTCACGTCCCCAGGCATGATAAGCCTTGAGAACCACTTCTGTATCTCCTTCAGAGTAGAAGCGGTACCCCATTTGTTTAAGCTCTTCACGGAGTTCCGGGTGATTGTAGATAGCACCGTTAAATACCACAGACAGTCCAAGGGAGGGATCATATAACGGCTGCTGGGAAGCCTCCGACAGGTCCATGATTTTCAGACGGCGATGGCCGAAGGCGACATTATTTTGCACCCAAACACCTTCAGCATCGGGACCCCGGGGTTGCTGCAGGTAATTGGCTTGTTGAATAAATTGAAGGTCAGGTGGTTGATTATCAAAGCGGATTTCTCCGCATATGCCACACATATTCACTCCGCGCTTTTTAATGTATAGCTGTACGATAATACGCCAAGCATACTTTTATCTCAAACCAATATCCATTCAGTACAACCATAACCAACTGTTTTATATGCGATAAAATATTTTGAAATATAAACTTCACATTTCAAAATAATATCACCGACTCCAAACGGCAAATCCCTGACTTCCAGGGACCAGAAACAGGGATCGCCAAATTACTCCTAGCCGCAGTAAAATAAATAACTTCCAAGACTTACTGAATGTTAGAAAATTTATTCCAAAAAACTTACTATAAGCTTTCTGGAAAGAGCGGCCCTTTGACATCTAAGCTCATGCTCATGTCATTTTTATGTGACCATACCCTCTTGCCAAACATAAGATAATTCTGGCACCCGTAGACAGCTGTAACAGGCAACCGCAGTAGGACCCAATACCACTATGAGCAAACATGATGAAGTTCTTGTTCTAATTCGTCGAATCATCAGAGCTGCAGATCTTCGCTCCAAGCAACTAGGCAAACAAACCGGCCTGACCGCCCCTCAACTGCTTGTATTACGTACTATTGGGCACTCTACCACCACCACAATGAGTAACGTTGCCCAGGCTATCAGCCTGAGTCAGGCCACTGTTACCAGTATCGTGGACCGGCTGGAAAAACGGGGTCTGGTACAGCGAATCCGGGGACAGGACGACAAGCGTAAGATGTATGTTGTGATGACGGCAGACGGCCATACGACTCTCGAAAAAGCCCCGACACCATTGCAGGAAACCTTTGTGGAACGGTTTGATAACCTGTCTGACTGGGAGCAGCATCTGATCCTGGCCAGTCTGGCCAAGGTGGCGGACATGATGGACGCGTCTGACCTGGACGCTTCACCGCTACTGGAAGTTGGCGCTGTCACCTGATCGCCCCCACACATCCAATTCATTCCTATCAGAGTATCAGGTCTCAGGTGTCCTGCCACATTCAGGGTGATGGCAGCAGGAACGAAAAACAGGGTAAGCGTCCGGTAACCCCATCTTGAGCGCGCTACCAACTGACTGGATAGTGTCCACTTATTTTTTAGTGGACACTTGTTATGATTGTCATAAGCGCACCTCGCTCCTCCAGAAAACGTCGCCAATATTCCGCAGAATTTAAAGCTAAGATTATTGCTGCCTGCCAACAGCCGGGGGTCTCTGTTTCTGCCATCGCTCTGGATAACGGGCTCAATGCCAATCTGGTTCGACGCTGGATCAGCGACGCGAAGAAACTCGGCTCTACCACGTCGGCATTTGTCCCCATAAACCTGCCGGC
>NZ_AQXX01000121.1 GCF_000376785.1 Hahella ganghwensis DSM 17046
AGCATCGATTGCGGCGGTAAGCTTTGATCGAGCCCCGTCTGACATTCGCTTCAAACCAGTGTGTGATTATATTGCTGTTCAGTTAATTGTGATGGCGGCTTCCAATCCGATATCTGGAACAGGTCGGCGCTTGTCAGAGTTAAGATCGGGAATTAGTAGTCTGTTTTTGGAGAGGCGTCCGAGGCCTACGACACCTCGGACGGTTAAGATATCAAAGACCCGATATCCAGTAGATCGCAATGCTGCTCCTCTTAAGTGAACAGCATTGCAGTAAATAACCGGGCTGTTTTTTTGTTGAGTGTACTATCTGAATATTGACACATCGCTCACCGTAAGGTGCCAGTCCAGCACCTACTGAACATCGCAGGAATCACTCCAGCCACCGTCAATCAGATAACAACCATTCCGGCTTCTGAATAAATCCGGTGTCTGCGCTCCTGTTCCTGACGGGCCGGCATCATTAAATATCAAATTGCTGGAACGCACACCTTCAGGCATTTGAAAAAAGTACCAGCCATTCCCCAAATTCTCCATCGGAGTCCCTGGCCAGCCGGGCCCTTCAACCGAAGCCCCCCAATAGTAAAAGTTAGGGGACTCACCCCATGCGTCCGGCTTCTCGAACCAGAACTTCAAACCTGGCAGGACACACTCGTCAGCCCAGCCCTCCACAGATGTATAACAACCATCTCCCTCTCGATAAAGGTCAGAACTTTGCGCGCCACCTCCTTGGTTGTTAAAGATCAGATTCGCAGCAGTCACGCCATTCGGAAAAGTATAGCTATACCAACCATCACCAAGATCAGACATTGCGACACCCGGCCACTCTATCGACGGTGTAGCAGGCGTAGTATCCCAGTAATAGGCACTGACGCTTTCCCATCCTTCAGTGTTATTGAAATAGACCGTAAACCCTGGCTCGGTCACCGAACCGTAGTGCGGGTTACAGGGAAACTCACCCTGTCCTCCAGCCTGCCTCACAACAAACACCGCCGCAGTGCGCGCCGGAATGGAGAATGTATTGCCACCAGCGTCATAAGACGCCGCCTGCACAACAGTGCCGACACTGGATTGCTGCGTTTCATGCAACTCAAAAGACTGACCACTCAACACATCAGAGCCGAATGTCAGCATCTCATCATCGGCATTGAACAGAACCAACACCCCATCCAGCTGATCATCCAGTTCCTCTCCACTACAAGCACCATCACTGATCGCCATCGCTATCAGGCCGGGAACTTGATTCACACCGGAATTCAGGAAACTGACTCGACGATTAACGTCATCAGCATTATCCAATCGCAGTAATGGCGTAGAATAACGAATAGCAAGTTGCTCCCGGAACAATTTTGATGACCGCTCAATGTGCTCAGGCTGTGGTGCGATATTCGGATTGCTCATAATCTGAGACATCACCGGCCAGCGCGGCCCGTTTTTGTCCTCTGACGGCAATCCTACCGCCCAGTTGTTGTGCTGTAGGGTAAAGTCGACTTTATTGAACCAGTCCCCAGCATCAAAACTGTCCCGCCCCATGGATTTAGAACGCAACAGATCGGACCCCATCTGATGGAAGGGAATGCCCTGAGCAAAATTAACGAACGCCTGACTGAGCACCTGCACCCGAACCCGGTCATCCATCCCCAGATTATCCGGCAGTTTCGCCTGAGTATTATCCCAGAGCGTTTCATTATCATGCTTATCGATATAAACAATGTTTTCCTGGGGATCTGCCGTATATCCGACGCCGGAATAATTCTGGCCGGTAGTCACCGCTCCGGAATTGTCTTCAAAAGGATAGTTTCGCAGGTTTCCGGCAAGCCCGATACGAATCCGGCCAGCCTGATCACCAATACTGCCTGCCCCGTCCGCGACACCGTTAGGATAAGTGACATTACCATTCGCGAAGCCCTGACTGCGCCCACGATCCGTGAAATTACCACCTCGCACAGCATCACGAAGACGATCATTGAACGTACCCACGCCTGTACCAGCCATATTGGGCTGGGTCGCCTGGTCGAAGCGCTGGCTACCCGCCACTTCCCCAAAGTCCCAACCTTCACCGTAGAGATAGATCCTGGCGCCATCCACCCCATGCTCGGTCAATGTCAGTTGAGCCAGGGATTCCTGCACATCCTGCATCACCATTTTGGGGTGATGCCCCATCAGGTCAAACCTGAACGCATCCACTTTATAGTACTGCGCCCAGGTCTGTAGAGACTGCACCATCAGGTGCTCCATCATTTCATGTTCAGCCGCGGTATTGTCACAACAGGTCGAAGATTCCACGGCACCACTGGTTACATTGCGACGGTGATAATATCCCGGCACCACCTTATCCAGCACCGACTTGTCATAGAGTCCCGAGGCGTATGTGTGATTAAAGACCACATCCACAACCAGGTTCAGACCAATCTCATCCAGTGCCTTGACCATTTCACGAAATTCCAGAATACGGGCTTTACCTTCTGGATTGGTAGCATAACTACCTTCCGCCACATTGAAATGGTAAGGGTCATAACCCCAGTTGAATCCATCCACAGAAGGAAACCCTTCCGTCCGCAGATCATAGTTGATTGCCTGGATACGCGCATTGACAGGATCAACGTCTTTCAACTGCGTAAACACATCCCGGATAGATGTTTCACCAAATTCATCACAGCCTTCCTGAACAGAAGGAACAGCGACCATATTGCACAATCTACTGTACGGATCATCCAGATTCACCTGCTCCTCGGGACTCTCCTTGATCGAGGCAAGATCATTAACCGGCAACACATGGAAATGGGTCAAACCGGCGTTTTTCAGCGCCTTGAGGTGCGCCATTCCGGCCGATAGTGGCATTCCGTTTTCGCCATTATAGGAAAAGGCCTTGTATTTACCTCGATATTCCACGGGAACTCGGGGATCATGCGCACTGAAGTCGCGGACATGACCTTCATAGATGCTGATATCCCGGGCTGCAGGAAGAGGTTTTACCAGAGCGTCCCACCCTGCCGGCTTCAATGAAGGGTCATTGGCAATATCCACGAACTGACTGTACTGACTATCCATACTGAGACTCAGGGAATATGGATCGGTCACTTCGTAGGTTTCAATTTGATCGCTGAGCGGATGATATACCTGAACTTCAAACCGGTAATACTGATCCTGCCAGCTACTATCGCCCGAGAAAATGTAGACACCGTTGGACTGAGCGGATGAAGCTATCGTACCGATCAGGTCTTTATCAGCATTATAGAGTTTCAGTTTCACGCTCTGAGCTGTCGGCGCCCACAAGCGGACGCTGAACTGACCATCTTCAACAACCGTTCCCAGCTCCCCCTCATAGGCAAACAGCTCATCGATCACGCCTGGCGTCTGAACATAAGTGGCCTCAAGCAAATGACCATCGGCATCATAAGACGCCAGGATCAGCTGTCCTTGCAACGCAGACCGTATTTCGCTGTCCATTGCCGTAACAGACAGCACCGGCCAGTCAGCCAGATGTCTGAATTTCGCTTGAGACACCTCCGAAAGCGCTTCGCCGGGCACCAACTCGAAAACCAGGTCAGCGCCGGTCAAGACATTGTCTTCTACGACCATCGAGGCTGAGGAAGATGCCAGCAATTTAAATGAGGAAGCACGATTATCGGTGTATTGCCAGACCAATTGATCGGCATTCAGCCAGTGACCACGAAAGCCCTCAATAGAAACAACACGATTATCCGGGACCACACAGGTATCTGACCATACATCACCATTTTCACCATAACAGCCATCGGCTTCGCGATATAAGTCTGCCGTCTGGTTGCCCTCCCCATCGTTAAAGATCAGATTGGCAGCCCCCACATCGGATGGAAACTGATACTCATACCAACCATCCCCCAGAGAGGTGACGGGCACTCCAGGCCACTCAACAGCAGGAGCCGGCTCTGCATTCCAGTAATAGACATTAATGCCGTCACCCCAGCCTTCGGGTTTCTTGAACCTGACCAGGATGCCCGGTTGCGGATGATCACAGTCATCAGCCCATGAATCACTTGTGATGTCATAACAGCCATCCCCCTCACGATAAAGGTCAGCGGACTGAGCACCGTCACCGTTATTGAAAATCACATTTGCAGCTGTCACACCGGCGGGAAACTGGAAACTGAACCAACGACTGCCAATATCTTCCATTGCAACCCCCGGCCAGGAAACGCTGCCTGCCGGTGCATCTGTATTCCAGTAATAGATCAGTGCGGAGCCCCAATCCTCCGGTTTTTGAAAATAGACCTTAAAGCCGGGGATGGCACAGGTATCCGTCCAGCTATCTGTTGCCAGTGCATAGCAGCCGTCACCCTCACGGTACAGATCTCCGGACTGCTGGTTTCCGTCGTTGAATACCAGATTGGCGGCCTGTACGCTGCCGGGAAACTGGTATTTGTACCAGTCATCGCCCAATGACTCCATCGCAACACCCGGCCATTCAGGACCTTCTACACCCGCATTCCAGAAATACACATTAGGAGCCCCCCAACTGACCGGCTTACGGAAATAAACCGTTGCTCCCGGATCACTTCCGCCATCAGTATCAGGATCGCAGGTATCGACCCAGTTGGCAGCGATGTAGCAACCATCTTTATCCCTAAACAAGTCTTCCGTCTGATGACCCTGACCGTCATTGAAGATCAGATTGGCAAACTGTACGCCATCTTCAAACTGAAAACGGAACCAATCATTTCCGAGCGATTCCGCCGCCACTCCCGGCCAGTCGGTCACCGGCTGGGGATCGGCATTCCAGGAATAAACATTGACACTCTCGCCCCAATCACTCGGCTTCTTAAAGATCACTTCAATACCCGGCTCAACGCCAACTTCAACGGTAATTTCTTCAGAGCTTACCTGCCAGGACCAGGGATTACGTGCCTTTGCCCGGAAAGTCAGCAGAGCGCCCTCCTCGTGCTGATCCGCATCATAGATCAGACGATAATCGGGCGTTTTGTCGACACCGACCTTTTCAAATTCCCCGCCATTTACACTAACCTCAAAGGTCACCACAGTCTGTGGCAACAGTGCATCATCTTCCCACACAACCCCAGCCGGTACTTCAAAACGACCACTGACCTTTGCCGAGTCACTCAGATGTAGAAACACACTGGAGATATCAGGCGTATCGATCTTCTGCCTTGCCTGATAGGCTCTGAAAGAGAGGGCCGGAACACTCACCGTTATTTCGTCAGCGGCATCGGCATGGAGCGTTTCAGACTTTGGATATACCGATTTGTATCGATCAGCCGAGGCAGGCAAAGTCAGAGTCTGTGCTTCTTTGGAAGTATTCATGACTACCAGGACTTCTCTGGCGTCACTGTCCAGCACCCGGGAAAAAGCGAACAGCCCCTTGCTGTCGTCCACATGACGAATAAACATTCTCCCTTGACGCAAAGCAGGATATTGATCAAGCACTTTCGCGTAGGCACGCAAGGAGCGGTACATCGGGTGGCGCCGATTAAAGTTATCGTCAGCGGTTGTCGCATCAGTGCCGATCAGATCATTATCGTTATAAGCTGCCACTTCACTCGGCATCATATCTTCCCTTGAGCCGGTATCGCCCCCATCACCGACAAATCCCTGCTCATCACCGTAATACACTACCGGGATTCCGCGACCAAAGTAGTTCAGCGCGTAGGCCAGCTTTAGCCGGGCCAGATGCTCTGCATCAGACTCCTCAGGGTTCGCCTGCCGAATCTCTCTGCCCAGACGCCCTACATCATGATTGCTAACGAAATTCATCAGAGAAGAGGCATCGCTGTCGCCATCAGTATACCAGTCGTCCTCAGCCAGAATTCCAGCCAGCCGAGAAGGACCACTGTTATGGGCAAAAACATCTCGTGAAGCATAATACAACCCGAAATCAAGGGCAGATGGAATGCCACCTTCCGTCGTGTAGCGGCTGATCACCCGTGGATTACCGTCAAACACCTCCCCAAAGATAAAGAAATTGCGAACGCCTTCTGCTTCTGCGTGAGCCATAATCGCAGGCGTCCACGCCTGCCAGAAACCCATATCCACATGCTTGACCGTATCCAGCCTGAAACCATCAATCTTGAATTCTGAAATCCAGAATTTGAAGACTTCAATCATCCCCTCCACTACCTGAGGGTCGGCAGTATTTAGATCATCCAGACCGTAAAAATCCCCGAGAACACTGGACTCTCCGGAAAAGGTGCTGTCTCCGCGGTTGTTGTATCTTGCCGGATCATTCAGCCAGGCCGGTACTTTTTCAGCCTCCCGTCCCGCAGGCACAAAAGGCGTATAGGCTGATTGCGAGGCATCCACATAAGGACAGTTATCCAAACCATCTTGAAGACTACCATCGGGGTTATGGCACTCCTCATATCCGATAACATCCGCCGTATGATTTACGACGATATCAAAGAAAACCTTCAGCCCCATCTTGTGAGCCTTTTCAATTAAGGCCGCCAACTCCGCATTACTTCCCAGGTGTGGGTCCACCTGAGTGTAATCCAATGTCCAATATCCGTGATATCCGGCACTATTGGAAATGGCTGCATCGTTCTTGAATACCGGCGTCATCCAGATCGCAGTCACCCCCATCTCTTTCAGATAAGGAAGTTTCTGTTGGAGTCCGGCGATATCACCACCGTGATAATAGGCCTCACTTTCCGGATCATAGCCGTTGTCATCCCTGATACCGGGAATAGCGCCGTTATCGTTGGCCGGATCGCCGTTGTGAAACCGGTCGGGCAGGACAAAGTAGAAAACTTCATCCTGAATAGATCGTTCCTTACAGGCACTTAACGCCAGGAACACAAAGAGCAAGGCAAACACTCTGCCGAGAGAGAGGGTCAGATTATTGATCATGGTGATTTCCCTATTATTTTTTGTTACAAACCATACTGATAACCACCGGTTTCACATCCTCCCAGCATTCTCCAGCCAGGGCGTAGGAAAAAGGTTGAGAGGGGGGAGCTGTTTTATTCATCCCCCTTGACTGAACTTTCGTATAAAGGTTTTGTATGAAAGCTGGCGGGACAAAATATCAGACCGCGAGCACTACCCCAGAACATCATGACTGACAACCGAGAGAAATCGCTCACCTTATTAATGCACAGGAGACTCAAATGAAAACTGTGACCGCCGCTTGCTTACTGATCGCCACCATGTTCAGTACTACTGCCTTTGCTGGCAGCTGCCCCCTGATCATGAAAGACATTGACAAGGCCATGACTCAAACCACTCTGGATGCGAAAACCAAGGCACAGGTGATGGAACTGAGACAAAAAGGAGAGGAGCTTCACAAGTCAGGAGATCACGGAGGCTCAGTGAAGGCCCTGAACAAGGCCAAAGCACTTCTGCAGTCGCAATGACTGTCGCAAAAAACAAATTAATCGGGTTGCTGACGCAGCAACCTCACTAACCGGCCTGAAACGATCGGGCCGAGAACAATCGCCTGATCGCTTCCACCCGTTTACGATTCATTCCCAAATCGGAATATCCTAGCCTGGAGGCTGAGCGAACATCAATTCTGGATTTCTCCGGAAGACACAGGAATTCAAGATCGTCCACGAATCCCAGCCATTTTGTTGCGCACTCAAAGTACAGATAGTTTTCCCGCTCATCCACGAGCGTTATCCCGGGGAGCTTGGACACAATACGCCGAAGCTTTAGCATGGCCCCCTCGGGAGACCCTTCGAAATGCATGGGATCAATACGATGACGTTTCCTTTCGTCCTGACTGCATACGCAATTAGGCTTGCCGGAGCAAGGAGACAATTTCCCGTTCCTGGCACCAATATTCTTGGGGCGCTTACCTGCGAGCATGCAAATCTCCCTTTAAAGTGACTTGACTGATACTTATAGATTAGCGCTGCTTACCCATAAATCCCAGCAAACCCACCTTTGCAGGCTATTTTGTCGCTGATGCCAACCCGACTCCGAAAAACAAGAAGGTTGCCCCGCCGACCCGATTGACAATTCGCCCCCCTTTATCCGATGAAAACCAGGCCCTGGCAGACTTCGCCAGATGGGCATATAGCAAGTGAAGCACCACAACAAGGAGACTATAGGTCAGCACCAGCAACACAAATTGACTGACATATCCAGACAAATAGCCTGAAGTTTCACCGGATGAATAATCTATAAACTGGGGAAATATCGACATAAAGAAAAATACGGCTTTGGGATTTGTCAGCTGCAGAGTCAACCCCTCCAGAAAGCGGGTTCTGAATTTTCCTGGCTTGGCTGCGCGATGCACATCCGCCTGCTGCATACCGATCACTGGCGCACGCCATAGCTTAACCCCCAAATAGATCAGATAGGCCGCCCCGAGAAACTTCATAACAGTGAAGGCCACGGACGACGCCGCCAGAATCATTCCAAGACTGGTTGCCGAGACACCTGCCACCACGAAGGTACCAAAAGCAATACCCAGAATCCCGCCAAAAGCGCCGCCAACGCCATAACGAAGCGCATTCGTCAGGGTAAGCAATACACCCGGCCCCGGACTTAACACCGTCAGCGTCGCAATCATCACAAAGATCAGATAATTTTCCATACAGCTATCCGCTACTCTATCGCATTCTGTTTTCTTCGATGGCTGGCACCCATACACCAGCCATCACTCATCAGCCAACTTGGCCGAGACCTCTTTTCCGGACAAGCGTTTACTGATGGGATGATCCGGTACCAGCTCCAGAAGATCCCACAGATTACCATAAAGATCCTCAAACACCGCCACCGTTCCATAACCCAGTTCTGACGGAGGGCGAACAAAGTTCACGCCCTTCTCTACCATCCGTTGGTAATCACGCCAGAAATCATCCGTATTCAGAAAGAAGGACACTCTACCTCCAGTCTGATTCCCGACATAATTCAACTGAGTATCACTGGAAGCCCTTGCCAGCAGCCTGTCGAGCCCGGCGGAGAAATAACCACCCAACGCTTACCCTGCTCAGCCTGGTAGATATCCTCCACCACCTCAAAACCCAGTTTTTCCACGTAAAACTGTAATGCCTCGTCGTAGTCTTTGACGACCAAGGCCAAGTGCACAATATCCTGCTTCATCTTATTCTCCCGCTCTAATCTGCAACACGTTTAATCGAGCCATCAACGTTACAATCTGTCTCGCTCGATATTGATTAAAGAGCCAACCCCCTAAAGCGGAAACGTGACCCAACAACGTGAATAATTCACAAAACGACTGGGTAATAGTTCATCGGACCATCTCCTGACCTTCCCTATCCTGTGCCTATCCGCTTATGGCAAGCGGAGGAAGAAAACAATATCAGACAGGAGAAATAGTCATGGCAACCTTTCAAAAAAAATTACTTCTGGCATCAGGATTTGTCGCATTGTTAAGCAGCGCAGTAGCCCTACCCACTCAGGCTGCGACTGTCACTTATGACTTGGTAAAGAAAAGCACGCTAACCAACGTCAATGACGCCGAAGGTCGCTGGCAATTCGACGGTGGTGAAGTCTATATCGGCAACACGAAAGTCGGGTACTACACCCGCAAAAAGAGAGTCAGCTTCGGCATTCCCGCTTCGGTCAACAAATCCTCCATGGAAATGACCATTATCTGGGCCTGGGGTGATTATAACTTCACTGTTCAGGGCAGCCACTATTTTGGAACCGGCACAGAGGTTGGCGGTGTCAGCGCAACATCATCCGGCTTTACTGCCTATGAGGATGCCACGTTCGCCGGCAACCACACCTCTATTACCATCACCTACTGACAAATTTGGCTCTGCAGGGCCATCCTCTCCCTACCTGTGCAGCCCTGCAGAGCGGTTTTCTATCGATGACCGCTTACTGCCTACACATAGAGGATCTCACCATGCCAGCCAAACATTCATCCAGACACAATCTGCTACTGACTGGTCTTAATATCATCTGCGTTACAGCAGCGTTGGCGCTCACTTTATCAAACCAGCCAGATATCCAGCAGATGCGGCAGGAGACCACCCAGCTCACCACTCCTGCGGAAGTCCAGGACAATGATCAGATTCACCAACTTCAGAACGAGATTGACGACATTTATCAGCAACTGGATCACTTGCTGACAGCATTGCAAACCGAACGTCAATACACCCAAAGGGTCAGCCCAACAATATCCGCCAATCTCACCAAACCTGCACCAGGCGCTCCGTCCGTAGATCAGCCAAACTCTTCTTCTCAGGAGAACACTGTATTCAAACAACTGGCAGCCAAAGGTTATTTAACGCTGGAATCCTGGAACCAGGCCGCCAGCATTGTGGAAAACTTGCCAAAAGATGAGAACAAGGCTTTTTGGGAGTCGATGAATGCTGCACTGGCCAATGGGGATCTGCAAATTCTGATTCCAGACAATGCAGAAGGATAAATATCAAGCTTCAATAAAATACGGGCGAACGAACACGCCTATTGGATCAAAGCCAAGCCACAGACAAAAAAATACCCCGACGAGCGGGGTATTTTCTCTACTGGGTGGTTCGGCTTATTTAGACAGCTCAAGCAGCAGTTTATTCAAACGGGTAACGTAAGAGGCAGGATCTTTAAGATTCTTACCACCAGCCAGCTTCGCCTGATCAAACAACACGTGAGCCAGATCATCAAAGCGCGCATCGTCTTCATCTTTCAGACGGATCACCAATGGATGCTCCGGATTGATTTCGAAGATTGGCTTACTTTCCGGGACCTGTTGCCCTGCCGCCTCCATGATCTTCCTCATCTGCAGCCCCATATCATAGTCGCCAACCACCAGGCAGGCCGGGGAATCAGTAAGGCGGTGAGTCACACGCACCTCTTCAACTTCGTCCTTCAGGACGTCCTTGATCCGGTTGATAAGGGGCTCAGCTTCTTTGCTGGCTTTTTCCTGCTTCTCTTTCTCTTCCTTATCCTCGGCATCGCCCAGATCCAGCTCACCTTTGGCAATATCCTGGAAGTGCTTGCCATCGAATTCGTTCAGGTGACTCATCAGCCACTCATCAATACGATCGTGCATAATCAGCACTTCGATGTCTTTCTTGCGGAAAATTTCCAGGTGCGGGCTACGCAGTCCAGCTTCGTATGATTCCGCAGTAATGTAGTAGATCTTTTCCTGGCTCGCTTTCATACGGCCAATATAGTCATCAAGAGACTGGTTCTGCTTGCCGTCCTGCTCAACGGTTGATGAGAACCGGAACAGTTTGGCAATCTTCTCGCGATTGGCATAATCTTCAGCCGGACCTTCTTTCAGCACACGTCCAAACTCATCCCAGAATGCCTGATATTTTTCTGCATCATCTTTCGCCAGCTTGGTCAGCATATCGAGAACACGCTTGGTCAGCGCAGAGCGCATACTTTCCACGGCCTTGTCATTCTGCAGAATTTCGCGGGATACATTCAGGGACAGATCATTGCTGTCGACAACACCTTTAATAAACCTCAGGTATAGCGGCAGGAACTGCTCAGCATCATCCATGATAAAGACGCGCTGGATATAAAGCTTCAGACCCCGAGGGGCTTCACGGTTGTACAGGTCATATGGCGCTTTGGCAGGAACATACAACAGACTGGTGTAATCCAGCTTACCTTCCACCCGGTTATGAGCCCACAAAACAGGGTCAGAAAAGTCGTGGGAAATATGCTTGTAGAATTCCTTGTAGTCTTCGTCTTTTACCTCAGACTTCGGCAACGTCCACAATGCAGTTGCCTCGTTCACCGTTTCAAATTCGACTGGCTTGTCTTCTTTCTTCTCTTCGCCCTCGTCTTCTGCGCCGGGCATTTCTTCCTTCACCATTTCTACCGGGAAGGAAATATGGTCAGAGTATTTTTTCACCAGACTGCGCAAACGCCAGCTATTGGCGAACTCTTTCTCCTCTTCCTTCAGGTGCAGAACAATCTGGGTGCCACGTTCCACCTTCTCGACATTTTCAATGGAGAACTCACCTTCGCCCTGGGATTCCCAGCGCACCCCTTCAGATGCCGCAGTGCCGGCACGACGGGTAAAGACTTCCACCCGATCAGCCACAATAAAGCCACTGTAAAAACCAACACCGAACTGGCCAATCAGTTTCGCATCTTTTTTCTGGTCTCCAGATAAGCTGGCCAGAAACTCAGAGGTGCCGGATTTGGCAATCGTACCCAGATTCTGAACCACTTCATCCCGCGTCATACCGATACCATTATCGGTCAAAGTGATCGTGTTGTTTTCCGCATCAAACTCAAGGCGTATTTTCAGGTCCTGGTCACCTTCATACAGCGCCTCATCGCTAAGGCCCTGAAACCGCAGTTTGTCCAAGGCGTCTGAAGCGTTGGAAACCAGCTCTCGAAGGAAGATCTCCTTGTTGCTGTATAGCGAATGAATCATCAGGTGTAATAGCTGTTTGACCTCGGTCTGGAAGCCCAGGGTTTCTTTAGGTGCTGCTGTCGTCATCGGTGATTAAACTCCTGACCTTAATAATTGAATTGACAAGAATCGGCAAATAGCGGATTTCTATGCCGCCTGAAGAGGACCATGGGTTCTCCTCTTTATGACGCCAGAAGATGGGGTCAAAAAAGCACATTTCAAGCATGCGACAGCAAAAGAGTCTGTTGTATGATGAGCAGAGTTCCTGATAAGTGGAAAGGTAGCAAATCGTGGGCGACGTCGTTCCATTCAAAAAACCCTCCCTGAAAGACAAACACAAAGGCAAAACCCTATGCCGAAACGGTTTTCATAAATGGGTGATTCAGAACAACAAACAATTCGATGTAAAATCAGGCAAGCTGGTCACGGTTTACAAATGCGCCCGGTGCGGCGAGACCAAGGTCAAAGCCCAATAACCTCAGAATTATCGACGGGATGGCCAGGACAACTCCCAGGGAGCCGACCACGCCTTCAGCAGTGGCTGCATTTCCTCGACACCAAACAATGCCCCTTGTGTCGGCGGCAGGACAATCGAATATTCACGCCCCTGACAGGTGAAGCGCACCGCATAAGCGTGCAGATACATCCTGTCAGCTTCGCTTTTCTCCGGACAATGGCCTTCGTCCAAGTCTCGCAAGCCCTGTGGAAGACTTGCCACCGCTTTTCCGTAACGTCTATCGCCAAGTATTGGGGCTCCGAGACTTTTAAGCGCCACTCTGGCCTGATGGGTTTTACCGCTATACAAGCGAAGTAAAAAACAACGAACACCCGGAACAAGCCCCTTGCAGAAAAAATAGGAGACAGCCGGATTCGTTGCCTCCCGGATCAACTTCCAATTCCCTCCCCGAGACTTCACCATATCGCCGATGACCCAGCCCTGCTTTTTAGCTGGCTTACTGCCGCTTAGTGCCAAATAATATTTTTGCACCCGGCGCCCGGCGAACTCTTCTGTCAGCACTTTGGCAATCTCAGCAGACTTCGGCAGTATAAGCAGCCCGGAGGTATCTTTATCCAATCGGTGCACTGAAAATACCGGATACCCGAGGGCCTCCTGGACGATTGTACAGATCCCCGGAATATCGCCGTCATCATGAAAACCGATTCCCGGCGACTTATTGATCACCAGAAAGTCAGAATAATCTTCAACAATGGAAAATGCTGGTTGTGTGTTTTTGATTGACGACAAAGTTCGTATTTCCTCCGACCCGAACAAAGCAAATGAGGCGAAAGCATACCATGAATGGAAAGGCCGAATTGGAATGAAAAAGAAATGAAAAGAGATTATGTCAAAGTGGGTGAGGTGCGTTGATGTCGCGCAGACAACTCAGATAATAGACCAGAGAGCTCCGAGAAACACCCTAGATATCCTGCTGCCTGCGGGTTTTATAGTCATTCAGATTGACAACCTTGGCCAGATCACCAACTTGCTCTCGATCCCGACGCAGCTCCTGATACTCCAAAGGCTCGTTGAGGTAAAAGTGTAACTCAGAAAAGGACTCATGCATGAGTTCGCTGATCCGCATACAGGCAGCAAGGGGGGTTTTAGATTTGGCGCGAGTCATGTCGATCCTGAACTGCAGCCCTCGAAGGCGATTCTGGTACTCACTGCGCGCAGAGGAGATGACATTCTCCACCATCTGCTCCCGCAGGGCCTCCAGTTCATCAGGACGCTTTTGCGCCATTTCCAGCAATAAATCAAAATTTGGAAGTTCCATCCGGTACTCAGCTGTACTACTTACGTTCTGCCACGGTACTGCCTATTCGTGTAAAACCATCAGCTCCGATATCGCTCCCTTATATTAATATCGTTTCGGGGCAAAACTGACTAACATTTAACCACTCCTAAAGTTTAACCGGCCGTTTGTGACCTGTATAGAGTTAAATTTTGTATCAACAAACCCAACAATGTAACTTTATGTAAAGTTGATTATAGCTTTGTACGGCAAATTATTTGAAATTCAATAACTTCTTTTTATCCACATCCACACAGGATCGGAGATCGAATTCGACGAAAGTTGAAGAATATTTTTCTGAAATGTGACCTGATTCCAAAGGCGAAAATAAAAATCAGACAGAATTTCTGATCGACTCACCCCGGCAACAATCGATCCTGAAAGCGCCTCAGACGGTTTTGTATCCGATCTTTGGTCAGATGATAGGGAAATAATGCCACCCCCAACCCCAGATCTGTCAGCATCTGAGTTCTGGGCAACCCCTCGTAGAGGTTCAGATAGGTACCAGCCATCGCGGTCAAAGAACGACTGAGATGCAGGTAGTCACTCTGCACGATGATCCCCAGATGGTATGTATTGGAAAGAAGATGCATGACCGACTGCAGCCTTCGATGCAGGCCGGGACGCCCCTCCCTGAAAAGCACTTTCCACGGCCGGTGACCAAGCGGCTCGACCTGCTTTTTGGCCAGCGTGTCAGCCAATGCATGACGGATAACACCTCTGCGCTCGCGATTAAACTCAGGCTGTGTACTCATATCGATCAACGCATCGGTCAACTGATCGATATCCCCCGAAATTGCCCCCACAACATAATCCCACACCAGCGCCCACTTCCCTTCCATAGCCACGGTATTCCCCCAATCAATCAGGTAAAGCCTGCCTTCAGGCGTCACCATAATGTTGCCGGGATGAAGATCACCATGAAACTCCTGGTAGATCAGGACGTGCTGAAGAACCGTGTACAAGAAGCGCTGAGCCACTCGGCGCTGGATCTTACCCTTTTCGGCACCGGCAATTTCTTTCACCAGACGATCAACAGACACAGCAGTGTCCAGATACTCCATTTCTATGACCCGTCCTGTGGCAGAATAAAGGCGCGGAACAGCCCAACACTCCCCTTCCAGGGAGCGTTCGAAAAAACGATTCTGGACAGCCGCTTCACCTTCGAAATTCAACTCCTGCTCAAACCCTTTGGCAAACTCCTTCACCTGCTTGGACATCGCCTCAAGAAACGGCAGCAGCTTGGAATGAGGCGCCCAGTATTGGCTGGAAATCAACATCAGCTCCAGCGCCAGAGCCCCCATCTGAAACTCTCTTTCCAGGTTATGCCTGGCCACTTTCACCACAAGAGGGATCAGGACTTCTTCGCCATTCCGTATAACCGGTTTCTTGGCAACATACACCGAGCCAATAGAGCCTGACCTTAAGGGCTTTGAAACATCAAAATGGAAGTATATTTCCTGTGGCGTCTTACCATAACATTCCAAAAACGCCTGATTGACCTCCTCTGCGGTCATGGGACTGACATCTTGCTGAAATACCCGTAATTCGCTGGCAATCTCCTCAGGAAGGAAATCGGCATTCGCGGCGGCCACCTGCGCCATCTTGATAAACAAGGGGCCAAACTCTCTGACCATTTGCGCAACAATCTGCGCCTGGGTAGCGAAGTCCTTGGGATCTGTCTGCAGGAAGGGCTTGATATAACGGATAGCCCGTATCTGGCGACGCAGTATCACCAGATCACTCCGCAGCACTCTCGCCTTGATCAGCATATCGCTGATCGCCACCTGATTAACCCGACGCAGGTGTTTGGTCCGGTTGACCAGATCAACCAGCAAAGGCTCATAGGTCCTCAGTACCGAGCGAATAATCTCCAGGTTAAGCTCGACCAGCCCTTTAAGTTCCGGCGCGCTGATCAGCTCATGAAAGAAATCCCAAAATTCATCAACCAGCGCCTCAGGCACTTCCACTGGACTGCGGGAAACCACCTGCTTGACCAGAAACTGAATCAGACCTTCAGTGGTTTCTTCGTTTGGAATCAGTTTGTATTTGCGCAAGTACCGGGTTAGCGCCCTGGATTGTTCTGAGATCGGATGTTGATAGAGCGCTTCGAACAGGCTGTCCAGTTCATCGGAAAGCTGATCACGGCTTATGGGCTCATCATTCAATAACAACTGCACCAGAGGCGCAAAGGCGGCAGGCAACCTGACCGTACTGACAGCCAACTGCCCTGCACCACGCAAAACCCTGTCAGTTCGGCGACGCAGTACGGGAAAGTTAATTTCGATGAAATTCTTGGATTCGGGACTAGTCATGCAGTGTTGATGAGGTCCGGGCTAATCACAATGGTAAAGCAGCTTAACAAGTTCAGTAGCGTTGAAACAGAGTTTTATGGCGAAATTGGAACGAACACCCACTATTTCCCTATTTTTTCCTTGCATGTCTATTCCTTCCCCTCTTCAGAGATGATCAGCGCGACAGCCACAATGTTTTACCTGTTCACATCACTATTTACATCAACAGACTTAGCAGGTTAAATGACCCACGGTCAAATAACAAAAGCAGCCAAAGCACAACTCATTTTCGATAACACTAAAGCTGACCGTAAACACTTACCTACACCAATAATAATATTAAGACCTGGAAAACATCTCATGATAAAAACTGCACTCATTACAGGCGCATCGTCAGGCATTGGACTTGCACTGGCCAGACAGTTTGCCGCCGAAGGCTAGAATTTAGTCCTGGTGGCCCGCCGCCAGACGCAACTGGAGCAACTCTCCGAACAATTAAACAACGAATTCAACATCAGCAGCCAGTACATAGCGCTCGACCTCAGCCGTAAAAACTCTGCTCGCGCATTATATGAGGAAGTCAAATTCCGCAATCTGGAGATTGACTGCCTTGTTAACAATGCTGGTCGCGGTCACTATGGTGCGTTCATCAATCAGGACAGGGAAGTCAGTGAAGAAACAATTCACCTGAATATCACCACCCTGACCTCTTTATGCCAGCTGTTTGGCAAGGACTTTGCGGATCGAGGTAACGGCCGCATCCTGAATATCGCATCAGTGGCAGGCTTTATTCCCGGGCCCAGCATGGCCATATACAACGCCAGCAAAGCTTATGTTCTCTCACTCTCCAGAGCCTTGCATGCGGAGCTTTCTGGCTCTGGTGTAACAGTGACTGCCTCATGCCCTGGCCCGACAAAATCAGAGTTCTTCGACCGGGCTGGCGCGGATGAGCTGAAAGCCATGGAATACATTAAGCTGATGCCAGCCGAGCAGGTGGCGAAAGAAGCCTATAAAGCCCTGATAAAAGGACACCCCGTCGTGATTCATGGCATATTGAATAAAATGATGGCCGAAACCACACGCTGGATCCCCAGATCCTGGGTCGCACCGATGGTGAAAAGCCTGATGCGTTGAGGCCTGCACCAGGCGGCAGACATCAAACAGCCTCCCCATTACTGCAGCCTGAGCTGCCTAACCCGCAACCATTCCTGCTGAGAATGGGGACTGTGACGAAAATGAAGCACCACCACCGCCGCTATCAACAGGCTGATAGCCCCAGCCAACAGGTAAAGCATTTCATAACCGACAAAGGAAGCAATCACACCACTCAGCACACTGGCGACCCCGGCAAACATAACCTGGATACAGGCCTGAAAGCTGTAATCCGCCCCTTCATGAGCCTCTCGACAGTAATGCATCATGACGGCAAACAACGCCACAGTACTCATACTGTCCACCAACTGCTCAAACATGGTCAAGGCCAACAGCTCCGCCATTGAGAGCCCTCCAGCGGCGATCAGACTGATACTGGCCAGACTGACAGCCTGCAGCAGAGCCAGACCGGCTAGACTATTGCGGGGACCAAGACGATCATAAACACCTCCACCGGCAAACACTGCAGCAACGCCGACCAGAGATGACAACAAGGTGATAGAACCGATTTCACTCAGACTCAACCCAATATCCACCAACATCGGCTTGATCATCCCCGAGGCCAGACTGTCCGGCAGTTTGAATAACAGTAGAACAGCTATCCACCAGAAAATTCCCGGCTGCCTGAGAAACGCCAGATATGTCTGAAACGGTAAAAGTAGAGGTTTACCGACCTCGGGCTCTGTTGTCTGCGGATGGTCAGGAAACGTTTTCGACTCACCGAACAAGAGGATCGGCAGCAGGCAAAAGGCCAGGACGACCACCATGCCAAACATACTCGCAGACCACCCCACCAGATCTATCGACATCAATAACAGGCTGGAGCATACAATCATCCCGATCTTGTAGCCTCCCACCTGTAAAGCATTCCCCCAACCTCGCAGAGGTGGAGGTAATAACTTAACCGCCAATCCGTCTGTGGCAATATCCTGTGTGGATGCCCCCAGATTCAGGCCAAGTATCAAAACAAGGAAACCAGCGATCATAAGGGGGGTCAAATGATCGGGCGAAATAAGCGCCATACCACCCAGCATCAACATAGACCAGACAATCATAGTCACGATCCACCCCCGATGCTGCCCCCACCCGAATAGATTGCGCTTATCAACCCATGGCGCCCAGATAAATTTTAATACCCAGGGTAGCGCCAGGAGTTTGATAAATCCGATGTATTCCAGGGGCACTCCATTCTCTCGCATAACCGGTGGCAACACATGGGCCACCAGCCCCGCAGGGAAACCCTGAGCAAAATACAGACTCAACAACAATACTGAATGAAACGGTGTAAACCTGAAGACCAATTTGCTGATTCCTTAACGCCCATTTGAAGCTCAAACAACTTTCCAGAGCTTCCTGAATACTGGCAATATTATGATAATCACCTCATCATTTTCATCTACTGATAAAGCCCAATGCATCTACCAATAAACGCTACTGCATCTCTCAACAAGCGCATTTATCAACAAAAGATTATGAGAAAAATATGACCCAGCCCCCGGAACAGCCAACAGAAAGTTTACCGACAGCTGCTTATAGAAAAATCCAGCAACTTGGTCTTGAACCACACCCTGAAGGGGGATATTACCGGCGGTTTTTCACCTCGAATACAAATATTTCCACGCCGACCGGGGAGCGTCCTTCCGCCACCATGATTTACTACCTACTCCCTCAGGGAGCCTTTTCCCAATGGCACAGGCTTCGTCAGGAGGAGATCTGGATTTTCATGGAAGGAGATCCCATTTCAGTTCACCATATTGATACCGAGGGCGTTGTACACACTGACCTGCTGGGCCGGGAAGCTCACCACAAAGGACAAACCGTGATACCCGGAAACCTTTGGTTTGCCGCAACTCCCACAGAGCAACCTATCGAAGGTTACTCCCTGGCCTGCTGCATGGTCACACCAGGATTCGACTTTGCAGACTTTGAACTGGGAAACAGAGATAGCCTGATACGACAATTCCCCCATTTATCCGATCTAATCTCACGACTCACCAGGTAAGATATTCATCGTATCGTAACGACTGGGGTAACATAAAGATAATGACACCAAGGCCAGACACAAACCTTGGCACACAGACCATGAAAACGAGGACAAACCATGAGCAACGATTTACTCAACGCAAAAGACTGCGTTCTGGTTCTGGTGGATATTCAGGGCAAGCTAGCCCAATTGATGACAGACAAAGAAACCCTGTTTCAGCAATTGAGCCGACTGGTACAGGGCACTCTGCTATTTGATATTCCCATCATCTGGATGGAACAGGTCCCCGACAAACTCGGCCCCACCATAGGCGAAGTGGCCGAACACCTTCCACACCTTCAGCCTATTCCCAAATCCGCCTTCGGCTGTTACGGTGAACCGGCCTTTGTTTCCGCACTGGAAAGCTCAGGGAAGAAAACTGTTTTATTGGCCGGCATAGAAAGCCACGTTTGTGTTTACCAAAGCTGCGTGGAACTGCTGAACAACGAATACCAGGTCGTGACAGTCAATGACGCCATATCTTCGCGCACAGAGCAGAACAGACAGCTTGGCCTGAACAAGATGAAAGACATGGGGGCTATTCCCTCCAGTGTGGAAATGCTGTTGTTTGAATTACAACAAAAAGCTGAAGGTGATCGCTTCCGTGCCATGTCAAAGCTGTTTCGGGATTAAGCCAAAGCGACTCGAATTAAAATACTAGCCAGGGATTAAGAAGCAAGATGCCTATCGATATCGATCTATCTGACCTTAAAACGGTCAAAGTCCGCGATGCGGGTGCATTTGAAATTCTGGAAATTGAACGGGATGATTGCATAGGCTCCATCTCGCTTATGGGAGGTCAGGTGTTGACCTATTCCAGTCATGGACAACGACCCATACTATGGGAAAACTCCCGCCTGGAACTAAGCGCCAGTGCAGCCCTGAGACAAGGCATCCCCATCTGCTGGCCCTGGTTTGGCCCACTGAGCCAGAATCAGAAACCTGTCATCCAGCAATTCCAGCAGGATCAGCCACCCAGCCATGGTTACGTCCGGGACAGCATCTGGGAGTTGGTCAGCGTTAACGAGAAAGCTGAATTTACCGAAGTGATTCTGGCAAAAGGCCTTGATCAGCCAGGGCTACAGGGTCTCGGAGTTACCATGAGCTATCGTTTCAGTGACCGTCTGGAATGCCGATTAACCTCACACAATCAGACCAAACAGCCGGTAAACCTGAGCTTTGCACTACACACCTATCTCGCAGTGAGTGATATTAAAAATATCAGCATCCACGATCTGGATGGTATCCCCTATATCGACTCTCTGGATCGGGGAGCCAAACATGTGCAGGCCGGCCATGTGGCCTTCGATAAAGAAGTTGACCGGATTTACTACAACACGCCCCCCCTCATCCGGGTGAAGGATGCTGGCTGGAACCGGACCATCTCTTTGGAGGCTCCGGAAAGCCACTCTTCCGTTATCTGGAACCCGTGGATCGACAAGAGTAAACGCTTATCCCAATTCACCCCGGATAGTTATCGGGAAATGGTCTGTGTTGAAACAGCAAGAGCCGCGAGTGATTTCGTAGAAATTCCGGCGAGCGAACAGCACCAGGTAACGTTAACCCTGAGGTCCAGCAGTTGAGGGCACCGGTAATTTAGGGAACTGCCGACAACCGGACAGTTCCTTTGCTGGGTTTTACTCGCTTTTTAAACCACTCCATTTGCCTTGATTTATTGAATCTGAACCATAGAAGCTAAACAGGAGCCTCAACCAATGCACTTGTCTTTAAAGGAACTGGAAGACGGGCTGGACTTTATCAAACAATCCCCCAAAGAAAATGGGAAAGTGGAACATATCGTGTGCCGCCCTGAAGTCGGCACACGCCGGGACCTGGAAGCAGGTGAACTGGACCTGAAGCTCGGCCTGGTGGGAGACAACTGGAAGACCCGGGGAAACAGAAAAACGCCTGACGGAGCCGCGCATCCGGACACTCAGCTCAACCTGATGAATTCGAGAGTCATCGAGCTGATTGCTAAAACCCGGGATCGTTGGAAGCTGGCCGGGGATCAATTGTATGTCGACTTAGACTTAAGCCCTGACAACCTTCCACCCGGCACCGAACTGGCCATTGGCGATGCGATTATCCAGGTGACCGCAGAACCACACCTGGGCTGCAAAAAGTTTATGGAGAGATACGGAAAAGATGCCACGGTGTTCGTTAACTCCAAGCAAGGCAAAGCGATCAATCTGAGAGGAGTTAACGCAAAAGTGATCAAACCAGGTCATGTCAGAACGGGTGACGTTATCAGAAAAATCGGACTGGGTGACAGTGGCAACTGAAAGCGAAGTAATCATCGAAGCGTTGGAGGAATAATTGGCGGATGCCATGCTGACTTCAGATTCCAAGGCGTTGGACCAATAGCTCTCGGATTCACCGATCTTCACTAGCATCCAGCGTAACCCTACGCTTCACCCTAATCCGGCTTAAAGAAAGTCCTAACCGCTGGCAAGTGATCCCCGCTCACTCTTCCTTGTTCAAGGGCGAGTAATACCACCAGAAACATTCTGGTCCCTGCAGAATTCTGGCCACCAATACTCAAACCATTAAGAGCAGCAGGATGGCCAGAGTAGACTGACACGAAAAATACAGGGAACGGGAATACGCTTAGTGGCAGGGCATGTACTCTGCCGTAAGATCATACAGTGACGTCAAAGGTGGAATGACACCTTCCATTGCCGTGTATAGTGCCTCTGCCTTGTGGGGTCCTTTGACAATGGCCACAAACTCACCAGCCGGGTTGACCAGGGCCATATTATCGCTGTGACTGACAATATAGTTACCCTCTTCATCGGGCTCTTCAATTTCAAAAACAGTGTTCAGCTGCACTGCCAGGGCTCTGATTTTCTCTACAGAGCCCGTTAAACCCGCAAAGTCCGGATCAAAGTATTGCAGATACTCCTTAAGTCTTTCTGGTGTATCCCTGGCAGGATCAAGCGTGACATGAACCACTTTGACCGGGTAGGCAGGAAACTCCTCCTTCCAGCGCTTCATCACCGTATTGATTGCAGCAAGATTAGTGGGGCAGATATCCGGACAAGACAAATACCCAAAGTTTACTAACACCCATTGGCCCTGGTAATCGGCCAGGGATGACGGCTGATTATCCAGATTGGTCAGCGTCACTGGCTGCAAAGTTCTGGGGGCTGGATAAACATAGGTATGCACCTTGGCCAAAGCCTGAGCGTCAACCTGTTTGCCGACGGTAAAATACCATCCGGCCAAAAGCCCTACCAGCGCAGCACTGACGGCAATCAACAAAGTGGAAAGTCTGGATTTCATCATCTATTGGCCCACATCCAAGTGTCCTGTAACTTATCATCGCCTGAGTTTTTCAGGCTCGAACGGCGAAGCAAGATAGCATACGATCCCGAGCAATGGGAACATCCCAAACAGCTCAATACGACTGGATAACAATATGACATTTAATCAAAGTGAAAAACGGGACACCGCCTCACAACATTCCTGATGCTGGGGGCAATCTGTCAGGTGGTCATTCACCATACCAACGGCCTGCATAAAGGCATAGACGATCGTTGTCCCCACAAAACTGAACCCCGCCTTTTTCAGCGCTTTCGACATTTTATCCGACAGCTCCGTATTGGCAGGCACATCCTCCATCGCCCGAAAAAGATTGATCTGAGGCTTACCATCAAGAAAATCCCACAGATAGTGAGCAAACCCCGCGCCCTTTTCCTGTATTTCCAGATAAGCTCGGGCATTCTTGATGATCGATTGTATTTTAAGGCGGTTGCGGACAATGCCAGAATTCTGCATCAACGCTTCCACTTCGCCCTCCCCCCATAAAGCAATCACAGCAGGGTCAAAACCGGCATAGGCCTCTTCATAACTTTTTTGTTTCTTTAATATGGTGATCCATGAAAGTCCGGCCTGCTGACCATCAAGGCACAGCTTCTCAAACAATTCCCGGGAATCCGCCACCGGTCGCCCCCAAACCTGATCGTGATAGTGAACATACAGTGGATCTGATCCACACCAGGGGCATCGTTCAATTGACATTGTACAGTCCTAATCTTATGTTTTCGGGAATAGCTGTTCAGTTCGCCAGTTTCCATCAATCATCTGGTGAAATTCAACTGACAATCAGCGACCCGGTCAGGAGACAGATCATCAAAGAACAACCCACCGCCGAAAGCAAAGCACTGTCACCTGGCATACATAAGCAGAGTCGGGACACAGAAATCGCGAAAAGCGAATACCGCCAGGCACTCAGCCGGCTTGAAAGCTTTGCCACCTGGATGGATTCTCAATACACCATTCCCGGTACTTCTATCCGCTTCGGCTGGGATATGATTATCGGACTGATCCCCGTCCTGGGAGACCTGCTGACATTTTTCCTGTCAGGATACGTCCTGAGGGAAGCAAAAAGACTGGGGGCACCACGAGGTTTGATCCGCAAGATGATATTGAATATTGTGATCGACTTCGTAGGAGGGTTGATTCCCGTATTCGGCGATATATTCGACCTCTTTTATCGATCAAGCACTCGTAATCTGAACCTGCTGAAAGATTACCTGGTCAACCAGATCGATCCTCCCGTAGAACCAAGACCCATTCCCTGGGTGTGGTTGTCACTCATTTTGGCAGCCCTGGTGTTACTAATGCTCTATCTTCTCTCGACACCACCAGCCAATTAGGGAACCAGAGCCAGCTGACTCCAGAGAACACCAACATTGCCTGCACCGGCGATATGTCGACCCCTGTATCGGGACTATGTACAGTTAGACGGAACTGCTCTATCAATGAGAATTTTTTGGGAACTGAAATATTTTTTTAAGGCCAATCAAAAGCAGTACTGGCTTGCGGTCAGCCTGCTGACGATTGTCGCCCTCCTGTTAATGATACCGCCCAAACTGATCGGCGATATTGTCGATGCGATCGTCAATCAGCGTCTGGACAGTACTACGCTGACTCTCACCGGCATCTGGTTATTCGTTCTGGCCGTGGTGATCTATATTGCCAGAGTTTTGTGGCGAATATTCCTGTTCGGCGCCAGTCACAAACTGGCTGCCGAAACGCGTATGAATCTTTACCGTCACTGGCTGAAGTTATCGCCGTCCTATTTCCAACGCAACAAGCTGGGCGATCTGATGGCCCATGCCACCAATGATGTCGAGGCCCTGCAAATGACCGCCGGAGAAGGCATATTGGCAGCTTTTGACGGCCTGCTCACCGGTCTGATCGTTCTCGCCATGATGGTTTTTACGATCAGTTGGGAGCTGACCATTGCTGCCTTTATTCCCTGGCCGATTGCCGCCCTTTTTATGTACAGGTTCGGGCGTGAACTGCATTCTGGTTTTGCGACCGCCCAGGACTCCTTCGGCCAGTTAACCGATATTGGACAGGAGACGGTTTCCGGAGTCAGGACAATCAAATCTTACGGTCAGGAAGACGATATCCAGTCCAGGTACAACGCCATCGCCAAAACTTCATCAAACGCCTATATGAAGGTTGCGGCGACTGATGCCAAATACCACCCCACCATCGGCATCACGATTGGCGCCTCCTTTCTGATGACACTGGTATACGGAGGTTGGATGATCATTCACCAACGCCTGACCCTGGGCCAGTTGACCAGTTTCACCATGTACCTGGGCTATATGATCTGGCCCATGTTTGCATTCGGCTGGATGCTGAATATTGCAGAGAGAGGATCCGCCGCCTTCAAACGGATTACCCGTTTACTCAATGAACGACCGGATATCATCGACAACGGCAAGGGCACAAATTTACCCGGGTATGACCTGGCGGTTGAATTGACCGAATTCCATTATCCAAACTATCTATCAACCACTGCCGACAGGCAGGCGAGCAAACCATCACAGACGACAGCGCAAGACAGTGAAGGCAGCGAAAACGGCATACAAAGTGGGATAGGAAGCGAAAGCCCGGGCGACAAGGCTGCTCTCCCTGTGCTGAATAATCTAAGTTTCAGCCTGAACGAGTCGGGGACCCTTGGCATTACCGGCCCGACAGGTAGCGGTAAAACCACGTTATTGAGATTGCTGCTGCGGGAGTATGAATCAGCGGATGTTAAAGTCCTGTGGGGTGGCGTCCAAGTCCAGAACCTGCAACTGGAGGTGCTGCGCCACCACATTGCCTATGTCCCCCAGGAACCTTTTCTGTTCAGCACCAGCATTCGGGAAAACCTTTTACTCGGCCACGCTCAGGCTACACAGAGTGACCTTGAACGGGTCATTGAGATTGCAGCTTTGCAGGAAGATATCAATAGCCTGCCCAAAGGACTCGATACCATGGTTGGAGAACGGGGAGTTACTCTGTCCGGAGGACAAAAGCAGCGGGTGGCTCTGGCACGTGCGCTACTCAGAGAAGCCCCGATACTCATTCTCGATGACGCCTTGTCCGCCGTCGACACCGGTACGGAAACACGCATCCTGACGCACCTGAAAAACAGTGTCAGACAACAAACGACAATCATCGTATCTCATCGCCTGTCGGCCCTTCGGCACGCAGAACAGATTCTGGTTTTGCAGGACGGCCGCATCCGCGAACAGGGAAGTCACGCAGAACTACTGGCGCGCCAGGACTGGTACGCCAGCATCTATGCACTTCAACAAATTGAAACAGCGCTGGATCGGGAACACTAATGCACTGGAAGGTCTTTCAACGTTTACTCAGATTCAGCCTAGTCCACAAGCGGCTATGGCTCTGGGGACTGCTTACACTACTCATTGCCACCCTTTGCGATGTCGCCGGCCCCTACCTGATCAAAGTCTTTATTGACGACTATCTCACCCAGGGAGTCTATATCAGTGATGCCACACTGAAACTTCTGGCGTTTTATCTGGCCGCGATGTTTATCGGCGCCGCCGGACATTACGCCCAGTCCCTGTTGTTCAGCAAAGTGGCACTTTCGGTGGTTGAGACTTTGCGTGAACAGGTATTCCACGCCGTCATTCATCGCCCGGTTGCCTATTTCGACACAACATCCACAGGCGCAATCGTATCCCGACTGACCAATGATTCAGAAGCCATCAAAGAGCTGTTCCTGAATGTCATCGCCACCTTTATTCAGAACATTGTGCTGGTTGCGGGTATTTTCATCATGATGGGAATTCTGGACCTGCGACTGATGCTGGTTAGCGCACTGATTCTGCCCCTTATTATCCTTGCCATGTGGGGATATCAACGTCTGAGCACCCCTCTGTTCCAGAGGGTTCGCTCTCTGCTGAGCGACATTAATGCCCGTCTTCACGAATCCTTGAGCGGCATGTCAGTGATTCAGTCATTGAACCAACAGCAGAAATTTGAACATCAATTCGACGATACAGTACAGCAGCACTATCTCTGGCGGGTCCGTAACGTGCGACTTGACGGCTTGATGCTCAGAGCACTGGTGGACTTCATGAGCATGCTGGCCCTGGCGGCCATTGTCTACTCCTTTGGTCTGACTTCACTGGAAGGAAGCGTCGAGATTGGCGTTCTCTATGCGTTCATCAACTACCTGGGCAGGTTTGTTGAGCCCTTGATTGAACTGACACAACGTCTGAATATCATGCAGCAGTCCCTGGTTGCCGGCCAAAGAGTGTTTGAATTGCTCGACGCACCGATTGAACAGCATGACGGAACAGCCCGGATACAACGGGGTGACATTGAAGCGCGCCATCTCAATTTCAGCTACGACAATGAAACCCAGGTACTGGCTGATGTTTCGTTCAAAATCGCACCGGGTCAGATGTTGGGAGTGGTAGGACGTACCGGCAGTGGTAAAAGCACGCTCACCCAATTACTTCTGCGCTTTTACCCTGTGGAAGCAGAAATGCTGTTCATTGATGGAACCTCTATAAAGGATATCAGCACTGACAGCTTGCGGCAGTCAGTCTGCATGGTGGAACAGGAACCCTTTCTGTTTCAGGGCACCCTGGAAGAAAACCTCAGAATGGGCCAGAGTTTTAGCCCAGAGGAACTTACTTCAGCGTTAGATCAGGTGGGGCTTGGCCCCATGCTCAGTCGGCTACCGGAAGGAATACACACTGTTCTGGGGGAGCGTGGCAGCCGACTTTCCAACGGTGAGCGTCACTTGGTGGCCATTGCCCGGGCATTATTACGAAAACCCAAAATACTGATATTGGATGAAGCAACAGCAACCGTTGATTCTGCAAGCGAAGCGCTGGTACAGGAAACCATTCAGAAACTGCGCGGCAACTTAACACTCATCGTTATCGCCCATCGTCTGTCGACCATCAAAGACGCGGACAACATTCTGGTATTACATCATGGAAGGCTGGTTGAAGAAGGGAATCATCTTTCCCTATTGGAAAAAAGAGGGCTGTATGAACACCTTTACAGTATCCAGACAGCCCATTTAGTGTTGGATTAAACCAACTCTGCGAAAATCAATCAGGCCTGCGCGGCCTGCTCATCCAGATGACATCCGAGCAAGGCGTGATAAATATTCTGATCATTGATCACGCCGGTAATCTCTTCGCCGTTACCGACCAGTAGAGCGTGCCCGGTCACGTGACGGATCTCCACCAGATCGCGCATTAATGTATTGTTCGGGATAATGGTTGGCTTTTCTTCCAACGCCCCAATCGGCTGGTTTTCACTCCAGCGCTGAACATCAAACCGCGTATCCGCGTACCTCACCCTGGTTTCTTCCGGCTTTGCGGCAGGCTTTAACCAGTAGTCGTACCTGGAACTGATACAGATCTCACCTTCATCATTGCCCGGTTCACCCAAAGGTTTCATTAATGACCTGGCCTGCAGCACATTGACCGGATTGGTGTGCGCCACAAAATTACGAACATATTCTGTTGCCGGATTCAGGACAATATTTTCAGGAGTGTCGTGCTGCACGATCACACCGTCTTTCATTATCGCGATGTGGTTACCCAGTTTCAGAGCTTCATCAAGGTCGTGACTAACAAAAACCACGGTCTTGTTAAGCTTTTCCTGGAGACGCAGCAGTTCATCCTGCAGCTGACTTCTGATCAGAGGATCCAGTGCGGAAAACGGCTCATCCATTAAGATGATGTCGGTTTCCATGGCCAGTGCGCGCGCCAGACCAACTCGCTGCTGCATACCACCGGAAAGCTCTCCTGGCTTGGAGTTTTTCCACTTATCCAGGCCGACCAGCTCGAGCTGCTCATCCACTTTAGCCTGCAACTCCTTCTTGGTCATTCCACGCCTTTCCAGTCCGAAGGCCACATTCTCAGCCACTGTCAACCAGGGCATCAGGGCAAACTTCTGGAACACCATGGTGATGCGCTCAAGGCGTAGCCTTCTTTGCTGCTCTTCGCTCAGAGAAAAGAAGTCCTGCTCCCCTTCTTCGGTATCGATCAGCACCTGCCCCCGGGAAATTTTGTTCAGACCGTTAGCAGTTCTCAACAAACTCGATTTTCCGGAACCAGACAATCCCATCAGCACGCAGATTTCACCTTTCTCCACCCGCAGACTGGCATTGTTGACGCCAACCGTCAGACCGGTTTTTTCATGAATTGCCCCACGATCCTCACCGCGGTCCAGCATCTCAAGAGCACGAGCCGGTTGGCTGCCAAAAACCACATCGACATTCTTGAATTCGATCATGTTTCATCCTCCTCCCAAGAGTGGCTATGCCTTCTTGAACATGCGATCAAGCAATATAGCGATCAATACAATCGCCAGACCCGCCTCGAACCCCGTGGCAATATCCACAGTATTCAGGGCTCTCACTACCGGTTTACCAAGACCGTCTGCACCGACCAGTGCCGCGATAACCACCATCGACAATGACAACATAATGCATTGGGTAACCCCCGCCAGAATGCTCGACATCGCCGCAGGAATTTCCACCTTGAACAACAAAGCCGTCGGCTTGCAACCGAAAGCTTTGCCGGCTTCCAGAAGCTCCTCCGGCACCTGTGTGATACCAAGATGGGTCAGACGTATCGGTGCGGCGATCGCAAAGATAATGGTCGAAATCAAACCGGGCACGACGCCCAGTCCAAACAGGGTCAACGTGGGGATCAGATAAACAAATGTCGGAATGGTTTGCATTAGATCCAGCAATGGACGCAATCCCCGATACAGCCAGGGCCGATGAGCCGCAGCGATTCCCACAGGTACTCCAAGGAGCACACAAAATCCGGTAGCGAACAATACCAGCGCGAGCGTTTCTATTGTCTCCTGCCAGTATCCCAGGTTCCAGATCAACCCGAGGCCAAGTACAACGAATATGGAGATTGACCAACGACGCTGCAACCACCCGGCTCCAGAAGCCACCAGCAGAATAAATGCCAGTGGGTGCAACATCATCAGCAGTTCTATCAGGCCCTGGATAACCGTCTCTAGAGAAACGGCTATCCAGTCAAAGAAACCTCCGCCATGGTCGGTCATAAAGTCGACCACAGCCTCCATCCATTCGCCGACTGGCAGTTTATATTGACTCATCCAGTCCATAATCGGTTCCTGCTTACATCAACTTAAGATGCTTTTTAAGAGCGGGAACGGCAGGCTTGCCATCGATCGTGTTAACACCTTGCAGCCACTTCTCGATTTCACTGAAGTTGGACTTCATCCACTCCGATGCAGCCACTTCAGGATCTTTCTTTTCATCCAGAATTGCTCCCATGACCTCGTTTTCCATTGCCAGTGAGAACTGCAGGTTTTTCAACAGAGCTCCAAGGTTCTGGCACTCATTCATCAGGCCGCTGCGAATATTCGTATAGACTGTGGCGCCGCCATAGTTGGGGCCAAAGAAGTCATCACCGCCGTCCAGATAAGTCAGCTCGAAGTTGGCATTCATTGGGTGTGGCTCCCATGCCAGGAAAACAATCCAGTCTTCGCGCTTCACAGAACGCTTAACCTGGGAAAGCATACCGGCTTCACTGGACTCAACCACTTTAAACCCTTCCAGGCCGAAAGCATTTTTGTCGATCATGTCCTGGATCAGACGATTGCCATCATTGCCTGGCTCGATACCGTAGATACGGCCATCAAACTTGTCTGCGTTCTTGGCAATATCAGCAAATGATTTGACGCCGGCTTCAGCGACATAGCTGGGCACAGCCAGAGTATATTTGGCACCTTCAAGGTTCTTTCCAACGACTTCTACAGTTTTGTCGTCAAGGTAGGGACGGATATCTGCCTCCATTGTAGGCATCCAGTTACCCAGAAAAATATCGAGATCACCATTGGCCAATGATTTGTAGGTGACCGGTACAGAAAGAAGCTGCGTCTTGGGTGCATATCCCAGAGCTTCCAGAACGACAGATGTCATGGCAGTGGTTGCCGTGATATCCGTCCAGCCGACGTCGGCAAAATTAACCTGTTTACATTCCTCTGCTGCCTGGGCGGTAACACTGCCAAATGCCAGAGTTGCCGCCACGATGAGTTGTTTCATACCTTTCATCTTTTTCCCCTGTTGTTTATTAAAAATCAACATCGGTAAATCAGCGTCCCTGCATCCACCCGTGAATTCATAATCGATTTCACGGGCTTTACTTCACACTACCTCTGCTGAGTTGAATAGTTAGGGTGAATCCATACCGGCGCCTGGGAAGGCGTCAGTAATTTGTTACCGAGAATGTGATCCGCACATTTCTCGGCCATCATGATGGTGGGGGCGTTCAGGTTTCCGCTGACGATGCTCGGCATAATAGAGGCATCGACCACACGGAGATTCCTGACACCGCGAACCCTGGCTTCAGAGTCCACTACCGCCATCGGATCATCATCAGCGCCCATCTTGCAGGTGCACGAAGGGTGATAGGCGCTGTCTGAATAGTTGCGAACAAATTCATCAATTTGCTCATCGGTCCGGACTTCTGCTCCTGGACGAAGTTCTTTGCCACGGAATGGATCCAGTGACTCTTGCTCAAATATTTCGCGGGTCAGCTTGACACACTGCCGCATTTCAAAACGGTCACGCTCAGTGGCCAGATAATTAGGCTGCAACAATGGATGCTTGCGCGGATCCTTGGATACGATCTTCATAAAACCGACTGAAGTAGGACGCATTGGACCAACATGAGCCTGGAATGCATGCTCCTGTGGATCTACCCGCCCATGGTCGATAACCTGTGACGGCAGGAAGTGATACTGGATATCGGGATGCTTCACACCGGCTTCTGTGCGGATAAAACCACCAGCTTCCAAGTGAGCGGTACGACAGGCGCTCTTGTCATGATTAATGAACCACTTCACCCCTTCCACGGTCTTACGTGGTTGCTGGGTGTAGTTATACAGAGTCAACGGCTGTGTACAGGCATTCTGCACATACAACTCAAGGTGATCCTGGAGATTCTGACCAACACCGGGCACATGAGATTTCACCTCAATTCCCAGAGACTGGAGCAGGGATTCATCGCCAATCCCAGAAAGCATCAGCAACTGAGGCGAATTGATCGCACCACCAGATAGTATGACTTCTTTCCGAGCCAATACCTGAATCACCTGCCCTTTCTGTTCGTATTCCACACCAATACAACGATCACCCTCGAACAACAGACGGGTTGCCAAGGCACCGGTCTCAGTCGTCAGATTCGAACGATCCAGAGCCGGGCGCAGATAGGCTTGAGCCGTACTCCAACGTTTCCCCTGTTTGATCGTCATATCCATGACACCAAAACCTTCCTGCTGATAACCGTTCATATCTTCTGTAAACGGATAACCGGCCTCCATTCCCGCCTTGATAAAGGCGTTAAAGAGCGGATTGGTTTCATCACCGGTATGGACGTTCAAAGGCCCTTTACCGCCACGATAATCATCTTCCCCTTTTTCGCGGGTCTCAGCTTTACGGAAATAAGGCAGGATGTCCTTATAGGACCAGCCTTTAGCACCCTCTTCTTCCCAGCGATCATAGTCCAGCGCATGGCCTCGTATATACACCATGGCATTCAGTGCCGAACCGCCGCCCCATACCCGTCCACGGGGCCAGTACAACTTACGCTGGTTCATAAATTCCTGAGGTTCGGTATGGTAGTACCAGTTGTACTTTTCATCACCAAGGTTATATGTCAGCGCTGCCGGCATATGGATCTTCCAGGTGTTGTCCCTGCGACCGGCTTCCAGAACCAGCACTTCATCACGGCCACTTTCGGTCAGCCGGTTAGCCAACACACAACCGGCTGAACCGGTTCCGACCACGATGTAATCAAAGCTTTTTGCATTACTCTTTACTGTCATGACTACGCCATCATTGCCAAAGGTTGAAATTAAAACGGAGCATCCAGATCTGTCATACCGACATAGACAGCTTTCAACTGGGTGTACTGATTCAGGGTGTAAACGCCATTTTCACGTCCAATCCCGGATTGTTTATAGCCCCCTACCGGCATCTCCGCAGGGGAAGCACCAAAACTGTTGATCCAACAGATTCCCGCCTGCAACTTTCCGATCACACGATGCGCACGTCGGATATCATTGGTAAACACAGCAGCGGCCAAGCCGTACTCTGTGTTGTTGGCCCGGGCAATCACCTCTTCTTCATCGGAAAAAGTGAGAACACTCATCACCGGCCCGAAGATTTCCTCATCAACGATTCGCATGTCATCGCGACAGTCAGAAAATACGGTAGGCTCAACAAAATAACCCTTTTCATAACCGGCTGGGCGGACCGCATTGCCACCGTGAACCAGAGTCGCGCCTTCCTGGCGTCCCAGTTCGATATAGCTCATTACTTTTTCCCGGTGCCCGGAAGAAATCAGTGCACCAATATTGGTATCAGGATGCATGGGGTCGCCAATCACAATGTTGGCTTCAAGGCGTGCTTTTACTCGCTCTATAAAACGGTCATGGATGTCTTTATGGACAAATACACGAGTGCCATGTGTACAGACTTCACCCTGTGTATAGAAGTTTCCGACCAGAGCCGCGGACACCGCATTTTCCAGATCACAGTCATCAAAGATGATCAGTGGAGATTTGCCCCCCAACTCCATGGTGACGTCTTTCAACGTGGAAGCAGACGCGGCCATGACTTTTTTACCCGTGCCGACCTCTCCAGTGAAGGACACTTTCTCAATGCCTTCATGAGCAGTCAGCATCTGACCAACACGATGATCGCCCTGGACCACATTGAACACACCGGCAGGAACACCAGCCTCAATGAAAATTTCTGCCAGTTTCAGGGCTCCAAGGGGAGTTTCTTCGGAAGGTTTGAAAACCATGGAGTTGCCAGCCGCCAGCGCCGGAGCGGATTTCCAACAGGCAATCTGAATGGGATAATTCCAGGCTCCAATGCCTGCACAGACCCCTAAAGGTTCACGGCGTGTATAGTAAAAATCACCACCAAGATCCTGATGATTACCTTCAATGGACGCTGCCAGACCAGCAAAGAATTCAATACTATCCGCACCGGTCACAACATCCACCACACTGGCTTCCTGCCATGGTTTGCCGGTATCCAGCACTTCAATGCGAGCCAGCTCACCATTGCGTTCACGCAGCAGGGCGACAGCTTTGTTCAAGACTCTTCCCCGCTCCATTCCAGACATTGCAGACCATTTCGCAAAGCCTTCCTGAGCGGATTTCACAGCCCGATCAACCAGTTCCTGGGTGGCCTGTTCAACCCTGTAAATTACCTCACCGGAACCAGGGTACACCACGTCGAACGTTTCGGAGGTCTGGTTGGATTGGTATTTACCATCGATAAAAGACTGATAAACCGGCAGATTCATTGTTGATCCTGTGCTTCAAATAATTCGTTGACATAATTGCGGCAAATCCGCTCTGCCTGACTCACGGTCAGGCCTCCTGTACTGAGAGCACTACGCAACCAGAGACCGTCAATCAATGCGGCGATGGTTTGCGCTTTCTCTTCTACCTGCTCCTCTGGCAATAATTCCCTGAGAGTCACCTTAAGGTTGGAGAACAAACGTTTCTCATTGACTCTTTGTAGCCGGGCCAGTTCCGGGTCATGCATTGCCTGCGCCCAGAATGCCAGCCAGGTTTTGGCTGCCCGGTCACTGACCTGCAGCTTACTGAAGTTGGCCTGAACGATGGCCATAATCCGAGCTTTGGGAGAGCCGTCTGATTTATCAAGCTCTGAAATCAATGTTTTCTGCAGAGCGTTCAGCAGATATCTGACGGTGGCTTCCATCAGCGCCTGCTTGCCACCGAAGTAGTGGCTGATAATCCCTGTTGAAACTCCGGCGAACTGGCTGATCCGATTTATGGTGGTACCCTGGATGCCAAACGCTTCCACCGACTGGAGCGTTGCCTCTATGAGCTGTTCTTTCTTCTCTTCTTCAACGACGATCTTAGGCATAATTTTTATTGATTGAACGTTCAATTAAAAAAAGACTAATACTTTGACCTATAAATTTCAAATGGTTTTATTTTGCGCACATGACATTCAATTCGATCTAAAAAGGTCCGTAGAACCCCTGATATCACTCAAACAACAACGCCGAAACGCGTCCCTTAACCCCACTCCATAAAACAGAATTAATTCTTTTATTACAACAGATTAAATACATACAACCGTATTAAAACCGCTCATCAGGCAGTGAAGAAATCGGGCACGCAACAGCCATCTGATAATGTTCAAAAATACTTTGAACATGACGCTTTTGGAACTATAAATTGACGCAAATAGTTCCATTCAGGCGATAAAACCACCGATTTGTTTAACCCCGTCCAAACAACGATTCCCCATTTTCTGAGATCTGAACAAGACATAAACAGCGTCTGCGTCTATGCTTCATAGGACGACGTCTAGTCATGGACTACTAAGCAATGATGGTGTTGGAAGTGGTGCTGGAACTGAAGCTATTCGCTTTACTGGTAATCATTAACGGCGCTCCGATTGTCGCCCGAAACCTGTTGCCGATGCTCAACGCAGCGATCGACGGTGGGAAAGTCCTGCCATGGGACAAGCGGCCACTGCTGGGCAAATCAAAGACTTGGCGCGGACTGATGGCAGGCATACTAGCAGGAATGCTGGCAGCCACATTGCTGGGTTTCCCCTGGCAACATGGCATCATATTAGCGATAGCCTCCCTTTGCGGAGATCTTCTGACCAGCTTCATCAAACGGCGCCTGGACTTTAAGACAAGTGCCAAGGCACCTATTCTGGATCAATTCCTGGAAGTTTCTCTTCCTCTCGGAGTCGCCCAACATTTGTACGCCCTCAACACATTAAACGCGGTAGGCGTTCTGGCGGCTTTTATACTTTTCAACTGGGGGATTTCCCCGCTTCTCTACCGGTTGGGCTGGCGAAAAAAACCATACTAAGAGATCTGTTGGCACTGGATTTGACACACATACAACCTGTACCTGTGAAGAAACAGACTAGAAAATTCCGGCATCCAGCCCGGCTGCCATATACATTCCCAACTCCCTGCACTGATCAACAAAATCTTCCTGGAACTCCCCGCGACAGATCAAAGGCTCCCGGCAGGCACGCCACCTAAGCCCGGTAATAATCGACTCCACTGCTCGCCGTGTACCTGTACCGTCATGACCGGCACGAATATAGAGGGCATATGGCAAACCCTGCTTCTTTTCCAGGCAGGGATAATAGACTCGGTCAAAAAAATCTTTCAAAGCTCCACTCATATATCCCAGGTTTTCTGTCGTTCCCAGAATGATTCCATCACATCCGAAAACATCTGCCGGCTGGGCTTCAAGCGGCGGTATCCATCGAGTTTCCACAACTTCAATATCTGGGTGAGACGCCCCTTCCATCACTGCCTCAAGCAAGCGACGAGTATTGTCGGATGGTGTATGAGAACAACTAATAATTGAGGCATGGCGTCGAATCTAGGATACTTTATGGCTTACGCTTGAATGAACTAAGCTGTATACAGATAACACTCAGAGTGTAACCAATTGCGCTCCGAGATCAAATCCAGACACGTTAACTGACCGACAACCGGCCTGCCCGATCATCCGGAATCGTGTCAGAATCGAGTAAACCAGGCCCTGAAATGAACCAGGATCGATGGACCCTAATACAACAGATTTTTGATCAGGTCGCTGATCTGAAACCAACCGAACGCCAGCAGTTCCTGGCACAACACTGCCCCGACGAAGAGGTAAAAAGAGAAGTTCTGGACCTGCTACAAGCAGATGAAGAGGTAGGAGACCTGCTTCCCAGCAGCTTTACCATAGAATCAGCAGAAGCCACCCTGGTTCTTCCCAAAATGCATCCCGACACTTTAGTAGGGCCTTACCGGATTATCAGCAAGATTGGTGAAGGCGGGATGGGCTGGGTATTCAAAGCCGAAGACACGCGCCTGGACCGCTACGTAGCCCTGAAATGCCTTGCGCCGGCAGTCGCATCGGAGCCTGGCATCAAGGAACGCCTACTACTGGAAGCCAAAGCAATTTCCCGCCTTGATCATCCCAATGTCTGCATTATTCATGACATGGGACACACCGAGGACGGTGGGCTGTATATCGCCATGCAGTTTTATACCGGCAAGACATTGGAGAGAATGCTCAGCGAGGGTCCTCTGGCACTTAAACCGGCCATAAAGATTGCCAAGCAGATCGCCTTTGGATTAAGCGCCGCCCATCAACACCAGATTATTCACCGGGACATCAAGCCCGCCAATATCCTGATACAGGATGACGGCGTGGTCAAAATTCTCGATTTCGGCATCGCCAAACTTGCCGACACCGAGATCACACTGGCCGGGGCCCGCATGGGAACACTCGCCTATATGGCCCCGGAACAACTTGAAGGTGACGATGTAGGGCCAAGCACGGATATCTGGTCACTGGCCACCGTGATGTTTGAAATGCTGACCGGCAACCCACTGTTCACAGGAGACAAGGCATCCAGCCTGCTGAATGCTGTGATGAATCAGGAACCACCGCTCGACCACCCGGTATTGGAATCACAGCCTCACCTGAAACGATTGCTGCAGGCAATGCTGATCAGGGATACCAATCTGCGGCTCGATTCGATGACAAAGGTTGTGCAATGGCTCGCGACCTATCAACACCATCTGTCGCAAAGCCCCGACCGCAAACAACCTCAGGAAGAAGAGGAAAAACTCAACACGGACAAAGTGACTTTCACGGACCAATACCTGATGAGACTGGCCGCGGTCCTGACAGCACACATTGGCCCAACAGCACCAGTGCTTATTCAGCGCTATACAGCTTCTGCGAGTTCTTATGAGGGCCTTATTATGGCACTGGTCAGTCACTTGCCGGCGCACACCAGACAATCTGTTGTCAGTCAATTAAAGGCAATACAACCATGACACCGCTTTCTTTTATTACTCATAAGCAACGTCTGCTCATCCCAGTCGCGCTTATCTCGCTTCTGACCTTATCCGGCTGCAGTACCAGCAGCAACCGTGGAATGTATGAAAGCATCCAGTCCAGCAATCAATTCGAATGCAGCAAGCTGCCTCTTCCGCAATATGAGGAATGCATGAGACAGAACAGCATGGACTACAATGAATACCGTCGGGAAAGGGAGAAAGTTCTGGCGGATGGAAAAGCTGGCGAAAGTTCTCAAGAGTGATCCAGAGCCAGACTCTGGATCACATGAACCATATTGATTATCACTCTTTATTCATTATTGATCGTCAGGACTGAGGCACCTCCCTTAGTCCTTCATTTCCTTGACCAACCAGGCCTTGGCAAATCTTAGATCCCTCTCCACTGTCGATAGGGACACATCCAGGAATTCAGCGATCTCTTCCTGGGTCATGCCGCCAAAGAAGCTCATTTCGATGATTTTGGCTTTACGCTCATCCACCTCGGAGAGTTTCCCCAAAACATCTTCAAGCTCCAAAAGATCCGGCTGACTGCCATCATCACAGATCTGAGCTTCGTACAACGTTACTTGCAGATCATCGCCACCGCGTTTTTTACGCTTCTGGGAGCGAGCATGATCCACCAGGATGCGACGCATGGTCTGGGCGGCTACCGCCAGGAAATGCACCCGGTCATTCCATGCGACTTCAGCATCCATTAACTGCAAATACGCCTCGTTAACCAAGGCTGTTGCCTGCAACATATGCCCCTGGCGCTCTCCTGCCATGTAACGGCCTGCTATTTTGCGCATCTCTCCGTGCATGGCTTCAATCACCTGATTTAGCGCCTGGCCATCACCGGCCTGCCAGCTGGCCAGCAGCTGTGTCACATTCTTTGCGGACATAAATTCAACTCTTTTGATTGGAATTCAAGCAAGATCTCCTTTGCCCGGCATACAACTTCTTTATATATGCACACTAGCCCGACAGTCCAATAACAGCTTCTGGAAACTGTCGTTATGGTATGTATCAGGTATCCTGCAATGATAATGGGAATTTTATTCAGAGCCTAAGGCTGAAAAGCTATTGTAGGAAGCGACCGGAGATGCCGCAACCTCTGGAAGCCCAAAAGACTGCCTGATGACATACCGACAGTCCTACCGGGCCTTGGAAAGATGTAAAAATCCTATTGGAAGAAGCTTTCAGAACTGACTCCAGTCATGCTGATTTCCGTAGGACAGAAAGGAAACCCTGAAATCATAATCAGTCAGAGCATCCTCTTCTTCAGAAGGCTCTATTTCTACACTGGAAACAGAGTTTTGCGTCATGTGAGATTCGCTTTCCTGCGCTTTGTGCTCCGTGCTTCGCTGCTGCATGAGAAATAGCTGTAAGACAACAACAATTACCGCGAGTATGGCGGCCAACAGATTTGTTTTCATGATAGAAATCCTAAAAGCCCTGCCGGACTTTTATAGTCGAAAACCAATCCTCCCTATCTAATTAAGACGACGAAAACGGCACTGAGCCCATCGAATAACATTGGAGGCGTGAACACACCCTAGATAGCGACACAGTTGTCAAAAATCCTTCATATAAGGATAAAAAAAGATGGGAGCGAATCTAATGGCTGGCTGATCCGAGCACATGAATAACGATTTCCGGCGGGCAATTGAATCGAACCGGGATGATTGAAGTCCCCGCTCCAACGCTGGTGTATCCGAGCATACCGCCCCACTTCCAAGCACCTTTGCCAACAAACCTGGGGCAGTCAGCATCGAGCGTGAGCGGAACACCTCCAGGCAAACAGATTTGCCCTCCGTGAGTATGACCGCACATCATGAAATCAAAACCAGCATGAGCAGCCTGCCGATAGATTTCCGGAGTGTGGGACAGGAGTACGGAGAACAGTTCCGGATCACCGTCGCGCGCAGCCGCCTCAAGGTTATCAACCCGATAGTAATGAGGATCATCCACCCCAGCCAGTCGAATACGACCACCACCACGCTGCAGAGACACTCCTTCGTTGAGTAGCAACTGGTACCCCATATCTTCCATGGCGGGCAGCATCCGAATGCTGTCATGGTTACCAAGCACAGCATACACATCACCTTTCAGTGAGGCTCGGAGCTGCCTTAACCCCTCCAGAGCCTCGTCATAGGGTCCATATGTCTGCGCTCGATAATCTCCCGTTAGCACGCACACATCGTATTCAGCAGGACAAACAGCCTCAATGATCGACTGAGTAATGGTTTCATCCATGTCAAGATGAAGATCGGTCAGTTGCAGAATACGATATCCATTGAAGACCTCAGGAATCAGGGAATGCTCGACTTTGTTTTGAGTCAGAGTCAGGTTACAGGCATTACGCCAACCCTTTTCATACATTCCAACCAGCTTGAGGCTCCACCTCATCAGCGCCTGGATAGAGTACCAGTTTTCCGGATGAAAAAAATTCAGGCCACCGCCACCAAAGACTTTTTGCGCATGATCGTCCTCAATACCAAGCCTCTGGCGCGCGTGGACACTCCCCAACCTATGCTCAAGGCGAGTGAGCAATTCCATATCAGCATCAGAATAATCTGCAACCAGGTTCACAGAAGTCATGATCTTCCGAGGAAAAAATGGGTGAATGATTCAATTAATGTAGTTGGTAGACGTCGACTAAGCCAAATTAAATGAATTCGCCTAGGGCAATTTCCATCATCTACTGCCCAAACAATGCTAAAAACGTCATAATCGGGCGAAAAAATACAAGCGTGCTTAACTTAAGCCAGCAGCAGGAGAAACAATGAAAGTTCTAGTAACCGGAGCCAATGGACATATCGGTTCTCATGTGGTCAAACAGCTCCTGGAAAAGGAGCACCAGGTTGTCGCTTTTGTGCGTAAAGGCTCTGACCTTAGAGGGCTAGAAGGTCTGTCTCCCGAGCTTGCCCATGGTGACGTCATGGACAAAGAATCAGTCACCAAGGCTGCAGAAGGATGTGACGCGATCATACATATGGCAGCCGTTTACAAAACCATCGCAAAAACGGCAGAAGAAATAGTCGAGCCTGCAATCAGAGGCGCAGAGAGTGTGTTTTATGCTGCCAAACAGCATGATATCAAACGCATCGTCTACACAAGCTCCGTCGCATCAATCGGCTTTTCCTACGACTCCAATGTCCTGAGAACAGGAAACGACTGGAACGAAGATGCCCATAACCCCTACTATGTAGCAAAAACTCAAAGCGAGAAAACCGCACAGAAACTAGCCAGGGAAAACGACATTCATTTGGTCGTCATTTGCCCGGCAATCGTTCTCGGACCTAATGATTACCGTATCACTCCGTCAAACCAAATCATCATGGACTGGTTGAATGGTGTCGGCCAGACATACAAGGGTGGACTGAATGTGGTTGATGTCAGGGATGTTGCCGCAGCCCATGTTGCCGCGTTAGCGCAGGGTGAAAATTGCAAACGCTACATCGTCGGCGGTGAAAACATTCTCGTCAAGGAACTGGGAAACCGCCTGAAATTACTGACCGGCGTAAAACCAATTCACCTCCCGACCAGTCGCGGAATGACCCTGACGTTTGCGCGGGTTGTAGAAACTTTATGCAAACTTCTCCACATTACCCCGCCCTTCACCTATGACCTGGTTTACGAAGTCGTGGGACGATACGCCTACTACGATACAGCCGAGACAGTCAGGGAACTGGGAATCCACCCGCGCTATGCAGACGACATTTTACCAGACACGGTGAACTGGCTATTAAGTCAAAATAAAATCAAGCCAAGAGTTGCGGCAAAGATTGAGCAAACGATGGGAAAAGCCCTCACCACCCAACAGGCTGGCAGCTGATTTCAACAATGGCTTTTTGCTCGACTAATTTTTAATCACCCAAACACAACATATAGTGCCCGGAGGTTTCGGGCACCACCCACTTCCCAACCAATAAAAAGCAACACACTCCCCGACTTTCGATGGTTTAAATTTCATACCAACTTTTGAAATCCCGCACTATCAGCGGCTTTGAAAAAAACTTGGCCACTCCGTTGAAAACAATGCCATTCGGCCATCTGAAAATTTACTTAATAAGACCTTCACATCACAGCATATAGTGTTATACTTTTCAGAAATCGCCATATATTGGGCCAAAAGACAAACAGGCAGTTAACACCTATAACTGGTCAAGTCAATACCCAAAGTGACGCTTTATTTGCTTTACACGCCGAATTGATTGTTAGCGGCCCGGCAATCCCGTCAACTTTCATGACCATTGCCGATACAAAAATAAGATAAACAATAAGAAAAGGAAGTGGGGTTACCATCACCTGTCGCACAAGTATCGTGCACTAGATATTGTGGTCACAAGCGTTCCGCTCAGGGCGCTGAACAGCAGTATACCAAACATGAGCATCAGAGATTGAACCACGGATACAGGCGTATTCGATACAGGTTATTTTTGATGAAGCATATCAGTTGAATTAGCAACAACCTGTTGCCGCAGTACTGGCAGCGGGATTTTATATCAGGTCTTTATAACCAACCGATACCGGCATCTTCGCCAGTGTCGCCTTTGGTGAGGCCATAAAGAAGAAACAACACTCATCGAAGGCCTGGAACACCGGGCCATCATCTGTAAAGAGGGATAGTATGAACGCTAAAGTCCAGCAACTTATCGCGCCCATAGATATGCAACCGGCATCCCAGGATATCTGGAGCACCAAATACCAGCTAAGAACCAAATCCGGAGAACCGGTAGATGGCGATATCCAGGGAACCTATACCCGAGTGGCAGCCGCATTGTCTTCAGTCGAAAAGGACGGTGTGCGCGAAAAAGTTCTGAACGACTTTGTCTGGGCATTGGAAAACGGCGCCATTCCCGCCGGCCGCATCATGTCCAACGCTGGAGCTGAGGCTCACAAACCAGCCACATCCACCATTAACTGCACGGTTTCCGGCAGCATTATGGACTCCATGGATGACATCCTGCTGAAAAACCATGAAGCCGGACTCACATTGAAAGCTGGCTGCGGAATCGGCTATGAGTTTTCCACCCTACGCCCTAAAGGAGCCTATGTCGCAGGTGCTGGCGCGACAACTTCAGGCCCTCTATCTTTCATGGACATCTTTGACCGGATGTGTTTCACCGTTTCTTCTGCTGGCGGCCGTCGTGGCGCCCAGATGGCCACCTTCGATGTACACCACCCCGATGTATTCGACTTTATTCAGGCCAAGCGCGAAGACGCCCGCCTGCGCCAGTTCAACCTGTCTCTATTGATTACGGAAGACTTTATTCAGGCAGTCAAAGATGACGCTGACTGGAAACTGTCTTTCCCTGTTACCCGAGATGAGGCGGAATCCGAAAACCTTCAGCTCTCCGACAGCACTCAGTTTGTCTATCGTGACTTCCCGGTAAAAGACAGCTATGTCACCGACAGCACCGGTCTGGTGGCGTGCCGTATTTACCGCACCGTCAAAGCCAGAGACATCTGGAATGCGATCATGACCTCCACCTATGACTTTGCCGAGCCAGGATTTATTCTGATCGACAAAGTTAACGAAATGAACAACAACTGGTTCTGCGAAAATATCCGGGCCACCAACCCATGCGGCGAACAGCCTTTGCCTCCTTACGGAAGCTGCCTGCTGGGATCGGTCAACCTGACCAAGTTTGTAGAGTATCCGTTCACCGAGAATGCGAAGTTCAATTTCGAAAAGTACCGCAAAGTTGTCGGCATCTTTACCCGCATGCTGGATAACGTTGTGGAGATCAATGGGCTTCCGCTGGAAGGTCAACGCCACGAAATTCAATATAAGCGCCGCCACGGCATGGGGATTCTTGGCCTGGGCTCCACACTGGCAATGCTTCGCATGCCTTATGGCTCAGGAGATTCTGTTAAATTTACAGAAGAAGTCTGCAAGGAAATGGCCGTCGAAGGATGGCGCCAGGCGCTGGAGCTGGCCAAAGAAAAAGGCCCCGCTCCAATCATGAACGATGACTTCATCGTGAATGAAGAAATGCTGCGACTGAAGCCGCAAATGGCTGACGATGGCTACAAGGTCGGCGACAAAGTGAAAGGTCGTGTTCTGCACGCCAAGTACAGCAATTACATGCAACGGATTGCGGAAGCCGATCCAAAGCTGGTAGAGGCTCTGAGCAAAAAAGGTGCACGCTTTACACACCACACCTCCATTGCACCAACAGGAACCATCTCTCTGTCACTCGCCAATAACGCCAGTAACGGTATCGAGCCAAGCTTTGCTCACCACTATTCTCGTAACGTTATCCGCGAAGGCAAGAAAACCAAGGAGAAGATGGACGTATTCTCCTATGAGCTCCTGGCTTACCGCCACATGGTCAACCCCAAAGCCATGCCTTATAGTGAGGACTCCGACGCGCAGCTGCCAAGCTATTTTACCACCAGTGATGAAGTTACCCCCACTCAACACGTGGATATTCAGGCAGCCGCTCAGAAATGGGTCGATTCATCCATTTCCAAAACAGCGAACGTCCCTACCGACTTCCCCTATCAGGATTTTAAAGACATTTACATGTACGCCTACGAAAAGGGATTGAAAGGATGCACCACTTTCCGTTTTAATCCTGAAGCATTCCAGGGCGTGCTGGTAAAAGAAAAAGACCTGGAAAACACTATCTATGAGTTCACCCTGGAAGATGGCACCAAGGTGAAGCTGAAAGGAAACGAAGAAGTTGAGTACGATGGAGAAGTGCATACGGCAGCCAATCTGTTTGATGCACTAAAAGAAGGCACTTACGGCAAGTATTAAGCGCCAACCATCAAAAAGTGTTCAATTAAGAGGGCTCTTTCCAGAGCAGCCCTCTTCAGAAAAGGTTATTAACATGGCTGTCAAAATCGAAAAGAAAATCGTTGGCTACAACGTCAAGAAAACAGAAGAGGCTGAAGCGCCTCAGCAACCGGCAAATAGTGAACCCAAGCCGGTAGAAATGAATGAAAACATTGCACGCCCGGATTTTTTGCTGGGAACCACCTACAAGATCAAGCCTCCAGTGTCTGAGCATGCGTTCTACATCACCATCAATGACATCATTCTGAACGAAGGCACCGATCACGAGAGCCGCCAGCCTTACGAGATTTTTATTAACTCCAAGTCGATGGAGCACTTCCAGTGGGTTATTGCATTAACTCGTGTTATTTCGGCGGTCTTCCGCAAAGGCGGCGACATCGCCTTCCTGCTGGAAGAGCTGCTTTCTGTTCATGACCCCAATGGTGGATACTACAAAAAAGGAGGCGTCTTTGTTCCGTCTCTGGTTGCGGAAATCGGCGCCGTTATAGAAAAACACATGAAGGCCCTAGGCATTATCGAATCAGAAGAGCTGAGCGATGCACACAAGCGTATGCTGGCCGAAAAACGCGCAGATTACGAATCACGCCAGAAAGCCGCCAACGGTGACAGCAACAATGCCGAGGAACCTGCATTCCCAGCAAATGCCACCATGTGCAAAAAGTGCTCTCAGAAAGCCGTCATTCTGATGGATGGATGCCAGACCTGCCTGAATTGCGGCGACAGCAAATGCGGATAATTTTTTGCATTTGATTTCACTAAAAAGGAGGCCCAGCCTCCTTTTTTTATGGTATATATGGCGCCATCGGATAACTGAGGCAGGCTGTGGCCAACAGCACAACCTGCTACAAATCCAAAGATCAGTTCGAAATTCGCCGCGGCCGCCCCTTACAGCGTCACAAGCAATGGCCTGGTAATTGCAGAACAAGAAGTATGACAACAATGAGAGTTGTAAGTATCAAGGAGTCTACATGATTAGAAAGTGCCTCTTCCCTGTCGCAGGATACGGAACCCGCTTTTTGCCAGCCACCAAGGCCATGCCCAAAGAAATGCTGCCATTGGTTAACAAACCACTGGTACAGTATGGCGTTGAGGAAGCCGTAGCTGCCGGCATGAACAATTTCAGCTTTGTCACAGGTCGAGGCAAACGAGCCATTGCCGATCACTTCGACATATCCTATGAGCTGGAAACACAAATCAAAGGCACCGGCAAAGAAGAGCTTTTGACCTCAATTCGAAACCTCATCGACAACAACAAGTTTTCATTTACCCGCCAAAATGAAATGAAAGGTCTTGGCCACGCAATTTTGTCCGGTCAGACGTTGATTGGCGACGAGCCGTTTGCCGTCGTGCTGGCTGACGACTTATGCGTCGTTGAGGAGGGCGAGGACAGCGTTTTGGCCCAAATGTCCAAACTGTACAACCAATTCCGCTGCAGCATTGTCGCAATCCAGGAAGTCCCCATGGAGGAAGTCCACAAATATGGTGTTATCGCTGGCGAACCCATGAAAGAAGGCTTATTCCGGGTCACCGACATGGTTGAAAAACCGCCCGCGGACAAAGCTCCGAGCAACTATGCCATCATTGGCCGATACATCCTGACACCAGACATTTTCGACATTATCCGTGACACGGAACCCGGAAAAAATGGTGAAGTGCAAATTACCGATGCACTGTTGAAGCAAGCGAAAGATGGATGTGTATTGGCTTATAAATTCAAAGGCCAACGCTTTGATTGCGGCAGCATTGACGGCTTTGTTGAAGCCACCAACTACGTCTATGAAAATCACTACAAGAAAGGTCTGATCTAACAACACCTTGACATGAGGCTTGGACATACCAAGCCTCATCCTGGTCAGCCCTTCGGCAACATTTGCATAATAAACTGCCGTCGCTCCTCATCACAATCCCTGAATCGACGCAGCAATTCGCGCTCTCGCTCATCCGGAAGAGAGTGGTCCAGCGTCTCATTCAATTCATTGATCGCCGAATAGAGATCCCCTTCTTCGTCCACACCAAAACCAGGCAACTCTAACTGAGGCGTCATTTTTCCGCACAGCTCAAAATCCAAAAAAGCATCCAGCGCAACACCGGTTTTAAAACAAAGATCCAGCAAGTTATCCAATGTAGGAAAACAGCGATGCGAATCAGAAGGCGCCTCCCATCCTTTTACTACCGACTCATCCACCATACAGAAAGTGGCAATATCTTCTGTCGTCAGTTTCTTTTTTTGGCGCAGTTCGCGTAAACGCTGATTAAATGAACGAAGGTACTTCATGCAGAAGGCTCCAGCCAATCGAAGTTGGTATCCTACCACTAAGACTACAGGGTGAACTAGGCGCTCTACCGGCGAGCAATCAAAAAGCTCACAGAAAGCGAAAACACCATATCAGAACAGACAAGATTTCGAAATAAAGACTAAGGAAAATCAGAGAGAATTGGTAGGACCGACCAGATTCGAACTGGTGACCTCCACGATGTCAACGTGGCGCTCTAACCAACTGAGCTACGGTCCTACTATTGAGACGACGTCTCAAGAGGCTGCGTAAGATAGCAAAGAAGACTGGGGGGTTCAAGCATTTTTTAACTGCCTGTTCCCACTCCTTATATACCCAACCCGGCAAAGGATAAATATTCTGCCAGATCCCCCTCTTCCAAGGTTTTTCCAGCCGGAATAACAGCAAATCCATCAGCCCAACTGGCCGATGATAAAACACCTGAACTCTGGTTAGGGAATTTATCCAGAATCAGCTGCCCCTCTTTTTCAATCAGACGGACCCTCAGGTATTCCTGCCGAATTCCCGCTTTTTTAACAGAGAACCCCACCGGCACCTTCATCCTTGCAGACTCCCTTGACCTCCTTCCCTGCGCCTTTTCAATATAAGGCCTGGCAATGATGGCGAAGGTTACAAAAACAGCTGACGGGTTTCCAGGCAGCCCCAGGAAAGGCGTTCCCGATACATTCCCATAGGCCAGAGGCTTTCCGGGCTTAATCGCCAATCGCCACAAATCCAACGCCCCAAGCTGTTGAACAGCCACCTTCACATGATCTTCCTCACCAACGGAGACCCCTCCGCTACTCAGAATGAGATCCGCTTCACGCGAAGCCGAGGACAAAGCATCCAGAGTCGCATCCAGTTGATCCGGGACAATGCCAAGATCAATGATCTCACATCCCAAACGTTGCAGGAGAGAAACCAAAGTATACCGATTGGAGTTATAGATTTTCCCCGGTGCCGGAGCCTCGCCAGGCTCTATCAACTCATCACCCGTGGAAATAACTGCGACCTTAAGCCGCCTGAAACAGCGCACCTTCGCGACGCCTATCGAGGCCAGCAATCCCACATCCTGAGCCTGCAGTAGATGCCCAACATTGAGCACCACTTCGCCAGAACGTATATCCTGCCCGCACTTGCGAACATTCTGTCCCGCACTGATCCCTGCCGGAACAACGACCTGATGATCGGCAATTTCGCAGTCTTCCTGCATCACCACCGCCAATCCACCTTCGGGGATTTCCGCTCCCGTAAAAATTCGGGCAGCAGAACCAGCTTTCAACCGAGAAGGAACAATACCTGCCGGGATACGCTGGGATACTGACAACTCCAGTGCATCCTTTGAGTCCACAGAATCATTCCCGATAACATACCCATCCACGGCACTGTTATCATAGGGAGGAACATTTACAACTGACACAACCGGTTCAGCCAACACTCTTCCCAGGGCTGAATTTAAATCAACATCTTCCGTTTGATCTACAAGACTTACATTGGACAGCAGATAATCCAGCGCCTGATCAACAGGCATCAGGCCAGCAGCATTCATGGCCGGGGACCGCAATCAGTCTTAACGCTTGCAACCACACTTCCAGCCACTTGAGAAGTGCCGTCATCCCGGCCAACCGAGAGGATACCGACAAAATTACAAGGGCGGTGACGGGCATCCAACTGCTCGCAGATAATCTTATTCCAGGCAGTCCTGCAGGCCCCTGTAGAGCCCGGCATGGCAAAGATCAAAGTAGCATTAGCCAACCCAGCAAAAGCCCGGGACTGAACCGTTGACGTTCCAATCTCCTCATGAGAAATCGCACGAAACAGCTCCCCAAACCCCTCGATCTGTTTGTCCAGCAAGGGTATCAGTGCTTCCGGAGTGCTATCCCGCGAAGTAAAACCTGTCCCCCCCGTTACCAGCACTACCTGAACCGCTGCATCAGCAATCCAGGCAGAAACGACGGCCCGCATTATGTACACATCATCTGGAATCAACTGACGGTCAACCACCTTGTGCCCGACACTCTCAGCCCCATCCACAAGGGCCTGGCCTGAGGTGTCATTTTCTGATGTACGAGTATCGGAAACCGTTAATACGGCAATATTCAGGGGAATAAAATCGGTTGCTTTATGTTGTGCCATACACTTTCTCTTTCTTGAACCAGTTTCTGTTTTAAAAACAGAAAGCGGCCTCTTTTGACCAGCCTATCAGCGGCTGATCAAGCTTAATGTGTCAGGGTTCGAGGTATCGATACGGAGCTTCCAGCTGATCAGGCCCGGTCTTGGTAACATTAAGGTCTTTAATCAACCCATCCTTCAAACCATACACCCATCCATGCACAGCAAGAAACTGCCCGCGATGCCAGGCATTCTGCACAATACTGGTCCTGCAGACATTATGAACCTGCTGCGCAACATTCAACTCGCAAAGCCGATCCACCTGCTCCCCCTCTGTGGGCAGACTATCAACCTCACCCTTATTCATAAAATAAACGTCTTTGATATGCCGCAGCCAGTTATCAATCATACCAAACTGCTTATTCTGCAACGCGGCCTTTACCCCGCCACAACCGTAGTGCCCGGTCACAGTAATGTGCCTGACCTTAAGCACCTCCACTGCAAACTGCAGAACTGAAAGACAGTTCAAATCCGAGTGCACCACCACATTGGCAACATTACGGTGAACAAACACCTCACCGGGCATCACCCCAACCACCTCATTCGCCGGCACACGACTATCCGAGCATCCGATCCACAAAAATGTGGGGGCCTGCTGCTTCTCTAATGTCGGAAAAAAATCCGGCCGCTCACGACGAGTCCGCTCGGACCAGGCCTTATTATTTTCAATGAGACGCTTAACTTCTTCCACGACACCTCCGTAGCAGCTACCGATAGTAATTCAGAGAATTGATTAAACTTTGTAGTAATCCCGATACCAGTCAACAAAGCGGGCGATACCTACTTCAACCGTTGTTTCAGGCTTATAACCCACATCATCGATCAGAGCCTGCACATCTGCATAAGTTGCCGGCACATCACCCGGCTGCATGGGCAAAAGGTTACGCTCAGCCTTTCTACCCAGACAATCTTCAAGAATTTCAATATAGCGCGAAAGCTCGACAGGGTTATTGCTACCGATGTTATATAATCTGTAAGGTGCTTTGCTTGTCCCCGGATCCGGTTGCATGCCGCTCCACTGATCATTGGGAGACGCAACATGATCAAGAGTTCTTATCACCCCTTCAACAATATCATCAACATAGGTGAAATCCCGCTTGTGCTTACCGTAGTTGAAAACATCAATCGGCTCGCCGGCCAGGATTTTACGAGTAAAGATAAACAGCGCCATATCCGGACGCCCCCAGGGGCCATAGACAGTAAAGAACCTGAGACCAGTTGTCGGTATACCGTAAAGCGAACTGTAAGTGTGAGACATCAGTTCATTGGATTTTTTGGTTGCCGCATAGAGACTCAGTGGATGGTCGACATTATCGTGAACAGAAAACGGCATCGACTCGTTAGCACCGTACACTGAGCTGCTGGAAGCATATACCAGATGCTCAACCTGATGATGACGACAGCCTTCGAGAATATTCATATGGCCGACCAGGTTGGCTTCCACGTAGGCATGAGGATTTTCCAGAGAGTATCTCACACCCGCCTGGGCCGCCAGATGTACCACTCTGTCCGGCTTGTGCTTGGCAAATAAAGCCTCCATGCCTGCACGGTCAGCAATATCCAGCCGGATATCATTAAATCCTTGCTTGGGCGTTAGTCGGGAAAGACGGGATTCTTTTAGCGAGACCTCATAGTAATCATTCAGATTATCTACACCGATCACTTCGTCACCGCGATCGAGTAAACGATGAGCAACGTGAGACCCGATAAAACCCGCCGTTCCTGTTACCAATACCTTCATATCTTCTTTCCAGTCAAAAGATTAAGCAAATCACCGCCAGTCCACCTCAGAAATGAACTGTAACACCTACGTATGGCCCACCGAGCGTCAGGTCAGCAGAAATATCACTGACATCGTCCAACTCAACATTAATCCTTCGATAGCCTGCCTCAACACCAACCACAGCGATCTCATAATTAATACGCGCAGTAACGTCAACCAGTTGATTATCGTCATACTTCAGACCGGCAACATTTGCCCCGACACTCAAACCAGTCAACGGGAGGTCAATGCCCACTCCGCCGTATAACATGGGAACAACCTCATCGATCTCGTTTACTGACTGATCTCCGCTGCCACTCTCACGAATGATCACTTCACCATCAAATATTCTTGCCTGTATTCCCAGGTCCAGATTGACAACATTATCCAGAAGCCGCCAGTATGCAATCAGATCAGTATGAGTCAGGTCTATATCTGAAGCGACATCACCGGTAAAGGTCACACCATCGAATGTCTTTGTTAAAGACCCATTGGCGGACTGACTCAGTTCGGTATATTGCAGACGAAAGTTGGGCACAGCCGGTACAGGATGCTCGAAGGCAACATAGGCCTGGACAAAGGTGTCATCATCAAAGCCTAGCTCATTTTCCACATCCACAACCTCAGGACCTGACTGAACATCCCCAGACAGCCCCGCATTCCAGACACTGACTCCCGCGTATATCCCCAGCGTGTCAGCATTGACACCCATGCTGGAAATACCCAGGACAACCGCCGCCAACCATAAACGGCCAGACTCCTTTATCTGCATAACTTGCGCTCCTGTGTCATTGAAAGTTGACCACTGTATCGAAACTTTCCCCGGCCAGTCTGTACCAAGACAAAACCACGTATATCAGAGCAAGGGATATTAAAATGTCACACCCAGGCGTTTACCCACTTCTTCATAATACTCAATAACATTTCCCAGATCCTGGCGAAAACGGTCCTTATCCATCTTTTCTCCAGTTTTGGCATCCCAGATACGACACCCATCCGGACTGAACTCATCCCCGAGAACAACCTGCCCTTCAAACAGACCAAACTCCAGCTTGTAATCCACCAAAGTCATACCGGCATTAGCGAATAGAGTCTTGAGCACATCATTCACTTGAAAAGTCAGACTTCTCATCTGATCCAACTGATCCTGGGTTGCCCATCCAAAAGCAAGCGCGTGATATTCATTGATCATCGGATCATGAAGCTCATCATTTTTCAGGAACAACTCAAAGGTACTTGGTGTTAACACAGTACCTTCTTTGATTCCCAGGCGCTTACAAAGACTACCTGCCGCAACATTACGCACAACGCATTCCACGGGAATCATCTTAAGATTTTTAACCAGGGATTCATTATCCGAGATCAACTTCTCAAAGTGCACCGGTACGCCAGCATCTTTAAGCTTTTCCATGACAAACGCATTGAACTTATTATTCACCATGCCTTTGCGAGATAGCTGAGCCTTTTTAACACCGTCGAAAGCGGAGGTATCATCACGGAACTCCATGATAAACCGATCGGGATCATCAGTCTTAAAAATGGATTTTGCTTTACCGGAATAAAGCTCTTCACGCTTTTGCATGGGTGCATTCTCCAAAAAGATATCTGTTGTACAGATCAGTGTGGTAATCCCACAAGATTAATAGACTTTGAATTGACCCGACAGAGTCAAAAGTCACTTTCGCCTCCCGGGGCAGCTTTCACTGGCCCCGGACAGCGGGTGACATCAGGATAAATGATCAAGCAGCTGGTTCAACAGCCGAACCTGATCCTGAGGGTCAACATCCGACTTTGTTGGAAGCGAGGTTATATGAATACCATCAGCCTCCCGAGTCAGCTCAACACGAAAATTAAAACGATCCGAGAGCAGATCCTGGTCTTCGCCTTTTAACCAGCCGAAGAAGCCTCCGGATTTTTTCTTTTCTTCCTTACTGTAACGAACAAAGTAAATACCTTCACTGCGGTTTAAATCCACAACCGAGGCCTCACTTTTAGTTAGCGCCTCTCCAACAGCAAACCAGGCTCTTTCAAAGTCCAGCTTTACGCGAATATATGGCGTTGTGCCAGCTTCATTCACCAGCGCCAGCTTTTCTTCACCGCCGATATTCTGGGCCACCAGAGAATAGCTTTCCAAAGACTCTGCGTTTTCATCCAGGTAACCTTTGACGCCACTCAACAGTGCCTGCTGGGTATCCGCACCAAATTCAGAAAACATTACAGGAGCCACCCTGACTTCAGAACTGCGTCTCTTCAGTCCCTGCTGCACATAGATATGCAGCAGCACTTCATCATTGCGGACAAATGGTTTCAAGCCGTTATTTTCAAGGAAGTTCGCCACTTTCAGAGAGGTTGCAGACAACCTTACCTGCATATTACCGGCGGAAGTATTAACTTCACGAACCTCGGCACCCTGAGACTCCCAATAGGTCTTTAATGCAGGCCAGATTTTGCCCGGTGCCTCACTTGCAAGCAGCCAGGTATCTGATTCAGTAGATTTGACGACAAACTGTTCAAGCAATATTTCCAATCCAGGCTCTGGCGGCGGAGGTACCTGGAACTCTTTGGTTGCCACAAACCCTTGATCGGCTTCCGGCACAGGATACCTGTCTCTTAAACGCCTGTCGGAATACCACTCGGGGACTACCATCGGCTCACCTTTACTGGCTGCCATATATTGATCGGTCCTGTCTTTGATAAGACTGCACCCGGAAGTAACCACCAGGGCCACTCCACATAGAACATAAATGATTCGCATGGATTTCACTTCAACCATGTAAGGGCCTGGCACCGAGGCTCTGCTTTAAAACAGGTACGGCCTCAGACAGCGGCATTCAAAACCTTCAGAGCAGCTCTCACTGTCTCATGATATTGGGCATCCAGCTCAGTCAGCGGCAGACGAATACCTTTCTGAATGAGCCCCATTTCTGCCAGAGCCCATTTTACCGGGATAGGATTGGATTCAAGGAACAACGCATTATGCAACGGCATCAATTTGGCCTGGAGCGCCAAGGCGGCATCGTACTCTCCGTTCAAAGCCAGTTCACAAAGCTCTGACATCAGCTTTGGAGCCACATTGGCTGTTACAGAAATATTGCCCTTACCGCCTGCCAGAATTAGATCAACAGCAGTCCCGTCATCGCCTGAATACACAGCGAAGTCCGAACCTACTGATTCAATCAGCGCCTGACCGCGGGGCACATCCCCAGTCGCATCTTTGATGCCCACAATGTTGGGTATTTCCGACAATCGACATACGGTGCTGTTAAGCATGTCACAAGCTGTACGGCCGGGAACATTATAAAGAATCTGCGGAATATCCACCGATTCGGCAAGCAACTTAAAGTGTCGGTAGAGCCCTTCCTGAGTAGGTTTGTTGTAGTAAGGAGTTACCAGCAGACAGGCATCAGCGCCGGCAGCCTTAGCCTGCTCTGTAAGGTGCAAAGCCTCCTGGGTGGAGTTAGCTCCGGTTCCGGCAATCACCGGAATACGTTTGGCGACGTATTTAACGACATGTTTTAAGACAGCTTCGTGCTCTTCAAAGTCCAGAGTTGCAGACTCACCTGATGTGCCAACGGCCACAATTCCGTGGGTACCGTTCTCAATATGGAAGTCCAGCAGTCGATCCAGAGCTTCCCAGTCGATGCTGCCGTCTTCATGCATTGGTGTCGCCAAAGCCACCAAGCTACCTGTAATCATGTCTTACTCCACAAGAGACTCACAATCCCCTGAACAGGGAAAGGATTATAATGTTAGAAAAATCGACCCACTATGGTACTCATCGCCTTCTGCCTTCACAAGAGCCGTCAGCAGCTTATTAACAATATTCCATGTTGGCAGGACACTCCTTTCCACTAAGATTCTATGAAGATGCGTCATAATTCCAGGAAGCACACTTTTTACCCCACCGTTAGCCTTGACAGTGCACGCCCTCAAGAGTATCAATGTGGCATCTTACCAACACGGTAACAAACCCTCTAACTCGTCAACTGAAAAAGGTTAACAGCCAACTATGGTTAACCCAGTATCTCAAATAAATCATTTGGTTATCTCCGCTATTGGCGAAGACCGGCCAGGAATTGTCAACGAACTTTCCAAGCTTTGCAGAGAATATCAATGCAACATCATCGACAGCCGGATGACCGTTCTGGGAGGTGAGTTTGCTGTCATCATGATGATTTCAGGCAACTGGGATTCAGTGGCAAAGCTTGAGAGCGCCATTCCCACCATCGCGCGCAAGCTGGATTTGACCACCATGGTCAAACAAACCAAAGCCAGACTCCCAGCCAAGTCCATTACCTACTCAATTAACGTGGTAGCCCTGGACCAGCCTGGTATCGTCCACGATATCTCACAGTTTTTCTCCCGTCGGAATATCAATATTGCCGACCTGGAAACCAATACATACAGCGCCCCTCATTGCGGGACCCAGATGTTTAACCTGAATATGACCATCCATATTCCGTCCGAAACTCATCTGGCAAGCCTGAGAGAAGAGTTTATGCTGTTCTGCGATGACCGCAATCTGGATGCCGTTATCGAACCCGTTCGCAACCTGTAATCCCCTTCCCTAAGGCAGCCGTATAAAGGCTGCCTTAAACCTATCAACACCAACAAACCACAATAGAGAAAACCATGATTGAGTTGAATAAACAGATCCCGGAATTCACAGCTCACGCGACTCCTGACCAAACCATAACCTCAAGTGAGCTACAGGGAAAAAACGTTGTCATCTATTTTTATCCGAAAGACAACACTCCAGGTTGCACTACAGAAGGACAGGACTTCCGCGACCATCATGAAGCATTCTCCAAACACAACACCGTCATATTTGGCGTGTCCAAGGACAGCCTGAAAACCCACCAGAACTTCAAAGCCAAGCATGAGTTTCCATTTGAACTGATAACCGATCCGAATGAAGAGCTATGCAAACTATTCGACGTTATCAAGTTGAAAAAGCTTTACGGAAAAGAGTATATGGGGATTGAGCGGTCGACATTCCTGATTGATAGCTCAGGAAAGCTCGCAAAAGAGTGGCGCAAAGTAAAAGTCAAAGGTCACGTTACAGAAGTTCTGGAAGCCGCCAGCCAACTTTAGAATCGGAGAACGCAACCAACACCTCCACCTCACAGACTGAGCGCCGGCCAGCACTAGGCCGGCGAACCGGCTGATCGCGGCCAGGCAGCAAAAATGGCTTTGATGAGTGTTGCCAACGGAATCGCAAAAAACACTCCCCATATCCCCCAGAACCCACCAAACAGCAGAACACTGGTGATAATAATGACCGGATGCAGGTTAACAACCTCCGAGAAAAGCAAAGGCACCAGCACATTGCCATCCACTCCCTGAATCACACCATAGATGACCATCAACCAGATAAACTCACTCCCCCATCCGAATTGAAAAAGTCCGATCAGCGCAACAGGAATCGTCACCACTGCCGCTCCGATGTAGGGAATCACAACAGACAACCCCACGAGAATCGCCAACAATACAGAATACTCCAATCCGACCCAGACAAAAGCCAGGTATGTGGCAACTCCAACAATGACAATCTCCAGAACCTTTCCGCGAATATAATTGGCAAACTGCAGATTGGATTCACGCCAGATTTCTTTCATTAATCGGCGCTCTGCCGGCAAAAAGGACGACAAAGAAGCCAGCAACTGCTCTTTATCCTTTAAAAAGAAAAACACCATAATTGGCACCAATACCGCATATATCATAATCGCGATAACTGCCGGGATACTGGAAAGAGAGAAAGACAACACCCATTGAGTAAAAGAGGTGACCTCATTGGTGACCTGAGAATAAACACTTGCCACCGCCTCCTCTGAAATCAACTCAGGGTATCTTTCTGGCAACAGCTTGATAAGGCTTTGAGCATTCGACAACATATGAGGAAGCTCTTTGAACAGCGAACTCACCTGCGTCGCCACCAACGGCAGCAATACAAGCACCGTAGCCAGAGTCAGTCCGAGAAACACAGCAAACACCGTTAACACCGCGTATATGTGCCCCACCCCCATACGCTGCAACTTCACAACCAACCCCTGAAGAATATAGGCAATTACGATACTGGCGAGAACTGGCGTAATCAGGGCTCCCAGAGTCAGCAGCAGAAACGTACTGATAGCCAACAGCAGGAACACGATGACCGCTTCTTCATCAGAAAAATACTTCTCAAACCAGCTTCGTATAATTTTCAGCATTACAACAACTCAATAAATCTTGTAGATCATTCGATCGCTTACCCGAATTTCTTTTTCAGAGCATCAGAATCGGCAGGCCAACTTACCAGACTAATAACCAAAAAAGTATTGGACTAGAATTTCAAGATGTCGACCAACTAACCTTTTTCAATCCAAAAATGAAACTCACCTTCTTCCTCTCGATGTTCAAGCAATTGATGCGCGCTTAACTCCAAATACGACCCAAAGTCTCTCACTGAACCTGGATCCGTAGCCACCACATGCAACCGCTCTCCCGCAGCCATCTGATTCAGCTGCTGCTTGGTTTTCAGCAACGGCATCGGGCAGTGCAGCCCTCGCAGATCCAGCAGCTTCTCCTCAGAAGACGCTTCAGACATGTCAATCTCCAAACAGGAAATACCTCGAAAATAAACCAGCCTCGCCTACGATGCGATCATACCAACAACCATGCCTCCAACATCGAAGCCTCTCAACATACTCGTCAGAGCCAGCAAACGTCCCAAGTCTACATTACTCACCAAGACTCGCGCGATCATAGGCTGTTCCAAGGCGAATTGCCATATTGTAATTTTGTATCGGGAAAGTTGTTTTGGCCTCCCCCCGCGGACTATGCTATCAACTCGTACCATTTTATTCGTAACGGATGCAAGCAGCCCACCGCTTAGCCATCCAGATCTACCCCAGGCAACAGGTAGTCATTGTGACACTCAGGTTTCTTAATTTTTTAATCTCCAAAATCAGCCTTCGCTCCCTGAACCGAGCCATTATCTTTTCGCTTGGGCTGACACTTGCGCATCCTGCCCATTCAGCAAATGAAGACGGACTTCCCGACCTTGGCAACAGCTCTGGCAGTATAACCCCTTCCCAGGAACAGGCTTTGGGACAGGCATGGCTGAGATCTCTGCGGGGACAGGTTCAAATGCTGGAGGATCCTCTGACCATCCAGTATGTTAAAGATCTAATATTCAAACTGGCTCCCAATAGCCAGTTAACAGACAGAAGCCTTACCACGATTGTCGTCGATTCCAGCGCTTTGAATGCCTTCGCCGTGCCGGGAGGTGTTATCGGGGTGAACGGAGGACTATTTCTCCACGCACAGACAGAGCAAGAGTTTGCAGGAGTCCTGGCCCACGAGCTGGCCCATTTGAGCCAACGCCACTTCGCCCGCCGACTGGAAGAAAGCAAGTCCTATACGGCTTTGAATATGGCAGGCATACTCGCCAGCGTCATTCTGGCGGCAGCCGGAGGAACTGACGCAGGCATAGCCGCACTGGCTTCCAGCCAGGCCCTCTCCCTTCAGGAACAACTCAGCTACAGTCGCCAGAACGAACAGGAAGCAGATCGTATAGGCATGGAAACTTTGATTAATACAGGGATGGACGCACAGGCAATGCCAGCCATGTTTGAACGCATGCTGAAAAACTCCCGTTACAGCTCTCAGGTACCGGAATATCTCCGCACACACCCACTTACAGAGTCACGCGTTGCTGACACAGCAAACAGAGCAGCATCTTCCCCTCCTGGTAATTACCAGGAAGATGTCGACTATTACTTTGTGCAAAGTCGAATATTGACCCACTATGCAAAGAATGCTGAAGAGGCTCTACAGGTATTTAATGGCAGAATCAGTAACAACACCGGCATCAAACGCAAAGCTGCTCTTTATGGTGCTGTACTTGCCACAATAAAGGTGAATCGCCCCAAGGAGAGTAAAAATGCCTTAACGCAGTTGCTAAACACTGACGCCAACAGAATTTCTGTAGTTTTACTACACGCAGACTGGTTGACCGCAACTGACCAACAAGACGCCGCCATCAATCTACTTAAGCGACACTTGGAAAGAAATCCCGACAATTACCCCTTGTCACGAGCGTTGGCTAATCTTTATAACAAACAGGAAAGATACACCAAGGCCGAAGAGATCCTTAGACGACTGACCACCCATTACGGGAGTGAACCAGACTTGTGGTACCAAATGGCAGAAACACACGGCCTGGCAGGATCTATCGCTGAACTCCATCAGGCAAGAGCAGAGTATTTTTACTTGAAAGGCGATATAGGAAGAGCCACCCAACAACTTAGACAGGCATTAAAAAAAGCCGAGGGAAATTATCAGCAAACGCTAATCATTAAAAACCGCCTGAAAGAAGTCAGCGCGGCAGGGGAAGGATATAAGTTTTAAGTCCCTGCCCGCACTATCGTCATTGAGTGTCAGGCGTTGCCTGACACGACCACTCGCCTTTCCTTAGAGAAGTTCAGCATTCGCTGAAGAGGGACCAAAGCTTTTTCACGCACTTCGGCTTCAACAATCACTTCCTGCTGCTTACCTACCAAAACATCCCGCAGGTTTTCCAATCCATTCATTGCCATCCATGGACAGTGAGCGCAACTTCTACATGTCGCCCCATTTCCGGCCGTCGGCGCTTCGATCAGCGTTTTATGTGGTGCCAATTGCTGCATTTTGTAAAAAATACCCGCGTCAGTTGCCACAATAAACGTTTCTTCTTCAGACTCCTGCACCGCCTTGATCAACTGGGAAGTGGAACCAACAACATCAGCCATCTCGACAACCGCCTCCGGCGACTCCGGATGAACCAGAATTTTTGCATCCGGATATACGTGCTTGAGATCCTGCAACCCTTTTGCCTTGAATTCTTCATGCACGATACAGGAACCATCCCAAAGCAGAATATCCGCCCCCGTCTGCTTCTGTACATACCCCCCAAGATGCTTGTCAGGAGCCCAGATGATCTTTTCTCCCTGATCGTGCAGATACTCAACAATATCCAGCGCAATACTGGAGGTTACTACCCAATCAGCTCGAGCTTTCACTGCAGCAGAGGTATTGGCATACACCACGACCGTTCGGTCAGGATGCGCATCACAGAACTCCGAAAACTCGACTTCCGGACATCCAATATCCAGTGAACAGGTTGCCTCCAGCGTCGGCATCAAAACAGTTTTTTCAGGATTGAGAATTTTTGCAGTTTCCCCCATAAACCGAACGCCACAAACAATCAGTGTAGAGGCAGGATGCTGATTTCCGAAACGAGCCATTTCAAGACTGTCTGCAACACATCCACCAGTCTTTTCGGCTAAAGCCTGGATCACAGGGTCCGTATAGTAATGAGCAACAATCACAGCATCTTCTTTTTCCAGAAGCGCTTTGATTTCCGCAACAAGCGCCTCCGCTTCCTGATCGTTCAGTTTTGCAGGCTCATGCTCTCTAGCCAAATGCTCTTGAACCAAAATACGATCACTAAGACTAGTCATTCCAATCAATCCACCAAATCAATTCTCATTCCGGTAATAAGCCGGTATCCGCCCGCCATTATACGACAATTATGAAATATCCGCTTCCAGGACACTTATCCCGAACCGAACAATTCAAACCCGAAAAGCAATCCGAAAATAGAATAAAAAAAGGGGCTGATTAGCCCCTTTTTTAAATAATGGTGGGTCGTGAAGGATTCGAACCTTCGACCAATTGGTTAAAAGCCAACTGCTCTACCAACTGAGCTAACGACCCAAAGCAAACTGTCTGACGGTCTTTCCTGACCGGGCTTGGACCTCCAATACCTCTCGAAGAGATTGAAACCTTCCAAACCGATTGAACATCCCGAGACGCCCAATTTTTAAATTAATGGTGGGTCGTGAAGGATTCGAACCTTCGACCAATTGGTTAAAAGCCAACTGCTCTACCGACTGAGCTAACGACCCAAACGAGGCGCATATAGTACGGATTCTGAGAAAAATAACAAGAGTTTTTTAACACTCTTTTTAAGGAATTTTATCTCTTCCCCATTCCGTACAAAAATCACCCGAATGGCGACTAAATTTGCTTGAGATAATCCTTCGCCAGATTGGCAGAAGCACTTTGAGGATAGCGCTCGATAGTCTGCAGCAAATACTTGCGAGCTTCATCCTTGTTACCAAGGCGATCATAAGTCACGCCCAGCTTGTATAAAGCGTCAGGCGCTTTTCTGTGTTGCGGGTATTTCCCAACAACAATAATAAACGACTGCCTGGCCTGCTCCAGCTTGGGAAGCACCAGATACACTTCTCCCAACCAGTAATAAGCATTTGCAGCCAAACCGGAATCCGGATGCTTACTGATAAACTCATGGAGCGCCGTTACAGCCTTATCATATTGACGCTGCTTTATCAGATCATAAGCAGCATTATACTCTGTTGCTTCAGATCCAGAGGGTGGCGAAACCGCCACCGACGAGGCAGCACCAGCATCTTCAGACAAAGACGCCCCCACACCTGAAGCAGGCGCAGCGGAGGTTTGCACTGCAGGCCTTGCGTCCAGATCTTTGCGCAGCTGTAAAATACGTCGATCAAGGTCAACATACCGGTCACGCTCCTGTTTACTAGATTGCTCAACCTGATATTGCAGCTCTTCCACTTTTCCTCTCAACTCTCTGACTTCCTGCTGCAACTGCTGTACAAGAAAATACAACTCAGAAGAAACATCAGAACCGGAAGAAGCGTTTTGAGAAGCCTGCAACACAGGCGCAGCCTGATTGTTGGAAGCAGAATGCACCAACACTGGCAAACAGAGTGCAACAACTGCCGACGAGACGGCTGCTGCACGACATACAGAACGATATTTAGTAACCAGCATGAGACCTATCTATTAATCAATATGGATTGATTATTTGTACTCAATCACAACACGACGATTTTTAGTCCATGCTGCTTCGTTATGACCTGCGTCTACAGGGAACTCTTCGCCGAAGCTGATAGTTTCCATTTGAGACAGGGTCACACCTTTAAAACGCAGGTAATCCTGAACCGCTTTGGCACGACGCTCACCCAGAGCCAGGTTGTACTCTTTAGTACCACGCTCATCAGTGTATCCGTTCAGCACAACACCTTGATTCGGGTTGGCAGACAAAAAGGCTGCATGTGCATCCAAGTAGGTACGGGATTCAGGCTTGATAGTGGACTTGTCGAAATCGAAGTAGAAAACACGCACTTCGCGCAATGCGTCCTGCTCAGCCCGAGCAGCTCTTTCCTCCGCCAGTCTTTGCTGTTCAGCCAGCTCAGCTTCACTCAGACCAGAGTCGTCACCCAAACCGGTAGCACTGGCATCGCTGCCACTTGTGTCACTTTGCTGCACGGTCTCGGTGCCTTCAGTCGACCCCGTTGAGGCGCAGCCGGTCACAATAAAGGCGGCAAACACTAAAGCTAGGATGTTGCGAGCACTCATAACATTCATGGTTTTTCCTTAGTACTAATTGGTTAGCTTGTTTTATTTCTTTATGTACGGAGACCAGGCAGGCTCCCGTACATCTCCGAACTGTGCAGGCAAAGTATATTTCGATCCCGAATTCACTCCAACGACCGCCAAAACACCTTTACCTTGTCTCTGGGTTGCATAAATTATCATACTTCCATTGGGCGCGACACTGGGAGATTCATCCATCTCTGTTTCCGTGAGAATTCTCGACTGACCAGTCTCCATATCCAGAGCAGCGACATTAAACCCGTTCCGCTGGTGTACATAGTATATCGTCTTACCATCCAAACTAAAGCGTGGCCTTGCGCTATACCTTCCTTCAAAAGTCAAACGCCGTGGAGTGCCACCATCTGCATCCATCATATACACCTGGGGGCCGCCGCCTCGATCAGACGTAAACACGATGGATTTACCATCAGGCGCCCAACTTGGCTCAGTATCGATCGCCCAATGATCCGTCATACGCTTCAGATTGTTGGTCCGCATATCCAGTACGTACACCTCAGCATTCCCATCACGAGACAGCGTCATCGCCAACTTACTGCCATCAGGACTCCAGGATGGCGCACTATTCAACCCAGAATAGGATGCAATCAGGGTTCTCACCCCCGAAGACACATCCTGAATATAGACAGCAGATTTACCTGACTCAAACGACACATACGCCAACCTCTTGCCATCAGGCGACCAGGCCGGAGAAATTATCGGCATGGGTGACTTAAAGATCAATTTTGAACGCCGACCATCAGCATCTGCTACTTCAAGGGTATATTGCGGCTTGCCTTTACCCTGCTCCAGAGTCACATAGGCAATCTTAGTAGAGAAAACGCCGCGATTTCCTGTCAGAGCTTCATAAACCGAATCTGCAATCGCATGGGCAATATCACGCAATTGATTCTGACGACCACCAATCACCTTCCCAACAATCCGCTGCTGGGCCTGGACGTCATATAACTCATACTGAACCTTGTAGGACTGATTTGAGGCGTCATAGGTCACAGTACCGACCAAGACATTTCTCTGCCCCAGCATCGACCAGTCCCTGAAATAAATATCTTCCCCTCTCCCCGGCAGACTTAACATACTGCTACGGGATAATGGCTCAAAGTCCCCACTTCGCAGAAGATCATCGGCAACAATTTGGGCAATATCTTCCGTCAGACCCTGACCGGACTTATTGGAGAATGGCACCACCGCAATAGGCAATGCTCCACGGACTCCCTTGGTTATTTCTATTACCAGATCCGCTTTAACCGACAAACTGACACAAATAAAAACAAAACTGATAAACCAGCGCATTATCACCATAATTCTTTCACTGCTTTTAGCGTGGATTGAACTTTAATATGAACGTCCTGAAATTCTCATTGAACAAACGGCTATTTTCAGGCACCGGGTATCTCTTCACCGCGTATGCTGCACTAATTGCCGACTGATCAAATGCCGGGTTCGAGCTTGGCTCAACAATTTTTGCCGACAACAGCTCACCTGTTGGCAATAACTGCAATTCGATCTGCACAACAAGACCAGCGCTATTTCCCGGCGGCTCTAACCAGCTTCTTTCAATAACCTGCTGAATTCGACTCCGATACTTCTCAAGTTCTGTTAAATCTCTCTGCTTCTGCTTAGCAGCAGATTCCTGTTGCGCCTGCTCCTGCAACATCCTCTCCAGCTCAACAGCCTGCTGCTGCAATGCTAATTCTTCCTGCTGCTCTTTTTCTTTTCTTGCTCGCTCTCTTTCTTCAATGAGCTTTTGCTCCAGAGCCTTGCGCTCCTCTTCTTCTTTCCGCTTCAACTCTTCCTGACGCCGCTTTTCTTCAGCAAGCCGCTGCTCTTCCTTGCGCTTTTGCTCCTGTTTTTTCTTTTGCTCAGCCTTACGCTGCTCTTCCAGTCGCTTGGCTTCAGCTTGCTTTTCCTGCTCTACTTTCTTCTTTTTTTCCTCTTCCTGCTTTTTCTTCAGCGCAATAGCTTCCTGCTTTTTCTTCTCCACAGCAGCCTTTCGTGCCTCTTCAGCTTTACGCGCCTCATCAATCTTTCGCTTCGCCTCCTCCATTTGCTTACGCGTATCCACCTCTGCAGGCTCAGGTTTTTTAACTTCAGCAGGTTTGGGCTTTGGAAGACTTTGCTTCATCTGCTCCAGCATCGCATCATCTACGATTACCGCAGTAATGTGAGGCTGAACAGGATCAGGCTTGGATAAGGTCGGCCAACTTATAAGGGCCAGAATGGCAATCCCAACATGTAGGCATATTGAGAAAATCACAGGACCGAGGTATTCGTTTTGATTGCGTCCGGGACGAGCCATAGCTTAAATCAGTTCCAACCTCAGGTATCAGGGAGTTTCGGTAATCAGACCGACATTAGACACGCCGGTTTCTTTCAATGCGGACATCAGACTGACAACCACACCATATGAGGCATTTCTATCCCCTCTTACCAGCACCATGGTGTCTGGATTTTCTTGCTTGACCGTCCGCACCCGCTTAATCAATTCCCCCAACTCCATTGGCTTGCTGCGGTCATCCCCAATCTCGGCGTAATAAGCCCCAAAGGCGTCCACAGACACCACTAGAGGCGGCTTGTCTGGGGAAACCTGCAACGGATCACTATCCGTCTGCGGGAGATCTACATCCACTCCCTGCATCAACATCGGCGCCGTAACCATAAATATCACCAGCAAAACCAGCATGACATCAATGTAGGGAACAACATTGATTTCCGACATCGGCTTGCGTTTGACTCTTTGCATCGGAACCATCAGTCCACCCCGGCGGTTAACTGGAAGAATGCACTTTACGGTGCAAAATACTGGAGAACTCCTCTGCAAATGTCTGGAAGGAATTCGCCAGATAATCGGATTTAGCCGAGAAACGGTTATAGGCAATAACGGCAGGTATCGCAGCAAAAAGCCCCATCGCTGTAGCAATCAGCGCCTCAGATATGCCTGGAGCTACCGTTGCGATCGTGGCCTGCTGCAACTGGGCCAGCCCACGGAAGGAGTTCATAATTCCCCAAACCGTACCAAACAGACCTATATACGGACTAGTAGATCCGACAGTAGCAAGAAAAGGCAAATGTGCCTCCAAACGATCCATTTCGCGCGACATAGCTACACGCATCGCTCGCTGGGTTCCTTCCATGAGGGCATCACGATCCACCCCTTGCTGCTGCCTTAAGCGAGAGAATTCCTTGAAGCCTGAGCGGAAAATCTGCTCCATACCACTATTGGGATTTGGCGCCGAACTGGCCTCTCGATAAAGCTGATTCAGATCCATACCAGACCAGAACCTGTCTTCAAATTTGGTGGAAGCTCTGCGCGCAAGATTAAATATTTTCGCACGCTGAAAGATAATGGCCCAGGACACAATTGATGCCAGAACCAAAATCAACATAACAACCTGGACAATAAAACTGGCGTTAGCTATAAGCTCCCATACTGATAACTTATCTGCCACAGATAAACTCCTTCATTCTAATTATGGTGTCTTGAGCATTAAGACAAAACTCGTAAAGCCTCGCACCCAACATCAATACATTCTCTACAGACGAACAACGAGACCGCTGAAGGCCTCAGTCTCCTTTATCTTTGATGGCACTCAACAAGGCCGGAGGCAACGCCCTTGGCCTGAATGATTGCTGATCAATACAGGCGACTTTCACACTCCCTTCCACCAAAAGTTTATCTGTTTCGGCATCCCTCACCTCCTGCTGGAACTGCATGAACGTTCGCCCACACCGAACGATGTCCGCACCAATCTGAAGCTGATCATCGAGACGGGCAGGCTGATGGTATCTTACCTGCAAACTATGCACGACAAACTGGACCTCAGGATCAATAGTTTCGATACGAGGAAAACCAAGAAAACGGATACACTCAGTACGAGCCCGTTCCATAAAGCGCAGATAGTTGGCGTAAAACACTATACCGCCAGCGTCAGTATCTTCAATATAAACTCTAACGGGCCACCGAAACGAGAGGGGAGGCATTAAATTCCTTTAACTTTATTTGATTTAAGCTCAACTTTCAGCGCTTAAAAAGCAGTAGTTTACGCAACTTTCTTAATGCAGAAATAGAGTTTTCTACTCTGGTAATGACAAGCCAAAGTGATTATAAGCTTGCTGAGTGGCCATCCTGCCACGAGGTGTACGCATCAGAAACCCTTGCTGAATCAGGTACGGCTCCACAACATCCTCAATTGTCCCTTTCTCTTCACCAATGGCAGCTGCAAGGCTCTCCACTCCAACAGGCCCACCATCGAACTTTTCCATAATCGATAGAAGCAACCGTCGGTCCATATGGTCCAGGCCATGCAAATCCACATTCAGCATGTTCAATGCACGATCCGCTATTTGGTCGCTGATCACACCATCGGCTTTTACTTCAGCGAAGTCTCTGACTCGTCTAAGCAACCTGTTGGCAATCCTTGGCGTCCCTCGGGAGCGACGCGCTATTTCATGGGCGCCGGCATCCTCAATTTCCACCCCTAGCATTTCTGCGGAACGCCTGACAATACTGCCGAGATCCGCAACCGAGTAGAATTCCAGTCTCTGCACAATGCCAAAACGGTCACGTAATGGACTGGTCAACAGTCCCGCTCGGGTCGTTGCCCCGACTAACGTAAACGGAGGAAGATCCAGCTTGATGGAGCGCGCAGCGGGGCCCTCACCAATCATAATATCCAACTGGTAGTCTTCCATTGCCGGATAAAGCACTTCCTCAACAGCAGCACTTAAGCGATGGATTTCGTCAATAAATAAGACATCGTTTGGCTCAAGATTGGTCAGCAAAGCAGCCAAATCCCCTGCTTTTTCCAGCACAGGACCTGAAGTTGTCTTGATAGAAACCGACATTTCATTGGCGATGATATTAGCGAGAGTCGTTTTACCCAAGCCCGGCGGCCCGAATATCAACGTATGGTCCAACGCCTCACTACGACCACGAGCAGCATTGATAAAGATCTCCATCTGCTCCCGCACCTGGGGTTGCCCGACGTAATCTTCCAGGCGCTTGGGGCGAATGGCGCGATCAAGCGACTCTTCCCCAATCGTCGTTGACGGGGTAATGAGTCGATCAGACTGTATTCGATCAGCTTCGATCATGAATAAAATATGGTTAAATAAACAGTAGAATGGACTTCATCATAACGTGGCCTTCATCCTTTTACCATACTTTTCAGGGCACGGCGTATGACCTCATCCCTTGGCATGCCTTCCTCATGTACAGCCTGTATTGCCCGACTTGCTTCCTGCGGCTTATACCCCAACGCCAACAGGGCTTGCTCAGCCTCTTCCAACCCATTACCAGACCCTGCCGTTCTCACCTGCTGCGCAGCATCCTCAGGCACAGATGCGCCGCCCCAGGTTTTGATCCTGTCTCGCATTTCAATCAGCAAACGCTCAGCCGTTTTCTTACCGACTCCCGGCATTTTAGTCAGGCGAACCAGGTCATCTGACTGCACGCACCGAACAAACTCCTCGGCGTTCATATGGGAAAGAATGGCCATAGCCAGTTTGGGCCCCACGCCATTCACCTTCAACAATAAGCGGAATAATTCTCTATCTTTGCGTTGCGCAAACCCATAAAGAAGCTGAGCATCCTCACGGACAACAAAGTGAGTATAAAGAGCACAATTATCACCCACTCCCGGCAACTCTCCGAGCACCGACAGTGGCACCTCCACCTCATACCCAATGCCGTTAACATCAATCAACAAAAAAGGCGGCGTATTTTCGAGTAGCTTTCCTGACAATCTGCCTATCAACCTTTGACTCCCCTAATCTCAAACTAATCAAAACACTGCTTACTAACACGGCAGCAACTGCGCGATGTTTAACGCATGCGACCTCTTCGCACACCAGAAACGGAACCAATGCGCACCAGACTTTGCTGAGTATGAAGATGACACAATGCAATCGCCAGGGCGTCCGCAGCATCTGCCTGAGGCTTGGCTGACAACTGAAGCAACGACTGAACCATATGCTGGACCTGCCATTTCTCCGCATTTCCTTTTCCAACGACCGACTGCTTGACTTTCTTTGCAGCATATTCAGCTACCGGAAGCTCCTTATTGGCCATCGCCAAAATAGCAGCCCCTCTGGCCTGCCCAAGCTTTAAAGCAGAATCCGCATTTCTGGCCATGAACACTTGTTCAATGGCAGTTTCCGTCGGCCTGTACATATCTACGATCTGGGAAACCCCGTGGTAGATGCACCGCAACTTGGCAGCAAGATCGTCCCCTGTCACACGAATACAGCCACTGGCGACATAAATAGGCTGACTTCCCTGCCACTCCACCACACCATACCCTGTAAACCTTGAACCTGGATCTATCCCCAAAACTCGTATCATGTATTACCCGCAGAATATTTGTCCGATTCATCATGCAACTCAAACCGGAAATAAAAAAGGCGGGATTGAGCTAAGCTCAACTCCGCCTGCATCATACCTTTTTGCCTGCTTTATCGACCAGATAGTCGACATCCATCAAATACATGGTCGCCAGTAGTACTGACCATCAACAGAAAAGCAATTATCCCAATTGCTCCATAACCTCATCAGGTATATCCGCATTAGTGTATACATTCTGCACGTCGTCGAGATCTTCCAAAGTATCGATGATTTTCATAACACTTTCAGCTGACTCTGCATCCAAAGGTACCGTCGTCGAAGGCACCATGGTGACATCAGCTGTCTCAGGCTGCAGGCCCGCCTCTACCAATGCCTCTTTAACAGCGGAAAACTCTTCGGCAGCCGTTTGAACCTCAATAGAGCCATCATCATTGGTAATGATATCTTCTGCTCCCGTTTCGAGAGCTACCTCCATAACTGCGTCTTCACCAGTACCGGCAGGATAGGTAATTACGCCAGTTTTACTGAACAGATAGGCAACCGACCCATCTGTCCCGAGATTCCCGCCAAACTTGGTAAACGCATGACGAACCTCTGCGACCGTGCGATTACGATTATCCGTCATGGCCTCAACATAAATTGCGACACCATTCGGACCATAACCTTCATAGGTCAGTTCATCAAAGTTATCGCCATCAGCTCCACCAGCACCTCGCTGAATAGCCTTGTCGATTGTGTCCTTCTTCATGTTCACAGCCAGCGCCTTGTCTATCACCAGACGCAGACGAGGGTTATCCTCAGGAATCCCGCCGCCATTTTTCGCTGCAACTGTAATTTCCCGGATAATTTTGGTGAAAATCTTGCCGCGCTTAGCGTCTTGGGCTGCTTTACGGTGCTTGATATTAGCCCATTTACTATGCCCCGCCATGAAAAACTCCGCTTATATTTTTTTACACTCAAAAAACAATGATCGTCTCAGCACTGAGGTCTGAGACGATAGCAAGCAGTCGGAATCAGCTTCCGGAAGTCTCTTTTTTGCGCAGTCTGATATTCAACTCACGCAACTGTTTGTGATCCACCTCTCCAGGTGCCTGGGTCAACATGCACATAGCACTTTGAGTTTTCGGAAATGCAATTACTTCCCGGATGGACTGAGCCCCCGTCATCAACATCACTAAGCGGTCCAGGCCAAATGCCAAACCACCGTGCGGAGGACAACCGAACTTCAAGGCATCCAGCAAGAAGCCAAATTTATCTCGGGCCTCCTCCTCTCCAATGCCAAGAATTTTCAGGACTGAAGCCTGCATATCTGCGTCGTGGATACGAATCGAACCTCCACCCAACTCTGTGCCATTCAGCACCATGTCGTAGGCTCTCGACAAGGCCGCTTCCGGGTTGCTCTGCAACTCTTCAACAGAGCAGGCTGGAGCCGTAAATGGATGGTGAATAGCCGTCCAACCGCCCTCACCGTCTTCTTCAAACATGGGGAAGTCAACAACCCAGCAGGGAGCCCATTCACTCTCGAACAGCTCCAGATCATGACCCAGTTTGACCCGCAGAGCCCCTAGAGACTCATTGACAACTGTCGATTTATCCGCGCCAAAGAATACCAAGTCGCCGGTTTCAGCCTGAACACGATCCAGAATTCTGGTAACAGCCTCTTCAGGCAGGAACTTTAGAATTGGTGACTGGAGACCTTCCATTCCCTGGGACAGATCATTGACCTTGATATAGGCCAACCCTTTGGCTCCATATATGCCTACAAATTTGGTGTAGTCATCGATCTGCTTACGAGACAGAAGCTCACCACCCTTAGGCAATCTCAGCGCTGCCACCCGACTACGTGAATCATTGGCCGGACTGCTGAAAACCTTGAATTCAACATCTTTCAGCAAATCGTCCACATCAACCAGCTCCAGAGGTATCCTCAGATCAGGCTTATCGGAACCATACTTGCGCATGGCTTCAGAGAAGGCAATGCGCGGAAAGTCAGGCAACTCCACTGACAGGAGATCCTTAAACATATTCCGAACCATCTTCTCAGTGATGGACATAATGTCATTCTCGTCCAGGAACGAGGCCTCAATGTCCACCTGAGTAAACTCTGGCTGACGATCCGCACGCAAATCCTCATCCCGGAAGCACTTCGCTATTTGGTAATAGCGATCAAATCCGGACATCATAAGCAATTGCTTGAATAGCTGTGGAGACTGGGGCAGTGCAAAGAAGCATCCCTCATGAGTACGGCTAGGCACCAGATAATCGCGCGCGCCCTCCGGTGTCGCACGAGTCAAAATCGGCGTTTCAACATCCAGAAAACCTTCACCATCCATAAAGTTACGGATATAGCTGGTCACCCTGGAACGGACGCGCAATTTATTCAGCATTTCAGGACGACGAAGATCCATATAGCGATAACGCAGTCGTACATCCTCGCCAACTTCACTGTACTCGTCCAACGGGAAAGGAGGCGTTTGAGAGTGGCTGAGAATCTTCAGCTCTTTACCTAGAACTTCAACCATTCCAGATGGCATTTCAGGATTGGTCGCGCCTTCAGGGCGAGCTCTGACACGCCCTTTGACAGAAATCACATATTCACTACGGACGCTGTCCGCCAGCTTAAAGGCTTCCGCTGTATCAGGATCAACAACAATCTGCGCAATGCCGTCCCGGTCCCGCAGATCAAGGAAAATGACACCACCATGATCCCGACGGCGATGAACCCATCCACAAAGTGTGACTTCCTGATCGATATGAGACTCGTTAATGGCCCCACAATATTGACTGCGCATAATCTAATCCTGTTCTTAAAATATTTTTGCTTCTTGATTCAGACAAGAATCTAGCAATTTAATCAAATCTTGATTGGCGGCCTGGATCAGCTCGCCTCACTGGTCTTGGCTTTACTACCGGAGTCAGAATTTCCCGCTCCGGAACCACCGGCATCACCCGCGAGATTTTTCTTTTTACCGGTTTTAAAATCGGTCTCGTACCAGCCACTTCCCTTCAACCGAAACCCCGGCGCGGAAATTTGCTTGGTAAACTCAGGCTTTTCACAACTTGGACAATCAGTCAAAGGAGCTTCACTCATACTTTGCAAGACATCTTTTTCAAACCCACAGGCTTTGCAAACGTATTCATAAATCGGCATCGCAGACAAACCTCAACTCAGGCTAAAATCATTACGGGATTCAAGCAATTTCATTGGTACAGATACGCGTATCAATGATCGTTTAACCCACCACCTTCCGGGTTACCCAGAGGATTTCTCCCCTTTATTTACTCAAGTAAACACCCAGGCCGCAAAAAGGCGCTGTATTATAGCCATATTTTTTGTTAAAAGCAGTCCCATTGCGTTTACCCGTGCCATGCCTCACAAATCTCTACCAATTAGGTTTTGCCCGGACTAATCAGCACCTCTATCATATTTGCCTTTTACCACCTTTAGCCCCCAGGAATTCACTCCTTTGACTTCACGTGCAGAACAAAAACGCCGCACCCGACAAAACCTGATGGATGCCGCATTAAATCAATTAGGACAGGATAAGCATTTTGCAGGCCTTAGCCTAAGGGAAGTCGCCAGAGAAGCCGGTGTGGCACCTACGTCATTTTACCGACACTTCCACGATCTTGAGGAACTGGGACTGGCATTGGTTGATGAGGCAGGTGTCGCTCTGCGACAACTGATGCGGCAGGCGCGTCAGCGCATCGCCAAGAACGGAGGGGTCATAGAAACCTCCTTGAACACCTTCTTCGAATTCCTGAATGAAAACCCCAACCTGTTCAGGCTTCTCTTGCGGGAGAGAACTGGGGTTTCAGCAAGATTCAGAAACGCCGTTCAGGCAGAGATTGAGCATTTCATTACTGAGCTCACCGCGGACCTTTCCGGATTTGGAGGGGATACCAACCGCGCACTCAAACAGCCCAGACTGGCAGCAGAAGCCATTGTGATAATCGTATTCCATGGAGGAAGCGAAGCACTCGACAATCCGGAAGAAAACATCCCCCACCTAAAACAAAGACTGGCCGGACAACTCAGAATCATTCTTACCGGAGCCAGAGCTGATCAATCAAGATAGTAGCCTGAGGGCTGCAAAATCACTCTACGGGAAAGTATTTAATACTCTGCTCTGCCAGCAAAGAATTAATTGACTTGCGGATCTCAGCCAATGCCATCTCAGCATAAGGCTCAGGCTTGACCACTCCCCATATAGGCCCAGGCCATGCCGCATCATCGCAATACCTGACCACATGATGGATATGCAGTTGCGGCACCATATTCCCTAAAGCTGCCAGGTTTAACTTCTCCCCCCGAAAATGCTCCATAAGCACTTTCGCGAGCAACGAAGACTCCGCCAATACCTGGATCTGCTGCTCCTGCGGCAACTCATATATTTCTCGAGCTCCAGCAACTTTTGGCACCAGAATAAACCAGGGGTAATGGCTGTCATTCATCAACAACAACCGACAAAGCGGAAAGTCACCCATCCGGTGACAATCCGCTGCCAGACGCTCGTGCAAGCCGAACTCAGTCACGACAAATACTTAATCAATACTGACGAACACTGAGTCCACGCCCAATACCGTAGTATTGGAAACCCTTACCGGCCATACGCTCAGGATCATAGAGGTTACGCCCATCAAAGACCACAGCCTCACTCAGGCTGGACTTGATCTCATCAAAGTCCGGCGAGCGGAACTCTTTCCATTCGGTACAGATCACCAGGCAGTCAGCACCTTTAAGCGCTTGCTCTTTGGTTCCACACAATGTCAGACCATCGCGACTACCGTAAACACGCTGAGTCTCCTTCATTGCTTCTGGGTCAAATGCCTGAACAGACGCACCAGCCTCCCACAAAGACTCCATCAGAACGCGACTGGAAGCTTCGCGCATATCGTCAGTATTAGGCTTGAACGACAACCCCCACAAGGCGACAGTTTTACCCTGCAAATCACCAAAGTGGCGCTTGATCTTATCAAACAGAGATTGCTTCTGACGCTCATTCACTTCTTCTACAGATTTCAGAAGTGTCGCTTCATAGCCAATCTCCAAAGAAGTCTGCACCAGCGCTTTTACATCTTTAGGGAAACAGGAACCGCCGTAACCACAACCCGGATAAATAAAGTGGTAGCCAATTCTAGGATCTGATCCGATACCTTTACGAACTTGCTCCACGTCAGCACCCAGGCGCTCAGCGAGATTGGCAATTTCGTTCATAAAGCTGATCTTGGTCGCCAACATTGCATTGGCAGCATATTTGGTCAGCTCTGCAGAACGCACATCCATCACCACCATCCGGTCATGATTCCGGTTAAAGGGCTCATACACTTCCCGCATAACAGAGACAGCTTTAGCGCTTTCAGCACCAATAACGATACGATCCGGCTTCATGAAGTCACCAACCGCATCCCCCTCTTTCAGGAACTCAGGATTGGACACAACATCAAACGGAAAGTCTTCATTGCGAGCCGCGATTTCTGACAAGACAGCATTCTTAACTTTGTCTCCGGTTCCCACAGGTACAGTAGACTTATCAACAACCACCTTATAATCAGTCATATAGCGGCCAACGGTTTTAGCAACCGCCAGAACGTACTGAAGGTCGGCCGACCCGTCTTCGTCCGGCGGAGTACCGACAGCAATGAACTGCAACTGACCAAATGCCACAGCCTCTTCAGCATCAGTTGTAAACTGCAATCTGCCAGCTTCAAAGTTGTGCTTAACAATCGGCTCCAGACCTGGCTCGTAGATAGGGATAATACCGTTTTTCAGGTTTTCAATTTTGGCTTCATCCACATCCACACACAGAACGTGATGGCCGACATCTGCCAGACAAGCACCCGTTACCAAACCGACATACCCAGTACCAAAAATGGTAATTTTCATAGCTTTACATGCCTTGTAATGTATACAGAAATAAATAAATCGTTAATTGCCCTGACGACGCTCAGGTAAAACAGCTTCCCAATCCAAAGCTGATTTCACAATCACTTCAAGATCATCATGATCTGGCTCCCAGCCAAGCACCTGCTTGATTTTGTCATTCTTGGCGATCAAAGCACCTGGATCACCTGCCCGACGCCCGACCTCTTCCACAGGAAACTCTTTACCGGAAATCTTTTTCACCACATCGATGACTTCCCGCACTGTGAACCCTCTCCCGTAGCCACAGTTGAGAATATTGGATTCACCACCTTTGCTCATAACATCCAAAGCCATAACGTGCGCCTTCGCCAAGTCATCTACATGGATATAGTCACGAATACAGGTACCATCACGAGTTTCGTAATCAGTACCGAAAACACTCATTCCTTCACGCAAGTCCTGCACACACTCACAGGCCACTTTAATAAGATGAGTTGCTGCAGGAGTCGCCTGCCCGATGCGGCTTTCCAGATCCGCCCCGGCAACATTAAAATAACGGAGTATGGTGTATTTAAGACCCGATGCAAACGCGAGGTCCTGAATCATCCTTTCGCTCATCATTTTGGAGGCACCATAAGGATTAATAGGCGCCAGGGGCGTATCCTCGGTTATCACCGTGTTTTCAGGCATACCGTAAACGGCCGCCGTTGACGAAAACACCATGTAGGGAACCTTGTATTTCTGCACTTTCTCCAACAGATTCAAAGTATTCCGGGTATTGTTACCATAATACTTGAGGGGGTTCTCTACCGACTCGGGCACCACAATATTGGCCGCAAAGTGTAGAACAGCCTCAAATTGATGATTGGCAAATACAGCTTCCAGATCATCCGGATTGGACAGATCGCCGACGACCAGCTCGCCATAGGTAACTGCCCATGGATACCCCGTAGACAGGTTATCGAACACAATGATGTCGTGCCCAGCCTCACCCAACTGACGCACCACGTGACTGCCGATGTAGCCCGCACCACCTGTTACCAGAACTTTCATAACTGATCCTTAGCTCATTTCAAATTAAATTAGGCCTTACGACCAGAACTCTTCTTTACCTGCCTGCGCTCACGAAAGAAATCACTGATTAATAACGAGCACTCATCCTGAAGGACCCCTCCGCGAACCTCGACATCCCAGTTAAAAGGATGCTTCTCCAGCAGATTGGACTGACTCCCAACAGCCCCCGCCTTAGGCTCGGCAGCTCCGAATACCAGTCGTGATACACGGGCATGCACAATTGCTCCCACGCACATAGTGCATGGCTCAAGCGTGACATACAGCGTGGCGCCCGGAATACGATAGTTTTCCATTTTTGAACAAGCAACCCTGAGCGCCATTATTTCAGCGTGAGCAGTGGGATCATGACTGATGATGGGCTGATTATACCCATCACCCAGAAGCCGCCCCTCATGCACCACCAAGGCTCCGACAGGCACCTCACCTGAGTCATAAGCCCTGCGGGCAAGCTGAAGCGCCTCTCTCATCCAGTACTCGTCATCACTATGACCGACAATATCACCAGACATTCAACAGCTCTTTTCAGTCATAAGCGATGTTTCGAACTATTCCCATTCAATACTAGCTATTCCCATTCAATAGTAGCAGGTGGCTTGGACGACACATCATAAGTCACCCTGGAGATTCCGGTTATTTCGTTGATAATCCGGTTGGATACCTTTTCCAACAACTCATAGGGTAAATGCGCCCAACGGGCCGTCATAAAATCAATGGTCTCAACGGCTCTCAAGGCCACGACGTACTCATAGCGACGGGCGTCCCCAACAACGCCCACTGACTTAACCGGCAAAAATACAGCAAACGCCTGCGAGGTCTTATGATACAGCTCTGCTCTGTGCAGCTCCTCGATAAAAATAGCGTCCGCCTGCCTCAATATATCGGCATACTCTTTCTTTACTTCCCCTAGGATTCGCACACCCAAACCAGGTCCCGGGAATGGATGACGATACACCATGTCATAAGGTAGTCCGAGCTCAAGGCCAATCTTGCGAACTTCGTCCTTGAACAGCTCCCGTAACGGCTCAACCAACTTCAATTCCATATCTTCAGGCAAACCGCCCACGTTATGGTGCGACTTAATCACATGCGCCTTACCGGTTTTAGCGGCCGCAGACTCGATGACATCCGGATAGATTGTCCCCTGAGCCAGCCATTTGACCTCTTTGATCCTGGCTGCTTCAGCATCAAATACTTCAATAAAGGTATGCCCGATAACCTTACGCTTATCTTCCGGATCACTGACACCGGCAAGTTTGCCCAGAAACTGTTCCTGGGCATCGGCACGAATCACTTTGATCCCCATGTTTTTGGCGAACATGTCCATTACCTGATCGCCTTCATGGAGCCTCAACAAACCATTATCCACAAATACACAGGTCAGTTGATCGCCAATGGCTTTATGCAGCAGAGCTGCCACAACGGATGAATCCACTCCGCCGGACAAAGCAAGCAGAACCTTATCATTCCCCACCAGGCTTCTCACCTGCTGCACAGCATCTTCAATGATCCTGCTTGGAGTCCAAAGTTGCTCACTTCCACAGATATTCACTACAAAGCGCTCTAAGATCCGCAAACCCTGCAAAGTATGTGTAACCTCAGGATGGAACTGCACCCCGAACCATGGTTTGCTCTCGTGCTGCATGGCTGCAATCGGGGCGCTTTCAGTAGATGCCGTCAGCTTAAAATACTCAGGCAAAACCATAACCTTATCGCCATGACTCATCCAGACATCCAGTAGTGGCGCCCCGTCCTCATCCACGTGATCTTTTACATGCTCAAACAGACCACCAGCTTCACGAACCTTGACCTGGGCATAACCAAACTCTCGCTTGTCAGAACCAGCCACCTTGCCGCCCAACTGCTCTGCCATGGTTTGCATCCCATAGCAAATCCCCAGAAGAGGAAGATCCATACTAAACAGACATTCCGGCGCACGCGGTGAATTCAATTCGGCGACAGATTCCGGCCCGCCTGCCAATATGATCCCCTTGGGATTAAATTCGCGAATATCCTCCTCACTCATATCAAAGGGATAAATTTCACAATAAACCCCAATTTCCCGAACACGGCGTGCAATCAACTGCGTGTACTGGGAACCAAAATCCAGAATCAGGATGCGATGAGAATGAATATTTACGGACATTCGTGTCTTTCCTCAGTTAAAAACAAGAACGGGGCCATGGAGCCCCGCTGATAATCAAAAAAACCGGTATAACTTAACCCGCCCTGTAGTTAGGAGCTTCCTTGGTGATGGTGACATCGTGGACGTGACTCTCACTGATACCGGCATTGGTAATACGGGTAAACTGCGGCTTCGTTCGCATTTCCTCTATGGTCCGGCAACCTGTGTACCCCATTGAGGCACGCAAACCGCCCATCAGTTGGTGAACGACCTGGGTGAGAGGCCCCTTGCTGGCAACACGACCTTCAATACCTTCCGGCACCAGCTTTTCAACACCTGAGCTGGCATCCTGGAAATAACGATCACTGCTACCCTGGCTTTGCGACATAGCCCCCAGAGAGCCCATACCACGATAGGCCTTATAGCTCCGCCCCTGAAACAGCTCCACTTCACCGGGAGATTCATCAGTACCCGCCAGAAGGCCACCCACCATAACTCCGGAAGCGCCAGCTGCAATCGCTTTGGCGATGTCTCCAGAAAAGCGAATACCGCCATCTGCAATCAAGGGGATTCCGTGAGGTTTCAAAGCTTCAGCCACATTGGCAACGGCGGAAATTTGCGGCACGCCAATACCTGCGACAATACGAGTCGTACAGATCGAGCCAGGTCCAATTCCGACTTTCACACCGTCAGCACCGGCTTCTGCCAGAGCCAATGCAGCCTCTGCCGTAGCAATATTGCCACCGATAACCTGTACTTCAGGGAAGTTCTGCTTAACCCAGCGAATACGGTCCAGCACACCTTTGGAATGTCCGTGCGCCGTATCCACAACCACCACATCCACTCCTGCCGCCGCCAACGCAGCAATCCGCTCATCCGTTCCGGCGCCGGTTCCAACAGCAGCACCAACCCTAAGTCGCCCCTGCTCATCTTTACAGGCATTGGGGAAATCGTGAGCCTTCTGGATGTCCTTCAGAGTAATCAGGCCTTTCAGTTCAAAGTCATCGTTAACCACGAGTACTTTTTCAATTCTGTGGCGGTGCAGAAGATTTTTCACCGTTTCAATATCGGCTCCCTCTTTGGCTGTTACCAGCTTTTCCTTAGAGGTCATCAATTCAGAAACTTTCTTGTTCAGATCATTCTCAAAACGAATGTCACGTCCGGTAATAATCCCCACCAGATCCTTGCCATCCACCACCGGTAATCCGCTGATGTTATTAGCCATGGTGATTTCCCGTACTTCTCTGACAGTAGTATTCGGCGTGACAGTAATCGGATCCTTGACGACTCCGCTCTCAAATTTCTTGACGGTACGCACCTGCGCTGCCTGCTGCTCCACCGTCATATTCTTATGGATAATTCCAATCCCTCCGTCCTGAGCCAGAGCAATAGCCAGGCGTGCTTCCGTTACGGTATCCATTGCAGCGGAAACCAGCGGAAGATTCAGGGAAATTTGTTTGGTCAGCTGAGTTTTCAGACAGACATCTTTTGGGAGAATTTCGGAATATCCGGGAATGAGGAGAACATCGTCAAACGTTAGCGCTTCCTGAGCCACTCGAAGCATATGAATCGCCTTTTTACTTTCAGGTAAGTTAATCGGACCATTATAAATTTTCATGGAGGGTCAGTAAACTTGCGGACTACACTAATATCCAAATAAAGTCCCGAAATTTCTCTACAAAGGCCTGAAAAATGTCAGGCAGCGATTACTTTTTGAGCTGACAGCTTAATTTCCTGCCATCTGGCCACTCAAATTTGTCGCTCAACAGGAAATTCACCGAATTCATCCATAAGGGATAGGAATTGCCCCAACTCTTTGTATAATCGATAGTTTACGATAATCATCAGGCGACCTGATCTTCCCGGTTTTCTATGTAAAAAAACCACGATATTCAGTCCCCAGACCGATCCTTCAGGAAACATCATCCGGCTTTTTATGAACAATATTCCTGCCCGAACAGACTCCGCACAAAGACCACTGACTGTATCTGAACTCAACCGTCAGGCCCGCAATCTTCTGGAAGTCAGCTTCATGCAGGTGCTTGTGGAGGGAGAGATATCCAATTTCAGCGCTCCGAGCTCCGGCCATTGGTATTTCACCCTCAAGGACGCCAAAGCCCAAGTTCGATGTGCCATGTTTCGCAACCGAAACATGTTTCTGCGCCAGCGCCCCAAAAGCGGTGATGCAGTGACCCTGTACGCCAAAGTCAGCTTGTATGAAGGCCGCGGCGAATATCAGTTGATCGTTGAATCCCTGGAGGCAGCAGGTGAAGGCGCGCTCAGGCGTGCGTTCGAAGAACTGAGAGCCAAGTTACTCAGGGAAGGCCTGTTCGACGAACAATATAAAAAACCGATCCCCCGGCTACCTTCCCGCGTCGGCGTTGTCACCTCTCCCACAGGAGCTGCCATCCGGGATGTTCTCAGCGTCCTTAAATCCCGCTTTCCTTCTATTCCTGTGTTGATCTTCCCTGTCCCGGTACAGGGAGTCGAAGCGGCGCCTGCGGTAGTCCGTGCTATTCAGACGGCAAATCGCGAACAACTGTGCGATGTGCTGATCGTTGGCAGAGGCGGCGGCTCACTGGAAGACTTGTGGGCTTTCAACGAAGAAGTGGTAGCACGCGCCATCGCCGGCAGCCAGATTCCTGTCGTCAGTGCCGTAGGCCATGAAACCGATTTCACGATTGCAGACCTGGCCGCAGACTGGCGAGCGCCAACGCCCTCTGCCGCTGCCGAGAAAGTCAGCCCTGATTTCCGCGACTGGCTTGAACGGTTTCACCAGCACCAGCTCAGGCTGGAGTTCCAGATCAGTCGCCTGATCCGTCAAAAGAAACAAAGAACCGATGAACTCAGAGTGCGCTTGAAGCACCCCGGCCGACGACTGCAGGAACTGTCACAGCGTGTTGACGATATTGAAATCCGGTTGCAGCGGAACTTACATTCACGACTCACAACCCTGAAAGACAAGCTGAGCAACGCCTCCTACCGACTGAACCTTATTCACCCGGAGAAAAGAATCAAGCTTGGCCGGGAAAATCTGAATACCACACAGCAGCGTTTACATCGGGCCATGCAGTCCTATCTCACAACGAAACATCAACATCTGGCTAAAACCGTCGCACTCATGGATGGGGTCAGCCCATTGGCCACTCTTGCACGTGGATATTCGATCACCCGGAACGAGGCCGGAGACATTCTCCGTGACGCCAGCCATACCCAGTCGGGCGAACGAATCACAACCCGATTGCATCAGGGAGAAGTCATTTGCACCGTTGAGACCGTCATCACTGAGCCAACTTAATCCAAGGTCTTCCCTGATACCATTTAACTCTGTTCTGACTGGAGACGACTCAACGCTCTTTGATTGGCAACAAAAAGTGAGCACGAGCCAATGCAATGGGCTCCTGCTTTTTTTTCTGCCAGGCACTGACACTAACATTGGCCACACGATTGCCCTGCCTTGTCAAACGACATTCAGCATAGGTCTCCTGATGAAATCCAGCGCGCAGGTAATCCAGTGAAAAGTCTACAATTCTGGGCAAATCGTCAATTTCCAGAAAAATTGCCAAATGAAAGGCCGCTGCAATTTCCATAAACCCACCAATCACTCCACCATGAATAGCAGGCAATATGGGATTCCCAAGATTTTGATCACGTTTCGGCAACACAAAAACCACTTCATTCCCAAACCGCTCGCAGCGTACTCCTAGCGTCTGGGCATACGGAATGGTTTCCAGGAGTTGATTATAGTCACCAGATTGATGGGCTTTCTGAACCAGACTTTGCAGATTATTCATCACGCCCCCTTTTTGACTCATCATCCGCCCCCTCAATCTGCTTCCAGAACCAATCGGGGGACGCTTGGCGACCAATCCTCATAAACGTCGCCACACATTGGGCCACAGAGATATCCGGGTCTCGCTGAAAAGCCTCACACCGGGTAAAGATAATTGTATTGGTCACCCGGTAACAGGTCGCTCTGGCATAGACTGACTTTCCAGGTTCTGCCGGTCTCATGTAGTCCACACGCAAATCCAGGGTTGGACACAACTCAAGCTCAGGTAAACAACAGAGGACACTTGCCCCTGAAGCTGTATCCATCAGCGTCGTAATCGCTCCACCGTGAATGACCCCGGTATCCAGATTCCCGACAATTTTCTGATGGTAAGGAAGCTCCAGCTCAAGGCCCTGGGTACTGGCACAGACAGGCGATATTCCCAACTCCTGACACTGCTTCAGGCTCCCTATAAATCGTTCAACATACCCCAAACGTAGCGAGTCGTTGGTCCAGACTTCATACTGCGGCATAAGACCTCACAAATGGACGGATCAGTGATATTCAGTAAAACCAAGTAGCCGGCTCAGGCAGGCTCAGTCCGACTTGGCAGAATCATCAAAAGATTTCCCGGCTCTCAACGCCTTCAAAGCTCTTGATCTGAATTCCCGATGATATAAAACCAGCACCACGACTGTGGTAACAAACATAAACAATACAGGATGTATAAACCAGGTCAGCACCGCCATGCTGTAATAATAGGAGCGCAGGCCGAGGTTAAAGGCGTCTCCGGCCAGGTTCGCGATCCTTGTGGCATTGGAGGCTAGCGCTTCCCGTGCACCGGAACTGACTTTATCCTCAAAAGTCATTGGGGCACTCCCCACCAGAACAGAACAAAAATTATACTGACGCATAGACCAGGTGAATTTAAAAAATGAATAGACGAATACAGCGCATAGCAATACCAGCTTCAATTCCCACATCGCTTTGTTGGCCGCAGCAATCCAGGGCACTTCCGCAAACACCGACATAGCGGTATCGGTATAACCCAGTGCTGTCAGAAGACCGGCCAGGATGAGCAGACTACTGGACGCGAAAAAGGCCCCGTTTCGCTCGAGATTACCAACCACTGAGGCATCAGCAATTCGGGCATCACGCATCAACATTCGACGCATCCAATCCCCTCGATACAGGTCCAGCGTATTGGACAAACAAGGACGAGTCCGTGCCCAATAGTTTGACCCATGGGTATATCCCACGGTACACACGAAAAACCAGACCAGTGCAATCAGATCAAGTACTTCCATAACGTCTCATCACTATTCATTACGATTGGTTCTGTTACCATTAACGGCGACGGTAAATATAAACCGCTGACACCAGCCCCTTGATTTTCAATTACTGGTTAGATTCGGAAAACCCGTAATTATGCATAATTCCGAATAACAGGAACGCCGTATGCGGATATCAGGATGAGCCTGGAAATCATTGAGGTATCTATACGTCTTATCAGTAATAAGTCTGCATTGATACCAACTCGGCTTTTACACTAAAAAGTAAAGTATAGAGGGCGGTTAAACTTCCTGCTGTTGATGGCCGCCTATTTTGATCGAAACAGTACAAGAAGTCATGAAGAGGATAGAGTTATCTGACATGAGCAGTATTTTCCCCATTAAATTGCCTGTTATCAGGGCACTACAGTGGCTCACAAGCCTGATTCTGGCGGTAACCTTGGCGGGATGCTCAGTCAACCCCGTCACCGGAAAGCGCGAACTCATGTTGATCAGTGAACAACAGGAGTTTACCATCGGCGCCGAACAATATGAGCCAGCCCAGCAATCACAGGGCGGGTTATATGTGGCAGACCCTGAATTAAATTTTTACGTCAAAAGTGTGGGACGCAAACTGGCTGAGGTCAGTGACCGCCCGGACCTGCCTTACGAATTTGTGGTCCTGAACAATTCCGTCCCCAATGCCTGGGCGCTGCCATCCGGGAAGATAGCCCTCAACCGGGGTTTGCTGGTCAAGCTCGAGGATGAAGCCCAACTGGCTGCCGTACTTGGTCACGAAATTGTCCATGCCGCCGCCAGACACAGCGCCAAACGCCTGCAATCGAATCTGCTTATTTCAGCGACTGTTGCCGGGCTCGGCATGGCGCTGGATACAGATTACAAAGACCTGATTGTCGGAGGAGCGGCTCTGGGAGCCTCGCTGGCAGTCGCCAAATATGGCAGAGATCATGAACTGGAATCAGATCATTATGGTATGCAGTATATGGTGAAAGCCGGTTACGACCCTCAGGCGGCAGTAGAACTGCAGAAGCTTTTTGTTAAATTATCTGAGGGACGCTCCCAAAGCTGGGTGGAAGGATTGTTCGCCTCACACCCTCCCTCTCCAGAACGAGTGCTGGCAAATCAGAAGACTGCGCAATCCCTTCCCTCCCCCACCTTTCGTGGACGTCAAGAATTCAGCGAGGCCACAGCTCGCCTGCGGCGCTCTGTCCCAGCTTATGAAGCCTATGAAAGTGGGCTGAAGCTCCTGGAGAAAAAAGATTATGCCGGTGCCATGTTGAAAGCTGACCAGGCCATCAAAATTGAACCAGATGAAGCACTATTCTATTCACTCAAGGGCGACATCTATAAAGCCAGAGGTGACAATAGAAAGGCTGAGGAAAGCTACAATCAGGCAGTTAGACTGAACCCGGAATATTTTGCCAATTATCTAAAGAGAGGCCTGCTGAACAAAGATTCAGGTGATACCAACGAAGCCGTTGCAGACCTGAAAAAGGCCAATGATCTACTACCCACATCTGTCGCCTATCTTGCGCTCGGCAATATCGAAGAAGGCCGGAATAACCAGGAAGCCGCTTTGGGCTTTTATGAGAATGCCGCGCAAGGCACAGGAACAATTGGCCAGGAAGCCAAACAGCAATATTCAAAACTGGATTTGCCACGAAACCCTGATAAATATCTGGTGGTCGAACAACTGGCTGATAAACGCCAACGCAGCTATCTGGCGCTACATAACCGAAGTGCACTGCCGATGGCTCGTGTAACAGTGGAAGTCACACTGGTCAACAACGCCGGCTGGATACTCAAGAAAGAGTCCGTGACCTTTGGCCCAATAAAAGCTGGAGGCAAGTCCAAACCACAATTAAGCCAGCTGGCCACGCGAGCTCTGGGCAGCAAAGAAAACCGCTTAACTACCCGAATAGAAGCGTATCGTCTTCAATAAGATGGCAAAAATAAAAAAGGAGGTTAAACCTCCTTTTTTATTAATTACTTATCTTACAGAATCACATGAACCCGTTTATCATTCAGCGCAAGCCCGAAGTGATGGGCAATCTGATTTTTGCCCGCCTGCACCAGACGCGAGACTTCCCGGGCACTGAGATCTTCCGGAATATTATCCGGCATCAGTTCTCTTAACTCTCCGGCAAAAGAATAGAAGCCCAAAGTCATTCCACTGGAATGAACAACGCGTTTCGACCCTTTTTCTATTTTCCAGTCCACTGATGGTATCCATTGGTTTATTCAAGAATTCAGTAACTTAGTCTAGTGAGTCATTATGGTGCAGTCTGTAGTGACTTCCCGAATGCTTCGGAAACTGCTTATTTCATGAAGACAATTCTGTTTGAGACAGAAGAAATTCCAAAAACGTCCTGTTAGCTTTAGAAAGATATCCATCCTTTCTCCATGCGATATTGAGATCAAGCCATATTGGCGGATCAAAGGAGCGGGTGACAAGATCCTGATCTTCCGCCACCACCATGGCCAGTAGTGTGGAAATACCAAAACCCTGCTTGATAATCGATTTGATCAGAGGAATCAGATTGGTTTCAAACCCAATATTAGGTGTCTGACCAGTATCTTTAGCCAGACGATCCACCACCTTGCGGTGAAAATAGCCTTCCTTAAACATGACCAGCTCTTCGCCGAAGAATTGTTCAGCCGTGATTTTTTCCATCTGTGCAAAGGGGTGACTCTGATCCACCGTTACCAGCATTTCCTCCCTCAGGATGGGCCGCGCTTCCAATACATCAGGAACAGATTCAGCCACAATCACCCCCAGATCCAGTTTGCCCTGTTCCAGCATCTGCTGCAGTTGCCAGGTACCACCTTCGATGACCTCAAGGTTCAAAGTTGGATGACGATGACGAAACGCCATCAGTATCGGCGGGAAGTAATAGGAGCCCAGCATGCTCGGCACACCAACTCTAACCTCACCTTTATTGAGCCCGGTAAGCTCACGCATCTCCAACTCAGCATCGTCGACAGCCTGAACAATTTTCTCAGCATGCTGGAGCAGGCGTTCGCCTTCATCGGTGAGACAAATCTTTCTATCAGCCCGGTGAAACAGTACCAGCCCCAGATCCTGTTCCAGTTTTCGTACCGCCATACTGACAGCCGGCTGAGCAATACCCAGCACTTCAGCGGCTCTGGTAAAACCAGACTGACGCGCCACTTCCAGAAAATATCTCAGAGGTTTCAGATCCATAAGAGCTGCTTATTATTTCGATAACATGAATATATTTTATTGATACAAGACATATCCGTATAGTCCAGATTCCAGCCATTTACAGAGGTTCACCAGGGGAGGATCAGGTGATCGAATCAGGAAGCCGGCCATTCTGGCAAGGCGCACTGGCAATGTGTATCGCCAGTTTCATGGTGTTCGCAAACGTCTGGATGCCCCAGCCTTTACTACCCGTCATCGCCCAGGAATTTGAACTTTCTACACTGCAGGTGAGCACAAGCGTTACAGTCTGTACCCTGATGCTGGGTTTTTCACTACTTATCTATGGACCGGTATCGGATGCTCTGGGGCGTAAAAGCATTACCCTGCTCACCATGGCTGGCGCCACCATCACCACGTTTATGCTGGCACAAGTTGATAGCTTCCAGGAATTAATGTTGCTTCGCGCATTACAGGGATTCTTCCTGGGGGGATTACCTGCCATTGCGATCGCCTATCTTGGTGACGAATACCATCCGCAAGCAGTGGTTGTCGCTGTTGGGCTCTACATCAGTGGCAACACCATCGGCGGCATCGGCGGTCGGCTCATCGGGGGATTCGCCGGAGAATGGATGGGGCTTTCGTGGACCTTCGGTGTGATGGGGTGCATCAGCCTTGTCTGCCTGATCGCCTTCGCGTTTTTGATTCCCCGTCCGCGCCACTTCACCCCCAAGCCCCTAAATTTGGGTAATATGCTGGGCAATCTGAGAGATCACCTGCGGCATCCGATACTTTTCACCTGTTTTCTGATTGGCGGACTGAACTTCTTCATATTCATCAACCAATACAGCTACATTGCATTTGTTCTGGAGGACGCTCCCTTTAACCTCTCTTCCAAGTACATCGGCCTGCTATTTCTGACCTATCTCACAGGCACCTTTGGGTCGGCTATTTCCGGCAAGATTGCCAAACGATTCTCACAGCCATTATGTATTGCCGGAGGCACCCTGATATTGATGCTGGGAACGGCGGTTACCCTGATTCCAACGCTACCCACCATCATTCTTGGGTTGCTGATCAATTGCTTTGGATTCTTTCTGGCCCATTCATCTGCCAACAGCCTGGTTAACCGGACCGCCATCAAAGCCAAAGCCAGCGCAACCTCACTTTATCTAGCCTTCTATTATCTGGGAGCCAGCACAGGAAGCTTTTATCTTGATCCGTTCTGGCAGCATTTTGGATGGAACGGTGTTGTTGTCGCCTCCTGGATAGTGCTTGCGACGGTCCTGGGCGCTGCTCTTCTTTTGTATCGGGGAGAACGCCTGAACCAAACTACGGTAAACTCTAGCTGCCAACCATAATGGACATGTCGATCGACGAGCAGTTTCAAAGCTTCTGCGGTCTATGCAGAATCCTGGACAGCCTGCAATATCCAATCGTATGTGGAGTCCGGGTATTCCTGCATAAAACAGTGCCCTCCCGGATGAGAGGTTACGCTAAAGTGGGCATTCAATCTGGCAGCCTTGTTGAGGGAGTCAACCACAAACGGATAAGTATTTTTTCCATACAGGATTCGCGTTGGCACCAGAATACGACGAATGGCAGCCCATATTTTTTTTGGTAAAAGGTTGAAGTTCTCAGCCTCTCGCTGAGGTGGGCATTTCAAACGTAAACTGCCCAACTGATCTTCTGCCAGCGCATATTGCACATAGGCCTGGATCGCCTCTGGCTGCCAGCCTTTGAACATGCCGCGGCCGGTAAAATACGCAATGGCTTCCTGCTCATCTGCCCATTCGTTTCGACGCCGAAACGTTTTTTCAGCAAGAGGGTTACTTCGGCGAATACGCAAAACTTCTGACAGGCGAACAGAAAGCAAGATTTTTGACGTAAAGATGATCGGGTCCAATAGGATCAGCCTGGAAAAAACTTCCGGGTGGCGGCCAGCCCACAAAATAGTATTCACACCGCCCATACTGTGCCCGGCACCAATCAGCTTTTCCTGGCCCAGTGCTCGGTATTCGGGAAGAAACTGATTCCAGACCTGATGAGCCAGATCGGCATTTTTGTTCCACCCCCAGTTCATTGATCCTGGATCACTGTCTCCATGCCCTAATACATCATGAAGAAAAAGATCAAAGTGAGTGGCTAGTCGGGATAACAGCGGCCAGTAGGTCAGTCCACTATAGCCATTGCCATGCATAAAGTGGATGACCGGCTTTCCGGTAGGCTTAGATCGCCACCCACGCAGTGTAACTTCCGGATTAACCGCATACTCCCAGGGAGTCAGACACTCTTCCGGGTGAAGAAATGCGCCAGGCTCAGGCATGATGACTTTTACCTTCTACTATTCTGTAACTCTGTCATGCAACATTATTCAGTCTGATCGACGCATGATTGATTCCACCGACAGACTCGCCAAGCCCCGATCCCGCCACCAGTGAATGAATTTCAATGTTTTAAAAGCATCAAACCAACAGTGAAAATGCCTTTGAAAGGATAACTCATCAGCCGAGTGGCGCAGCAAGCTCTCCACACGATTCATTAACTCCTGCTCTTCATACCAAAGTTCCGGCAAGTCAGGCGACAGTTCATACTTCTCAAGAATCTTGCCCCAGGACACTGACAGATGTTGAAGTGATGGCGCCAAATCAGCTCGCGATCGCCAGAACTCGGATAGATGAGCCAGCATTATGGCCAGTAAGCAATAGATATCCGGATGATAGACCTCAATGCCTCTTGATATCTCTCCCTGCATTGTTCGCGCCGCGTTCTCAGAAGCCCCCTTCTTTTCAGGGGCCGCCCTGCTATCACGAGCAGCTTCGTTAGCAAGAGCCGATCTCAATGCCGGGCCAGTACCAAAGGGCACTCGCATACTCACCCTGCCGCTGAGCTCTATAGGATCACCATCCAATGATAGTATCGGTTTGATTTTAGCCAGTTTGTTCAGGAAATAAAAATCCTCTCCACCAGGCTTGAGCGGCATCCCCCTGACCTTCATATAGGCGTCGAAGGTGCTGGCGATCGTGCTGCCAATACTATGGTATGCATGAGGCGATCCAGCTCTGCGAAGTCCCTCAACATGCTGGTCCAGTTTTATCTGGTACTGCCGCATTACCGATTTCTGGCGGTCATCGCCCTCCTCCCGATGGACATGCGAGTACACCACGGCAGAATAGTCGACAGGCAACACTGCGGTTTGTTGAAAATAGTTATCGGGCAACAGAGCGTCTGCGTCCGTATAATGAAGCCAATCCGATTGAATAACGCCAAGATGACATAATACCAAGGCACAATCCCCTGCAACCTTCCGTGCCAGACCTACGCCTTGCCTGGCAGGAATGGTCCGGCCAGCACTAAAGCGATCCACCAACAATACATCCCCAAAAACAAATCGTCTCAACGCCATATTGGCAAACGAGGCGACCAGATCTGACTGGGCAATACAAGCTTCCCAGCACATCTTGGTTTGACTTAAATGGTGTACATCAGCCCGATCCGGCGCGTTGATGATCCAGACTTGCAAAAATTCTGTGTTCGGAAAGCGCTGGCAAACTCGACTGGTCACCTTCACCAGATCATCAAGCGATTCCGCATAAGCAGGAACCACCAGAACATTATCATAAACAAGCCCCTGGAAATGGTCGCTATATCGCCTTAAATGAGCGGCTTCCTCTTCCGCATAGCGCTCCAAATACTGGGGAGTCACTCGACAAACCCGGACTGCAATGTGCCATGAGGTGGCGCCTTCAGCACATCCTGAAGCCTCCAGTAGGCATAAAAAGCGGTCGAAAGAGCACTCGCCAGCGGCACTGCCACCCACAACAGCCAGTGAGGACTGAATGGCATCTCAAATAGCCGATGTTGCAAAAATCCAGCAACCAACTCGGCAACCATCAATCCCAAGGTACCTGCCATACCGCCTATCAAAGCAAACTCTCCCCATACTGCACCAACAACGACTTTACGATGCGCCCCCAGAGCTCGATACAGCGCTGTCTCCGCACGTCTGACCGGCACCTCCCTGGCCAACAGAGAAGCGACCACGAGCAAGGCTGCAGCAAATATCAGCACCAACAAGGCTTCTATCGCCAGAGTCACCTGGGTAATCACCTCCCTGACCTTCACGACAAACTGGTCAAGCTCCAACACTGATACGGTAGGGAAGCGTCGGTTGATTTCGTTTACCACGGGCGCCTGTGATCCGGCAATATAGGCACTGGTCAGATAGGTTGCTGAGAATCTGTCCAGGGCACCAGTCGGAAACACCATGTAAAAATTCGGCTTCAAGCTGTCCCACTGAACGCTTCGTATACTCTGTACTTTAGACTCAATTGGCTCAGCGCCGATGGTAAATGTCAACTTGTCCCCGAGCCTGAGCCCTAGCCTTTCAGCTAACCGGCTCTCCACTGACACTCCAGGTAAAAGGGAGGTTTCTGCTTCCTCCCCTTCTTTGTCCCACCATTGGCCTTCCAGTATTCGGTTATCTCCGGGAAGTTCGTCCATCCAGGTCAGATTCAGCTCCCGGTTTAGTGCGCCGATATTCTCCATGCTCACCACGGTTTTCACCGGCTGATCATTAATTTCCGTCAATCGCCCCCGAACCATGGGATATAACGGTGCTGTATCTACCCCTGCCGCCGCCAAAACCTCTTCCATTGGTTCCACCTCGTAGGGCGCAATGTTGATCAGGAAATGATTCGGCGCGTCTTCTGGTACCTGAGCCTGCCAGTTATCTATCAGCTCTGTGCGTATCAGGAAGAGTGTCAGCAACAGTGACCAGGCGCTCCCCAGGGCCAGAATATGCGGCACCGTCGCCCAGGGTCGTCTTTTCAATTGCTCTGCACCGTAACGTAACGCTCCCGGAACCAGGGTCTTGGTTGGGGGGCTCAACTTCAGCCATAGCTTCATTAACATGGATGCGACGACAATCATCCCGGCCAGACCAATCAGCACGGTGAGCACGATCATGAACTCCCCGCTATATAGCCAGAGCAATCCACCAAACCCAAGTGCCGCGATCAACAAACGCAGTGGGGAGAAGCCCAGCAAGCGTTGCATTTCCTGACTTGCCGCCCCTTGCCTGAGAATGATCATAGGTGGCTCCTTGGAAAGGCCGAGAAAAATCGGCCAGGCAAAGCTCACCAGAACAATCATTAAAGTGATTATCGGCAACCAGATCCAGGTCAACGGCAAGCTACCGGATAACGGCGGCAACAGATCCCTTAATGCCCAAGCCACCCAACGCTCGGCTGCCCATCCCACCGACAAACCGGCCACTGTGGCGGTGATGGCTGAAATACCCAGGAACACGGCAAACCGGCGCAATAGTTGTCCGGTCCTGAATCCCAGGGTTTTTAATAACGCCACCGTGTCTTTTTGCTGCTGGGCATAAAATTGAGCCGTAATTGTCAGCGCCACGGCAGCCAGCAACACGCCTAGCACGCCACCCAATAACAGATAGCGTTCCGCGCGCTGCACCGCATTGGATACCGCCGGACGCCCTTCCCGTGCAGCAATGAGCCTTTGCGATGCGGTCAATTCGGGTTCAACAGCTTCACTAAACACGCCAAGCGCCGACTCGTCCCCAGCCAACAACAGCCGGTACTTGAGTCGGCTGCCGGGCTGGACCACACCGGTTTTCGCCACATCACTGAAATGCATCATCACCCTGGGCGCTACATTGACCAGCGAAAAACTTGGATCAGGCTCTTTATAGAGCAAAGCACCAACTTTGAATTCCGCACGCCCGATCGTGACCAAATCCCCGAGGGCCACCCCAAATAACTTAAACAACCGCGGCGCTAACCAGACCTCTCCAGAGGCAGGTCCTGAATTCAGAACCTCCAGGTCATTGGCAGCAATGTCCGATACAACGGATTTCTCCCGGGAGACACTGATCTCACCTTTTAACGGATAACCTGCATCCACTGCCTTGATCGATACCAGCTGCATCTGTTCGTTTGCATTCAACATGGAAGCGAATTCCAATGTCGTCGCCGTTTGCAAACCATTACTTGTTGCTATCGCGGCCCAGTCTTCAGGCAACGTTCGGGAACTTTCCACGACCAGATCCCCTCCCAGGAAACGGGCGGCTCCTGCATCAAAAACAGCTCCCAAGCGGCTAGTGAAAGCGGTGATAGCAGCCACCGTAACCACTGCGATAAACAATGCAATCCAAAGCAACCGGAACGATGGTTGCCGCCATTCGCGCAACCACAACTGCCAGGATTGTATAAGATGACTCATCATGACAAATCCAGTTGGCCGTGATTCAACATCAACGCCCTGTCACAACGGGCGGCAAGATCCGTATCATGGGTGACCAGCACCAATGTCGCCCCTTCCTCCCGGTTCAGCTTGAACAATAACTCCATCACCATCTGGCCTGTTTCCTCATCCAGATTTCCAGTGGGCTCGTCAGCAAACAACAACGCCGGATGTGTGACAAACGCTCTTGCAACCGCCACGCGCTGCTGCTCTCCTCCGGACAACTGCCTGGGATAATGGTGATGACGCTCGCTCAGCCCCACTTTGTCCAGCCAGTCCAAGGCACGGTCACGACTGTTGGCAGTACCATTCAGATCCAGGGGAAGCATGACATTTTCCAGGGCTGTCATTGTCGGCACCAGTTGAAAAGACTGGAAGACGAATCCCACATGTCGGGCACGCAACGCCGCGCGGCCGTCTTCGTTCAGGGAACCGAGATCCTTCCCCATCATGATGACAGATCCACCAGACGCAATGTCCAATCCAGCCAGAATGCTTAACAGTGTGGTTTTCCCCGACCCCGAACGACCGACAATTGCCAGGGACTCACCGGCCTTGATTTGTAAATCGATACCTTTCAGTATTTCCAGTCTGTCGACCCCATTGGGTACGTACTTAGTAAGTTGACGGGTCGATAGCACAGTGTTCTTAACAGAGATGTCGTTCACAGCGGTTTCCTGTTTGCGTTCAAACCAGATTGATCAGGACTGTAATTTCAATGAATGCTCGGTATATAGCCCCCAAACATATCATGATCAAGGTAATCCCGATCCGGCTTTTTAACCTATGGAAATTAAAATGTCGTCATGTTTTATGGGCTCTGATACTGCTGACAGTCGCTGCGACCAGTTACGCAGATCAAACCGGTACGCTGGCCGAGCCGGCCAATTCACTTGCCAAACAGACCAGGGTATTGATCGTCGGCGACAGCCTCAGCGCGAGTTATGGTATTCCTACCGAGAACAGCTGGGCCGTATTGCTTGAAGAGTCCTATCAGAGCTCCGAACACAGCGCTGATATTATCAACGCCAGTATTTCAGGAGAGACGACAGGTGGAGCCCGGCAACGGCTCCCGCAACTACTGACCAGCCATCAACCGGACATTACCATCATTGAGCTTGGGGGCAACGACGGCCTCAGGGGCTTTCCTTTGAAAGTCATTAAAAACAACCTGGAACAGATGATTAAACTGGCATTGGAGCATGACAGCCAGCCCATTCTGGTGGGTATGCGTATTCCACCGAACTATGGTCCGCAATATACCGAAGGATTTTTCAATCTTTTTCAAGAACTGGCAACCCAGTATAACCTTCCTCTGATCCCCTTCTTTCTTGATGGCATTGCTCTGGATAGTTCCCTGATGCAAAACGACGGGATACACCCAAACGCCCAGGCTCAGCCCCTTCTGCTGGCGAAAATCCGTGAAGTCCTGGATCCAGTGCTGGCAAACATCAACTGACATCCCCTGCGCCAAAAGCACTATTCCAACGTACCAAAAAACAAGGGCTCAGTGGCACCAGGAAATTTTCTACTATACTGGTGTACAACAATGAAAAATAAATAAATTTAGGGAGTCCTCCAATCCTTCCGTCACCGAGGTATACCATCAGTGGCGCCAGGACTGGCCAGATGAAGTATCCAACTGAATCAGTTGATTCAGAGGCTCCCTTAATCGCGCACAGGCATAGAGTTTTAGAAGGTCTATTGGGTGTCTGCAAGAGTACTGATTGTGCATCCATCGATTGTGTCTAGACTAAAATTTAAGCAACCACTCTGTTGTTGAGAGTCTTATGCCTATGACCAACAAACTATTACAAAAATGGTCCAAGGAACTGGTTACCTACACTCGCCTGATCGGAATAATGGCACTTCTGACGACATCGCAATGCTATGCAGCCATTGTGAACAACAACCATTTGTACCAGCTAAGTGAAGCTATGAACCAAAAGGTCCAGGAACTCACAAAAGCCAAGGGCAAATCTGTTACCGATTTTGAACCGCCGGTATTTCTGGACAAGCTCCCCATCCATCTCTATGCAAAATCCCTGGACGTCTACGACCAGATCAAGCGCCTAAATCCGAGCAGCTCACTGGAAGATAAAGAACTCCCCTTCAAGACACTGCGACCGAAAGATGTGATGGAGCTGTTGGCAGAAGCCTCTGATGCTCTGGACAAGGAACTGGTAGCCAACAATATCGACCCGGCCGCCTTTGAAGTCGAACGTCCACTGGGAAAATCAGGCGCGGACGCTTATCAGAATCTATGGTTATTGACTAACCGGCTGGCGATATTAGTCCCGCCACCCAACATCGCCGACACCCTCCACCAGATTCGCAGAATTGAGCAGGAAATACGTCTGATAGCGACCAGCAAAGGCCTTAATGTTCCTTCTGCTTCCAGCATTCAGGCATCCAACAAAACTGTCAGAGATGTGCTCTTGGTGATGTACCAGGATATGCATCTACTGGGCCGTCTGCAGCGCATCCTGGGTACAGAGGCCATCATTCCGGGTTCACCGAGAACCGGAGAGCTTCAGGTTACCGATATCTATGATACCGCCAGGACCACCCTGGCCGATCTGCATCGTATGAAAACAGCGTTGTTGATCAACTCGTCAGCGCCTTCTGCGAATAAATCCGGATCCGCGTCACTGGATGATCTGTACGCCCAAGCCAGGGTAATACACGACCTGTTACTGAAACTAACCAACTCGGCCACCTGATCCAATGGATTACAGAAAATCTAACCAGCAAAGTCACCGGACATTTATATGCGGTTAAACAACATTTCTCTAATTTTCAAGCTCAGTCTGGTACCAGCCATTATTCTGGTTCTGGTACTCATACACAGTGTTATTGTCACCTGGACTCTCCGGGACATTAATTCCAATGCAGAGCACTTTGCCAAGGTCATCGAACCCAGCGCAAGACTTTCCAGCTCTCTGACCACAAACGTTCTGTCCCGCGCCAATCTGATAGAACGATATCTGAAACAACCTTCCCCTGCACTGTTGCAGGATTACATGAATTACAGCTCCCAGGCCAAGGACCTGTTCTCCGACGAAAACTTTACGGCACTGCAAAAGCATAAAGATATCGAAACGGCCAGCAACCAGTTGGACACTCTTTTCATCAACACTCTGGCTCCTAACGACAGAGATTTACGGGAAAAATCCAGAAAATTCAGGACCAGATCATTCCCCAGACTCTGGAGCGCAGTGACAATATCCGCGCCACATTAAATCCTTCGGTGGATCAGGTGCTGATTCAGTGGACGATTCAGGTCAGCAACCATGTCCAGGCAGCCATTATCAATCTGAATGCTTTTGTCCGCTCTCAGTCTCCCACGTCGATTGACGGTAAGCGTCCGGCTATCACAGGTTGACCGGACCGCTCCAGTTGTGAGGCAGTAATTCAGCAATGGCACTGTTCTTCTGCGTCGGCAGACGCGCCAGTACATCTTTCAGATAAGCATAGGGATCATGTCCGTTCAGTTTGGCCGATTGGATCAGACTCATTACTGCCGCTGCCCGCTGACCACTGCGCAGCGATCCGGCAAACAACCAGTTGGAACGACCCAGCGCCCAAGGCCGGATCTGGTTTTCCACCCAATTATTGTCGATGGGCACGGCGCCATCCTCCAGG
>NZ_AQXX01000122.1 GCF_000376785.1 Hahella ganghwensis DSM 17046
GTTTCACCTGGGCCTTGAGCCTTCTGATCTCCTCCTGCTCGGGAGTTAGCTTCCCATTGCCTCGAAAAGCCTGGCCGTCATCTCTGCGATGTTCCCTTATCCAGCGGCCCAGCATATTGGGGGTAATCCCAAGGCTTCGAGCAGCATCGGTTTGACTGTAGCCTTGATCCAGAACCAGGCTGATGGCATCCAATTTAAATTCTTTTGAGTACTTCTTTCGTGTGGTCAATTTCTTCATCTCCAGTTAGGGGTATTATCCTTAACTGGGTTGGTCTGTTCTATTAGGCCACGTCATAGTTCTGAGATGCATATTGGTAATACTTATTTAATGCTTCATAAGAGACTGGCCAGTCGTGGGCTTCAAGATAGTTTCTTCCCTGAATTTCAAAGTCTTCAAAATGGGTGCATAAGCCGCCCCAGGTATTCGTAGCGCCGCCAAGGGCAAACTCCCGGGAATTTCGTTTGATGGAGAGATCTGAAAAAGAAACGTCTTTAAGCGCTCGATTGTGGAGATTGTCCAGTGTCATATCGCCGCTTTCAATCAAACCGACACTGTTCCCAGGAAACTTCTTGACCAGCTCCCTGGCTACAATAATTCCAGCAACACCGCCCCCTATGACACAAAAATCAAAAGCATAAGACTTGGGCTTGGAGACAGATTGATAGTCAATTCTCATACTGGTCCACAAAGGCAACGTTTAATCTTAGTCTGTGCTGATGATGTGGAGGAAGCCTTGCCGATAACGAGGGTGCTTTAAGTCGATCACCAAGTTGTCTGCATTTGTTGATTATTGTTGTTTTCATCTACCTGATCAAGGCCATAAGGAGTAGGGGGAGTGCGGAGCATCTATTTTGTGAGACAAGGCAATATTTAAGAGCTTTTTACATTTTAGTCAGGATTCAGGATACTCAGCAGCGTCTTCGTAGTATATATTTTGTTCAAGGTGACCGGGGAAGTATAGACTTTCGGTGGGTGAAGACGTGTTCTTAGGATATATACACTCTTTCAGAGCTCTGGCTATTTTTTTTATTGTCGCCGGGCATGCTATAGATGCATTTGTGTGGGCGGAGGGAAGTAGTCTCGAAAGGGCCTTGAGAATCGGGGTCAGCAATGGGAGCACCCTTTTTGTTTTTATTGCTGGCTATTTATTTCAGCATTTGTCGGCAAAATATCAGACTCGCAAATATATGACGAACAAATTCAAGAACGTCATATTGCCCTACTTCTTTATTTCAATTCCGGCGATTGCCGTGTTTGTTACCGTTATACAGCGGGATAGCGTATGGACTGGATTTTATGACAATCCGGCTTGGCTGCAGATATTTTACTTCTATGCTACGGGTAAACATCTGGCTCCTTTATGGTTTGTGCCGATGATTGCGATTTTTTATCTGGTCGCCCCCCTGCTGGTCAGACTGGATCGTCAGGAGCGAATTTATTATCTACTACCGGTATTTTTGTTGATCTCCTGTTTTATCAACAGAGGGCTGCCTTTGATGAGCTTTGTTCACTTTTTTTCAGCTTATCTGTTAGGGATGTACTGCAGCCACTATAAGAAGAACATCAACCCGAAGCTTAGTCAGTCCAATATAATGTTGGGCCTTGGATTGTTGGCACTGATATTGGGGATTGCTGAGTTTTACCTTATGAAGGGGACTATGACATACGTAAGCTATCTGCAGAAAATTGCGCTTTCTCTGTTTTTTCTTGGGGTGTTTATCCGCTTGGGTGAAAGGCTGCAGTCAGACTTTATCAGTATTGTTGCCGACACTAGCTTTGGGGTGTTCTTTATCCACTCCTATATTCTCACCAGTGGGAAGATTGCTGTGAGTCAATTAAACGGGGGGCTCTATGGAGGTAATATCCTTGCTTATGGTTTGGTTTCGGTGGCTACACTCCTGCTGTGCGTTTTCCTTATACTCGTGATAAAAAAGATACTTGGAGGCTATAGTCGCTACCTTGTTGGAAGTTGATACTTCAAACTTTTGGCTGCTCAATAGAAACTTGGGCTACACCATTCCGAACTGTTCTCGAAGGGAATTATTTAACCTACGTCCCTTGATATATGGCTTGAGATAAGCTTTGAGGGCTTTGATCGGGCTATCTCTCCAGCGATCGCTGATATTGTCGCCACTGGCAAGCATGTAACTAATCATGTTGTCGTTGACCTGAAGATAGGGTTCTTTAATTTCCTCCTTGAAAAAACGTTGCATTGCCATATGAGGATATCTGGCCCAGGGAATCTGGCCAATTGTTTCTTTGGTAATATTGATCGGCACTGTCAAATAGCGATCAGCCAGGATAGAGGTCGATCCGCAATACTGGGACATCGATTTTGTTTCGATAGCACGGTTACAAGAGTCATAGACGATGTATCCTCCATCGATAATCGCGCCTGCATAACCATCTAGCGTGCCTATCGTCTTGACGAAATCCCGATGTAGAAGGTCATCTGAATCAAGTTGGTACCAAAAATCGATGTTTCCGCTTTTAAGTGCGGCAATGCCGGTAACAATTTTGATGTTCTTATCAAGAATCAGGTCCTGATGAGTAAATCCGGGAGCGGATCTGTCTGGAACCGGGGTGGAGACGGAAATAAATTTGATTCTGGGGATCGTGTGATCTTTTAAAAAGTCCGGACAGTCATGTCCTACGATCACAACATCGTAATTATCAACGGATTGTTGGATGATTGATTGAATGGTTCTGTGCAGAGCCTGACAAGTTATCTGCCAATTGCGGGATATAGACTTTGCCTTGAGTGGTATAACGATGCCGAGCTTCATTAACTGCCTTTATGCATTTTCCTTTTGGAAGACTTTTCTTCCAGGGCTACCTGATCGGGACTTAAATTTCAGACTGCATACTAATGCAATTCAGGGATTCTGATAAGTTCAAAAAGAGGAAAATTCTGTGATTTCTCTTGGGGCGATTTAATCAGAGGGAGGCAAGGGCAGTTACAGGGACGAAGAAGGAGCGATAAAAGTTTTACGAAATAATGATTTTGGACTATTTACATTATTGTCAGGTAGTGGGCTCATAATTAAGAATCTGAATTCCTGTTGGAAAATCAAAGATTTTTCAGGTTTTTTGGCTTCAGGTGATGCTTGATAAGGGATGAGCCGGTATGATTTACGCCATCACTTCAATGGATCTGGGAGCCGTCAGAGCGGAGATTGTCAAAGCTTCTGCCCGTCTGTCTGGCTTCAAGGCAACTATCTGGTTTTGTTGCAGTTATCACAAAAATGAAATCTACCAATATCCTCGTGTCACAGATTGCTACTACCGTGATTGCTGTCGTGGCAATAATCTCGGCTTACCTATTTGGGCTCTATTTACCATTTAACCTGTTGGCTACCCTTGCCAGCCTCACAATCTTTACTGTTCTACTGACTGTCTTTCCGACACTGTGGATGATCCTGCTTCCGTTTTTTTGTCTGGTCGTTAATCTGGCCCCCGAAACAGGGAGGTTTATCTTTAACGAATTGGATCTGGCATTTCTGGTGGTGGTTGGAGGTGTCGGCTTGCATATGGGACTAATAAGAAAATGGGTACCAGCATTTCCCGGATGGACAATACTGGCTTTTCTTGCGCTTGCACTTGTACCAATAACACAGGTTCCATTTTCTGAGCTTCTCGAGCCTTCTCTGGGTAACCCTTATTATTCGCCGGCCTATTTTTATCAGGTTGCAAAAGGGATCGTTCTGGCGTTCGTCCTCGCATTGTTTACTCGCGAAGAGCTGAATCATAATCGCCAGCGAACCCTGAAAGCCCTGGTAGCCGGGGCCTGGTTAGCCAGTGTCGCGATATTTGTCATTGTATTGTGGGAACGTGGTTCCCTGGGAGTGATGGCAACTACGACTGACCTCTACAAAATAGGGAACTCCTTACTCAACCTGTCTACCACATATCGGGTGACCGGTCTGTTGGCGGACATGCATACAGGAGGGGAGAGTCTTGATGGATGGTTCCTGTTGCTCATTCCACTGAATATGCTTGGCGTGATGGTGTTTCGTTCTCAAAAGGCGCGATTGGCATCCATTGTTTGCTTGGGAATGGTGTTTTATTGCGTGGTCATGGGCTTTACCAGAGCGACCTATGCCAGTGCAGCAATTTCGGTGGCAGTTTTTATCGTGCTCAGCTTGTATAAGAGTCGCAGAGAAAACCAGGGGCGACTGGCGCATATGTCACTTATTGAGCTGGTACTTCTGGGAGCGTTTGCCATATGCACATGGGTTGCATATTCGGTGTCCGGATTTTACGTATTAATTGCCGCCGCACTCTTGCTGTTTGGAGGGTTGGTCCTGGCAATGTACCGAGAGCGACTCAACGGTTTTTTCTGGCCTGCACTGGCTGTCATTGCCTGCCTTGCGGCCGTTATCAATTTTGACTCACTTTCAGATAGCCGTTGGGTTGATGATTCTATGGCTAACCGCCTGAAATTGGCGGGGGTCACTCTTGGGCTTGTCGTCGCTGCGGTCTATATATATGGCTTTCGGAAAATTACCAATACGAAGCTATACCTCTATTCAAATATATTCACGTTGATGATCGCGTTGGCTCTATGCCTTGCTTTGGGTGGAAGCAGAATTCAAAGTCGAATGGAGACAGTGGAAAACGATTGGCAGACTCGTTTGAAGCACTGGTCAAACGTCATTGCCTCCTCTGAGTGGCGTTTATCGGATCATTTAATTGGAAACGGTCTTGGGAGCTTTACCGCTAATTATCTGACCTATAATCCAGATCTGGTAAGAGAGGTTGGCAGCTTTTCCGTGCTTAGCGATGATCAGGGAAGCGCCATACTTGCAGTCGGACCGGAAGGGGATCAGATGGTTGGTCAGCGTGTCAGTATACGCCGTGGTCAGACATACAGAGTGGAAATGGTTGCTCGGGCAAACGATAAGCTTGAAGTTCGTTTCACCTTCTGCGAGAGAAACCTGATCATTTTTGATCGATGGGATGTCAAGTGTACAGGGCGTAACTTCCCTGTGAGGGCGTCTGAAAATTTTGAGAAGTATCAATTGGAAATAAAGTCAAAGAAGGTTGGCAGAGAAAGTATTACCCAGCTACCGACACTGTTTATTGTTAAGCCAAGGAAGGGGGACTCAATATTGGAGATACAGTCCATTCGAGTGACAGATGCTGATGGTAGAAATCTCATTTCCAACGGCGATTTTGAGCAGGGGATGGACAATTGGTTTTTCTACCATGACTTTAAACATCTTCCCTGGCACATTAAAAATATCTATCTGTCCCTGTATTACCAGCTAGGGAGTATAGGGGTTGTGTTATTTGCTGTTATGACTGGTGTCTTGATCAGGCGAAACCTTCGCCCTTCTGAAGATAGTCATCTAATTACGGCCATTACAGCTATAGTGGCGAGTTATCTCGCCTTTGGGATGTTTGGTGATCCGTTGGATTCGCCTAGAGTCAACTGGCTGTTTTACGCCTTATTATTTTTTGCCTGCGCAAGGAACAGAACCTCTACGCGCCGGGTTGTAGGAAGTGTTGGAGCTAGAGCTGCGTGAAAGTTTTATTTATTTCTCATCGTATTCCTTATCCCCCGAACAAAGGGGAGAAGATACGGACCTACAATCAGATTCGATTCCTGGCTGATCGTGGCCACACAGTATTCGTTGCGTCTCCATTTGAGTCTGAGTCTGAGCTTGCTCACTTTCGTGAATTGGAGAAACTTCACTGTCAAAAGTCGTTCGGCGCTAAGCTGGGCAATAAACCGATTCGACTGCTTGGTGGGCTTTTAAGTGGAAAAGCATTGAGTGTTGCTAACTTTTACAACAAAGATTTGCAGGTTTCCATTGACCGCTTTCTGTCTGAAGAATCGCCGGATGCTGTCATATGTACCGCTTCCAGTGTGGCTGAGTATGTATTTCGCTCAAAAGTAATATCAAAAATGGCCAATAAACCCACACTGATGATGGATTTTATGGATCTCGATTCAGATAAATGGCGGCAATATGCGGCCCAGAGTGGATTTCCAATGAAGTGGGTATACCAGAGAGAGGCGAATCTCATTCTGAATTATGAGAAGAAAATCGCAGAGTACTTCGACGCTAGTCTGTTTGTGACTGAGGCGGAAGTGGCGCTCTTTGAGAAATTTGGCGGTAGCGTCGATAAGGTTCATGCTATTGAGAATGGGATGGACACTGACGAATTCCAGCCGACACAGTTTAAAGATAGAACTGAGGCTCCAGTATGCCTGTTTACGGGGGTGATGGATTATTCTCCAAACATTGATGCAGTCGTCTGGTTTGTTGAAAACACCTGGAGCCGGGTATTGGAAAAATGGCCTGATGCCCGGTTCTTTATCGCGGGCATGAATCCAACAGAGAAGGTGAAAGCTCTAGAGCGGTACAAAGGGGTAACTGTTACAGGATTTGTTGAGGATATTCGCCCCTACTTTGACCAAGCCACTATTTTTGTCGCACCGTTTCGGATCGCCAGGGGGGTTCAAAATAAGGTACTACAGGCATTCGCTTGCGGTTTGCCGGTAGTTGCAACACCGATGGGAGCCGAAGGGATACGGTATGAAGACGGAAAGAATATCCTACTGGCGAATGATTCAGGAGATTTTCTAGCAAGGTTGGTGCAGCTGACAGAAGACAAAGCTCTTCACGAATCTATTTCGATCCAGGCATTGGAGACCATTCATCAACATTATTCCTGGAAAAGCATCCTGGCTCCATTTGAGACCTTATTGTCAGGAACTGGGCAAGCGATGCCAGGAAAGAGGATTAATGCTAATGAGGTGGCAGAATGAAGGAGATGATGAAAGATGCCGTACATGTCTGCTTTTTAATTCTTGCTTTTCCGTTCTTTCTGCTATTTTGGCTGCTTTCGACAATTTCATCAAAGGACAGGCTCTTCAGTAGTTTTTCTCAATTTATGAGCTTATTTCCGGGAATTTTCGGGAACTACTTAAGATTAGGTTTCTACCGGCTCGCAATGTCACATTGCGAGAAAAACATCGTGATATCCTTTGGAACCTTGTTCTCACAAGTCGATACCGAAATTCGGCGTGGGGTCTACATTGGACCTCAATGTAATATTGGTAAATGTCAGATCGAAGAAAATTGCCTACTCGGAAGTGGAGTTCATATTATGAGTGGCAAAGGGCAACATAACTTTTCCGATCTGGATACTCCTTTGCGTGAACAGGGAGGGGAGTTTAGCAAGGTCACAATCGGTGAGGACAGCTGGATTGGGAACGGCGCACTGATAATGGCGAATGTTGGAAAGAAGTGTATTGTAGGTGCTGGCGCAGTCGTTATTAACGACGTCCCGGATTTTGCGATTGTGGGCGGCAATCCTGCGAAGGTTATAAAAATGAGGAAATAGGACTCGCAGCTTCAGTGGAGTCTCTTCGATCAGATAGCATCTGATCAATAATTCGGCTATTTGCGCAATCGGAATGTCTGTAGCTATTAATCTTGTTTAATGGAATAGCATGTGACGATGATTGGCTGGCACCTTTCTCAGAAACTTTGTCTTATCTCTCTATTGATCCTGTTGATAGTGTCCGGGAGGGTGTCGGCTGCCTCGGAGGAAGTTACCTCTACGGGCACAGGTGAAACTGAGCAAAGCACCATTGTCGTCAAGGACAGCAAGGACTTAATTAACACGATTGCCCTGGCAAACAACCTAGGGTATACCACAGTGTTACTTAAGGATGGAATCTATAGAATAAAAAAGACCCTGGTTATTACCGGAGATCATATTTCTATTGCCTCGTACAGTGGTGATAGAACAAAAGTGATCTTGAGAGGCAATGGAATGCGCGGAAGTAAGAAAGTTGAAAACCTCATCAGGGTATCTGGAAAATATTTCTCACTGGATGGAGTTACGCTGGAGCAGGCAGGGAATCATCTGCTTCAGATAGCTGGCGAAAAAGACGCCGACTTTCCGAGTATTCGTAACTGTATATTACGGGACAGTTACGAACAGCTTCTTAAGGTGAGTTATAACCGCAAAACCCGAATCGCCAGCGATTTCGGCGTCATAGAGAATAGTCTTTTTGAATATTCGGCAGGTATTGGACCTCAGTATTACATTGGTGGCATCGATGTGCACGGGGGGCAGGGTTGGATCGTCCGGAATAATGTGTTCAAAGATATCGCTAGTCCTTCCAAGCATATTGCAGAACATGCGATTCATTTCTGGAACCGGACCAGAGACACCCTTGTTGAGGGGAATGTCATTATTGACAGTGATCGTGGCATTGGTTTCGGCCTGATCAATAGACCCAATGAGGGAGGGATTATTCGCAATAACGTCATCTACCATAGTGATAATGATGATCCCTATGCCGATGCTGCGATTATTGTCGAGGAAAGCCCCAATACAGTGATTGAGGGTAACAGGATTTACCAGGCTCACTCTTATCCAAACGCAATTGAGTATCGCTTTGAAGAGACAACCAATGTTGTCATCCGTAACAACATTAGTAACAAAAAAATAGAACGACGAGACGGCGCCAATGGACAAGTCGGAGGAAACAAAATCGAATTGGAATTAACCAATGTTATTGGTCCTGAAACATTGCAGAAGCATGGACTGGCTTTCTGAACAGAAAGTCACATTCATCAATTAAACATTACTTTAACTATATAAATTGCCTGTTTAGATCAATAAATGTACTGCAATAACATGAGGACTCCAATAACAGCGGACGTGGGTTAAGTCTTAAAATGGCACATCATCGTAAATTCTTCATGTTGGCAGTCATGTTCTACTGCCTGGATCTCTCAGCCACTACTATTGACTATGATATTGTCTACGTCAGACAGCCTAGGCATGGTGACTCCGAGCACATTAAATGGCCGGAGGCAGCCTCACCGGGCCGCGTAGAAATGGGATCGGATCTGGTTCTGTTGCATCCGGATGGATCAGAAGAAGTGCTGGTGGATACGGAAGTCGGAGCTGTTACAGATCCCAATGTATCGTTAGACGGCAAGTGGGTTTATTACAGTTATTTTCACGATGTCTCCTCAGAGAAACTTAATAGACAACGATATGGTCTTTCAGAAGGCGGGTCTGATATCTATAAGATCAATCTGGAAACTCGGGAAATTGTCAGATTGACGCACCAGGAGTTTACGCCGAATACGGGTAGCGGACACTGGAATGAGAAAAACCCAGTAAATCCAACCGGCGGATACAACTACTTGGGGTATGGAATTCTCAATACTGGTCCTGCGCCGATTGCGGGTAATAAGATAATTTTCACAAGTAACAGGAATGGTTTTAAGCCAACCAAAAGTTACTCCAACCCTACCATGCAGCTTTATGTGATGGATGAGGATGGTAAAAATGTGACACCCATCGCGCCAATGACACTTGGGTCTGCTCTGCATCCTATTTCCCTGACAGACGGAAGAGTTATATTCAGCAGTTACGAGTCTCAGGGGTTACGAGATGAACGTTTATGGGGTCTATGGTCCATCTATCCTGATGGTCGGCATTGGGAACCTGTTGTCAGTGCTTTCTCACATGCTGCGGTATTCCATTTCGCAGCGGAAACCAGTGATGGGCAAATAGTCGTCGAAGACTATTACAACAAGAACAATTTTGGATTTGGTGCACTCTATGCCTTTCCTATAGAAGCTGGTTATGGACAGCCAAAATTCCACAGCGCTGTGAGCGAAGAAAATCCAGAAATCGCGCGAACCGTGGATGGAGATCTAAGATCCTTTACAATACCGTTCTCACCAAAAGGTATCTATTCTCTTACGCCTTCCGCATCTTCTTCAGATCGGGCAGCGACACCGGGACAAGGTAAGTACACGCACCCGGCTGCTGCACCTGATAATGATTTACTGGTGGTATGGTCTGACGGCCCGGTCAATACGCTAAAAAGACCCTCGCCATATCCGGCTGTAGACTCAGGGATCTATATGATTGATAGAATGGATCCCGTGATAGATTCCCAGCAACTGGTCCTGATTAAAAATGATCCTAATTACAATGAAGCCTGGCCAAGAGCAGTTGTTCCCTATAAGCGTATCTATGGAATTGATGAGCCGAGGTCAATTGCGTGGCTACCCAATAAAGGAGAGGAGCATGCTCAGCTTCCTGAGGGGACAGCGTATGGCTTAATAGGGACTTCAAGCTTTTATAATAGGGAAACCTCTCCTGGTGGAGAGGATAATGAAGGAAGTTTTGACGGTTTGGATGCGTTTAACACCAGAAGCAACAATCAAAGTCCGAACTGGGTATTGCAGGGTGCTGATGCTGGTAAATATTCAAATGATGATATCTGGGGGGTACGCATTCTTGCTATGGAGCCATTTTCCCATAAGTCTTATGGGCCGGGATCTGATCGGAAACGTTCAGCTTTCTTTTTCAATCATGTTGGAGAAAGGTTGAGGATACTCGGGGAAATTCCCCTGAAAAAATACAATCTCGATGGATCATTGGTTATGGACCCAACCGGAGAACCGGATACGAGCTTTCTGGCCAAGATCCCTGCAGATACGCCATTTACTTTTCAGACAATTGATAAAAATGGCAGCGTCCTGAATATGGCGCAAACCTGGCACCAGGTTCGACCTGGTGAAGTGCGGACTGACTGCGGAGGCTGTCACGCGCATAGTAAAGAGCCTGTGAAGTTTGAGCAGACGGTAGCAGCATCAGCAAGCTATCAAGTATGGGATTTAACCAAATCAACCCCATTGCTGACCCAGGAACAGGATGGCACACCGAGAATTTATGAAAAACCAGAGCCTGTAGTAAATGTTGAGTTCTACAAAGACATCAGGCCGATTCTGCAGAACAAATGTGTTTCTTGTCATAACTCGGTGGGATATAACGGAGCTCCCGCACAGCTTGCTCTGGAGGATGTCTCAATTCCTGAAGGTAAAGTATTGCCAAATGATTATTCACGGTTGTGCTCAGATTCATACGCTAGTTGGGGAATCCCATCTGTGGTGAGAATAGGGACTGATGAACGTCCGGTCTGGAGGCAATCCAATGCCAGCAGATACGTCAGATTGTTTCAGAGCCGACGTAGTCTGTTGATATGGAAATTATTTGGGGAGCGTCTTGATGGCTGGACTAATGATGACTTTCCGACCGAAGAAGTGCCTGGTGATCCTGATACCTTACCGGAAGGTGCTGGCGCCAGTGGAGCCGACATCGATTTTACTGGCGACATCATGCCTCCAGGACACCCTTTAACGGCAGATGAAAAGCTGGCATTTGTTCGCTGGATTGACCTTGGATGCCCGATTGATACTGCCAGCAACACTGATAAAGATGGGTATGGATGGTTTCTTGATGAAACAAGGCCGGCACTGACTGTAACCTATCCTGCGCCTGGTGTGTCTACTGAACCGCTGACACGTATATTGGTTGGTGTGTCTGATGCTTACACTGGTGTCGATCATTCATCTCTTGAGATATATGCAGACTTTGAGATTGAAGAAGTGGTACCTGGCAGCTCTTTAAAGCATAAATTTACTCAAATCGCTGATGGTGTGTATGAAATGAAGTTTGCGAGCAGGGTAGTGAGCCTCCAGAACGGAACCTTGTATGTGTCAGTGAAGGATAAGCAGGGTAATATCACCAGGGTAGAAAGGTCTTTCTCTATCATTCCATGAAGTTAATTTCGAGGTGGCAATCAGTCGGTTATGCCAATGACATCATACTGTTGATGTTTAAACTGATCGTAAAAAGGAGTCTTGCGGTCAACCGGCTGATTGCCTTCCAGAGGAACAAGCCATTTAAAGTTTCTTTGTTTTTCCGCTGCTTCAAATATTTCTTCAGGGGTCATGTTTTCCCTTTTTAATACGTCGGGATGCAGCTCCACTAAAACAATCATCTTACTGGCACTTTTTATAGTCTCAGAAGCCCCCTCAAAAAAGGCCTTTTCCTGGCCTTCCACGTCAAGTTTTATTGCAATACAGTCGTGGCTTGTCAGTGCAAGATCCTTGCTCAAAGTATCAAAGGTAGTAACCTTTGTTTGATAATTGTTTGAGGTTTCTTGTGCTTGAGTGAGCGAAATATGCCCCTCGTGATCGGATGCCACGCTTTCATCGAAGTGGAAGTAGGCAGAGCCGGTGAAATTGGATATTGCCGCTTCTTGGGTCATCGCTTTTACGGGAAGGTGGGCGGCATTCAAAGCTAGAATGTCATAAGACCTTGGATTAGGCTCCACCGCGAGGATTGTACTCAGATTCTTGCATCGGGATGCCACAAGCGCAGAAACAATCCCAATGTCTGCTCCCAGGTCGATAAAAGCGATTGAGCCCTGTTCCTGACGAAGTATCTCCAGAAAAGGATCGATTTCATCCAGATAGTAGTTTTCCGGGCCTCGATTATACCAGAAGCACCACTGATCCCAGGGAACGTAAAAGTCCTGGTTGTCAATTCTGTGCTTGATTAAATGCCGCCCGTATCGTCCCTTAAGATGCTGGTAAAGAAAATATTTTCCCGGCGGATCATAACGCTGTATTTGGGTAATGATCCAGTTGACCGCAGAAGGAAAAAAACGCTGTTTACTCATAAGTGAATTCATGATCTTTTTTGGCCATCCTTCTCTTATTGAGTAAATGGAAGTGTCTCTGTCAGTCGGGGGTACAAGCTCTCGGCTGCCGAGATTAGTTGCTCTTGCCTATTTTGATATTCGTTATCGTCAGCTTTTACAGAAAGAGCAATAAACGCACCTTCCTGTTTTCCTGTAAACAAAAGTTCTGCAGTCTGCCTGAGCTTGATGAGCGTTTTAGAGGATGACTGGAAGTCAGCGAGCTGGTACCAACTGAGAATAATGCGTTTTTCTCCTTCTGGAGAAGTGATCATCATCAGGGTTCCCTGCACTGAGTTTGGACCGAAGGATATGGTCTCCTGATGTATCAGACTCCACTTTTCAATGTCAAACTCTCTGTTGAGGTAGGAAACCAGTTCACCTTTGCTGCCTGTGCCGTACCAAGCCAGATAGACGTCGCAATTTTCATCCTGGTAGGGCTGGCGGGTATGCAGGGTTTGCGTCGCACCTTCAAAAACGGGATGCCATTTAGGATTAACGACCTTTGTATCCTGGATAAAATCCAGCTGAATGCTGGAAGAGCTCTCTGTTCTCTCCGCGTCGATCCAGAAATTTGCTACTGCTACCTGAATTGCCAGTAAAGACCCTATTAATAGTGCAGGCTTCTTGAACGTCTCGATATTCCAGTTAGCAGAATAATCTATCCCTTGGCTTTTCTTCATTAGAGCCTGGCGTTTGAAGGCAGATTCCGGTTCGCGGCCGATTTCACCCATGAGTATCAGAAGAAATATGACGATGCTGAAGAAGAACCAGCCATAAATCAGGTGATCTGCACCGACGGCGTACTCCATATCGGAATAGAACGCGATAATTATAATGCCATAAACCCTGAGGATATTTGCCGCTATAGGGACTAAGAATGAAATAAGAATAAACAGCGACTTCTTCCAGAGTTTGGTGTAATTCAGGTGTGCCAGCAGACTTCCAATGACGACAGACACAATCGTAAAGCTGATACCAGAGCAGGCCTCTGCGACAAGAAACCTGCCTTGAGGGATGTCAATGTAGAGACCGTTTCTGAAAACAGGCACAGAAGAATAATTAAGTAATACAACTGACCACTTTGCAGCAATATCCTGAAGTGTGGGAATTAATTGTTCGCCGACAGGGATTGCGAAAACAAAGAAGAAAAGGGGGTAGAAGATAGCAAGTGCGGATCTGAGACCTATGCAAAGAAAAATGGCAAACGGAATAAAGGAGAAGGCTGCCAGATGCATTAATACGTTAATATCACCCGCTTTCCCGAAAAGATATACCAGTGAAATCAGTAGTAGAAACGTAAAAACAGAATAGGTCGGTACCGGTTTGGTCAGGACCAAATCCTCTCTTTTGCGATAAATCAGGTATATTGCAAATGGAATAACAAATGCGCAGTGATTAAAAATCTCATTGTTCAGCCAAATAAAGGCTGCTGTATCAATGCCGGTCTGAAATGCGAGATACCAGGCTAGGGATAGTATGATTATCAGTAAAACAAGAGGCTTGTTGCTCTTTATGTTTTCGATGAAGGTGGTTAATGCTTCCATTTAATTTATAACGGCCTCTAGCAAAATCTCTGTTTCTGTTGCCTTAGTGGGTCTTTTCTTTGTCGAAGAATGTATTTCCCAGAAAATACTCAATAATCAGCCGCCAGGCTTTATTGACGCTGTGGTATATCAGAACAGGGAGCGGCATCTTTAGATGGTGACCTCTTAAAAAACCCATGAATGCCGCCAGGGAATAGCTGGGAGAGCGAACAGTCGGATGGCTGGGAATTAGGAGTTGAGTGAAGATGAAATCTACTATTGGTAAAATCGGACCACTGTTTTTTTGATTAAGCAGGTTTACTACATGCTCGGGTATTGCTGTGGAGGTAAGCCTGTTAGTGTAGCGGCAGGCATAGAATAGCTCTCTTTCGAATCCGGTGGATTCGGCAAGGTCAAGTAATTGCTGCCAGTATTCTTCGGTATTGTCTGACATGAGAAGATGGAGATCGAGCAGATCTCGGTATCCGTACTTGAATTCCTCGTTGTAGAAAAGGTGTATCAGGCTATGCAGAGTCATCGCAGGTTTGTCCAGAATCTGGTAGCCATCCTTTGTGATAACGGTATGTTCAAATAACAGATTAATGTCTGGGGCGCGAGTGGAAACCACCGGGATAATATTATGGTGTATATCGATTAACGTTCCTCGGGTCGCATGTTTCATTGGAGGAATTTCGTGAGCCCACTGCCGATAGTATTTTTGATCGTATTCGTCCATTTCCTCCGGCAGCCAGCCATTTAGTGACATGGTTTTCTCGATATCGCTGATAGCTGTCTTATCTACGAGAATGTCGATATCGCTGTAAGTTCTTCCAACACCGACCGATAGACCGGATAATGAGTAGCCGGCACCTTTCAGAAAAATGAGGTGAGAGCCAATGCCGCCGATTTGTTGTTGTAGCAATGATGCCTCGTAATGGACCTGCTGATATTGCTTGTCTGCAATAATCTCTGCGTTTATGAGGTGATGTTGCGCATACTTATGTACCTGCTCAAAAACACCGGCTTTTCTGATTCTCTTGGCGTAACGGGCAAGTAGTTGTTGGTAACGAAGAACCAGAATGATCTGTTGCCACCGTTCTGCATCGATGGATGCGGCAGATTCTGGATGAAGAAATAACTGTATGACGTCGCGGGCGGAAATATCAGGCATTGTCGATAATGTCTTGTTCCAGAAATTCCATGACTTCTTCAAGATTGCTATAAAAGATCTCAAAGGATTCGGCTGATTCTATAACTTTCGTAAGTGTATTGAACCCTGAGACACCATTCACGCCAAAATTGAAGGCATTCTCAGCGAACTGCATAAATCCCTGTGTCTTATTGAGCTGATAGATTTCGAGCTCTCTTCCAGCTCTATAACTTGGGAAGACAATTGCTACGATTCTGGCATCCACTTCCTTTTGTTGCCAGCTTGCCTCTGGCGGCGATAAGTGAACGACATTACCTTTGTGAGTGTTGTGGGCAACAGTGGAAAAACGTCCTTGAGAAAACCAGGACTTTGCTAAATCAATGGAATGATTTTTTAGGCAGATCGGACGTACAAACGGCGTTACGACATTACTGTTTGGGTTGATCAAGGCCATCTCGTCTGAAAGTAGGCGCCATCCCTTAAATGCCAGATAGGCTGTCAGAGTGCTTTTACCTGAGCCGGGAGGGGCGGGAAACAAAATGGCCTTGTCATCTTTGGCGAGTACTGCCGAATGAGCTATGACGTATTGCATCTCGTTAGAAGCAATGGTCCAGTTCATTCCCCACTCAAGTAATGCGTAGCCTTGTTCCTGTCTGAGTGGTTTGAAAGGTTCTTTCTGATCGCAAAAGAAGCGAGCCTGTGGCTTGAAATAGCGTCTGAGCCCGGAGCCATTGTTCAGCGAAAGGGTATAGTCTGTTACCGGCGTTGGCTCTGAATCGATTAGCCCCGGATACATCTTGAGTAAGTTTTGTTCAATGAGCTTGAGGTCGGTATTTACTCTGAATGAAAAAGGGTAAAGGTTCAGGCAATAGTTCTGCAAGGCCATCAGAAACTTCTTATTAAATTCGGTGAAAGTTGAACCGGGAATACTAATCGCAGGCGTTAATGAAACCCTTTTCCACCAAGCCTTTCAAGGGGTTATGAAACTTTTCAGAGTCACTTTGTTTGAAATAGACGGCGAGGGCCTCTTCGATCTGCTCTAACCTTAGCTCTATACCGATGGTTTCTCCAGTGTGAGCGCTAAAAAACACACATCCAGATCCATCAGAAAAGGGGTGGATTGCCACCCCTTTTGCCAGTTTGCAGCCTGATAACGACATTAACTAGGAAACGTCACAGCTGGCAGATTCTGCGTCACAGTTCTGGATGACATACTCCAATGATGACGCCAGTGCGTAGGAGTTGGTCAAAGCTTTGTCGCAAAGATACTGGGCAAAAGCCTCAACTGAACCAAAGACGTTGGTGATTGGGTAGTAGATGCCACGCGATCCGTGATACAGCGCGTTCATGTACATACATACCATATATAGGTTGACATTATGTGGACCGGAAAGGTCAAAATAATTGTCGCCGTCCTTGGTTTTGATGTAGTCAGGATTCTGGCTGCCATCAAGTTCAATTAGAGAGTTATCTATAATTGATCCTGAATCGCCTTCGGCTCCCTTGGCGACTTCATAGAGACTAAGGTCAAAGTAGTGGTTGTCCTTTGACTTAACTTTGCAGAAGCCCGAATAGTTGTTTTCACTCAATGGTTCACAACCGAACACATTCTTGAAGGAAAGGTTCTTGTCGCCAGACGGAAAGTGATTTTTCCAGTAACCTGGGGATCTGAGCTGAATTGTGTAACCATCAGCCCAGTCAGAACCGTGACCGGATGCGACGATTGATTGGGTAATGCCCCCGCCACCAGCCCATACGGATTTGGTGGGAATAGTTGCGAGTACTGCACCGGCAGAGGCGCGTTGTAAAAACTGGCGTCTGGAGGATTTGCCTACAGCAGACTCAGCAATTTTATCCTGCTTATTCGATTCCATTGGTTTACCCTAGAATGACGTTTAGCGGCTATTGTACGACTAAAATATTTAAGTTTTAGTAAAAATGTTATAAATATAGTTAAGCAAAAAGTGAGCCGGATATTAAGTTATTGTTTTGTAAGGCTTAAATCGAGAAAAAAAAATTACTTGTAAATTATCCTGACATTGATAAACCGTATGGAAACTCTTTTCTTTCTAAAAAAGGTGATCGGGTCTTTATTGGCTCCGGTTCCGTTGGTGGTTTTGCTGCTTTTAGTCGGTGTGTACCTCCATTTCGTGAAAAAAAATTATAGAAACTCAGGGAGGTTTTTCCTCGCAGCTGTTGTTCTTTTATTGGTTTTTTCAGTTCCTGTGATACCAAGCTCAATGCTTCGACCTCTGGAAACGGAATTTCCGGCTTTTAATGACCCACCGATAAAAGTGGATAATATCATGGTGTTAGGGGGGTGGAACAATGAAGATGAAAAGCTTCCTGGTATTTCCCGCATTTCGTCTTATTCATTATACCGGGCTGTAGAAGCCTATCGTCTTTCCAGAGTATATCCTGAAGCTACCGTGGTGCTGTCAGGGCATAAAATAAATGGATTTGAATTATCGCACCCGGACTACATGGCTGATTTTTTAATTTCTTTGGGGCTGGATCCTGGTCGAATCATTATCAGATCAGGAAGTCGGGACACGGAAAGCGAAGCTCTGTTAGTCAAAGAGCTTGCCCTGGGAAAGAATAACCTCCTGGTGACCTCTGCTAACCACATGGAGCGCGCTGTTAATATTTTTGACAGTGCAGGAATTGAGGTAATCCCTGTTCCGGTTGGTCACTTGACTAGCCGGGGGAAAAGTATTTCGTATCATATATTTACCCCGGATGCGGATGCTTTGGAGCTTAGTGAAGCGCTGGTGTACGAGACGCTGGGAAGCATTTGGTTTGCAATGAAGGGGTGGCTGTCTGGTGAATAGTGGGTAATAAGGTTGGAGCTTCAAGAAGAGAGTGTCAGTGAGAAAATACCCTCTCTTCTTTTGTTAAATATTCTCGGCTATGTAAATCTTGGAGTTCTGGGCGGGTATCTATTCGGGACCTGCGATTAATTACTCGGCAGACGTTGATGAATCAGCAGGCGGTTTTCTGCAAACCACATCGTAACAGTTGCCGGAAATTTTCTCGTATGTAATCTCATAGCCTGATTCCAGCAGTTTGTCTCTAAGTTCATCCTGGTGGTACGGGGTATAAAGAATGCCCTTCTTTATACCCCAATCATTGATTCTCTGGGCTATCTTGTTAAAAGGCCATGGTGTTCTCGGATATAGCAATACATTGCAGGCCAGGGTGCCTCCCGGTTTCAGTACCCTATATATATCTTTCAAAGAGCCGTCTATGCTGGGGAAACAGTGAATAGAATTGGCAATATTGGCCGTGTCAAAGAAATTGTCAGGATACGGGAGCTCGGCAGCATCTGCGTGCTTGAGGGTGACATCGGGCGTGTTTTTGAAGCGTTCAACTGCGCCAGCCAGCATTGACTCGGCATAGTCCACCCCGACGATTTTAGATGGCGGCATCTTTTTTAACTTGCGCCAGCGGAGTACCAACTCCAGTAAAGTCCCAGTTCCACACGCAACTTCAAGATGGCTGGGCCCAAAATTGGGCGCAAAAAATCTCAATTGAGCCCATATAGTGCTGTTATAGGCGAATGTCAGGATAAAGAAGCCCCTGATATCATACCACCATGGGGGAGATGAGTAGGCCTCGGCAATTTCGTCTCGAGTTTTGCCTGTGTTTTCCACTATGCTGCAGTCCGTTGTTAGGTTTAATGGGGATACTTATCAGTAAGGTTATACCTTATTGATTATAGGTAAAGTCGACAGCTCTAGAAAGTTAGATAAAACTCCAATGAGGTGTCAGTAAATCTTACATTCAGTAAGTTTTGGTTTTGAATGATGTTTCTTAACTGTATGAAATATAAGATAAAATAAAAATTGGCACGCGTAGTGCTTTGTTAATGGCGTATAACTACACCTTGTTAAGGAGCAATTCGATGTTCAAGAAAAGTGCGTTAAACGCTGCTGGAGTAGCGACCTTGTGCGCGGCATTCTCATTCCAAGCCACCGCTGGCTTCCTGGATTTCCAAGTTGACGAGACCCCATACGGCGGTACTGTTCTGACTGCAGACAAGCTGAATGGTGGATACCAGGAAAACCTGACTTTTGACGGTGCAGGCGGTTTCACAATTTCCGCTTACGCAACTTTCGGTCAGCTGTTTGGTAACGACGGTACTACTGATCTGGGCGCTAGCTCTCAAATTGGTGACTCTTACCAGATTTATGCGAAGTTTTACTCTGGCGGTACTGTTTCTCCAGTAGCTCCTGGTATTACTGAGTTCACTGGTTCTGGTGGTTCTGTTGAGATCTATCTGGATGCCAACAACGACACTACCGGTACCCTGGGCGCTACAGCACTTGATCCCATCCTGATGTCTAACGATGGCGATGACTTGTTGCTGGCTGCCACTACTGACTTGGTATACGGTACTGGTTTGTTGACTGGTGTTGGTGGTTTCTTTGATCTTTTGTTTGATAACTTTGCTTTGACTGCTGACGGTGCGGACTACTTCGTATCTCCAGATCCTTTCTACATCAAAGTAAACGTAGACGGCGATTTCGATACATTCGAATTGACCGGTACTCAAGTTGTAACTGGTGACATAAGCGCGGTATTCGTACCTGAGCCTGCTTCTCTGGCTATCTTGGGTGTTGCAGCAGCAGGTTTAGGATTTAGTGCACGTCGCAAGCGCGCATAATCTTAGGAATGCTCCTAAAACAAAAAAAGCAGCCTTATGGCTGCTTTTTTTATGCGTCGATAAAGATACTAGGAAAGGCTTGAAGAGCTAGCTGATCTGTCTTTAACTCTCTTTAAGCTGACTCAGGATTGAGCGCTGGATACCAGACTCAAGTGCTTTAAAGCCAGGCTTCAGGCTTTTAAGGAAGATTTCCTGGTTGATGTAGTAGGGCGCGCGTTGCCCGTGATACTCAATTGCAGGTCCTATTTGTTCAAACTGGATACCTATTAAAGCCATGCTTCTGGCCAGTCTAGGTTCCATCATCACGAAAGCGTGCTCGATACCTTTTTCCAGCGCAAGTCCAGCGGCAGCCAGATAAAGCCCAATTGAGATAAACGGAAAGCACCGGAGCTCTTCTTCTGAATAGGTGATCTCGTTGATTACCCCCGTGCCGGCCCCCCCATACTTGTCACTTTTTCTGCGTCTAAATTCGGCTAGTACTGCCAGCCGTGAAATTTCACAAATTCTGTTGCTTGGAAAACTCTCTGGTCTCAGGGAGCTGTCCTGGTAGGCGTGTGAGCAGTACTTTTGGATAGGGAGTTTCTCTTCTGGCTGTGTTGGGCAAACGACTCTTACACAACCTGCATACCTGTCTGTGGGGATATGTCTGATCAGGCAATGAGAAGAATATAAATCACAATCATCTATTTCAAGTCCGTCCGGACGCGGGGGCTCGAACTTGAGCTCTTCACAGTAGACTTGGTGGCGAATTTGAAAAACGTGTTGTCGATGGAGTTCTGTTTTTGCAATGACAGGTGCAAGAAACTTATCAAAATGCTCTGAGATTGTTGTTGCTTCCTTGTTGACTCTGTTGGCTACCATACCGCCAAATAGCTTTCCGCCAATTCTGCTTTGTCCCAGTTTCTTTATCACGCTCATATTTGGTGCTCTTTTATCCCAGGCGATACAAGTTTCCGTTCAATCCAGGCTATATGACATATCATCAGTATAGCGCTATAAATAGAGGAGTGTTAGAAAGGAGATTGCCACAATAGTGGGTGAAAATAATGCAATTAAAAGTAAGTTTTAAGAAAAATATATAAATTATCGATATCTAAGACGCGGCTAGGCTACAATATCTATAACTCCATGATTTTCAAGCTCTTAGTAAAAGAGTAATCATAACAGCTTTAGTGCAAAATATTGTAAAAAGGATCGGATTCTTAAGCAAAATGTATAACTACGAAGCTGCAATATCGAGAAATATCGGTTGGCTTTCAGAAAGAGAGCAGCATGTCCTGAAAGATAAACGGGTTGCAATTGCCGGGATGGGGGGCGTTGGCGGTGCCCATCTGGAAACCCTTACAAGGTTGGGTATTTCAAAGTTTCAATTGTCCGATTTTGATGTGTTTGAAGTGCATAACTTCAATCGCCAGGCGGGGGCTGCCATGAGCACGGTAGGGCAGCCTAAGCTGGACGTTATGGTAAAACGAGCTTTGGATATCAATCCTCAGTTGGAGGTTCAGTATTACGATACGGGAATAAACGAAAAAAACGTTGATGCGTTTTTGGAAGGGGTGGACCTATATGTTGATAGCCTTGATTTCTTTGCTTTAAGTGCTCGAAAGTTGGTTTTTCGAAAATGCCAGGAAAAAGGTATACCGGCAATAACTGCTGCTCCAATGGGAATGGGATGTGCGTTTCTGGCATTTCTACCTGGTGGAATGACATTTGATGAATATTTCAGGCTTGATGGTTATTCAGAAGAAGATCAACTTATACGCTTCCTGATTGGCTTGTCACCTGCCGTGCTTCAAAAAAGTTACCTTGTTGATCCAAGTAGAGCGAACTTTCAAGAAAAGAAGGGGCCTTCCACTCCGATGGCTGTTGATTTGTGTGCAGGTATTGCAGGGACGAATGCTGTCAAAATTCTACTAGGGCGCGGCAAGGTTGTAGTCGCTCCATATGGGCTACATTTTGACGCCTACAAAAATAAAATGGTGAAGACTTGGCGCCCGGGTGGGAATGCGAATATTTTGCAAAGGATTGCGTTTGTCGTAGCAAAGCGCATTCTCACTAGAAAAAAACGCTAGCCCAGCTCTGCTTGACGGGAATTATTTAAGCATGGTTTGGGTTGCTGCCGCTCCTCTGGCGACGATCCAAGTTAAGTAGAATGACTGGTAACAGGAAGAAATCGAGTATCAGGGCAAATACAATGGTCATTGCCACCATTGAGCCCATATAAGAATTTACGTTAAATTCTGAGAAAGCCAAGGTCAGAAAACCCACTGATAGAACCAGAGTCGTTACTACAATGGCCTTTCCAACATGATGGAAAGCATAGGTGACAGCCTCTTCGGCGTTTAGTCCCAAGTCTTTTCTGGCTCTTATGTATTTGGAAAGAAAGTGGACAGTATCGTCCACAATGATTCCAAGCGTAAAAGAAAATACGATGGCTACGGCCACGTTCACTTCTGCAACCGTTATACCCCAGATTCCAAAGGCCATTGCCGCTGGCAGAGCATTTGGAATTATGCTGATCAAACCATATTTGATTGACCTAAGTGCCAAAATCAGAGTGATGGTGATAAAAAATAACCCCAGTAGTGATCCGGATACCATGGAGTGAATATTATTCTGACCCAGATGGGAGAACATGATTGATATTCCACCACCTGCAGTTCGGAGTTCCGGTAAATGGGTCGCCAGCCATTGATCTATTCGGGATTCAATTTCCAGTAGCTGTTTTGCCTTTTGCCCTTTTACCAGCGCGGTAATTTTTAAAGCGGATTTGTCGAAATTGATAATATTGTTCAGGTCAAGTCCGAAAGGCAGCGACAGTTCGTAGAGTAGTTGATATTGTGCAGACAGCTCTCTGTTTTCCGGTATTCGATAGTAAGTCTCATCTCCGGCGTTCATGTTTTGGTTTAGTCTTTTGATGACATTGGTGTAGCTGACAACATGAACGATTTCTGGTTGTAGCAATAGCCAATCTTTGAAGCGATCAACTTTTTTCAGAAATTCAGGTTCATTGATGCAATTGGTTTCCTGGCATCTGAGGGCGTAATTAAATGAATCAAAACCGGTCAGGTTTTCCTGCATGAAATCTGCAGCCTGGCGAAAAGGGACGCTTGTTTTGAAGTAGCCCAAAGTATTGTCGTTCAGTTCATTTCTGGGGATCTGGGAAACGACAACCAGGATCAGTAGTGGGCCGAGAATGAGGACTCTTTTTTGATTCCTGATTAAAAATGCACTAAATCGATCAGCAAAATTAACGCTGCTTTGTTTCGGTACATTGATAGGAAGCCAATAAAGCAGTGCGGGCAGTAATGTCAGGCTCCATAAGAATGCCAGCATAATACCTACCGCCCCCCAATTTCCAAGCTCCCGAAAAGGAGGCGCTTCGCTGAAATTCATGGCCAGAAAGCCCACAGCAGTCGTTGCACTGGTAAGGAAGACAGGCTGAAGATTTGATTTATAGGTATTGATGAGAGCGGTTAACTTGTCCTGTCCGATAGCGCGATGGAACTGGAAACTGTAGATCAAATGTACGGAATCGCAAATGGCAATAGTCATGATAATGACGGGGAGGGCGGCTGTTACCTGATTGAGTGGAGTGTTGATCCACCCCATGATACCAAGGGTACAGGCGACGCTGGTTAAAATGATGACGAGTGTCGCGAGCATGCCGGTGAAGGATCTGAGTAACAGGATTAAGAGCACTGCCATCAGAACGATCATGATCGGAAATAGAATTTTACTGTCCTGTTCTGAGAGCGTGTTAAAAGTAGCGACAACAGTTGTTTGACCTGCAAGCTGAATATTAAGGCCGGGGTATTTTTCCATAACTGCTGAAGCCAGTTTTCTGGCGGCAGATACTACCTCGATTGACGCTCGATCTTTTTCAATGGGGTCATCTGGTAAAATGAGGGTGACATTGGCGGCACTTACGCTGCCATCATCTGACACTATAAAGTTTGATAGTTCGGGTTCCCCGATAGCTATTTGGCGAACTTCATCGAAGTCACCTTGTTCGAGCACGTCATCATCAACCAGGTCGCCGACAAACAGTTCATCTCCGACTGCATCTGTGTGCTGGTGATTAGTGATGGAATCCACTCTTCCTGAATAGGGGAGCTTCCAGGCTTCATCGGTTAGATAAATGATTCCTTCCAGATTTTGGCGATTAAAAAGATGATCGGATGAGCTGGAAATAACAAATGAAACGGTATCGGACTTAGTGAATTCATCCTCAATGAGGTGATGCTGGACTAACTGAGGGTTTGTTGGATCGAAAAAGACAGAGTAGTCACTTTCAACGTAAAGGTTGGGAAGTCCGCATATCGAGAAAACTATGATGGCTATACTGACAACCGCAAGCCAGTCTTTACCGGATACCAGAAAGTTGGCGATTCGGTCACTTTTCATAATTCCCTCTAACAGGCAGGACTTGTGTAGACGCTCAGCTTCCAGGAGTTACTCTCTCGACATGGCGCTCCTTCACTGATGCCATGCCGAGAGAAATTGGGGCAGACTTACAAAGTTTTCAAAAGTTTATAGGCTTCTTCTTTCTCTGGAAAATCTTCAGATTCCAGCTTGGTCAAGAGAGCTTTAGCTTCTTCTGTCTTGCCTGCCTGACTGAGAACCATTGCATAATGGAAGGTAATTGTAGGTTCTCCGTTTGCCTGATTGTGAGCCTGAGACAAAATTTGTTCTGCTGTCTCTATGTCTCCGGACTGAAGCAGTAAGTAGCCATAGGTGTCAGCGATAGCGGCATTATTCTTCTGCAGATTGTAGGCTTTCTCTGCGTACTCAACAGCTTCGCTTAGACGCCCTTCTTGCCCCAGAGTCCAGGCGAGATTATTCAAGGCAACGTAGTTGTTGCTGTTCTGCTCCACAATGGCCTGAAACTGCTCAATTGCTGCACTGTTGTCGGTTGACCCGCTGGCAATGTTCAGGTTAGCCCGATATAGCTTGGCAGCCTGATCCATGGGCTTGTCTTTCAGCCAGTCAGTAAGAAGAGCTTCGGCTTTGTCGAGTTGATTGTCACGCTTGTAAAGCTCTGCCAGTGTAATAAGTGTCTGGCTGGAAGGCTGCAATTTGTGTAGGTTAACAAAGTGCTTGATGGCATCCTTGTACCGGCGCTTTTTCAGGTAGTAGGTGCCCCGATAGGATTCCAGCTTGGCATTCTGTCCGTACACAGCCGTAAATTTCGCTATTTTGCTGTTGGCTTGTTCCGGCTGGTCCAGAAGCATGAGCACCTGAATTTCCGCCAACTGAAGGTCCTTATGCCCCGGAAGTTCCGTCAGTCCCTTTTGGATGACTGACATGGCGTCCCGGTATTTTTCCTTAGACATATGGCCTTTCGCCATAGCGAGATAGGCCCTTGCGTCTTTAGGGGAACGGAGTGTCCAGGCTTTGTACTTTTCAAGTGCCTTTTCCGGTTTTCCAAGCTCTAGGTAGATATTGCCGGATGTGGACAGTGCACGAATATATTGAGGTGAGGTTTCTTCAATAGATTCTAAGGTTTTTAGTGCACCTTCCAGATTCTGCTGATCAACCTCTGTCATTGCTTTGATTATCTTAACGCTACCCTGTTTGGGTTTGTTGCTCAGCGCCCTTTCGATAGCCTTGGTCGCTCGTTCGACGGATCCTTCGTTTTTGGCAAGGCGGTAAGTGGTAATCAGAGCGTATTCATTTGCAGAGTCGATTTTGAGAATTTCCTCCAACCTTGCATTGGCTTCTTGAAGCTTTTCTTCTGATAGAGCCAGCTTGAAGTAGGCAATCAGAGTGGGAATGTGCTGGTTATTGATTGAATAAGCCTTATCGAGAGTTTTCTTGGCTTTGCCTTTGTCGCCAGTAGCGCTATAAACCTCTGCAGCAAGTAGAAGTGGTTCTACTTGGTCAGGGTTGGCGTTGACGAGCTCTTCGATCGTTTTGGTGGCTTTATCGTAGTCCTCCACCTTCAGGTAATGTTTAGCCAGTGCAGCTCTTGTCCATAGAGAATTGCCATCCTGCTCAAGTGCTTTTTCAAGATCGGACACGCCCGACATATCACTCAACTGCAGTTTCAGTATACCTAACCGGGTCAGGGACTCAGAATCTTCCGGGTTGAGCCCAGCGGCAGTTTCGAACAAAGAATAAGCTTGATCCACTTGGCCTTTCTTTAAAAACTCTTTACCGAAAGTTGCCAGGAGCTTGGTGTCTGTTTCCTTGAGATCGCCAAGATTTTCCAGCACTTCGTCAGCGGATTGGCTGTAACCCAGTTTAAATTCTGAATAGCTCAACATACGCTGGGCTATATGACCAGGACGAACGAATTCGTGGACCGCGGTTAGCCTGTCTCTTGCCATTTCCCAGTTCTGCAGATAGAAATTTGCCATCCCGGAAAGCAGTTTTGCCTGTTTGTTCACTTCGCTGATATTGATCGCGTTGTCCGCATGCACACGGGCGGCCTCCCAGTCTTTGGCATGCAGTCTCAGCGTTGCTTTGATTATGTTGGAAGGCAAGTGGCTGGGAGCCTTTTTAAGTACATAGTCAATGTTCTTCTCAGCATCCTCGTACTGATTGGCAACGATCTGCAAACGTGCGGCATCGACATAAAGCTGCAGTCTGTTAGGCTGAAGCTTCAGGGCTTGTGCCATGTGGTTGGCAGCATCTACAGGTTTTTCAAGAGCAAGCTTGGCCCGGCTCAGTAGAAGGTGTACCTCTGCGTCATCAGGCGATGATTTTACGAGCTCTGCACCAATTTCTTCTGCGGTAGCAGGCTTGTCAAATATGAGGTAGAGATACCCTTGAGACAACTTTCCATATAACGAATCCGGTGCAGCATTGGTTGCGGCGTCGAACTCCTTTTGGGCATCGTCTACATTGTTAAGGTTGATGTTGGAGACCGCTCGGTAGAAGTAAATTTCAGCGGTATCCTCCGCTGTGGTTTCCTCTGGCAGAGTGCTCGTGGCTTCCAGGAGTTCTTTATATTGATACTGGAAGAAATAAGCCTGAACCAGATATTTGGTGACGGCACTTTTGCGAGCACCGTACTCAATGGCTCTGTTAAGCTCCTTTTCTGCCGGAGCGCCGAGCTGATTAGCTACGTAAAACTGGCCGAGAAGGAATCGGGCCTCCGCGTTTTCCGGATTCTGTTGTAGAGCATTTTTCAACTCAATGGAATAAGACTTGTAATCCCCTTCCGCGGCGTACTTTTTAGCGGATTCGAGATATTCAACGTCGGTTTTGTCTTGGGTACAACCATTTAGGCCAAGGGCTAAAATGATAATTAAAGAACTGATTGGTTTTGCAATTTTGCTGCACGACTTGACCTTGCCAACAAGCAAAAACCTAGGCGCTTTCATCTAATACTCCCTTAAATGACTCTTTGCATGTCGTTGTAGTTGTTGTAGTTACTGCTATCTGCGATTGTAACTGCGTTTTAATAAGATTTTAACTGTTGTTAATCAAAGGATGGGGTTATCCGATATAACGCCCGACCATTCCTTGGTCAATGCGTACCGAATTACTTTGTCCTGGCAAGTCATTTAATCTTCAACAAAGACAACGACTCGAAATCAACAGAAAAAAATGCTTAATAGGGTAACCAACATAACAGACATTTGTGATGCTGGCGAAGTCCCCAAAGGATGTGATTTTAAGATGACCAGAGCGAAATACAACGTGAATTTTTCAATCTTGAGAATATATAGGTTGCTGACAGGGCTTATATTGGTGTTTTGGACTACTTCGGCATTGGCCGATTTGCCTAGCACTATCGCTTCCATTAAGCCCTCAATTGTCGGAGTTGGGCAATACAACGAATTGGCGAGCCCGAGGGCGCAGGTATCAGGGACCGGGTTTATTGTCGGTGATGGAAGTATTGTAGTGACCAACCAGCATGTCGTTAAGGCTATTGAGAGTCAGAAAGGTTTTGATCTGGTGGTTTTTATTGGCACCGGCAATACACCCGAAGTTCGAAAAGTTTCCGTGTTGGCAAAAGACCCCTTATATGACTTGGCATTATTGAAACTGCCGGGAAAAACGCTACCAGCGCTAACTGTCACTGAAGCCAGAGTCAGGGAGGGGGAGGATGTGGCCTTTACCGGGTTCCCCATTGGGGTTGTGTTGGGTCTTTATCCCGTGACTCACCGGGGCATTATCAGCTCTATTACGCCGATTGTTATTCCGGCGAGTTCAGCGCGGGGGTTGAATGCAAAAATGCTCAAGAGGCTAAGAACGCCATTTGACGTGTATCAGCTTGACGCAACAGCATATCCGGGCAATAGCGGTAGCCCCATGTTCCATCCTGATACTGGTGAAGTGCTGGGAGTTATCAACAAAGTTTTTGTCAAAGAGAGTAAGGAAGCTGTATTGGAAAAACCCAGTGGAATTACCTACGCCATTCCTGCGCAATATCTCAGGCAGATGTTGGACGAATTGAATAATTAACCAGCGCGGCGGTTCCATTTGAAAGTAAGAAATAACCGGACATATGCATGGTAGACCTCGTAATAGCGCTTCTAAGCGAGTATGAGGGCACTATTTGCCTGTGGGGTTATAGCAATATAACGAAAGGTCCGGGGGCAGGGAGCCTTAGAAGATGGCCATGGTTTGCGGGCTCAGGATTGAGAGAACGTTAATGGCTTCAAGGTTGGCATAATCGGTGGCATTCACAATGTCTTCCATATCAAGGTTGAGTAGCTCAAGTTGAAGCGGTTGGATGAGTTGCTCCAGATCGACCTCCTCCCGATTTTCAAGTGCGTAGGCGATCTTTCTTGCCAGGGACATCAATGTTGCTTCAATTGGAAAGCGGCTGGCTTCAGGGTCGTTAATAGAGCCCACCACTTCATAGATCTCTGGTGGTAGCTGCCACCCCTTCATAAACTCCATGGATAGTTGCAGGTAAGTAAAGCCCAGCATGGAGCTCTGAAGTTCCAGAGCGAGATCCGGGTTGGATTCACTGGCAATTTCGCGAGCCTGCTCAGGTAGCTGGATAACGCAGATAAGTTCGCCGATATTATGGAGAAGACCGGTGACAAACAGCCTTTCCACACTTTGATTGGAAACAGATTTTCCCAACTGCTTGGCAATCAGAGCGCAATCAACGCTTATTCGCCAGAAGCGGTCAAGATCGATGACATCCTTGGGTAAACGGTTGAAAGTATCGAGTGCGCTGTTGGCTAAGGCAAGATTAAATACCGCGTCAGCACCAATGATATTAATTGCCCTTGGGATGGTGTCAATTTTGGCTGCAAAGGTATAGAAGGCACTGTTGGCAAGCTTTAGTAGCTTTGAGGTAAGAACCGGATCCAGTGAAACAACATCAGCAACATCTTCAAGTGTGGACGCTTTGTCCTCTAATATTTCCTGAAGTCTGATAACGACATCCGGAAGGGCGAACAGGTTATCAGTGTTGGCAATAAGATCTTCTGTATTCATATAAGGGCTTCAGACGGGTAGCATCATTACCTAATAATAGCCAACCTGGACAAGAGTACTAAATAGAGACTTCAATTAGATATTGTGAAGAACTGTGTGCCAGCACAGTTCTTCACTGAATCCCGATATTATTGAGCTGTCGTGATGTTGTACTTATCTGTCAGGCTGTAGAGAGTCGGCCGGGTAACACCGAGAAGGCGAGCGGCTTTGGACATATTGTACTCACAGGATTCCAAGGCCTGCTTGATGGCCGCTTTTTCCGCATCTTCGCGAACCTGGCGGAGGTTGAAGACCTCTTTCGCACCACCTTCAACATGACCAAGTTCAAGATCTGACGCGGTAACCCGTTTACCTTCAGACATGATTGTGCCCCGTTTGACCTTGTTGATCATCTCTCTCACGTTACCGGGCCACTCGTAGTTTTGAATTGCCTGGGCGGCATCTTCGCTGAACGTTAATGTACCTTTGTCATGCTGTTTGGAAAAAGACTTCAGTAAAGCCTGGCCAATAACCAGGGCGTCACCCTGTCGTGCCCTCAACGGAGGTACTTCAATGGTGATCTCGCTGACGCGGTAATACAAATCTTCCCGGAAACTACCTTCGACGATCAATTGCCTGACATCCCGGTGGGTTGCACAGACGACTCGGACGTCAACGGGAATTTCTTTGGTGCCCCCGACGCGCTCAACGACACGTTCTTGTAAAAATCTGAGCATTTTAGCCTGCAGCGGCATGGGCATGTCGCCAATCTCATCAAGGAACAGAGTTCCGCCATTGGCAAGTTCGATTTTGCCTTTCTTCATCTGAGTGGCGCCGGTGAAAGCACCTTTTTCATAACCAAACAGTTCGCTCTCCAAGAGGTTTTCTGGAATAGCTGCACAGTTGATTGCTGCAAAATTGTGATCTCTTCTCGGACTCAGGTCATGAACTGCCCGGGCCAGAACTTCCTTGCCGGTACCGGTCTCGCCGAGAATCAGCGTGGTAACATCGGCAGGCGCAATTTTTTCAACGGTCCTGCAAACTTCCAGCATAGAGGGACTGGAGGCTATGACGCCTTTGAGTCTTGAGGTTGACTTGTTTTCCGAAAGTTCTCTGTTTTCATGCTCTAGTTCGTAAAGACGAAAAGCGCGATTGACAACAAAAGACAATATGTCGGCATCAAGAGGCTTCTGGTAGAAATCGCAAGCGCCCAGTCCGATAGCCTTAACTGCATTCTCACGTTCTTCTCGACCGGTAACCACGATAATCTTGGTCATTGGGGACAATGTCAGTATTTCCTGAAGGATGGCAAAGCCTTCACTGGAACCTCCAGGATCAGGAGGCAGTCCGAGGTCAAGTGTAACGACCTGGGGTTCAACCCGCCTCAACTGAGAAATGGCAGACTCCCGGTCATCCGCGACGAAAACCTCAGTGTCTTCGAAGCACCATCTCATCTGGCTCTGCAGGCCAGGATCATCTTCAATGATTAGCAAACGTTTATTCACAATGACTTTAGCCTTGTTGTGGTCATTAAATGTTCTGTTCAATTAAACTGGTCACCCCGGATATTATCAGGGCCTGCAGTCAATTCAATCATCTAAAGGGTCGAGAAGGGGATAAACCCGTCATTATATCCTGTTATGGAATGTTGACTGGTTATCCGCTATATGCCGCTCCCTTGTAGTTGCCGTAACCCGCGCTGGTATTGATGAGTGGTATCTTGATGGTGAAACAGGTGCCTACATCAGGCTCGCTGGTTACATCAATGGAACCGCCGAGTTTACGAATATATTCCCGGCTTTGGTAGACACCAATCCCCATGCCGGTGAGCCCTTTGGTACTGGAAAAGGGCTTGAACAACTCTGCTTTAATAAATTCGTCACTCATGCCAATACCGGTATCCTGGACGAAGATAACAATCCAGCCTGTACTTTTTTTAACCGATATTGTGACGTCGCCAGATTTTTCCGTGGCATCCTGTGCGTTCTGTATCATGTGTACAAAAACGCTACTGAGCTTTTCCTTGTCTGCTTCGATGATGACAGGGGATTCATCGCCGGTAAACATGGGGACAGGATCACGGCGTGACTCCTGTTGAACGATATCTTTGAGAAGTTCAGTGACATTGACCTGAGTAACATCATCCTGGGTCACTGGATTGCGTATTTGCAGAAGAAGATGGTTCATCTTTTTCAGAGCATGTTCAGTTGTTCTGATCATGTCATCTACAAACACAGGGTTGGACTTGTGTTTACCCGCATTATTCACCAGAAGAGACAGCTGCGCGATGATGGTTTTAAGATCATGAACCATAAAGGCTGATGTTCTGTTAACTGCTTCAAACTGTTTGGATTCGGAGAGACGGTTCTGAGCATGGACCAACCCGATATAGCTGGCACATTGTCGGGCCACAATCTTCAGCAGGTCATAGTTTTCCCAGTTCAGTTCGATCTTGGCCAAAGGTTCAGAGATCAGTACAAATCCAATCAAGGAATCACCGATGAACAGAGGGACGAGCAACCAGGGTTTGTGGGTTGTCCAGAGACAGTCGGGTATTTCCATCAGGTGATAGCGAGTGGGATCGAGCTGATATTCTTTCAGGTCAATAATCCAGTCGCTCTGGCGCATGAAATCGATCAGTTCGGAATTGTTGTCTATCTTGTCGAACTTGATTTCAGGCATATTCCAGAAAGTGGTGGCTGAGAAATTGTTGTCTTCATTTTTGAGCCAAAGAGCTCCCGCCTGGCTTTCAACCGGCTCTGCCATAAGTTGAATAACCTTTTTCTCCAGATCGTCATTACTTTCCAGAGAAGTAACCAGACCGGTGGCATTAAGCCATTCCTCGCGATAGTCATACTTATAGTTGAAGAAGTGCTGACTGATAAACACCATCAATCGAGCTCTTAATCTGGCAGACCCGGCAAGAAGGATGAGGAATACCGTAGCGGAGAAAAAGAAGATGATCAGCAGGGCCTCTGACCATTCGCCTCCGGCTGTGTTGATGTAATATCCGCCAGCGGCCATGATAAGCAGATAGAGGCCCGCAAAGACCAGCGCACTGGTATGGAAAACAAACTGCCTTGAAATCTGAACATCCAGTGGTTGTTTGCGCGTGTTGACCATGGTCAGAGCGATCAGCGGTGCACACACCGTATTGATTGCACCACGAGCGTCCCAGAAAGGTTGCGAGATCTGATTAAAGAGCAGAGCGTCAGAGTACATAAAAAAGTCGTACACGAACAATGTCCCGATCCCCAGGCACAGATATCGGGTGTTCTGCCGCTTGTAACCGGTGACGTTTCTCCAGACTTGTTCCAGTAACACCAGCCCGCCGAGAGATACAACAATCTGGCCGGTGAGAAGTGTCTGTCCACTGAATACTGCCTCGCCCATGAAACCGCGGGCCAAGCCTGCGATCAGCATGAATATGAGTATCCCGGCAATGGTCATTCCCAGCCAGAACTGGGTACTGCCCGCGCTGCTTTTTCTTGTCAGCCGAACGCCGAGAAGTACAAAGAGCACGCCTATCCAGGCGGCATTGCGTAAAATCTCAAAGGTATATCTGAGGAAGAAAGTGGGAGTGTTGAAGACCTGCTGGCTGGCGATAATCGCTAACCAGATGGAGGTTAACAGGCAGGCGGCCAGAAGAGCCCTGTCTGTTAGCCGGCGCAGGTAACCCTGAGCCAATAATCCCATGATGAGAAGATATACAAGGGCTCCGGTCGCGTGACTGATGCCACCGAAAGTGATATCCATACTACTGCAACTTAAGTCAACTTATTAAATTGGGCGTTTATCCCTTTGGAGGGACTGAATTTAGTGCGATTCGTCAAGTATGCTGAAGGATATAAAGGCTGTAAACAAAGTTGTGCCAATTATCAGCGGTACGGAGGGATTTAGCAGCATAAAGGTACCCGAGACCAGCCAGATATTTTTAACGGTTTTCTTTTTGATTTTGTAACGGCGTGTATGTCGTCTGCCATCAGGGTGATGCTTGTTTGGTATGATCTCTTTTTTGGCGACATACAAATGGCACAAAAGCCGGTCCAAAATATCGTATGAATCCATCCCAAACCACCCCTTGCTGTTGGTAGGCGTTCCTCTAAGTTTAGTACAGCAAAAATGTGTGTAAATGGCCGCTCAGGGTTAAAGGAATAATTTAACGTTAAGCTTTTTCGGGAATTCAAGGTGGCGACAGGCATTCCTGATGGGATGTCATCAGGAGGCTGCCACCAGGCATTACCGGTTCTACTGCTTTTGAAATGTTTTAGGATTTCATGGAGCGATAGTATCTGAAAATTTCATTCAGCGAATATTGTGGCTTGAACCCGAAGGTGTTGTTAAACAAGCTACCATCAAGCACAACGGGATATTTGAAGTAATTGAGAAGATACGAAGGGAATGTTTTGAGCCGCAAGAGGCTGCTGATGGCCCTGGGAAGAACCGGCGGCACAGATAAAATGGGGACTTTGCGGCAGGCTGAGGAGGTCAAGGCATCCTGATAAGCCACCCAGTCATCGGTGGCGACGTTGTAAATACCGCCTTTGGTTTTAACAACGGTCAGTGCGATGGCATCTGCCATGTCATCTATGTGGATAAACTGCATCATGGGAGAGAATCCTGCCAACACGGGAGTATATTGACTCGACAGCAGTGTGGATATGGTGTTTTTCACCCCTGGGCCTACGATATTACAGGGGCGTAGTACGGTAATATTCAAGTCTGGATAGCGCCATAGATAGATGTTAGCCAGATTCTCAAGCTCCACGGAATCAATCAGGTCCATGGTCAGCTCAGCAGCTTTCAATGGCGCACTCTCGTCAATCAACGCAGGATTATAGGCGTTTGCACCATAGACATGATAAGTGGAGAGAACGATGACCTTACTAATTCCATACTTATGGCACAGGTCCAGAAGGCGATGGGAGCCGATGACGTTGGAGTTGTAACGACGCATGCGGTTTTCTTCACTGGCGATCATTCTTCCCAGATGCACCACGGTTTTTATATCGTGTTTGCGGAAGATGTCTTCAAAACCGCGTTTGTTGACGTCAATTCGATAGCTGGCAATGTCATCGCTGAGATACACCTGCTCCCGGAAGTCTACAGCGATCACCTTGAATTGCTCGCGAAGACGCTTGATCACTTGCTGGGCAAGTGCGCCGGCAGCTCCTGTAATCATGATGGCTGGCTTGCTGGTATTTCTTTTGTTCGCCATTAAAAAAGACCTTCTCTTTCCTGCAGACCTTTATCAATCAGTTTGCTGATTTCCGCTTTTACAGAATCCACTCTTCGGGTGACTTCTTCCTCAGAACACTCCTTCTGGTCGAATTGCATAGGTTCGCCAAAGTTCAGTATCACTTTGGCTGGCAATATCAGAGGAAGGGCGACAGGAACGTAAGGAATTCCCAGCATCCGAGCGAGTGGAGCAATGTTGGCGATGGCAGGAATGGTTTCTTCACACCCGACAACACCTACTGGCACAATCGGCGCGTTGTGTTGCATCGATAGATACATGAAGCCGTTCCCGAAACGTTTGAGCTGGTATCGTTCGCGATAAAGCTTGCCGGATCCTCTGATTCCTTCAGGAAAGACGATGACCGCTTCATTGCGGGATAACATTTTGGAGCAGTTCACCGGGTCACCGAGTACGCCGCCCATTTGATTGAGAAGATTGCCCAGGTAGGGGACGGTGGGGAAGAAGCGTTCAATCATTGCACGAGGCAATCGGGGGTGGGGCTGACGTGTTGCGAGGGCGTAAGCAATCAGGGTTCCGTCGATTGGGAGCTGCCCAGAGTGATTGCCTGTCAGTAGTACCGGCCCGTCAGCTGGAACATTTTCAATACCTCGAACTTCCACCCTGAAATATTTCTCAAATATAGGCTTGAACAGGGCCACGGCAATTTTGTTGGTGTCGACATTAAACCCCCATGGGTCATAACCCAGTGATCCGACTGGCTTTTCGATTGCATCCAGCTGAGCATCAAGATCTCCGGGGACAAGCACTCGCTTAAGGAGGGAACGCACTTTCATGTGATTTTATCCTTGGGTAAATAGACCCTAGAACGGCGACGGTTTATTTGGGCGTTATATCTGACCAGCAGTCATTGATTATACTGACGTCATTTAAGCAATTGGAAGGTCTCTAGGGTGGACTAGGGTGAGAATTTTGATCCACTCATCGAAAATGTGGGATTGATGTTCCTGAATGGTCATAAAAAAACCCGGACCTAGGGGAGGTTCCGGGTTAGAGGTGTGAGTAGTATCCATGAAAGACTTCCTACATGACTGCACTGGGTTTGCCAGAACAGTCACCCTTAAGTATTGACGCTTTGCAGGCAATTACAAATCAAAATGCTCACTTTTTAATCATATTTTATTCTAACGATATGTCGTTAAGATCCAGAACTTATAAGTGGGTGAAGGCATATATTAAGTTGTTCCTGGTGAGCCATTATTCGAATCGGTCGTGAGGAACGGGGGCGTCATCAAGATAGTACCCATGTTCTTCAGATGTCAGCCGTGCATTTCCCTTCCAGGGAAGCAGGCGATAACGGGTATTACTGTGGGAAAAGTCCACAAAGGGATATTTGATGATGTCAAAGTAAGGAGAATAATCAAAATCACTCGGAGTGCACAGCTTGGGGTTTCTGCGGAAAAGTTTTAAACCCTCTTCGGAAGTTTTCTTCACCAGAGGGAGAATTGGATACTGTATTGAGCCGAAGGCTTCGGCAATCATCGTAGAGCAGACAGTTTCCGTCTGCTTGCCAGGATGGGTTTTAAACAATGATGAACGCCAGCGTCTCGGTAAAATTGACCAGGGCATCAGAAAACGGAAAAGATCGAGAATCTGCCTGACATTGTAGTTGGAGCCTAGCTGTCTTACGGCAAAGCCGATGACACTTTGCGAATCCTGGAAAGTCAGCTCCCTTGGTCGACAGATTCTGACATGGTCTCTGTCATAGGTGGACAGGGGCCGAATAATGGTGCCGAGTCCGAGTTCGCTCTCAATGATCAGTTGCGTGTCCGGCTGGCCATCGAAAAAAGCCTGGATGCGTTTGCGGGTGAACGGGCTCTCGATTTCATGAATCCTGCCAAGATAAAGTGCGGCATGTGACCATCGGCTCTGTGTGACCAGTTTGATGACATCGCTGACTCTCGTGCGGCCTTCCACCAGAATGACATCGCACGGACGGATCTCATGCCTGAGTCGGTCAAAATTACTTAATGGAACCTCTGTGGCGGACTTTTCCCTGGTCAACCATCGGGTGAGAACTTCAGCGATTCGCTCTTTCGGTCGGCCTGTCATAGAGGTCTAGTTAGATGTCTCCAATGCAACTATTATAATTGTGGTCCAAAAACACGGGTTCGACCAATATCGGTTGAGCTTTACAGCTTTGGCCGCCAGAATAACTCCCATGATATAGCACAACTGAGAAGACTCAATGACTGACGACAAGCAAAACTCCAAAATGGTATCCCAAAAAATCAAGGAATCTGCCAGACAGATCTGGTTGGCAGGTCTGGGAGCCTATAACAAAGCCGAAGAGGATGCCGGTAAGGTGTTTGACAAGCTTGTCCAGGAAGGTGAGGAGTTGGAAAAAAAGACCAGAGGCGTGTTTGAAAAACAGGTTAAAGCTGTCGAGGGAAGAGTTGAAGAGGTTAAAGATAGGGCTAACACTACCTGGGACAAGCTGGAAACAGTATTTGATCAACGTGTATCGCGAGCGCTACACCGCTTGGGAGTTCCTACCTACAGTGAATTTCAGCAGTTAAGAAAAGAAGTGGATGAGCTGAAACAGAAGCTGGCCGACAAGGAAAAACCGAAGAGAACAAGAAAGAAAGCAGATTGATCCAGCCTCAGAGACTAACTGAGATATTCCCTACTCATCGTCAGAAGATCCTGTCTTTCTTCCTCCCGAAGGAAAGGGGCTACCAGAGACATGACTTGGTGGATGCCTCGGGCGAGGTCAATCTGATGTTCGCCTGACCCATTTCTGATAATGTCGAAGCTAGACCAGTAGGTGGCTGTGAGAACGATGTTCTGGCACAGTGAATCCAGCTCATCATCGGTCGCAATCAGGATGCTCTGACTTCTCAAGCTGCTGCAGATTTTGTGCGAGGCTTCGATCTTCTTCTGCAGAATTTTTTTGAATTTTGTCCTGATTTTCTCATATCTTTGCAGAATATTGACCAGATCTTTGTATAGGAACTGGTATTCTGAAATGCACTCAAAAATAAGATGGAGAAACAGCCAGTGGTCTTCGAGGCTGATCTCGATATCCGGGACATCGAGAAGGTGCATGATCTGGCCTTCATAGCGATTGAACAGCTCGTTCAGAATTTCGGTTTTGTTTTTGTAGTGGTAGTAAAGGTTTCCGGGACTGATATCCAGTTCATCAGCAATTTGAAGCGTCGTGACGTTCGGCTCACCATACCGGTTAAACAATTCCAGACTGACAAGTACAATCCTTTCCTTTGTTTTCATGTCTAATCGTATCCGCAAGTCGTCATGCTTAACTTCATACTGCCATTATTCATCCGGCAGACAAATAACTTCCTGTTATCTGTCTGGGTTTACCGCCATGTGAAGGGAAGACAGTTATCTGTTGGAGCCGGGGGGATGCCAGCACGGTAACCTTAAAATATCTGTCTGCCGGGGAAGATTCAATTTATAGTGCAAAGTCTGCCCAGATCGGTGCATGATCCGAAGGTTTTTCCATGCCTCGGATATCATAGCTGATGCCCGCTGCTGTGCAGGCACTACTGAGTGGGCTGGTCGCCAGTATCAGGTCAATTCTGAGGCCTCGTTTGGGGTCGGCTTCGAAGCCCCTGCTACGATAATCAAACCAACTGAAGCGGGAAGTATCATCCGGAAAATGCTTGCGGTAGGTATCTTCGAGCCCCCATCCAAGTAATTTGTTCAGCCACTCCCGCTCTTCCGGTAGGAAGCTGCATTTTCCTGTCCGGAGCCAGCGTTTGCGGTTTTCCTCTCCGATACCGATGTCTATATCCTGGTGAGAGATGTTGACATCCCCCATCACAATGATGGACTGGTCCGGGGATTTTTCCTGGAGATACCTTAAAGTGTCTGCGTAAAGTTGTTCTTTATTGGGAAATTTTTCAGGATGGCTACGATTCTCACCTTGTGGAAAGTAGCCGTTACAAACCGTGACCACCTGGTCCCCAACTTGATATTCGCCTGTTATCCACCGTTTTTGCGATTTCTTGGTATCTGTTGAAAAGCCTTTCTCAATCTTGATAGCCGGAGTTTTACTCAGTAGGGCGACACCGTAATGGCCTTTCTGGCCATGAAACTGCACGTGATAACCCATTTCTCGGATCGTCTCCTCAGGGAACAAAGCATCTTCCACTTTGGTTTCCTGCAAACCGATGATGTCGGGCTGGTATTGGGAAATCAGTGCTTCAAGCTGGTGCAAACGGGCTCGGATACCATTTACGTTAAATGATACAACCTTCATAGTGATCCTTTTGTCGGGAATGGATGGCCGGTGTCTTTCATAACGAGAAATTTCAGGGCCAAGAAAAGCATAAACCGAAGTTCGACTCAACACGTAAAAATGAATTAATTGTCTGACGTCATAATCTGGAAAGAATGAAATGCATGACCAAAAACGCCCGCTAGTTGCTTTAAGTGCTTGTCTAAAAGGGGAAAAAGTACGCTTTGACGGTAGCCATAAGAACTCTGTCTACATCAGGGAGCAATTGGGTGAAGTCATGGACTTCAGGCCAATTTGCCCTGAAGTGGGCATTGGGCTTGGCGTTCCCCGGCAACCGATTCGGCTGGTGGCTACCGATAATGGTGTTGCTGCCGTAGGTTCACGTGATTCCAAGCTTGAGGTGACTGCAGAATTAAAACGTTTTGCGGAAGAGCAGATTCCCGGGTTAAGGGAGGTGGATGGCTATATATTTATGCAGAAGTCGCCTAGCTGTGGGGCTTTCAGGGTCAAGGTCTACAATCAGGAGGGTAATCAGATTGTGTCTTCTCAGGCCGGGATCTATGCCGAAGCCATTCAACGTGAATTGCCCGAGCTCCCTGTAGAGGAGGCGGGAAGATTGTCAGATCCGGTTTTGCTGGAAAATTTTGTAACCCGGGTATTCTGTCATATGGAATGGCGTACCAGGGTTGAGGAATGCCCTTCAATTGCCGCGCTAATGCACTTTCACACGAGACATAAAATGCTGCTAAAGGTGTATGCACCATCCAGGCTTGCTGAACTGGGTAATATCGTTGCATCTGCCCGGCATAATTCTCTAGATCATTCGCTGAAGCGATACAAACAACTTTTCATGTCTGTTCTAACGAAGCGTGCCAAAAGGAAAAACCATGCCCATGCTCTTCAGGAGTTGGCCAGGGAGGCTTCGAAACATATGAACAACACTCAAAGACAGGAGTGGGAAAACCTGATGCAGCAATATCGCCAGGGGGTGGTGCCTCTGATTGTTCCTCTGACACTTTTGAATCACTATCTTCTTGAAAACGGCAATGATTACATTTCCCGCCAGGTTTACTTGAATCCACATCCCTATCAGTTGGGGCTGAGGAACCAGATCTGATAGGGAGGCACTTTGTAGAGCTGTTCTCAAGAAGTTTCAACGCGCGGGTCACGATAGAAATGCACGATGCGGGTGTCGGCGAATTTCTGGAAAAAGCTGCTTTCTTCGCTAATGAGTGAATAGTAGATCTGGGGAGATTGTTCGCTCAAAGGTTTTTTGTTAAGTACCTTAATTTTGTCGTAATCCTCTCGAATTTTGGAAAAACGGGCGTTTAGTTCGCAACAAACAATGTTATTCGGGTCAATATTGTTGAATGATGCCACTTTCCGCACTTTCTCAAGTAGAAACTCCGGATCGACATTTTCAATGCTGTGAAGGTGCTCCAGTCGTCTGCGATCCATCATCATGGCAGAAAAGCTGTGATGATCTTTTTGTGCCCGGACTCTGAATTGTTCCCAGAAATAGTTGTCAGTCAGATACCGGAAAGAGTTGATATTGCTCAGGCAGTCGTCGATGTATTCGTAGACTTCTGGCTGTGCCAGTACCTCCTCGATGGCTTGCCGTAGAATCCAGTCGAACCCTATCGACGTTTTGTGCCCGTAGACCTTGCGGTACATCTGGTGCCGTGAATAGACAAAATCCTCCAGAGATCCCAGTCCTTTGGCCGTGATGGCCAGCCCCATCCAGTCAGAGGCTGGATCCCAGCCGATGTGGAGGTTCTTAAGCAAGTGGTCCAGGTTAAATCCGCCAATGGTGACAGATGAGTGGAAACCGTCTCTGAGCATATAGTCAGCCCGGTCCGCATCAATTTCCCCTGAGACGATCAAGGAAAAAACATTGCGCAGATGGTAGGGCGCGTTGGCTGGAGGGTTGGTGGATCCTGTGACAAGTTCCCATAATGCAAAAGCATGTTCTGAAAACCGGTCGCTGAGCACCACGGAAGTTGTTTCCATCAGAGCTATCACATCTCTGGCTTCAATACCTGTCATTCCGGTTATACGCGGACCCAGGATCTCGTAGGCGCATCTTACAGAGAAGTGCTCGTGTTCGAGCTTTTGGGGCGGGCTGGGGTATAGTTGAGCGGCATCGATGCCTGCCCATAGTGATTGAAAGCGTCCAGGTTTATCCAGCAGTTTTCCGATGCTGGACACCTGCGAGAACTGGTGCGAAAAGCTGCTGTGGCCGCAATCGTGCAAAAGGCAGGCAAGTCGGATCAGCTGGTTGAAGTAATTAATACTGACGAGCTGGCGCTCCGTAAGAGAGCCTTCCTCTTTACGGAATCGCCTCAGGCAGGATTCTATCAGGCCCCGATACATCCTGTGCCCCACATGCATGGTGCCAATACTGTGAAGAAATCGGGAATGTGTCGCACCAGGAAAGACAAAAGAGAGTATGTCATTCTGGCAGATGTAGCGAAGCCGCTGAAACAATGGGTGATCAAGTACCGCGACCTCGTGCCTGAACAGCGATATGCCACCATGGACCGGGTCCATGATCAGTCTGTCCCGTACACCCAATAAATCGTAAATCGTGTTGTCCATAAGATTAACGCTTGAATAGTAGAAGTGCGTATAAAATAAGAATTACCCAGTTAGTATGATAATTCTAATTTTTGTCATTATGTTGCATTTGAATGTTGCAGGTCGACTGATTCTCCGCTAAAAACAAGTATATAAACCTTTGTTTTTTAATATTCCAGTTGTTGATGCCACGCGGACGGAAGTTGGGATTGGTTAAGTGGTAAAGAGTTTTCAAACTTTTTTCCCGAACATGAAGCGACCTGACTGTATATTGAGCATAATACTGACAAAATTCGTGGCTTAGACACAATAACAATCAGGAAATATCGGCAAATAAACTATGGCCGACCTTGAGGAAACACTCATAATTATCGATGCTGATGCAGAATCAGCTCGACATCTCAAAGAGCACCTGGACTCTCAGGGGTTTTATGTAGAAATTTTCAGCTCACTGGCTGATTTTACGCCCAAACTGGACGAATTATCGCCTGATCTGGTGATTGGCGACCTACCTACGTCTGAATTATCTGCGGTGACCCGCATGGTTGCGCCTTTGCGGCCTCGTCCTCCTCTGATTGTTATCAGTCAGGATGTCAGTTCCGGGCATATTCTATCTGCATTGCGAGCCGGAGCGGCTGGGTTTGTTGCCAAACCCATGGTGGATACCATCGAAATTGACCACTCGATTTCCCGTCTGATGGAGAGGGTCAGACTGTCCAGAGAAAATCAGCAGTATCGTCTGGATCTGGAGCAGGCCAACAAGAGCCTGAAAGCCGGTCTAGAAGAACTTCAGGCCGACCATAAGGCGGGTCGGCAAATCCAGATGAAAATGTTACCCGAGCATAATCTTGAGTTCGATAACATCTCCTTCGATCACTGCATTAAGCCATCCCTCTACCTGAGTGGTGATTTTTTCGACTATTTTCCCGTCAGTGATACTCAAGTTGCTTTCTATTTTGCCGATGTCTCCGGCCATGGGGCATCTTCTGCTTTTGTAACGGTCTTGCTGAAGAATCTCGCGAATCGACTGCAAAGGAATCTGAGGCGTCACTCAAGTGATGATGTGTTGCATCCCGATCGGTTTCTGAGCAGGGTGAATACCGAAATTCTTGAGACGGATATGGGCAAGCACCTGACCATGTTTGCAGGCATTATCGATACTGAATACCGTGTTCTGACCTATTCGGTGGGGGCGCACTTTCCGATGCCGATACTCTCAGTGAATGGCCATAGTCGTTATCTTGAAGGTAAAGGGCCGCCGGTGGGACTTTTTGAAGATCCTAAGTTTCCTGTATACGAGGAGGATCTTGCTCCGGGATTTTCACTGGTAATCTGCTCTGATGGCTTGCTTGAAGTAATAAATGCCAAATCGCTAGCAGAAAAAGAGGAGAGGCTTCTTGAAACCGTACAATCTGCGAGTCACACTATAGCAAGTTTAGAAAAAGCATTCAGGTTGGATTGGGTAACCGAACTTCCTGATGATATAGCTATAGTGTCCATACTGGAATCAGCGGTGTAATTGATGTCCGGGTATAAAATACTCCAGGCAGAGCAACAGGGTATATACGTCCTCAAGTTTATTGGGGAAATTCGGTTGTATCTTTGTTCAACATTGGATCGACTTATCGATCTGATGAAAGACGATGCCAACTTCCTGACGGTTGTGATCGACCTGACGGAAACGACAGTTGTCGACAGTACCACTCTTGGACTACTGGCCAAGATTGGCATTTTTGCGCGCAAAAACAAAAAACTCCTTCCCACTATTATTTCCACCAACCCGGATATTACCCGGCTGATCTACTCCATGGGGTTTGATGAGTTGTTTATTATTGTGGAAAAAGCGGCCACAGAAATTGAACATCTGGATGAGATCCCCATATTACATGCATCGGAGCAGGAAGTTCGGGAGAAAGTTCTGGCTGCACATAAGGTGCTGATGGATCTGAATTCGAATAACAGGGAAGCGTTTAAGGATCTGGTGAAAGCTCTGGAAGATGAGCAGGCTCACACCTCCTCCTGATTGGCAAATCCCCTGTACTATTTATCTTTTTGTCATCTCTGCCGAGTAAAAGTAAAACCAAATGCATGGTGATAAGGCGTTATTTGAAGTCTGAAAAAGGCTCAGTAGCGCAGGGAAACCCAGACAAGAGATTCTCTATTCATGAAAATTACTGTTTTGGGTGGTGGCAGTTTTGGTACTGCTATCGCCAATATTGCCTCAGGCAATAACTGTGAGACCATACTTTGGCTTAGGGATGAGGCCAGAGCGAACGAAATTAACCAGGAGCATGTTAATCGGAAATATCTCCCCGACACCCAATTGCATCAGGCGCTGGTGGCGACGACTGATATGTCGGAAGCTATTTCAGATGCCGATTTGATCTTCGTTTCCGTACCAAGCAAATCTTTTAGAAAGGTTGTCCAGGAAGCCAAAAAGTATCAAAAGCCCGGGCAGTATTGGATTAGCACAACCAAGGGTATCGAAGAGTCCGGCTTTTCGCTGATGAGTGAAATCCTTACCAGCGAATTGGAGGGCCGTGAAGTGGGAGTGCTTAGCGGACCGAATCTGGCGAAAGAGGTGGCAAAAGGCTGTTTGACTGCGACGGTGATTGCCAGTACCTGCGAAGACCTCCGGACGAAGGTGCAAGAGGTGCTCAGCAGCGCCAGCTTCAGGGTTTATGCCAATACAGATATGTACGGCGTAGAGCTTGGAGGTGCCCTGAAGAATATTTACGCCATTATTTCCGGTATGGCGGCTGCGCTGGAGCTTGGTGAGAATACCAAATCCATGCTAATTACCCGGAGTTTGGCCGAAATGAGCCGGTTTGCGGTCGAATTGGGAGCTAATCCCATGACGTTTCTGGGGCTTGCCGGTGTTGGCGACCTGATTGTGACCTGTACGTCTCCGCTGAGTCGTAATTATCGGGTTGGGTATGCGCTAGGCAAAGGAGAGTCGCTTGAGGAAACTGTCGATAATCTCGGAGAGGTGGCGGAAGGTGTTAATACCACTAGGATTATTCATCTGAAGGCTCAGGAGATGCAGGTGGAAATGCCTCTGGTCAAAGGGCTTTACAAGATCATTTACGAAAAGATTCCCGTTGAAAAGGTAATCACTCAGCTAATGTTGAGAGACCAGAATAGTGATGTGGAGTTTGTGCTGCCTCGTACTTAAGGCGCTGGAATTATTCACTATTTTAGCGTTCTCAAGGAAGCATGGGTTTTGATCCGGTTGCAGATGGTCTGGCAGGAAAGGGCGTTGTCTGATGAGAAAGGATGAAGTCCGGTAAGAAAGGAAGGTATATGAGTCACATATTTATCATGCGGCACGGTGAGGCTGAAATGCATGCGGCTTCCGATTCGGAAAGGGAGCTAACGCCTTATGGTTTGGCTTACACTAAGCAGGTGGCCCAGCAACTGGCTGATTACCTGGAGAAGCTTGAAGTCAATTCTCTGGTGGTCTTGCATAGTCCCTTTACCAGGGCGAGGCAAACTGCTGAAGTGCTGGATGCATTGTTGCCTGTCAGTCAGAAGTTAATTCGCCTTGAGTTTGCAACGCCAGACGACGACCCGAGCGCATGTTTTGAAAACCTTGAGCAATACGCCAGTCATAATTTTATCCTGGTGAGTCATATGCCCTTGGTGTCGTCATTGGGGTCATTGCTTGAGCATGGAAACCTGTATCATGGTCAGGGGTTCCACACAAGTGAGATCAGGGCTTACTCCTCGGATGTTTGGGGGGCAGGGTGTGGACAGTTTATTGGACGCCTATACTGAGACTGCTATAGCGTTTGTCTGCAACCCTGCTGTCTGGTTGCATGGCTAACCTGAGATGCTTTTCTGTTTCTCACATGCTGTTGCCAGCTTTTCACATGCCGCAGCAAGTTTTTCATCTGGTGTGTAGAAGTGTGGGGAAAACCTAATCCCACCACCACGGGCCGCGCAAAGAATATTGTGGCTTTGCAGTTCCTCAAATAATAATCTGCTATCTATTTGACGGCTTCTGAAAGTCAGGATGCCGGCAAGTCGGTTATCCTCCAGATTCGTGATAATCTCAATGTCTTTAAGCGCCTGTAAATGCTCTTGGAGTTTTCTGATTTTACCCTTAATCAGAGTTTCAATCTGATCCATGCCAATCTCAAGCAGCAGGCCGACACTTTCATTCAGTGCGTGCGTAGCCAGCATATTGGGGCTGCCGCATTCGAATCTAACTGCTGAATCGACCGGTTCCCAGTCGTGGCGATCGAAATTGCCTCTATCCTTCACCATATGCCAGCCATACTGATTAAGCTCAAGCCTATCCTGCACTTCCTTCTTTACATATAGAAGCGCGAGGCCCTCTGGCCCCAGCATCCATTTATGACCATCGGCCATCAGAAAGTCGATCTGGTCCCTTTGTACATCCAGAGGGGTGGCGCCCACTGACTGAATTGCATCGACACAGAAGAGGATGTCGCGGGATTTGATTTCATTTCCGAGCCTGTTCAAATCTAGCTTCAAACCCGTGCCATACTGCACGGAACTCACCGAAACGATTCGGGTCCGGGAAGACAGGCAGTCTATAATGGCTGCTTCCGGATCATCATTGGATAGGTCTGCGACTTTTACAATAACGCCGAATTTTGCTTGAAGAGACTCCCAGACAATCCGGTTTGACGGAAACTCTTGGTTGCTGATGACGACTTCGTCACCGGATTGCCATCTTATTCCATAGGCGACAATAGAGAGTGCTTCGGAAGTGTTCTTGCTGAGAGCTATCTCGTTGACTGACGCTGCGTTGATCAGTTGACGTAATCTCAGGCGCAGCTGGTTTTCTGTTTTCAGCCAGTTCAAATAATTCTGAGAGCCCTGGTACATGTTTTCTTCAGCAAACCGTTTGACGGCGTTAACCGCTCGCATTGGCCAGGGGCCAACAGCTGCATGGTTAAGGTGAATCAGATCCTGCTCCAGAGGGAATTCTGTGCGACATAAAGCATTGAGGGTGTTCGAAGTCATCATATTTCCTGATTTGCTGGCATCGTCAAAAATTTGTGCTCAATATTTGATGGTTTATTCGGAAAAATGGTTCCGGATGTCTGGCCAAGCGTTATAAATCCATTTGGAGCCGTTATAATATCGGCATCCGTCAAAAACTAACTTAAAACCTCGAAGACCACAATTGAATGTCTGTTATCCCACTAAATTATATTGAGCCGGTTTTCCGGCCACCCAGTGAAGCTGGCTCATTAATACTACAAGTGACCAATGGTTGCTCCTGGAACAAATGTACGTTTTGCGAAATGTACACGGCGCCTCAAAAAAAGTTCAAGCCGAAACAGGAGGACGAGGTTCTTTCAGAGATTAAAGCTGTTGCCAGTAGCCAACCGTCGGTCCGCCGGGTTTTTCTGGCTGATGGTGATGCGATGGTGCTTTCTTATCGTCGATTGCATCAGATTTTAGTCTGGTTAAACGAATACTTTCCAAATTTGCAGCGAGTGTCCTCCTATTGCCTGCCAAGGAATATTAGAAATAAGACAGTCGCAGAGCTTGCTGAATTAAAATCGCTGGGCTTGGATATTTTGTATGTCGGAGCTGAGTCCGGAGACGATCTGGTGCTTGAAAAAGTGCAGAAAGGTGAGACTCAGGCGTCTACAGTGGATGCATTGGTGAAAATTAAACAGGCGGGGCTCAGAAGTTCTGTCATGATTTTGAATGGCTTGGGTGGTCGCCGATACTCGGAGCAGCATGCCGTTAACAGCGCTAATATGGTTAACCTGGCGCAGCCAGATTACCTGGCAACATTGGTGGTCAGTTTTCCTCTGGGTGAGCAAAGGTTAAGGTCCGGATTCGATGATTTTGACATGTTGAACCAGAAAGAGTTGTTCAGGGAGGAGCGCCTTTTTTTGGAGCATACAGACTTGTCGAAAACGATCTTCCGAAGTGACCACGCTTCCAATTATCTAGTCCTGAAAGGAGTGCTGGGTCGAGATAAGGTTGCGATGTTGAATAAACTTGATCTGGCGATTGATAATCCTGAAATGGTCCCGTTGCGACAGGAATGGCAGCGAGGCCTGTGAAAGGAGATAGGTGTATGCAGAAGAGAACACCAGAAGAACTTGCGCAAGTGCTGGAGCAGATACAGAGCGCCAGTAAACCTCCCGTAGAAAAATGGAATCCGGAGGTCGAGGTTGATATTAACATGTCGATTAACCGGGATGGAGAATGGTTCTATGAGGGAAGGCCAATAGCAAGAGAGGCTATGGTAAAGCTGTTTGCCTCCATTCTGGTAAGAGAAAATAACGGGGAGTATTACCTGAAAACCCCGGTAGAGAAAGCTCGGATTCAAGTGGAAGACAGCCCCTTCGTTGTCACCGGGGTGGAAGAGTTTCGGGATCAGGAGGGAGTTGATGCGATCGTATTCACAACGAATATTGGTGAGCAAATAGTGCTCTCAAATCAGCATGGACTACGAGTTCAGTACGTGGAAAAAAGTGGAGAGAGTATTCCTTATCTTCAATTGGATCGGGGGCTGGAGGCAAGGATTGCACGGAGTGTGTTTTATGAACTGGTCGCGCTCGCCAGGCAAGAGGAAGTAGAAGGTAGAGTCGTACTAGTGCTCGACAGTCAGGGTGAGTCTTTCGAACTTGGTTCAATTGATGGCTGAATAGGCCTGTCGGTCAGAGAATTAAAAAAGGCAGCTTGAAGCTGCCTTTTTTGGGTTTGGGGTCAATTACATGTTCGGATAATTGGGCCCGCCACCGCCTTCCGGCGTTACCCAGATAATGTTTTGGGTGGGATCTTTGATATCGCAGGTTTTACAGTGAACACAGTTTTGCGAGTTGATCTGGAATCGCTTGCTGCCGTCATCGTTTTCGACGACTTCATAAACGCCTGCCGGGCAGTAACGTTGAGCTGGCTCATCGTATTTTGGCAAGTTGTAGTTGATCGGCACATCAGCATCTTTTAGCTTGAGGTGACATGGCTGATCTTCTTCATGGTTGGTGTTGGACAGGAATACTGAAGATAGCCTGTCAAACGTCAATTGATTGTCCGGTTTCGGGTAGCTGATCTTTGGACACTCGCTGGCTGGCTTCAGTGCTTCATGATCCTTATTGGGATCACGGAATGTCATTGGCAGACTGCCGCGGAGAATATTTTGCTCAAAGAACGCAACAGCACCTCCCAGAATGTTTCCGAATTTGTGCATTGCAGGGCCAAAGTTACGCTCGTCATAAAGCTCTTTGTATAACCAGGAAGCTTTGAACTTGTCAGTAAAGCCTGATAGCTCTTCTTTACCTTCGGAGCCTGCCTTTAGTGCTTCGAATACCGTTTCGGCACCGAGCATTCCGGACTTCATGGCTGTGTGAGAGCCTTTGATTTTGGATGAGTTCAAGGTGCCCGCATCGCAGCCCAGGAGCAAGCCGCCAGCAAAGGTCATTTTAGGCAGGGAGTTGAAGCCGCCTTTTGCAATGGCCCGCGCGCCATAGGCTACTCGCTTGCCGCCTTCCAGATATTTTTTAATTTCCGGGTGCAGCTTAAGGCGCTGGAATTCCTCAAATGGAGACATGTGTGGGTTGGAGTAACCTAGGTCAGTAATCAGTCCAACATAGACTTGATTGTTCTCCAGATGGTAAAGGAATGAGCCACCTGTGGATTTACTTTCGGTCAGTGGCCATCCTGTTGTATGTACAACCAGGCCGGGCTGATGTTTGGATGGGTCGATATCCCAAAGCTCTTTGATGCCGATGCCGTAATGTTGTGGATCTTTGCCTTCATCAAGGTTGAACTTGCTGATCAGCTCCTTGCCCAAGTGACCACGGCAGCCTTCACAGAAAAGTGTATATTTGGCGTGAAGCTCCATGCCGGGGACGTAGCTGCCTTTTTGCTCGCCGTTGTGGCCAATTCCCATATCGCCGGTGAGAATACCTTTAACGCTGCCGTCTTCATGGTAAAGAATTTCGGCGGCCGGGAAGCCTGGGTAGACTTCTGCACCCATGCCTTCGGCTTTTTCGGCCAGCCAGCGGCACAGATTGCCCAGGCTGATGATGTAGTTGCCTTCATTGTGCATGTTTCTGGGGACAAAGGCATTGGGAACCTTGATGGCGGAATCCGGGCCACGCAGAACGAAAATATCGTCGCCGGCAACAGGAGTATTTAGGGGAGCGCCTTCTTCTTTCCAGTTAGGAAACAACTCGTTCAGAGCGGTCGGTTCAAAGACAGTACCGGCGAGAATATGTGCGCCGACTTCGGAACCTTTTTCTACAACACAGACGGTCAGTTCTTGCTCGTTTTCCTGAGCCAGCTGAAGGATTCTGCATGCGGCAGATAACCCGGCCGGGCCAGCGCCCACGATCAAAACGTCAAATTCCATCGATTCGCGTTCCACCATTGATCTCCTTTTAGCTTCACAGCTTTAAAAAGCTTTTGGGTATTCTAAAAAGTTTCTGGCAGCACGGCTCTGAACACTCTTTGTTGCTTCCTTATATTTGAGTGCGAACGATAAAGCTCAATCGGCTTATCGCGATACATCCCTGATATACTTCGGTATTATTATTGTCGGTATCGCCCTGAAGGGTGATGCTCTGCCTCATTGTCCAGTCCGACTACGCTGTGCTGCAGGTCGTTAAAATCTCAGAAGTATAGAGGATTAAAACACCCGTAGCATAACCTATTTCATGACTCAAACAAACGTTTGTTTGAATTTTTCCCCAAAATCGCCTTTAATAGGGCCAATGCAGTTGAAAGGAGAAGAATAAGCTCCCGCCAATTACTGCGATTTCTCGGGTGTGGACGGTTGACCTGCACGAGAGAAGCGTTCAGTATTGGGCTGCTTTGAAAACGCCTGATGGCGCGTAATGCGTTTAAATTTATGGATTTAAAGTCGTTACAGATTGCGCCGCAATGGTTCCAATTGAACACATCACAACACAAACGAGGAATCTATGAAGGTTCTGGTCGCTGTAAAACGAGTAATTGATTACAACGTTAAGGTACGAGTTAAGTCAGACAATACTGACGTTGATCTAACCAACATCAAAATGGCAATGAACCCGTTCTGTGAAATCGCTGTTGAAGAAGCGGTTCGCCTAAAAGAAAAGGGTGTTGCAACAGAAGTCGTTGTCGTTTCCATCGGTCCCAAAGCCTCCCAGGAGCAGATCAGAACTGCTCTGGCTCTCGGTGCTGACCGCGGTATTCACATCGAAACTGAAGAGCAGGTTCAATCTCTGGCGGCAGCCAAACTGCTGAAAGCAGTAGTTGAGAAAGAACAGCCTCAACTGATCATCCTCGGCAAGCAATCTATCGACACTGACAATAATCAGACCGGCCAGATGCTGGCGGCTCTGTGCGGATACGGCCAGGGCACTTTTGCCTCAGAAGTGGTTGTTGAAGGTGATAAAGTCAATGTCACTCGTGAAATTGATGGTGGTCTGGCTACCGTCAGTCTGAATCTTCCAGCCGTTGTCACAACGGATCTGCGTTTGAATGAGCCGCGCTATGCTTCTCTGCCAAACATTATGAAAGCCAAGAAAAAGCCTTTGGATATCATCTCTCCAGCCGATCTGGGTGTGGATATCGCTCCGCGTCTTTCAACTGTCAAGGTTGAAGCGCCTGCCCAGCGTCAGGCTGGGGTCAAAGTCGGCAGCGTGGCCGAATTGGTTGATAAGCTGAAAAACGAAGCGAAGGTGATTTAATTATGAGCGTTTTGGTAATTGCAGATCACGACAACAGCGTACTGAAGCCAGCAACACTGAACGTTGTTGCAGCCGCCCAGCAAATCGGCGGGGATATCGAAATTCTGGTCGCTGGCGAAGGTTGCGGGGCTGTTGCCGAAGCCGCAGCCAAAGTTGCAGGAGTCAGCAAGGTTTTGGTAGCTGATAACGCCGTTTATGGGCATGCGTTGGCGGAAAACCTGTCTCTTCTGGTAGCAGAGCTGGGTAAAAACTACAGCCACGTTCTGACTTCTGCCGGTACTACTGGGAAAGACTTCATGCCACGTGTTGCGGCACTGTTGGACGTGGCTCAGGTGTCGGATATCATCAAAGTTGAATCAGCCGATACATTTGTGCGTCCTATCTATGCGGGTAACGCGATCGCAACCGTGAAATCCAGTGACAGCGTCAAGGTTATCACTGTTCGCCCAACTGGTTTTGATGCTGTCGCCGCCGAAGGTGGTTCAGCTTCTGTTGAGGCTGTTGCCTCTGCACATGACGCAGGCGTTTCTTCCTTTGTTAAGGAAGAGTTGGCGAAATCTGATCGTCCTGAACTGACCAGTGCTGGCATCGTTATCTCCGGTGGTCGTGGTATGCAGAATGGCGACAACTTCGAGATGCTGTATAAGGTGGCAGATAAGCTGGGTGCAGCTGTAGGCGCTTCCCGTGCGGCAGTCGATGCAGGCTTTGTTCCTAACGATATGCAGGTCGGTCAGACTGGTAAGATCGTTGCTCCTCAGCTTTACATTGCTGTTGGTATTTCTGGTGCAATCCAGCATTTGGCTGGTATGTCAGACAGTAAAGTGATTGTTGCTATCAACAAAGATGAAGAAGCGCCGATTTTCCAGGTTGCTGATTACGGTCTGGTAGCTGATCTGTTTGACGCCGTACCAGAACTTGAGAATTCTCTTTAAGAGATATTCTTAACTCATTGAAAAAAGGAGAGCTTTTGCTCTCCTTTTTTGTTTGGTAAGTCTTGTTTCAGTCCTGAAGCTCCGACAGGTTTTCGAAATGCCGTAGCGCTTCTGGATTTGCCAGGGCATCCTTATTTTTGACTTCTTCTCCGTGGATCACTTTCTTCACTGCCAGTTCAACAATTTTGCCACTGATGGTTCTTGGAATGTCTGCCACCGCGAGAATTTTGGCAGGGACATGCCGTGGTGTGGTGTTGGCTCTGATGGTTTGTCTGATTAGCTTGATGAGGTCATCATCGAGATCAACTCCAGGCCGTGTTTTGACAAACAGAATGACCCGCTCATCGTCGTTCCATTTTTGCCCGACAACGATGGATTCCAAAATTTCATCGTGTTTTTCTACCTGGCGGTAAATCTCCGCCGTTCCGATTCTCACGCCCCCGGGGTTGAGCACCGCATCTGAGCGACCGTGGATGATTACGCCGTGCTGAAGTGGGGTTGTGTCCGTCAGGGCATGTTCAACGATTTCGCCGAAATCGCCATGAGCCCAAATGTCTGGAAATCGATCAAAGTAGGCGTGATGGTATTTGCTGTTATCAGGGTCATTCCAGAAGCCAACAGGCATTGAGGGGAAAGGTGCTCGACAGATAAGCTCGCCGCGCTCACCAATCAGTGGAGATCCTTTTTCATCGGCAAAGGCGACATCCATTCCCAGACCAAGGCACTGGAGTTCACCTCTGTATACCGGCAAGACCGGGTTGCCCAACGCAAAGCAGGATATGATATCGGTTCCCCCGGAAATACTACTGAGGCAAATATCAGATTTGACCTCCCGGTAAAGGTAATCAAAGGTTTCGTGGGGAAGGGGGGAGCCGGTCGATAATAGTGCATCCAGGGAGGAAAGATTGTGAGACTTCCCAGGTGACAGGTGTTCTTTTTCACAAGCGCTGTAGAATTTCGCACCAGCGCCAAAGATCCGGATTCTTTCTGCCTCTGCGATATCCCACAAGGAGTCGGGCTTAGGGTAAAAAGGTGAGCCGTCGTATAGTACAAGAGTGGCTCCGAAAGCCAGGCTGGATACCAGCCAGTTCCACATCATCCAGCCGCAGGTGGTGAAATAGAAGATTCGATCGCCCTGGTGAAGATCTGTATGGAGACCAAGTTCCTTCAGATGCTGGAGAAGAGTTCCGCCAATACTATGCACGATACATTTGGGCACACCGGTCGTCCCCGATGAGTACATGATATACAGCGGGTCTGCAAAAGAGCAGGGTGTGAACTGCAATACAGGAACGTCGTCATTGGCGTAAATATCTGAACTAATATTAAATATGTCGAAACGAGCGTTAGAAAGCTCCGGGACGGTACTGGTTTCAAGATTGCTAATAAAGTCGATCCAGATCAGGCCTGACAGTTCGCCGAGTGAAGCGGTAATTTCTGCGACCCGGGAACGGGTGTCTATCGTTTTGCCATTATAATAATAGCCGTTGCAGGCCAGAAGAACTTTAGGTTTTATCTGTCCAAAACGATCAAGGACACCCTGCAGGCCAAAATCTGGCGAGCAGGAGGACCAGATAGCACCGAGACTGGAAGTGGCCAGCATGCCGATAACACTTTCTGCACAGTTGGGGGTGAAAGCCGCAACTCTGTCGCCTTTTTTTACCCCGAGTTCCTTTAGGGTCCCGGCCAATAATGCGACTTTTTTGTTGAACTCCGTCCAACTGATTTCAGTACGCTCCCCGGTTTCTTTATAAGCAATAATCGCTGGCTGGGCATCACTTCTAGCCAGCAGATTCTCAGCAAAATTGATTTTTCCGGAGGGGAACCATTTTGCTCCGGGCATAGCGTTGCTGTTTTCCAGGTATGGCGCCTGACCTTTCTCCCCCTTAACCCCAAAGTAGTCCCATATGAGGGACCAAAAGCGTTCACTATTGGATACCGACCACTGGTGTAGTGACTGATAGTCGTCAGGGACATCAGGCTCCTGAGCTTTAACGTAGTGTACAAAATCCGTAAGACGACTTTTGGCAACTCGTTCCTTTGATGGAATCCAGAGTGGAGTGAGTGATTCAGGCTGAGACATGTTAGGCCCTTGTTGATGTTGTTTTCATCGTGTCTGTATTGTTTGTCTTTCAGGGAGGTTGGATACCCTGATTGCAAATAAGTATCGGCGAACGATCGGTTTCTCTAGTTTAGCTTGTTTTAGGGAGGGCTGTGCTCTCCTGAATGCGGCGAGAGGATAGTGCCATCCCGACTTTGGAGCCGTTTCTGCGATTGAGAGTGTTGGATATTTCATTGCCAACGTGCGCAAGATCTTGCAGGTTGATTCCGGTAGATATGCCGTTTCCTTCCAGCATGTATACGACATCTTCTGTGGCCACATTGCCGGACGCGCCCTTAGCGTAAGGACAGCCTCCCAGGCCGGCAACCGAAGCGTCTACCACCCTGATGCCAGCGTCAAGTGATTGATCTATATTGGCCAGTGCCTGCCCGTAGGTGTCATGGAAATGCACCGCGAGCTGAGAAGCCTCGACTTCCCTAAGCAGGGCGTTAAGCAGTAACTTTGTCTGTTTTGAAGTGCCCACGCCGATTGTGTCGCCGAGAGAGATCTCGTAGCACCCCAGTTTCAGGAGTTGCTTAACCACCTCTATCACAGCGGCGTGGGGGATATTGCCTTCGTACGGGCATCCCAGAATGCAGCTGACATAACCTCGTACGGGAAGGTCGTGTTTTCTTGCTGTTTCCACAACAGGAACAAAGCGTTCAATGCTGTCGCGGATGCTGCAGTTGATGTTCTTCTGAGTGAAGGTTTCAGAAGCTGAGGTAAAAATGGCCACTTCGTCGGCCTTTGCCTGTAAAGCCGCCTCCAATCCTTTGAGATTTGGGGTGAGCGCGGCATAGTGAATCCCTTGGTGGCGGGTTAACAGGCTGAAGACCTCATCCGAGTTCGCCATTTGCGGGACCCACTTCGGTGAGACAAAGCTACCAGCCTCTATATGCCTGATGCCAGTGTCGGAAAGCCGGTTGACCAAGCTGGCTTTTTGTTCGGCGCTAAGTAAGGTTGACTCATTCTGCAGGCCGTCTCGAGGGCCGACTTCAACGATCTTAACCTGTGGCGTTTTCATCCTGTTGTACCGAATTGTTTATTATTTGAGGGTTCCTGTTCATCAAGTGTCTGTAACTCGATCAGCAACTGTTGGGACGACACCGTATCTTTTTCTTTGCACAACAGTTTGTGTACTCGGCCCTGATCCGGCGCCTTGATGGTGTGTTCCATCTTCATGGCCTCCATCACCAGTAGCGGCTGGTCTTTTTCAACCTGTTGACCCTCTTCGCATAGCACCTTAATGATCGTGCCGCCCATCGGTGCCGTTAGTGTACCTTCGGCATGATCTCCATGGTGCTGAACCAGAGAGCTGTCATTCGGTAATTCTATAGTGACGCCATGACCGTCGATGAACACTACTATCTGGTTGTTATCAATAAAATAGTGGTATTCCCGGAGTTTACCGTCGACTCTAGTCGCCAGGGTGTCGTCATCTAAAATGTGGTAATCAATCTCGCACTTATGTCCCTCGAAACTCAATTCAAAAGCACCACTGCTATCGCTATAGGTGCGAGGGGAAGTGAGTCTGACATTGATTTCCTTGCCGTTTAGCCAAAACTCGAAAGCATTGGATCTGGTGCCGTAAAGGCTCCACAACTCTGCTGAGTTCCAGGGGCTGGATTCATGGTCTTCGTACCGGCTTGACGACAACCGGCTCGCGACACGATTCCAGTAAAGCGCGGTGGCGGTGCTGATTAAGGGCAGGCTGACACTTTCGTCCGGAAGCAGGTCCTGTTCATTCTCCGTAATAAACTTTGTGGAGAGTTTGCCATCGAGAAAGTCGCTGTGCTCCAGGGCTTTTACCAGGAAACCATTATTGCTCTCAACACCAGTAATGAGTGTGTGTTTCAGTTGTTCGGCCAGGTGAAGGATGGCCTGCCGACGATCAGTTGCCCAGGTGATGACTTTCGCAATCATGGGGTCATAGTGCTGACTGATCTCACAGCCTGTCGCAATACCGCTGTCTATTCGGAGAAACTTGTCTGCAGCATGATCAGGTTGATTAAAGCGGAGGTGTGGTTCTGGAAAGGTTACTTTCGTTAGTCGCCCAATACTCGGCAGGAAATTGTTGGTTGGGCTTTCGGCGTACAGGCGAACCTCGACAGCATGACCAGAGAGTTTTAATTGGTCTTGCGTAAGAGGGAGATCTTCTCCCCGGGCAACGCGAATCTGCCATTCAACCAGATCCTGACCGGTGACCAGCTCGGTAACGGGATGTTCCACCTGGAGCCTGGTGTTCATCTCCATGAAATAGAAGTTTTCCTGTTCATCCAGCAAAAACTCCACCGTTCCTGCACCTCGATAACGGATTTTTCTCCCGCAATCCAGAGCGGCTTCACCCATGCTTTTGCGGGTTTCAGTCGAAAGGTTTGGCGCCGGGGCTTCTTCTATCACCTTTTGGTGTCGCCGTTGTATCGAACAATCCCGATCAAACAGATATACACCATTACCCTTCTGGTCAAAAAATACTTGGACTTCCACATGTCTGGGTTGAAGGATAAGCTTTTCAAGAAGAACTTTATCATCTCCGAAGGCGTTTTGTGCTTCTCTTTTGGCGGCCTGTAGTGAGTCTTCGAACTCTGCTGAGGTCTCTACGGCGCGCATCCCTTTGCCACCACCTCCAGCACTGGCTTTAATCAGGACGGGGAAGCCAATTTTTGCAGCCTCCTGGCGGAGTGCGGCGATGTCCTGATTGTCACCATGATAACCTGGTACCAGAGGTACGCCGGCTTCCTCCATGAGTCTTTTGGCGGCCGCCTTGTCTCCCATGGCAGAAATGGAAGAGGCCAGGGGGCCGATGAAGCTAATACCGTGGTCCTCACAGCGTTGGGCAAAGACAGCATTTTCAGACAGGAAGCCATATCCGGGGTGAACAGCATCGATCATATGAAGGCGACACAGGTCAAATATCTTATCCTGGTTCAGATAGGTGTCTGTCGGACTGGTTCCTGAAAGAGGGTAAGCCTCGTCCGCAAAATTTACGAAAGGCGCATCACGGTCAATATCTGAATATATTGCAATGGTCGTAATGCCCATTTTTCGCGCTGTCATCATAACACGCAGAGCGATCTCTCCACGGTTGGCGGCTAACAGTCTTTTCATGAGAGATCTCCTGTATAACCTTTCCAGCGGGGTGGTCGTTTCTCTAGGAAGGCGCTCAATCCTTCCTGTCCCTCTTCGCTAACTCGCAGGCGAGCGATCAAGTCGCTGGTATATTGCCGCGTTTCGTTGCCGATAGGGTGGTTCTGTATCATATCGAGAAGTTGCTTGGCGCTGGCCAGTGCCGCCGGACCGTTAGCCTTGATCTGTTGGCAGAGTTTCTCAACCGTGCTCTGGAGCTCGCCGTCTTCAACAATTTCATGGAGAATGCCGAGTTTTAGGGCTAACTCTGCGTCCATCAGTTCGGCGGTTAATGTATATCTTCGCATTTGGCGTGGCCCAATCGCCCGATTGACATAAGGGCTGATGACAGACGGGACGAGGCCTAGCTTTACTTCGCTCAGACAGAATCTTGAAGTATGCGTTCCTACGGCGATGTCACAACAGCAAATCAATCCCAGGGCGCCGCCGAAAGCGCTACCCTGAACCATTGCGATGGTGGGTTTGGTAAAGTGATAAAGCCGTTCCATTAATAGGGCAAGACGATTGGCATCTGCAAGATTTTCGTCATAGCCTGCCTGGCCCATGGATTTCATCCACTTCAAATCGGCGCCGGCAGAAAAATGTTTGCCAGCACCAGCCAGCACCAGCACGTTTACCTGCTCATTAGAATCCAGACGATCCAGTGAATTGATCAGCTCCTCAATGACTTCAGCATTGAAAGCGTTGGATTTCTCCGGCCTGTTCAGGCGAAGAGTCGCAACGCCATCCACCAAGGTCACTTTGACGAAACTGTTATTGGCTTCTTGAATAAAATCGCTCATGTGAGGTGTCCTTGAGTTTCTCTTTGAGGGCGTTACATTCTGAAAACGCCAAACCTGGTGTCCTGAATGGGGGCGTTCAGTGACGCGGATATGGCGAGTCCTAGAACTTTTCTGGTATCAGAAGGTGCGATTATGCCGTCATCCCAAAGCCGGGCGCTGGCATAGTAGGGATGAGACTGCCGCTCAAACTGCTCGATAGTGGGAGCCATGAAGTTATCTTTTTCGCTGTCCGTCCATGACTGCCCCTGTCGTTTCATGGCATCCTCTTTTACCTGGGCCAGAACGCCTGCAGCCTGTTCTCCACCCATGACAGCAATGCGGGCGTTGGGCCACATCCACATGAATCTGGGGTTGTAGGCTCTACCGCACATACCATAGTTTCCAGCCCCAAAGCTGCCTCCTATAACGACAGTGAACTTGGGGACTTCCGCACAGGCGACGGCGGTGACCATTTTTGCCCCATGCTTTGCAATGCCGCCTTCTTCGTATTGTTTACCAACCATGAATCCCGTGATGTTTTGCAGGAATACCAGGGGGATTTTTCGTTGGCAGCATAACTCGATGAAGTGTGCCCCTTTTTGGGCTGATTCACTGAAGAGAATACCGTTATTGGCTACGATCCCCACAGGGTAGCCGTGAATGCGGGCAAATCCGCAGACCAGAGTCGGTCCGAAAAGGGCTTTGAATTCATCAAAGTCAGAATCATCTACCAGTCTGGCAATGATTTCATGAACGTCGTAAGGCGTTTTCAGGTCTGTAGGGACTACACCGCCCAGCTGTTCCACATCATACCTGGGAGGTTTGGCGGGTTCGGTATCCAGTTGTCCAAGTTTCTTGTGATTAACCCGGCGTATTGCCTGACGGGCCAACATCAAGGCATGCACTTCGTCTTCTGCATAGTGGTCGGCGACGCCAGAAGTGCGGCAGTGAACATCGGCTCCTCCCAGCTCTTCGGCCGAAACTACTTCGCCGGTAGCTGCCTTCACCAGGGGAGGGCCAGCGAGAAAGATTGTGCTTTGGCCTTTGACCATGATGCTTTCGTCTGCCATGGCTGGAACGTAAGCTCCTCCTGCGGTGCATAAGCCAAGAACCACGGCGATTTGCGGGATTCCCATGGCTGACATTCTGGCCTGGCGATAGAAAATATGGCCAAAGTCTTCTTTGCCGGGGAAGACTTCATCCTGCTGGGAAAGGTTTGCGCCACCTGAATCCACCAGGTAAATACAGGGCAGCCTGTTCTCTTCCGCAATAGTCTGGGCACGAATATGTTTCTTCACTGTCAGCGGATAATAAGTACCGCCTTTTACAGTGGAATCATTGGCAACAATCATGCATTCCACCCCTTCCACCCGGCCGATGCCAGCAATGGCTCCGGCAGCCGGAACGGCTTCATGATAAACATCGTGGGCTGCCAGAAGGCCTATTTCCAGAAAAGGTGATCCGGGGTCCAGCAGATGGGAAATGCGGTCCCGGGGCAGAAGCTTGCCTTTGGAAAGGTGCCGTTCCCGGGCTTTCTCCCCACCGCCTTGCATGATCGTTGCAGCGAGAGTCTGAAGGTTGTCTACCAGCTTTGCCATATGATCATGACGCTGACGAAATTCGTCTCCGCTGATATCAATCTTGGATTCGATAATGGCCATAGTATTTTCCTTTCCGGGGAGTGTTAACCTTATCGGGATTCATTAAACAGTTCCCGGCCGATCAGCATGCGGCGGATTTCTGAGGTGCCTGCGCCAATTTCATAGAGTTTGGCATCTCTGAGAAGTCGCCCTGTTGGGTATTCGTTAATGTAACCGTTGCCTCCCAGTATCTGGATGGCATCCAGGGCCATCTGTGTGGCTTTTTCGGCGCAGTAAAGAATGACGCCGGCGGCATCTTTTCGGGTGGTTTCGCCTCGGTCACAGGCTTGGGCAACGGCATAAAGATAAGATCTGCAAGCATTCATGCTGGTGTACATATCGGCCACTTTACCTTGAATTAACTGGAATTGACCGATTGACTGCCCAAACTGCTCACGCTCATGAATATAGGGAACGATCTGGTTCATACACGCCTGCATAATGCCGGTTGGGCCTCCGGAGAGAACAACGCGTTCATAGTCGAGGCCGCTCATCAAAACTTTGACCCCCTGATTCTCGCCACCGAGAATATTTTCCACCGGTACTTCGCAGTTATCGAACACCAACTCGCAGGTGTTGGAGCCGCGCATGCCTAATTTGTCCAGTTTGGGGGAGCGGCTAAAGCCAGGATAATCACGTTCAACAATAAAGGCTGTGATCCCGTGAGGGCCTTTCTCAACATCGGTCTTGGCGTAAATAACGTAAGTGTTGGCGTCTGGTCCATTGGTGATCCACATTTTGGCGCCGTTTAGAACATAATGATCTCCTTTGCGCTCTGCTCTGAGTTTCATGCTCACGACGTCGCTTCCTGCATTGGGTTCGCTCATCGCTAGTGCCCCGATATGCTCACCGGAAACCAATTTGGGGAGATATTTTTGTTTTTGTTCGGTGGTGCCATTACGAAAAATCTGGTTGACGCAGAGATTGGAATGCGCGCCATAACTTAATCCCACTGAGGCGGAGGCGCGGCTGATTTCCTCCATGGCGAGAACATGAGCCAGGTAACCCATATCAGACCCGCCGTATTCCTCAGAGACGGTAATACCCAGTAGGCCGAGTTCTCCAAATCGTTTCCAGAGATGGTTTGGAAACGCATTTTCCTTGTCTACATCCGTCGCGATAGTGGCGATCTCACTTTGCGAAAAGGAGGACACCTGGTCCCGAAGCATATTCAGCGTTTCGTCAAAGCCAAAATTGAGTGAGTGATATCTTGAGCTCATATGTCACCTGTATTGTTGTTTTCCTGTTTTAACTTCGTTGGATAAGTAAGCTAGGGATTTTCCGTCATCGCCTCACGGCAACGGGCCTCTGCCTCATCAAGTTCTTTTTGCATTACTTCGATATCTTTTAATTGCTGCACGAGAGCTTCCCGACGCTCCTGGATCTTGTTGAGAAGGAGTTGTAATTGTTCTTGATTGCCACTCTGGGGGTTGTATAGGTCGAGAATGGCGCGAGACTCAGCCAGACTGAACCCCAGTCGTTTGCCTCGCAGAATTAGTTTGAGCAATACCCGATCTTTTTCTGAGTAGATGCGTGTCTGGCCCTGTCGCTCTGGGCTGATCAGGCCCTCTGCTTCATAGAACCTGATCGTGCGGGTGGTAATACCAAATTCCTTGGCCAGTTCACTAATGTTGTAGGTTGTGCTCATGTTTGATCTGCCTGGCTTGTGGAGTGCGCCAAGCCTTTGTGTCTCTGAAGGCGGTCGCACCGGTTTGATTTTCAGATGTCTGCAAGTGTGTATGACGTTGACGTAAACGTCAATATGGAGAGAAAGGCAATATCATCGGTTTTACCGTTGTATTTAACGGCTTTTAGCAGGTCTTTTCGCTAAGGGCCGGGGAGGGAAGAGTAAGGGGGAGGAGGTAAGTGGCCAGAGATCATGGAGGAGTGCTTAGAGGCTGGCCTGGAGTTGTTTCAGTAGCCGCTCATTAAGCTCATTCCACTGGCTGAGCTTGGAGGATTCACCGACTTTCTTCCCAAGGCCGCGTTGCTTGGAGAGCCAAAGGCCATCGCCATTAAAACTGTAGATGGGGTAAAGGTCATCCCGTTGGGAGCCGGGTCTTATATCTTTAATGAGATTGTCGAGAATCAGTGGTTCCGCGTCGGGGGCGGCGTAATAGGCTAATACCATGTGTGCCTGATTCAGGCGCAGGGCTTTGACGTAGGTGATTCTGAGCTTTTCGTCGGATACACCGAGCTCACGGAGGGCGAAATATTTGGCAATAGAGTAATCTTCGCAGTCGCCGCCGTTGGTGATCAGGAATTCCATCGGAGTGGCCCAATAGTCTTCGCGGCCCCAGTGTTCAATGTCTGAAATAAAGTCAGTCTGGTTGAAAAACGAGTTCACCAGCATGAGCTTCTTGTCTTCAGCCAGATCTTTTGGAGTATTTAACAGACGCTGCCAACGCTCTAGGCGGTCCCGGGCGGGGCTACCAAATTCTTTTTCAACGCTCGATAAAACCTGAAGTGAAATCTCGAAGGCTGCCGAGGCAAGAACAGCCCAGCAGGCAAACATGATAATCACGGTTTTAGCTCGCAAATTTTTAAACGACAGCATTCGCGATGATGCCCCCTGAACTCTCCATGATAAAGAAAAGGGTTCTTGTTCTTCTTGATGGAGATAAGTATAGGCTGCTTGAGGGCGGGGTGTTGACAGAGATTTGTTAAGCTATGTAAGCAAACGTTGTGGACGTATCTCTGCCAGGTAACGCTGTCTTTGGTACGGTTATCCGTTGTTTTGTTGTCGTATCTGTTCTCTGAGTTGCTGTAGTCGATTACGGATTTCTTCCCGACGTTGTTCGTCCATCCCATCCAACGCGGGTTGGGCATTAACGGGTGGTTGGGTGAAGTCTATAGGATCGGGCTGTCCACTATAATCCGGTTCAGCATATTGTGGTTCCGGGTACTCCGGCTCAACATATTGCGGCTCTGGATATTCGGGCTCTTCGAAAGGCGGCTCGGAATAGTTGTCTCCCGAATCCCGGGAGCTGTCGTACACTTCAAAGGCTGAATTGTCGTATTCCACCGGGAAGAAGAGGTTTTCAAGCTTACCGCGACGGTCGATGACCACTCGGTTCGCGTAAACCGAGTGCAGAGTGGCATTTCCTGGCATGTCGTCACCAATCCTGAAAAACTCAGTCTGGCGGTCAGGGCCTTCGACTAGTGCGCCTCCAATCGAATCTTCTTCCGTGGCGGACACTCCCCGCAGAGTCAGTTTGAGATTGGTTTCAGGGAGATCTTCGGTTGCCTGAACCTCAGGTTCTGTCTTTTCAATCTTGCGGCCAAACAGATTAAGTGCCACGAGTGAGGAAATCGGGCGTTCTTTTTGAGCGGAAGCGACCTGAGAACTTTTGACTGATACTTCCTTGTCGAGGGTTTGATAGTCACGCCAGAAGGCATAAGCACGCAAGCCGATAAGTGCGGCTGCCATAACGACGATCAATAAAGTGGCAATCCGGGGCAGTGATTGTTGTAATGCTTCCTGGTTCACAATTAGTCCATATTCTTCAGGTAATACATAACCGACGGGTTACGAGTGTTGCTTGAGGCGGACTCATTTTGCCCGATTCCTGTTAAAAATAAAGAGATCCTTTGAGAGAATAATCATAAAAAGGGAAAATATCAGCATGCCATGTTGTGATCTTGCAGCATTAACCGGGCGATATAGGGGATAATTACAGGATCTTCATGGGGTACCATTACCGCTAATAGTGATATTTGCGCGACAATAAAGGAAGCAGCCTTATGGATGATTTGTATGTACATCGTTCAGATTATGCCGAAAACCCACTGTATATTACAGTAAGTTAAGGTCGTCCGTTATGTGTTGAACATGCTGGAATCATCTGAAAACTTGAAGTAGATTGCATACCCTGACTCGGTATCAACTCTGGCACAATGCCAGAGCCGGAGCACACAAACACTGAACTCAAACAAATCGAAAGAAATCCGAACAATGAACAGTACTCAGGTCATAGACACGGAAGACAGTATTCCTACTCTGGAGGAGACTGAGGCGCAAGCTCAGCCTATGGAGGGATCACGCGATCACGCGTTATATCGGATTCCTTTTTCATTTGCCAAACGCCACGGAGTCTTTGTCGCCCAGCCGGATGCTGAGCATCATCAGGTGGTGTACTTCAAAAGAACCCTGAAACCGCAGATTTTTGCGGAGGTTAACCGTTTTGTCCGGGGGCAGTGTGAGTTTCGGCAGATAGATGATGCCCAGTTCGACGAGGAAATCACCAAGGCGTACCAAAATGATTCTGCTGAAGCCATGCAGATGGTAGAAGGTCTTGGGGATGATATGGACTTGGCCTCATTGGCGGATTCTGTTCCAGAAACTGAAGATTTGATGGAGCAGGAGGATGATGCCCCCATTATCCGATTGATTAATGCGATTTTGACCGAGGCGGTGAAAACCAACGCCTCAGATATTCATATCGAAACCTTTGAAAAGGATCTGGTGGTTCGTTTCAGGGTGGACGGGGTTCTCAGAGAAGTCGTCAAACCGAAAAGAGCTTTGGCACCATTGCTGGTGTCCCGGATCAAGGTTATGGCCAGGCTGGATATCGCAGAAAAACGTATTCCTCAGGACGGACGTATTTCACTGCGGGTTGGCGGTAAAGAGGTTGATATTCGTGTATCCACCATGCCGTCTGCCAATGGCGAACGTATAGTATTGCGTTTGCTGGATAAGCAGGCCGGTCGTCTGAAGCTCGAAAAACTGGGGATGAATCCCCGTGATCTTAAACTGATCAAAAAGCTCATTCATAAGCCTCATGGCATTATATTGGTCACGGGACCTACAGGTTCCGGTAAAACCACCAGTCTTTATGCGGGACTGTCTGACATTAATGACCGCAGTCGGAATATCCTGACGGTTGAGGATCCAATCGAATACAATCTCCCCGGAATCGGTCAGACACAGGTCAATACCAAGGTGGACATGACGTTCGCCAGAGGGCTGCGTGCCATTCTGCGTCAGGATCCCGACGTGGTGATGATCGGTGAGATTCGTGACATCGAAACCGCAGAGATTGCTGTTCAGGCCAGTTTGACAGGCCACTTGGTATTGTCCACTCTGCACACCAACAGCGCGGTAGGTGCGGTAACCCGTTTGATCGATATGGGAGTGGAACCCTTCCTGATATCTTCCAGTATGATCGGTGTCGTCGCTCAGCGACTGGTCAGGGTATTGTGCCCAAGCTGCAAAGAGTCGTACAAGCCGGACCAGGAAGTATGTGAGTTCCTTGACGTCGATCCTAACCATCCACCGGATGTCTATCATGCCGACGGTTGCCAGGATTGTAATTACACCGGTTACCGGGGACGGGTAGGTATCTACGAAGTGATTGAAGTCGATGAAGGCTTCCGTCATTTGATTCACAAGCAGGCGGGCGAAATGGAACTGGAAGCCGACGCTCGCAAACGGGGTCCCAGCATTCATGCCGATGGTGTGAGGAAAATTCTTGACGGCGTGACGTCCGTTGAAGAAGTGGTACGTGTAACCCACAAGGAATAGCGTGTTACCGGCAGGGAAGTACACAGAATTCAGTTTGACAGAACTCATCCATGGCAGCATTTGATTACAAGGCCCTTGATGCAAAGGGCAAGGCGGTAAAAGGTGTCTGGGAAGCGGACAGTCCAAGGCAGGTGCGGCAGCAGTTGCGGGAAAAAGGCTGGACGCCACTGGAAGTTGAAATCGCCTCGGAAAAACAGTCCAAAGCGGCTGGCAAAACCACCCGTAAAGGCCGGCTGAGTGCGAGCGAGCTCGCACTGGTAACCCGGCAGCTTTCCACGCTGATCCAGTCAGGTATTCCGATAGAGGAGGCTCTGGGGGCTGTGGCTTCACAGAGTGAAAAAGCCAAAGTACGAAGCATGATGGTGGCCGTCAGAGCGAAAGTGCTTGAAGGTTTTACGCTGGCGGACAGTTTTGGTGAGTTCCCAAGTGCCTTTCCGGAATTGTACAGGTCTACGGTATCTGCCGGTGAGCATGCCGGTCACCTGGATCTGGTATTGACTCGTCTGGCGGACTACACCGAACAGCGACAACAGAGTCGGCAGAAAATTCAGTTGGCGGCCATCTATCCCATTACTCTCAGTATTGTCGCCATATCGATCGTCGGTTTTTTGCTGGGATACGTTGTGCCGGACATCATCAAGGTGTTTGTTAATAACGGCCAGGAGCTGCCATTTCTAACCAAGGTAATTTTGGCCATGAGTGACTGGGTAGCCAGTTACGGATTGATCATGGTGGGACTGATTTTTGCCGGAGCTATCGGTTTCAGATATGCCATGACCAAGCAGGCATTCAAGATACAGGTACATCATAAGCTGCTGCATATGCCGTTCATCTCCAAAATGTCCCGAGGAATCAATACTGCACGCTTTGCCAGCACACTGAGTATCTTGAACAACAGTGGCGTTCCTCTAGTGGATGCCATGAGAATATCGGGCGAGGTGCTGGGGAATCAGTACCTGAAAGCCAGAGTGGCAGAAGCTGCCCAGAAAGTGAAAGAAGGTGGCAGCCTGTATAAGTCACTGGAGCAGACAGGCTATTTTCCACCGATGATGATTCACATGATCGCCAGTGGTGAGGCCAGTGGGGAATTGGCCGATATGCTGGAACGAACTGCAATGAGCCAGGAAAGTGATCTGCAGAGTAAAGTGGCGACGCTGATCGGTCTGTTCGAGCCTTTTATGCTTCTGTTGATGGGAGGCGTGGTACTGATCATTGTTATGGCTATTATGCTGCCAATTCTAAGCATGAGTAATCTGGTTGGTTAGCACCAAGAAACAGTGCCGAACCAGAGCAAGGATTTATAACGATAAACTGTTCAGAATCGAGAGGATTTAAATGAACAAGCAATTACGGAAGCAAACGGGGAAATTGACTTCTGCTAAAGCCGGCGTGGCGGGCTTTACGCTGATTGAGATCATGGTGGTACTGGTTATCCTGGGGATGCTGGTGGCAGCAATAGCTCCGCAGATTCTCGGCCGTACTGATCAGGCAAAAGTCACTGTTGCTCAACAGGATGTGAGAACCCTGTCCCAGGCATTGGACTTATATAAGCTGGACAACTACAGCTACCCAAGTACTGAGCAGGGGCTGGATGCATTGGTCAGCAAGCCATCTGGTTTCCCGGAAGCAAAGAATTGGAATCCGGACGGCTATATCAAGCGTTTGCCCAAAGATCCCTGGGATCGTGACTACGTGTATATCAGCCCAGGGGTAAAAGGACCCTACGATGTCTACTCCCAGGGTGCTGACGGTCAGGACGGCGGTGAAGGCTATAATGCTGACATCGGCAACTGGAACGTCGAGTAATCCGAGTAGAGTAAATAGGCCAGTAGTGAAGTAGCCGCTATGGATAAAGGGAATTTCTCAGTATCACAAAGGGGATTTACTCTTATTGAGATACTGGTCGTTATGCTGATTATCGGGATGGTCGTCAGCATGGCCACGCTTGTCGTTAGCGGCAATAAAGAACATCGGATGCTGGAGAATGAATCCCGGAAATTACTGGCCATTCTGCAACTCACACAGGAAGAGGCGGTATTTCAGAATATCGAGATCGGTGTTCGGATAGATGATGAAGGTTATGAGTTTCGCTCTTTGAACGAAGAGGAGCTTAAGTGGGAGGAGTTGCCACAGGATTTTCTGAAGACAAGGACCTTTCCTGAGTGGCTTGAACTGGATTATGGCGATCTCACCAAGGAATACAAACTCAAGCAGGACAAGCAGTCCAGCAAACCCGCCTTTATGCCCCAGATCATGTTCTTATCCAGTGGTGAAAGTACGCCTTTCAAACTGACATTGAAATTTCAGCAAGGGGATGATTTTCAGTATTCATTGGAATCTGACGGGTTAAATGGCATCACGTTGGTGGAGCCTCAAGATGATGAGTGATCAGCGAGGATTTACATTGCTGGAAGTGCTGGTGGCTCTGTTGATATTTGCTATCAGCGCCACGGCATTGATGAGCGGCATGTCCCAGATACTCCATCAGCAGGCTCGTCTGGAGGAAAAGACTTTCGGTAATTGGATCGCGGAAAACCGAGTCAATGAGGTTCTGATTATGAATCAATTTCCTGATGCTGGTGAGAAAAAGGAAGACATCGACTATGCCCATCGTCGCTGGCAAATCTCAGAGAAGGTCATCAACACCCCCAACCCCCTAATGCGCAGGCTGGAGGTCAGTGTCAGCCTTTATATGTCCGATAACGTCATGAAGCCGGTGACCACCGTGACCAGCTTTATAGGAGCGCCGTGATGAGGCCCCACAGGGACGCAACGCTTATTGATAAAAAGTCTCTTTGTCATGAGGCTTCTGAGGCAGTCCATACTCAGGGTATGCGCCGCATGCCCTATGATGCTTTGGAGACTAAACACTCCGATTATCCTACAGCGATCAGAAAAGCTGCGGGGGGATTTACCCTGCTGGAAATCCTGATTGCCATCACGATTACTGCCATGTTGGGTACCGGGGCATTTTATTTGCTTAGTCAGGGGATCAGAACAAAGGATTCAACAGAAGCCCGAGGCGAGATTCTTGAAGAGCTTCAAAAAAGTCAGCGGATTATTGAATACGATTTCAGTCAGGCGGTTCCGAGAAGTATCAGAGGGGAGTATGGCGATCAGTTTTACGCGTTCAGCAACCTGAATGCGCTTACACTGGTGGAGTTCACCCGTACGGGGTGGAGAGACCCCAAATCTTTGCTGGCCCTGATGGATGAAGACGCTGAGGTCGTGCCAAGGAGCCAGTTACAGCGCGTTAGCTATGAAATGGAAGAGGATGATCTCTATCGTGTGTTCTGGGATGTACTGGATCGGGCTCAGGACAGCAAACCTTACCGTCAGATGGTAATGGAGGATGTCGAAGAGATTAGGTTGCGCTTTTTGGACAATGATAACGAGTGGGCCGAGCAGTGGCCGCCTCAGGAGCAGTTGGTTAATTCTGAGTCTGATCCATACCACTCTCTGCCGAAGGCGGTTGAACTGGAATTCACCCACAAGACTTTCGGGAAAGTCAGAAGGCTGTATCAAATCTCAGGATCGTCTATCCCTGCTGCTGAGGCAGCAGATGAGAATGGCTCAGATAAAAAGGATCCTGATGATAATGGCGGTGGTGATCCCCCTGATACTAAACGGAAGTGAGAAGAAGTAATGCGACCTTGCGAAACCAGTAACAGAAGCCGGCAATCGGGCATGGCCGCTTTGATTATTATATTTGTTGTCGCGCTGGTGTCGCTTTTGGTGACTGGAATGTATTCGGAGCACTATATAGATATCCGGCGCACCTCGAATATTCTCGGTCAGGATCAGGGGCAACAGTACAGTATCGCCGCTGAGACCTATGCACGGGTGATTCTCAAGCAGGACTGGGATAATGACCAAAAAGACAAGGCTCTGGTTGATCATGAATATGACATGGAGGATGAGCCATGGGGACAATATGCGATACAGATTCCCATAGATACCAATGTCGGTATTCAGGGGCAGGTTGACGACCTCACCGGCAGGTTCAATATCAACAGTCTGGTGACCAATAAAGACGATGCAAGTTTGGTCAGCAAAGTGGCTGTGGAAAGATTTCAGCGACTGCTGGAGAGTCTGGATGAAATCAATCCGGATCTGAGCGTGGAAAAGTTTGTTGACTGGATAGATCTCGATGATCAGATCTATCAACTTAAAGGGGCGGAGGATGAAACCTACCTCCTAATGGATCCACCCTATAGAACAGCTAACACGTATTTCAATGATATATCGGAATTATGGTTGATTGACGGGATGACCAAAGAGACATTCCAGGAATTAAAAGAACTGGTAGTGGTTCTGCCCAATCCAACGGACGCGATTAACATCAACACGGCCAAGGCCAAGGTGTTAAGGGCCTATATTCCGGATCTGACTCAATCTGAGGCTGAGGATATTATCAGTCAACGTGAAGAGCAGAAGGGGTTCAAATCCGTAGAGGATTTTCTGACACTGGAGTCACTGGCAGGAAAAAAGCTGCCCAATGCAGACTTCAAGGTCAACTCCGAATACTTTGAAGTTCATGTTAAATCGGTATTTAATGATCGGATCACACGGCTTGTATCCATAATACACAGGGATTCCGAAGGGAAGACCACCGTGCTCCGGCGAGACTTTGGAAAAAAGGAAGAGGTGACCAAGCAGGTTTATGTGCCTGAATAGGCACAATTGGAAACATTGAATGAACGCTGTCTGGTTTGCCCAATTTAAATAAATAGAACTTATATGACTATTAAGCTTTTTATTCGCCCCATTCCTCCCGTAGCCGATCAGCCGGAAAGCCTCGAGTGGGCTTTGTATTCGTTCGGAGGAGAACGAATAGGTACCGGTAAAGCCACTGGAGAAGAACTCAGAGATATCGTTTCTCAGCACGCATTGGAAGATGTCTGGGTTCACTTTATCGTTCCTGCCAGTGATTTCAGCTTTTGTGTGGCGAATATTCCTGCCAAGCAAAGTCGTTATGTGCGCCAGGCGTTACCCTATGCCATCGAGGAAAATGTTGCCGAGGATATTGAGTCCATGCACTTGGTGCTGGGCGAAAAGTTATCCCGCGAGGAATATCCGGTACTGTTAATCAGCAACAAGAGAATGCAGGAGTGGTATGACCTCTCAACCGGTTATGGATTTCCTCTATATGGCATTTTTGTTGATGCACAGATGGCAGCAGCTGAAGATGCTGCCATTACAGTGGTATTCGATGGCAGCGATGTTCTGATCTATGAGAAAGGTCAGACGGTGTTAAGAATGCATCACGGTAACTTACCGCCGTTTCTGGAACTTAGAGGCCAGACCTCGGAAGAGGAACTAACATTAAAGGTCCTCGTGGGGGAGAGTGAGAAGGAGAAGCATCAGGTTCTTCTGGCGCAACTGGAGCATATCGACCAGATCGTTCCTTCAATTGAAACTTTTGAGCTGTCGACCTTTGAGTTGTTGTGTGAGTCCTACTTCGCCAATCAGAATCTGGATAATGTCTGCCAGGGCGACTTTGCTCCTAATACACAGAAATCTTCCTCAGGCATTAGACGTTGGTGGCCTGTCGCAGCTGTAGCTACAGCATGGTTTGTAATTCAGATCGGATTTGACCTGACTCAGGCGTATATTTATCAGAATCAGGCTGAGGAATACCGTTCTCAGACAGTGGCTTTGTATAAGAGAATGTTTCCGGGTGAAAGAACGGTATCAAATCCCAAACGGCAACTCGAAGGGAAACTGGCTAATGCGGCAAACAGTCAATCCGGAGCGGGGTTCCTGGGCCTGTTAGGGGAGGCCGGTTACCAGATCTCACTGCAACCGCAGAAATCCAATATGGCATTCAACAATCTCCAGTTCAGTGAACAAAGAGGTGAGCTGGCGATCGAAGTCAGGGCGCCCAGTCTGGATGATCTGGATCGTTATAAGCAGGCATTGGTTCAACAGGGATATGAAGTCGGCATCGGCTCAGCTATTCGCGAGCAGGGATATGTGCGTGGCAAGTTGACGATTAGGGGAGGTTCCTGAGATGGGGCAGTTATTGAAAAAATTTCCAGCTTTGGCCAAAGCTTCGACGTGGTTTTACAGTTTGCCTTCCAGGGACCAGGCTTCATTAAAGTGGTTGGCTCTGGCGGCTGGTCTGTTTCTGATCTATATGCTGATTTGGGTGCCGGTACAGTCCAACCTGGATAGTGCTAAAGCCGCAGCGGACCAGAATTACAGGGATTTGGTATGGATGAAGGAGAATGAAGGTAAAGCACGAGCCATTGCCAAAAACCAGAGTTCCCGGCCAAAAGCAGATCTGAGCGGACAGTCGTTACTGTCTACGATCAGTTCATCCGCACAAAGATTTAAGATCGAGTTACAAAGATTCGAGCCTCGTGGAGATGACAAAGTGAACGTTTGGCTTGATAAGGTGTCTTTTAATCAGATGATGTTATGGGTCGGCGATCTGGAATCGAAGTTCGGCGTTAAAGCTGAGCAGGTGAATATTGATAAGAGCGACCAGCCCGGTGAGGTAAAGGCGAGGCTTTCCTTAACGATCTAAACGCATTAATATCAGGACAATTGTCACCTTTAGACTTAGGTCGTAAGCGGCCGGTTCGCAGGTTGATAATTCAGTAGGAGATAGTTTCCCAGAATTATTGGTGCAGCCAATTCAAAAACTGTACAGAGCTTAGAGGGATTATAAGCCGTTAAATTATAAAAATAATATTTTATATTCAGGAGACAAAGTATGATTGGGGAAATCGTGAATGAAACCCAACTGGTAAAGCTGGACCGTAGTGCGTTGTCTGAAGCCAAATCCATTTTGTTTCACGCCTATCGCCACGAACCCACTTTCCAGTACTTGTTTGATTCGTCACGAGCGGGCTACGATCAGAGAGTCCGCGCCACAATCAGGGAAGGATTGGAGCTGCATTTTGCGCACGAGCAGGAAGCCATCGGCCTGGTCGATGGCGAAACCCTCTCGGCGGTGGCATTTATCAGCAGTCCGGAAGCCCGATTCAGTCTGGCCGATCAGTTCAACTGGCGGGTGCGAATGATGTTGACTGCAGGCCTCTCATCCACCAAGCGATTTATGGACTATCATGAACAGGTTCATGCCTGTCTTCCTGAAGATACCCATCATCATTTACCATTCATCGGAGTTCATCCGAAATATCAGGGACGAGGATACGGACGTTCACTGATGAAAGTTGTTGAAGGAATTTGTAAACAGAGCCCGAAGTCATCAGGTATTGGACTGGATACGGGAAATGCCCGTTATATCAGGTTTTACCAGACACTGGGCTTTAAAAAAGTAGGTGAGGTTCGCCTGGGCAACATTACCGAAGCAGTACTCTTCAAAACCTGTCTCCAGAGGTAGTTTTTGAGGATTTAGCTGAAGAAGAGGTAGGTGAAGATCTGCCTGCGTTGTTAGCGGCGCCAAAGAGAGTCTTAATATGTATGATTTGATTGTCATCGGAGCTGGCTCCGGGGGGGTTCGTTGCGCCCGAATGTCAGCGCAGAAAGGTGCCAAGGTTGCGATTATAGAAGAACGTTTTTACGGCGGCACCTGTGTTAACGTTGGGTGTGTCCCGAAAAAACTGTTTGTGTATGCCTCTCACTATGGTGAGGATTTTCATGATGCCCGGAGATTCGGTTGGGATGTGAGATCCTCTCAGTTCGACTGGCCTACGCTGGTGGAAAATAAGAATGCCGAAATTTCCCGACTTAACGGTATTTACGAAAACCTGTTAAAGAACTCCGGCGTTACTATCTATAATGGCCGGGGACGCTTGACCTCTCCAAACACCGTAGAGGTCAATGGCGAAACCCTGCAAACAAAAAATATACTGATTGCTACAGGCAGCTATCCTTTCAAACCTGATTTTCCCGGCAGCGAACATGCATTGATCTCTGATCACATGTTTTATCTGGATTCTCTGCCGAGTCATGCTGTAGTGGTAGGTGGAGGTTATATCGCTGTTGAGTTTGCCGGAATTCTGGCCGGGCTTGGTGTGTCCACTCATCTGATCTATCGTGGCGCCAGTCTGTTGAAGCGTTTTGATGTGGATGTCCGTAATCACCTGGCTGAAGAGCTCGAAAGAAAAGGCATTCAGGTTCATTTGTCGAATAACATCGAATCAATGGAGAAGCTCTCGGAGAAAGAGTTTCGCTTGAAGCTGAGTTCAGGTGATGAGTTGTCTACCGGGTTGGTCTTGTACGCTACCGGTAGGAAGCCTCTAACCCATGATCTTGGTCTGGAAAAAGCCGGTGTAACCCTGGGGCCTGAGGGAGAGGTGCAGGTCAACGAGCATTATCAGTCCAATATCCCCAACATATATGCTGTCGGCGATGTAATAAATCGCATGCAGTTGACCCCGGTGGCTTTGGCGGAAGGGATGTATGTTTCCAGCCAGCTATTTGGTGGAGAACCTGTCCCAGTGGATTATGAGCGTATTCCAACGGCCGTGTTCTCTCAACCGAGCGTTGCCACCGTGGGCCCTACTGAGGAAGACGCTCGAGTTCAGTATCCTGATTTGAAGGTGTTTCGTTCATCCTTCCGGGCGTTGAAAAATACCGTAAGCGGTAATCAGGAAAGGACTATGATGAAGCTTATGGTTGATGGCGCCACTGATAAAGTAGTTGCCGCTCACATGGTGGGGCCGGAGGCGGCTGAGATCGTTCAAGGTATTGCTGTGGCGATCAGAGCAGGCGCGACCAAGCAGATATTTGATACAACCATTGGGATCCACCCATCAAGTGCTGAAGAGTTTGTCACCATGAGAGAGCCTGTGTAAAGCCAGAAGGCTGATTAAACCTCAAGTCTGTAGAGCGGAAGGTCGGAAGCATCTCATTGTATGGGGTTGTTTTCCGGCTTGGGTTTATCGAGCCAGGTTTTAATACAGGCTTCCAACTGGTCTTTCTTGATGGGTTTGGCAAGATAGTCATTCATTCCAGCTTCAATGCACTGCTCGGTAACGCCGTCCATGGCATTGGCCGTGATGGCGATGATCGGAGTGGCATCTACACAGTGTGAATTCTTCTCAAAGCGTCGAATAGCCCGGGTTGCCTGGAAGCCGTCCATCACCGGCATCTGACAATCCATAAATATCAGATCGTAGCGGTTGGATTTAAAGCGCTTCAAAGCTTCTTCCCCGTTTTGGGCCAGCTCGGTTTCCAAGCCGAGCTTCTTTAACATGGCGGCCGCAACTTTCTGGTTAACCAGGTTATCTTCCACAACCAGCGCTCTGCCGCGGTTTTTTTGTTGCGTAATACTATAGCCTGAATCAGGTGAGAAGTGGCTCTGCCTGTAGTGAAGCTCAAGGCTGAAAGTAAACAGGCTGCCTTTCTCAAGCTCACTTTCCACGTCGATTCGTCCCTGCAGGAGCTCAAGAATTCTCTTGGCAATGGATAAGCCCAGGCCGGTACCCCCATAGCGACGGGAAGAGGTCTGGTCCGCCTGGGAAAATGAACTGAACATATGTTTTTGTTGCTCTCGGGCTATCCCGATCCCGCTGTCTTCGATACTGCAGGTGAACAGCAGTTTATTGGGGCCCTGTTCAGTCCAGGTTGCCTGGAGTCGGATGTAGCCTTGCTCAGTAAACTTGATGGCGTTATTGAAAATATTCGCCAGGACCTGCCTGATTCTCCCTGGATCTGAAGTGACAAGAGCGTTTTGTAGATGGCCGACAAAGACTTCTTCGTAATGAAGACCTTTTTCTTCCAGCTTCGGGCGTAGCGAATTGACCGTGTCCTGTATCAGGTTTTTCAGATTGAATTCAATCAGGTCAATGGACAGCCGTCCCCTTTCCATTTTCGAATAATCGAGAATATCATCGATGACGTTGATCAATTGTTCGGTTGAGCGTTCGGCAATATTGGTAAATTCATTCTGTTCGTTGTTGAGTGGTGTTTCCTTCAACAGTTGCAGCATACCCAGTACACCGTTGATCGGCGTACGTAATTCGTGACTCATAATGGCCAGGAATTCACTCTTGGCCCGGCTTGCCGCCTCAGCCTCTATACGCGCCTTTTCTGTTTCTATGATGTGCTTTTGATGTTCTTTTCTAGCGTTGTCCAGTTCCAGTGCGAGCCGGTTGATACTGTCCCTGAGTTGGGATAACTCATGACCTTTGATTTTCGGTACACGGGTTTCAAAATCCCCGTCTTTGATCTGCTCCACCTGAAGAGTCAGTATCTCAATCGGATCTGCAATGCTGCGAGCCATATTTCTGACGACCAGAAAGGTCAGGACAAAAAGCAGCAGGGCGACAGCGCCGGAACTGAAAAGAATGCGGTTCTGCCCCTCAATGATGGACTGCTCGTTGAGGGAGACTTCCACCCGCCCAACGGTAATGGGTCTTGATCTTCTGCGGCTGTCATCGATGAAGCTGGAGAAGGAGTCCTCGGGAAGCTCAATTTTGGTCTGGTTAATATCGGCAGATAAAATGATCAGTGAATCCTGATCTTCATCAAAGCCTCGTCCTCTGGCGTCAGCCAATGGGTCGCCCAACATATCAATGACACGAATCCGGTGAACAATATCCGAATCCGCCACTTTGGAGATTAACTCCCGTAAAGCTCTTTGATTTCCGGAAATCACGTTGTATTCGGCACTGATCGCCAATTGGTCCGCAATCAACTGGCCTCGCTGTATCAAATCAGTCTTGGTTTCTGTCAATCGGGCGGATGTAAAGAAGAACAGCAGACATATAAACATCAGCCCGCTCGGAATCAATCCGAGAAACAGGGATTTCTTGTATATGCTCCATTGCCGGGTAGGCTTACTCATGGTTGAGCCTCGAGTAACATTAGTTTTGACTGCAACGCGTCCGCGTCAGGCACGACCAGATTCAGGGAGCGGGCAACTTGCCGGTTAACCGCGACATCAAAGTACTTGGCGAATGCCGGATCGGGAACGTTGTTTGTATTTATGTAGACATTGATCATTTCCACAGCCTGATGGGCGTAATCGGCTGCAGTGGAGTAGGACGTGGCAAGGCCGCCAGCGTTGACGAAGGCAAGCGAAGGTCCAATCAACACTTTGTTATGCCGGTAAGCGGTCAAGAGAATCTGTCTAATTTGCCGGCCGTTGTATATGCCGAAATCCGGCGTGCCCAGAATATAATCGTTTTTTTCTAGCGCGCTGTTCAACAGCCGTGGAAGTTCATCTTGGCTACTAAGTTGAAAGATATGGAAAGACTGGCCGGCAGCACTCATAGTTGGGAGTGAGAGAGGTTGCGAGGCCAGAATAGCGGCTCGGGTCACTCCTGGCAGCAACAATCTGGCTAGTTCTGCCTGTCGCTGTACAGGGGCATCCAGATAGATGCCGGTAAGATTGATGGCAGGCAATTTTGCCTTCAGGTCGTCAAGACGTTCTTTGGTAACGAAAAGCGCGAATATCAGGTTTTCAGAGGTATCTGAACAGAACTGAGAAAGCATTTTCTCGCCAAGGCATATGACAATAGATGTGTCAGGTGTTGTTGATACTGGTGGGTGTCCGGCAACCCGGGTGAGATGCCAGTCATTTGGACTCACGTCTTCGAAGCTCTTTACAAAGGTTTCGGCAACCTGGTTTTCTTTCGGGCTGACGACGTAGACACGAACAGCGCTAGCGGCCTGACTGCTGATAATTGAAGTCAAAGTGAATATCAGGCTCAGCATCATAGAAAAACTGAAATGAAATTTCTTCTGAATGGTGTTGTGGAGTATGCTTGGCAACAACGGTGTCATCCTTGATTCCTGCCGCATCAGAACTTCATCCCCACACCCACATATAAGTGGTTGCGGTCGTCGAGGCGATTATTGCTGTACATGAACGGATCAGTGTTGGGGTAGTGTTCCAGTTTGACGGTAAGATCCATTTCGACGCCGTGATACAGCCTTTCGTAAGACAGCACGACATCATATCGTTGATAGTCATACTCAGCCAGCTGATCCGCGACATAATACACGAGGCTGCTTCTCAGGTTTCTATTAAAGCGGTGTGTCCAGGATAAACTCCCTGAGTTCTGCGCAGATAAGCGGGATTCGATATCATACAGTCTGGAAACCGTAAAAGAAGTGTATTCCGATAAAAAGTCGGCGGTGCCGGTATATTCAGCATCCTGGTCCATATACGCATAGGTCAATCGGAAAGTATCGCTGGGAATAGGTGTGATACTGGTTTCAAGCTCAATTCCCCGTTGTTCTATATGGAGATTATTCTCCGGCTCGAAGGAGAAGTATTGCAGTGGAGCACTTATTAAATCCCAGAGTGAGTCGTCAAATAACTTGATGTCGGCTTCCCAGCCCAGCATGGGATAGTTCAGGTAATAGCCGATTTCTCTGGAGACGATTTTTTCGTTGTCCAGTCCTCCAGGAGACATGGTCTTAAACGTCGTAGCTTCAGTCTCACCGTTGAGCGTTGGATTCAGCTCTGTGGCGGTAAAGCTCCAGTTGACTGATTGTTCGTAAGTGTCTGGTGTCCTGATGGCATGCGAGATAATTGCACGAATGGTTTGATGCTCATTGACGTGGTAGTAAACCGCTGCCCGTGGGGAAACATAGCTTCCATTGGCATTGTCATCTTCCGCCATGGCTCCGATGTTAAAGCCCCAGGTCGCCTCAAGTTGATATTCAAGATTAAAGAACAGCCTCTTCAGATAATTGCCATCACCGCCGCCAAAATAGGTTTGGGAGGTATATTGGTCTTTGCGCAGGCTTAAACCCGAAACCAGACGGAGTTGGTTGTTGAAGCGATAGGTATCCTGAAACTCAAGATCCGTTCTGGTTTCCTCGATATCCAGGTTGATACGCCCGCACACTTCCGCATCACTGCCATAGGAAATCGCTTCCTGGATAGCCGCTGCGGCCAGCATGTCGTCTTCCAGAGAGCCAAGTTCTGTGCTTTTCCCACTACCAATAGCATCAAAAACCGTATTGAAAAAGTTGGTGTTGCCACTGATCAATGCGCCGATCAGTGCGCTGTTATAGCGTTGATTCTGACTGGCCAATTGAGTCAGATTGTCACTGAAAAGAATAGGGCTGTTGCAATTAATCCAGTCCTGCTTTCTGATCCTTCTTTGAATATATCCCTGAACATGGAAAAAATGATCCGGATTGATTTCGTGTTGCCACTTGACCGAGGCATAACGATCCCGCTGATCACTGGTTGGCGCCGTTGTCTGGCCATCACCTTCGTCCGGATGGTACTGATGACTCCCATTCAATAATCCGAACTGGAAGTTAATGTGGTCTGCCGAAGACAGGACCAGATTGCCGTAAAAGTTGAATCCGTCCAGATCATGACTGTCGATAAAAGGTGAGCCCTCTGAACGTCGGTCATAGCCGTCATCTTTTTTGCCATTGACGGAAAGTCGATAGTTAAAGGTCTCCGTACCGTTGCCATAGGCGCCATAATAGCGATTGTATCCGTTACTCCCGTCCCAGTAGGAAGCAGTAGTGCCGTGGGTGTCGTAAGGATGTCTGGTGATGATATTCACGATGGCCAGGAATGAGTTTGCCCCGTACGCTGCAGCATTCGGGCCGCGGCTGATCTCGATCCGGGCAATATCTTCCAGCGCTACCGGAATGTTCTGCCAATCCACATTGGCCAGGTTGGGTGGGGTGATAAACGGAACGGCCGTCCACCAGAACCTGAAGTCGTCTTTGCTCATTGGCATTGGTGCCATGGTAGCTGACCGTGGGAACATTGGAGGATACGGAACCTACGGTCATTCCCGGCACCAGACGGAAAGCGTCATGCAGATTGCGAATGCCGTACTCCTTCAGCATGGTATCGGTAATGATGGTTACTGTGGCCGGAACCTCTGATCGAGGCTGCTTCAATCTGGCCGGTGTAAGGACGACAGGTATTTCTTCTGCTTAAAGAGTTCCCGAATAGCCGAACGCCTCCTGCTCGAAGGCGAGAAGTGTGGAAGCGTTATCCGCATAAATATTCGATGATGCCTGCAACAGGACTCCAGAAACTAAGTAACTGGTCATATTCCTGAAACGCACGGAACCTCCTTAGGCTATACATGAGCGCCCGCTGAAATGTCTTCAGACTCTCAAGCTCAACAGATACTGATATTCAGCGATTCCTTGCTTTGGCACAGGGATTCTGTGGCGATTTCCACATCAATGAGATAATAGAGTGATGCCAGTCCCAGCTCATGTCTTCCCATATTATGAAAAATCATTCCCAGGGCAATATCTTCAGCCTGGAAGCGATCGTGATGCTTTGCGTAATATTTGGCGGCCGCCCCCAAGGGTTCATCTGATAACAGTGACATTAAACGGCCAATGCCACCATGATAAGCCTGAACCAACAACATCGCATAGAGTTTATCCTGCTTCTTTGGCGGTAAATGACCGAACTGCGTCTCAAAAGCAGGTTGCAGGTTGCGATGGTTCTGTCGATAAAGTTTCAGGGCGCAGTCGACCTGGGCCATCCGGTGTAGATGAAAATTGCTGGGTATACGGCAATCCTTTAATACTTCCGGGCGAAGTTGCAGAAGTCCGACCGCTTCTGCTGATGAAAAACTTCGCTTTCTGGCGCCACTTTCGATCAGAATCTGGCCAAGCAGGTGGGACACAAGAATATCGGACCATCCAAGTCCGGATTGGAGATTACGCTGATCGTAGACCTGCTGGACGACCTTCACCAAAGGTAGTGGCGATGCCTGGCTTCCAATCGTCATGCCATCCCAGGTTCCCCACACCAGACTATCTGGTGTTGTACCAAGCATCCTGTTCAAAGCCGCCTGCATATCTACATGGGGTTGGTCGCAGGCGAGAGCAAATGGGTAGCCGGTTTTGTTATCCGCACCTTCGACCCAGAAACTGGCTTTCTTCTCGTCGACGAGTTTTTGTCTTAGATGATTCAACGCGATCTGGGTTTCGGCCTGCGTCGCCCGGTTATTGAGATACCCCAGGAAATGACCGCGCCGATTAAACAGGATGTGACGGTCGATATTACTGCAGTAGCCTTCTCCCAATAACACCCAACGGCGAATGACGGAAATATTTTGATAAAACCCCTTTGTTACTGAGTAGGGAGAACTTCTGACAACGTCCAGCCAATCAGGAAGAGGTTGTTGTGATTCTGCCTGGGCATGGAAAGAGGCAGAAAATAAAATGATAAATAACTTTAGAAATATCCTGTAACGCATTGTTATACTTGATTGTAATCCTGAATTATCGGCAGCTGTCGAACTATCTGTTTTCAGATAATGCACTGTCTTTACCTGTCTTCACAAGTACCAGTCTTGTTGGAGGTCCGAAGCTTTTTCTCTGTCTGATCCTTTTGGGCTACGCATAATCCACAGGTTACAAATGGGGCGACCGTTGGCGGAAGTATTCCTGTTCTGGCGCTAAACCCAACTCATTGATTTAATTGCCTGTGATACATACTCAGTTAACTGTTTAAATTCTTTCGGGAACTAGAAGACGATAATTAACATTTAATAGTGTTTTCAGGTCGATCGAAAATTTTGGTAATATCATCCGGTTTTCAATATCAGGTCGTAAGTGCCTGAAAATCTATTCAAATCCTTTGGAAGTAATTAGATAACAAGGCCGTGATGAAAAGAGTTATTTTTGCGCTCACATTGCTGATGTGGGCTTCTCAATCTTTTGCCTGGGGCGAACACTCCCATCGCATCATTTGCGATATCGCCTGGCGAAACCTGGATACAAACGCCAAACAGGAAGTCAGGCTTCTGCTCCGCAAGAGCGGGCACAGAACCTTCGCTGAAGCCTGTGTCTGGCCCGACGAAATCAGAGACCAACCCCGCTATGATTTCGCCTTACCTCACCATTATATGAATGTCAGTCGTTCCTCCACTGAGGTTGAAGAAACGGAGGCGTGCCGGAATGAAGGCTGTGTACTGTCGGCCATTCATGCCTATACCAACATACTCCAGGGCGTTGCGGTGGATGGATACCACAACAACCGGGCAAAAGCGTTAATGTTCCTTGGTCATTTTGTCGGAGATATTCATCAGCCCCTGCACGTTGCCTATGAGGATGATCGGGGAGGGAACAAGACCATAGTGACCTATGGTGCAAAAGAATACTCTCTTCATTTTGTCTGGGATGTAATGGTGCCGGAAGTCGGGATGCCGAAAAACTGGCGTAATGCGGGAGAAGCGCTTTCCAAACAGCTGACTGAGCAAGAGATAGCGACATGGAACGCGAGTACACCGGAGGACTGGGCAAACGAGTCTTTGGCTATTACCCGGCAGATCTATGAAGAGACACCGGCATTGTCATCTGTTTCCAGGGATTACATCAGAAACCATCATTTACAGGCCGAGATCAGGATGCAACAGGCTGGTATTCGTTTGGCTAATTTGCTAAACACCATATACAAGTAAACCTGCTTGTTCAGGTGGTGCAGTATATTCTGGCTGTATTACTTGGGCTGGTAAGTGTTACTTGCTGGTCCGATAATACTGTTGGAAGTCATAAGAAAATATGGTGATTCATGGGTGTTGTAATCAATTTTCGTAGGGATGAGCTTTCTGCTGAAGATGTCATCCGCTATTTTTTCCATGAGATCAATCAAAAGCACCAACTTGACCTTTCTTTAAGCGATCCTCGCATCAAACCCCATTTGCCGGCGCTTAAAAGCCTTGCGGATGTCTATATACATACTGCCACAAATGAAGTCAGCGGGATTCCTGAGCAGCTTCAGAAACCGTTGATCAAAGAGCTTAATCTCATGCGTGCGCGATTCCTGGCCGAAACCGTATTAGGCATCCTTGCCAGCGAGAATATTGTTCACATCAAGCCGGAAACCAAAGACTGATCGCTTTAACAGGATCGTCACGTTAGCCGGATAGATTGGAATCCTCCCAGAACCTCGTGGTTGTCTTCAATAACTGAAGTTTTGCTATGTTTTACAACTTTAGTCGTAAGAGTTGCCGGGATAATTGGCCTGGGTAATAGGTAATAAAAAATGGGGTTGAGTCTCTGTGCTTTGACCTTTACCCTGTGCATTCATTTTGTGATGGGCGAGGTTACTCATGCGAACCGATACATCTATTCTCATCGATCAAATCTACGAGCAATCCACTGCTATCCAGATAATGTTGGAGCAGGTGCAGTCGGATGATCAGCAAATTCAGGACCTACAGCAGCAGCTTTCCGAGCTATGGAAAGAGCTGGAAGAGCAGGTATTCAGACAGTAAACGCCAAGACTGAAAATCCATAATAATTTGATACTGACGGGAACAGCTCAGTTTTACCTCAGGAACAGAAAAGGTTGCTGACACATAAGAGTCGACAGGTTGCCAGGGAATAAGTAACCAAGCGTTTTCGCAAAATAGTCGACCAGATGGTTACTATCCAATAGCCAGGCCGCCCTGAAATAGGGGCTCATAGGTCTGGCTTTTCTGTATCAGCAAAGCTAATCTTAAATGTAAAAGACCTGAAAAGGCGATAGTCCTACAAAACGGCTGACCAACAGGACGGAGAGGCAATAACCGCGTGGATAGCGATACAGGGGGTTGTTCATCATAGAACGGCTACCCGCCAAATTTGAGGTGGTATCGATATGGCAGCAATATTTGAATCTCAGGACCTTCCATATGCCGGCCCGGAAAGGCGTGCTTATCATCGCCGGCAACATACTGATCGTCGAACGAGTATCCGGTTCGAGCCTGACAACCCTGACAGAAGGCGGATGGTCGGACGGAGAAAAGGGGATATTAACGGGTGGAATCGGTCCGATATCTGACTTCGGAATCTGTTCCCCATCAATCTGTCGCATGCGATCTTTCATTTAAGATTCTGTTACAAAAACAGGGCAACACAGGTAGCAAATCAGGATGGAGTCTGTAAAAGGCTATATATTTGATCTGGACGGAACCCTGGTGGATTCTGCGCTGGACTTTGACATGCTGCGCGAAAAACTGGGGTTTCCAAAAGGGGTTCCAGTGTTGGAACATGTAGACAAGCTGCCAGACCCTGAGTCACGTTCTGTTGCGCTGGAGAAAATCTACCAGTTTGAGCTCGATGGAGCCCGCAAAGCCACCTGGATGCCAGGGGCCGACAGGTTGATTTCGGAACTGCGTCATCAAGGAATCCCTACGGGAATTCTGACCAGAAATATGCGTGAAGCTGTTGCTTTGACACAGGAAAAGCTCGGCCTTGATGTCGATATAGTTTTGACCCGGGAAGACTGCGCTCCTAAACCGGACCCTGAGGGATTGCAAAAAATCGCTGAGCAGTGGTCCTTGTCAGCTGCGCAATGCGTTTATATAGGCGATTTTTTATTTGATCTGCAGGCGGCCAGAAACGCGGGTATGTATTCCTGGTTTTATGCTGGTCAGAAACGTCCTCATTATGCAGAGGAAGCTGATAGGGTGATTTGCCACTTCGATGAAATACACACTGAGCTGCGGCAGCGGTTGATGTGAGCCTGCAGTGTTAATGTATTGATCAATGTCCATAGGGGAATCAACCGCCTTTAGCGCTCCGCTCCCAGAGATTTTGCCCTCGAATGACGGCTTTCATCTGGTTGAGCCTTCCACCCCTGGAGGTTCTCACGGATGATTTCGGCCAGAGCGGCTATGTGATCCTCTCTGGCATTCAGGGCGCTGATATAGTCGTAGCTCTCCCCCCCGGCCTCCAAAAAATAGTCTCGGTTCTCAACGGCGATTTCCTCAATGGTTTCCAGGCAATCTGCCGAAAAACCTGGACAGAACACCTGTACAGACTTGACCCCCTTCGCTGGCAGGGACCTCAGCGTTTCGTCGGTATAAGGTTTCAGCCATTCCTGTTTGCCAAAGCGGGACTGAAATGTGGTCATGACAGTCTCAGGGTCAACGCCCAGCTTTTCAATCATGAGACGGCTGGTCTTTTGGCATTCGCAGTAATACGGGTCACCTTCAAGGAGATTCCGTTTCGGTATACCGTGAAAGGACAGAATCAACCTGTCTGCGCGGCCATGCTGATCCCAATATTCCTGTATTCGCTTGCAAGCGGCCGTAATAAAGGCGTCATGGTCGTGGTAGTGGGTCACAAACCTTAGATCGGGGAGCCAGCGTCGCTCCTTGAAATCTTTGGCAATGGCATCAAATGTGGAAGCGGTAGTGGTAGCGGAGTATTGAGGGTACAGGGGAACCACCAGTAACTTGCGAACTCCGCGGGACAGCATGGACTCAATGGTGTCGGTGATCGAAGGCGTGCCGTAGCGCATGGCAAAATCAACCAGAATGTTGGAATCCGCTGTTTTTTGGGTTTTGCATTCAGTGTGCTCCTTTGTACGTTGAAAATCGCTTTCCTCACTTTGAAAGTAATTCTGCAGTGCGTGAGCCTGTTCCTGAGTATGCACGAGAAGGGGAGAGCCGTTATCGGACCAGACTGATTGGTAGGCTTTTGCGGATTTGGCTGGCCTGACGCGTAAAATTATGCCGTGGAGTATCATCAACCAAATCAGTCTCGGAATTTCCACAACCCGTGGATCTGATAGAAACTCGGCGAGGTATTTGCGCAATGCCTTTGGCGTTGGAGCGTCTGGAGTGCCCAGATTGGTAATTAAGACGCCAATTTTGTCTGCCTGGTTGTGTTTAAACGCAGAACTGCTTCTATATTTCATTTGTCACCGAAATCAGGAAATAACAGGGTCAAAGTGAGAGGGGCATATTACCAGCATCCTGACGCAGAACACAGGGTGGAAACGGATGCTCGATAAGAGTCCATGAGGCTGTATCTGCCTGACACCTTAACGCGCTTCCAAACTGGTAAAATGATGCTCTGGGGTTTTAAAGCTTGGACATGAACCTTCCCTTGGCATAACGATCATGAGATTATCCGCTTCCTTCAGTCCGCAAAAAACGATTTATACGGCGCCGGTCCCCTAAAGGGATCAGGTCGTAAGTTAATTCATGAATAAAAAGTTTAAACAACAACTTTACTCCGAAGTTCTGCATAAGCTGGAATCGGACCAGTCACTCAGTGGTAGTGAAGCGATAGAAGTAAACCTGGCCAAACAGGAGTGTTCGATTTTAGAGAAGGTGCTGCTGAGGGCTCAGAGGTTGGCCAAAGAGCATGATCTGGAGCCGGTTGTCCAGAAGATTCTCAGCCGTTTCCGTCTGACCTCGGGCGGTGTCGCCCTGCTGTTCTTTATTCTCGGGTCAGGCGCCTCCATGCAGGCATTCCAGCAGTCTCAGGTGGGGGTCGTGAATTTTTATTGGCTGATCACTGTGTTACTGGGGTTCAATTTGATTGCTTTGTTGCTATGGATCATGTCAATGATCGGGGCAACGTTTTCCGGCACCGGCATCTCTGGACCGGGTCTCTGGATTCAAAAGCTGGTAACCCGTTATCTGCCAGGCAATTACATCATCAAGTCAGCTGCCCAGGGCGTTTTCAGTACGTTGCTCTCTGGTGCTATAGGACGCTGGTGGCTTAGTCGGATGACTCACAGTTTCTGGTTGTCCTATTTGACCGGTGGTTTTGTCACCATCTTGCTCATGCTTTCTACCAGACAGTTCAATTTTGTGTGGGAAACGACCATTCTGAGTACGGAGACATTTTCGTTTCTTACCCAGTGGCTCTCTGTCGTTCCATCCTGGGCTGGCTTTGAGGTTCCGACCGCTGAACAGATTGTCATTAGTCAATTGGATAAGTTTGACCCGGCCAATGGTGAATCGCTCAGGCAGGTCTGGGCGAGTCTTCTGATAGGATCAATGATGGTCTATGGGTTGTTGCCGAGAGCCTTACTATTATTGCTTAGCCATACTATGGTGCGGCGAGGTCAAAATCGTTACAAACTGGATCTGGCCAGTCCCTATTATGTCAATTTGAGGCAGAGGCTTATGCCTGCCACCAGTCAGTTCGGTGTGGTAGATCCAGATCTCAGGAAAAAGCCTGAGAAAGGCCAGGTTACATCTGCCTGGACCGATATCCGGTTACCGGCCGAGGCCCTGTATGTCGGTATTGAGCTTAACCAGGATCAACCATGGCCACCGACCGGCATCCCGCATCGAGATGATCTTGGAAAGGTGGAAGACAGAGCCAGTCAGCAGGCACTAATTCAACGTTTGGCGTCTTCTGGCAAGAAGCCGGTGGTGGCGGTCATTCCCTTGAATCGATCTCCTGATCGCGGACTTGAGCGATTGCTGGGGGCGATCAGGCAAAACGCTAAAGGTGATCTATACATTGCACTTAGCGAGGCTGGTTCCCCGCAGGATGCACATGATGGGTTAACGGCAACATCCTCCTCTATTTCCCGTCAGAGTGACTGGTATCAACTTGCCGTTAAAGTCGGGATAGGGGCGGAGGCAATCGCCAGAATGCAATATCAACCACAGAAACCCGGCGCGGAAAGAAAAGGTAATCTGGTGGCTGGTAATGGAACCTGATCAGGTGGCGGAAATGGATAGTAGAGCGATTTCCGTGGCGGTGGTCGGGCATACCAACGCCGGTAAAACATCTATGATGCGCACATTGTTAAGAGACGCGGGGTTTGGTCAGGTGGCCATCAGCCCCGGTACGACCCGTCACGTGGAAGGCGGTTCCTTGCTGATCCAGGGGGAAGTGGCGCTAAAACTTTATGATACGCCAGGCCTGGAGGATTCTATCGGGCTGCTTGAGGCGATTGAAAACATCGACTTTGAGGAAGGCAGAAGGCGGTTGCAGCTATTCCTGGAGCAGTTACCAGAGGATACGGAGTTCGACCAAGAGGCAAAAGTTATCCGGCAATTGCTCGAAGATGACCTTATATTTTATGTGATTGATTGTCGCGAGCCTGTGTTGGGTAAGTACAGGGACGAGCTGAAAATTATTGCCATGGCTGCGAAGCCGGTGATTCCTGTACTGAATTTTATTCAGGATGACCTGTCCCAGGTGGATGCCTGGAAGCACAGCCTTGCCGACCTTGGGCTACATGCTGTTGTCGAGTTTGATACGGTGATCTTCAATTTTGAGGATGAGAAACGTCTGTATCAGAAGATGCAGGCTCTGATGGCGTCTTATCATGACTTGATTCAGCGGTTGATTGATTCAAGGCAACGGCAGTGGAATGAGCAAATCAGGGCGGCTCAGCGGGCCATAGCGGAATTGATGGTCAACGTGACTGCCTACCGACAGGGGCTGCCTTCAAAACAGGCCAGTAATGAAGTCAGAGATAGCTTGGAGACCAAAGAGAGCTGGGAGAACAAAGATAGCTTTCATCGGTTGATTCGTCGGGCGGAAGAACAGTCCATCCGGACCATGTTGAATATTTTCGGGTTCGACGAAAAGGACGTTAAAAATGAAGATTTGCCGATTACCAATGGAAAATGGGAGTTAGATTTATTTGATCCGGTAAACTTGAAGGAGTTTGGTCTTGATGCCGGTAGCAATGCTGCCAAAGGGGCTGCCGTTGGTGTCGGGATCGATGCCATGACCGGAGGGCTGACTCTTGGGGCGGCAGCAGCGCTTGGAGCTGCGGCGGGGTTTGTCTGGACGGCGGGACGACGCTATCGGGATGAAATTACCTCAAAATTTACCGGTAACCAGTTTATCTGTGTGGATGAAAACACACTGAAAGTGCTTTGGTTTCGCCAGGTCGTCCTGCTGAAAGCGCTTGAGCATCGTGGTCATGCCTCTGAATCGGGAATCAATGTCGCTGCCGTATCGGATAAAAAGCTTCCGGCAAACTGGAAAAACTGGATGCACACGGCCAGACAGCACCCAAAATGGTCGTCTATCCTGACTCAGGATGAGGAATTCTTTACACGTGAAAGAGAAAAGCTCGTGGAAGACATCGTCCGTAGCCTGGGGGAAACAGGAAATGTTGGTGATACCGTAAATGCCGACACTTAAGGATTGGATTGAAAACGTTCAATACGCCTGATCTGTTTGCCTGCGGATACTAGTTAGAGGGGGGGATATCATTCCTCTCAATCCGGTACTTTCCAAGTATTCTGTCAATAACCCCAGAATTCCGCATTCTGCGAACCTTGTTGCTGACAAATTCGCGAGTGTCCTGGCTTGCCGAGTTACTCATGACCAGAAATATGTCATATGGTGGAATGACCGGACTGAAATCGACAAATGTCAGGCAGTCTGATTGCTTTTCAAGTTTCTTAAGGTTGTATTTCAGGCGTATTTCCATTTCGACAAAGCCGGATACCCGGTTATTGATGGCAAGATTGAAGCCGCGCAGGTAGTTTTCTACCGGGACCAGTGTCAGCAGATCCCTGGAAGATAGTGCCTCAAGCTCCGGGTAGTTGAAATTACCCAGTATCGCTATCTGTGCTCCGGTGAGTGTGGCCGCTTCATCAAAAGATGTTGGCGGAGGTGCACAGGTGAGAAAACTGTGTCTGACGGTGAAGAGCGGGACATCAATAAACTCTCCGACATCTTCCAGAGTGTTCCACACTTTTGCGTCGTAGGCGATCCAGTCTCCCGGTTCTCCGCTGCGTACATACCGGTGCAATCGTTTCACAGGAAAGGTGATCGGCTTAACCTGGATATGTGTCCCTTTAAAAATTTCCATGACAATGTCAGTGATGATTCCTCCCTGATGAGTACCGGCAGTCGCGATCTGGAACGGGGTGGCAAGATCTTCCACTACGAGATATTTCATCTCCATCTGGTCCTCAGCCTGCACGGTAGAGTTAAGAAGTGCGATAAGCAGAAGAGATCCAATTATTCCTTTAAAAAGGTTTAACTTTGGTTTGCAAATCATTGATAAATCTAGGCTATTCCATACTTTATTGACGACTGCGTGCAATCACGGGAGGTTGATATTTGCTCTGTCAGGTCAGCCTGTTGTCAGGCCTATTCTGTTTCTTCATGGAGCGCCAACGGACCCATAGATTGAAGGATAGTGCAGGGCTTTTCAAATAAACAGTCAGGACCGACGCTTTACCCCTGTTCTTTCCTTGTGATTCGCCTTGTTTTCAAGCGAATCTGAAGGTTGTCTGATTGCGCCATTTCCGCTGTCGCAAATCATCATATGTGTGTCGTGGGTAAGCACACGGGGGTAGGGGGCACGGATTACCATCTCCGAAAATCAATGATTGCCTGGGTTTTACCGGAATCGAGAGATTTCAGTGAGAATCGGAAGGTCGAGAGATCGAAAGAGAGCCGGGTCAGCACGTGGTCGAGGAATCGCAGATATGTTTTCAAAACAAGATAAAATTGCCAGTTACGATGAAGCCTTGTGGGAAGCCATGCAGGAAGAGGAGGCTCGTCAGGAGGATCATATTGAACTGATTGCTTCTGAGAACTACACCAGCACCAGAGTAATGGAAGCCCAGGGTTCCTGCCTGACCAACAAATATGCTGAAGGTTATCCTGAAAAGCGCTACTACGGCGGTTGTGAATACGTCGACAAGGTAGAACAACTGGCGATTGATCGCGCCAAAGAGCTGTTTGGTGCGGACTATGCGAATGTTCAGCCTCATTCCGGCTCACAGGCCAACGCGGCAGTATACATGGCGCTGGTGAAGCCCGGTGAAACTGTCCTGGGGATGAGCCTGGCTCACGGCGGGCACCTGACTCACGGCTCCCACGTGAACTTCTCCGGTAAGATCTATAATGCGATTCAATACGGCCTGGATGAAAATACCGGTGAAATTGATTACGCCCAGGTACAAGCGCTTGCCAATGAGCACAAACCCAAGATGATTGTTGCCGGTTTTTCCGCCTACTCACGAGTTGTAGATTGGGCGAAGTTCCGTGAGATCGCTGACTCGGTGGGTGCTTACTTGTTTGTGGATATGGCTCACGTTGCCGGACTGGTGGCCGCGGGAGTTTATCCGAACCCTGTCCCACATGCTCATGTGGTCACTACGACCACCCATAAAACTCTGCGTGGTCCGCGCGGTGGTTTGATCCTGGCGAAGTCTGATCCTGATCTGGAGAAAAAGCTGAATTCAGCGGTATTCCCTGGTGGTCAGGGCGGTCCTCTGATGCACGTGATTGCCGCAAAAGCAGTCAGCTTTAAAGAAGCTCTGGAACCGGAATTCAAAGCCTACCAGGAACAAGTGGTGAAAAACGCGCAGGCGATGGCCGAAGTGTTTATTCAACGAGGTTACGATGTTGTTTCCGGAGGTACCGATAATCACCTGTTCCTGTTGAGCCTGGTGAAACAAGGGCTGACCGGTAAGGATGCAGATGCGGCCTTGGGTCGGGCGAGCATTACGGTAAACAAAAACGCCGTACCCAACGATCCGCAAACGCCTTTTGTCACTTCCGGTCTGAGAATTGGCTCCCCGGTAATTACCACCAGGGGGATGAAAGAAGCTCAGTGTGCAGAGCTGGCGAGCTGGATCTCCGACATCCTGGATGCCATGCAATCAGGGGACGTTGAAGAAACCATTGCTGCGGTAAAAGAAAAAGTTCACGGCTATTGCGCTGACTATCCGGCCTATCGCTAAAGCGTTTCGGAAGTGAATAAAGCAGTGGTATTCATATTAGTATTGCCGGTCAGTGTTCTGACCGGTATTTCCAAGCAGTATTAGGGAGGAGTCATGGCGATAAGCCTGTTTGACATGCTGAAGATCGGTATTGGCCCTTCCAGCTCGCATACCGTCGGTCCAATGAAAGCGGCGCAGATGTTTGTAACCGGCCTGCAGGAAGATAATCTGCTGGCACAAGTGAGTCGGGTGCGTTCACAACTATTCGGTTCTCTGGGAGCAACCGGAAAAGGTCATGGCACCGGACCGGCTGTCGTCCTGGGTCTGGAAGGGCATGTTCCTGAGCAGATCGATCCAACGATCGTGAATCCTCGCATGGATGAAATTGTCTCCTCGGGCAGACTCAACCTCCTGGGTGCTCACGAGGTGAGGTTCAACGAGCCTGACGATTTGATTTATCACCGCAAGGAAACGCTGCCTTTTCATCCAAACGGCATGATTTTCAGTGCGTTTGATTCAGAAGACCGCATTGTCAGCGAAAAAACCTACTATTCTGTGGGAGGCGGCTTTGTCGTTGATGACAAGGCAGCAGGCGCTGACAGAATCGTTGAGGATACGACGAAACTACCATACCCCTTTAAATCCGGTGCAGAGTTGCTACGGCTTTGTCAGGAAAACCAGATGTCGATTTCAGACATTATGCTGGAGAATGAAAAAGTCTGGCGTAGTGAAGAAGAAATTCGCGACGGTATTCTGCAGATCTGGGGTGTCATGAAGGAGTGTGTGCAGAACGGCATTCGCAACGAAGGCATTCTTCCAGGTGGTTTGAAGGTTAAAAGACGTGCAGCGGCATTGTTTCGTGACCTGAAAAACAAGACCCGTATGGATATGATTTCTCCCTCATTGGGTGCCATGGACTGGGTAAATCTCTATGCACTGGCAGTCAATGAAGAAAATGCTGCTGGTGGTCGTATGGTGACGGCCCCAACCAATGGTGCAGCGGGCATTATTCCTGCTGTTTTGCACTGTTACACGCATTTTTGTCCCAACTCCGATGAAGAGGGAGTGGTCCGATTTCTGCTGACCGCCGCCGCTATTGGCATCCTGTTTAAGGAGAATGCGTCGATTTCCGGCGCTGAAGTCGGTTGCCAGGGGGAGGTGGGCTCAGCCTGTGCCATGGCTGCTGCTGGGTTGGCAGAAGCTACCGGAGGAAGCCCTGAACAAGTGGAAAATGCGGCTGAAATCGGTATGGAACATCACTTGGGACTGACCTGTGATCCGATCGGCGGACTGGTTCAGGTCCCCTGTATTGAACGTAATGCCATGGCCGCCATGAAAGCCATCAATGCGGCGGTCATGGCGATGCGGGGCAACGGCGAGCATTTTGTGTCCCTGGATAAGGTGATCAAAACCATGCGGGATACCGGCTTGGATATGCTGGACAAGTACAAGGAAACATCTCGCGGCGGGTTGGCAGTCAATGTTATTGAATGTTGATCGGTCGGATGTGTTAAAAGATTTATTCGGGCACCGTTGCTGCCTGCCCATCCGCACACTCAAGCGGCAGGCAGGTTCGGTGTTTTCGGGGACGTCAGATTCCAATAAGAGGATCAAATAATGCAAAAATATTCTGGTTTCGGGCTGTTGAAACACGCCCTGAGTTATCACGAAAACTGGCAGCGGGTCTGGCGTAATCCTAAACCTAAAAAGAAATATGACATCGTGATCGTGGGCGGTGGAGGTCATGGTCTGGCCACGGCTTATTATCTGGCCAAAGTGCATAACATCACCAATATCGCTGTTGTTGAGAAAGGTTATCTGGGGGGAGGAAACACCGCTCGGAATACCACCATCGTGCGTTCCAACTATCTTTGGGATGAAGCGGCGCATCTATATGAGCACGCCATGAAGCTGTGGGAAGGGTTATCACAGGACCTTAACTACAATGTGATGTTTTCTCAGCGTGGTGTATTGAACCTTGGGCATACTCTGCAGGATATGCGCGATATTCAGCGTCGGGTCAACGCCAACCGTCTCAATGGTATCGATGGTGAGGTACTGGACGCCAGGCAGGTACAGGAGATCGTACCGATCATGGATTGCTCCGCGAATACCCGGTATCCGGTTCTCGGTGCCTCCTGGCAGCCAAGAGCGGGTGTAGCGCGTCACGATGCGGTTGCATGGGGTTATGCACGTGCTGCTGACAGCATGGGGGTCGATCTCATTCAGCAATGTGAAGTTGTCGATATTATTACCGAAGACGGTGCGGCTGTCGGCGTTGAAACGAAACAGCACGGCTCTATCATGGCCGATCGTATCGGCTGTGTCGTAGCGGGGAATTCCGGTGTCATGGCCAATATGGCCGGATTTGAACTGCCGATAGAGTCGCATCCATTGCAGGCCCTGGTATCAGAGCCGATCAAACCGATCCTGGATACAGTTGTCATGTCCAACCATGTGCATGGTTATATTTCCCAGTCGGACAAGGGCGATTTGGTTATCGGTGCCGGTATCGACGGCTATAACGGTTATGGTCAGCGTGGTTCTTATCCAACCATCGAGCACACATTGCAGGCGATTGTTGAGCTGTTCCCGATTTTCAGTCGTGTGCGTATGAACCGTCAGTGGGGCGGGATTGTGGATACCTGTCCGGATGCGTGCCCGATTATTTCCGCTACGCCGGTGGAAAACCTGTTCTTCAACTGCGGATGGGGAACGGGTGGTTTCAAGGCTACGCCGGGATCAGGTCATGTATTCGCAGCGACATTGGCAAAAGGTGAGGCACATGAACTGGCCAAACCTTTCACCATGTTCCGTTTCCATGACGGTGCGTTGGTTGACGAACATGGTGCAGCAGGTGTCGCGCACTAATGACTCAAACCCGACTATCTACTAATAAAATAGACAGCAGGACTGAAGCCGCTGGCGTTTAAGGGGAAGCAGCATGTTTTACATCTATTGTCCGTATTGCAAAGAGCATCGGGAAGAAGAAGAGTTTCACGCCAAGGGTCAGGCACATATTGAACGCCCGGCTGACCCTGACAGCTGTACCGATAAGGAGTGGGGTGAGTATCTCTACTTCCGTAAAAACCCGAGAGGTCTGCATCACGAAATGTGGGTGCATGCCGTAGGTTGCCGTAAATTTTTTAACGTCACCCGGGATACCCAGACCTACGAAATTAAAGAGGTCTACAAAATGGGAGAGCGTCCAACCATCACCGCTCAGAATCAAACTGCTGCTAAACAGGCTTAAGCGAGGCGAACATGGCAACACAGAAAAACCGTCTCAAATCCGGTGGGCGCATCGACCGGAACAAACCGCTGACCTTCTTCTATAACGGTCAGCCTTATCAAGGCTTCCAGGGGGATACGCTGGCCTCCGCGTTAATCGCCAACGGCGTTGATGTGATTGGTCGCAGCTTCAAATATGGTCGTCCCCGGGGGATTATGTCCGCCGGTGCGGATGAGCCTAACGCCATTATGCAGTTGGGTGCCACAGAGGCGACACAGATTCCTAACGTCCGTGCGACTCAGCAAGAGCTTTACCAGGGGTTGCACTGCCGCTCAACCAGCGGCTGGCCGAGTGTGGATTTCGACGCGATGGGGCTGATTGGCCAGTTCTTTGGTCGCATGCTGCCTCCCGGTTTCTACTACAAAACCTTTATGTTCCCCGAATCATTCTGGGAGCTGTATGAGAAATTTATCCGTAAAGCAGCAGGGTTCGGGCGTTCACCTCGGGAAAATGATCCGGATATATACGACCACATGAACCAGCACACCGAAGTACTGGTGGTTGGTGCCGGACCAGCGGGCCTGTCGGCAGCACTGTCTGCTGCACGTGCCGGTGCAAGGGTCATCCTGGCAGACGAAAATGCTGAATTCGGTGGTTCCTTGCTATCCAGTCGTGAGTTGATCGACGGTGACCCGGCGCATTTATGGGTGAAAAAAGCGGTAGAGGAACTTGCCCAGAATGACAATGTATTGTTGCTGCCAAGGTCTACCGTAAATGGCTACCATGATCATAATTTTGTGACCATTCACGAGCGTCTGGCAGACCATATTTCGGATAAAGCGCCGGAAGGTAAAGCTCGTCAGCGTATGCATCGAGTTCGTGCCAAATGGGTCGTTCTGGCCACGGGGGCTCATGAGCGTCCACTGGTATTCGCCAATAATGATATTCCCGGTTGCATGCTGGCTTCAGCGGTCTCCACCTATATTCGTCAATATGGTGTGATTCCAGGGAATAACCTGGTACTGATGACTTCTAATGACTACGCCTATCGCACAGCATTTGACTGGCAGGATACCGGGCGCAAGGTTATTGCAATCGTGGACAGTCGCCAGAATCCTACCGGACAGTATGTAGAGGAAGCGAAGAATCGCGGAATCAAAGTGATGACCGGGTCAGCGGTTATTCAGGCTGAAGGCGGCAAGCGAGTCAACGGGGCGATGATTGCACCTATCAGTGCCGACGGTGACCGCGTTACCGGCGATGGCACTGTTCTGTCCTGCGACACCATTGCCAGCTCAGGTGGTTGGAGCCCGGTGGTTCATTTGTCCTGTCACACCGGAAGCCGTCCGGTATGGCGTGGCGATATCCATGGTTTTGTGCCTGGCGAGACGGTTCAACAGCAGTTAATTGCCGGTGCCGTCAGTGGCAGCTACAGCCTGTCTGAGTGTTTAAAGGAAGGTTTGGATATCGGTCTGTTGGCAGCGACAAATGCCGGCCATGCCACAGACAGCCTGAATGTGACTGTTCCCAAAGTTGAGGAGCTTGTCGAAGGCGAGCGTATGGCAATGTTCTATGTGCCGCACAGCAAACCGACCAGTCGGGCGCCGAAGCAGTTTGTGGATTATCAGAACGATGTTACTGCGGCGGGGATTGAATTAGCGACCCGTGAAGGTTTTGAATCCATCGAACACGTAAAACGCTATACCGCCATGGGCTTTGGTACTGATCAGGGTAAAATGGGCAATATCAATGGTATGGCGATTACAGCGAAATCGTTGAACAAGACCATTCCTGAGACAGGAACCACCGTATTCCGTCCTAACTACACCCCAGTGACATTCGGTGCGATTGCCGGCCGTCATTGCCGGGATTTGTTTGACCCGAAACGCTATACCGCCATGCATGAGTGGCACGTAGAAAACGGGGCAAAATTTGAAGATGTCGGTCAATGGAAGCGTCCCTGGTATTACCCCAAACCGGGTGAAACCATGCAGGATGCGCTGAACCGTGAATGTCGGGCAACTCGGGAAAGTGTCGGTATTCTTGATGCTTCCACCCTGGGGAAAATTGACATCCAGGGGAAAGACGCCAGAGAGTTCATCAGTCGTGTCTATACCAATGCATGGGCCAAACTGGCTGTAGGGAAATGCCGCTATGGTCTGATGTGTGGTGAAGACGGTATGGTCTTCGATGACGGGGTAACTTCCTGTCTGGGGGAAAATCACTTCCTGATGACCACCACTTCCGGTGGTGCGGCAAGAGTCTTGGAGTGGTTGGAGCTTTATCACCAGACAGAATGGCCGGAACTGGAAGTCTACATGACCTCGGTGACCGATCATTGGGCGACCATGAGCATTGCCGGTCCAAACAGCCGTAAGCTACTGGCCGAACTGACTGACGATATAGATCTGGACAAAGACAACTTTAAATTCATGGACTGGCGTCAGGGAACCGTGGCGGGAGTACCGGCAAGAGTATTCCGGATCTCATTTACTGGAGAACTCTCTTTTGAGATCAACGTACCGGCTCATTACGGCATGCATGTCTGGAAAAAACTGTTCGAGCACGGCGCCAAGTACAATCTGACGCCCTATGGTACAGAGACCATGCACGTTCTGCGGGCAGAAAAAGGCTTCATCATTGCCGGTCAGGATACGGATGGTTCCGTTCATCCATATGACCTGGGCATGAGCTGGTGTGTCTCAGAGAACAAGCCTTTCAGCTTTATCGGAAAACGCGGTATGAAGCGGGAAGACTGTGTAAAAGAAAACAGGAAGCAACTGGTCGGATTGAAACCCAAAGATCCGAGTAAAGTGATTCCTGAAGGGTCTCAGGCTGTGGATAATCCCAATCAGCCAATTCCGATGACCATGCTGGGGCACGTCACGTCCAGTTACTACAGTGCTTGTCTGGGTCATGGTATCGCCATGGGGATGATTCGTAACGGCCACAATCGCATGGGGGATACCGTTTATTATCCTCAGGCGGATGGCAGTGTCATTGAAGCTGAAATCTGCAGTCCAATATTCCTGGATCCAAAAGGGGAGCGTCAAAATGTCTGAAGTGCTGGAACCTACCAAAAACGAGGAAGCTCTCATTGCGGTGATGGATCAAAATCCGGTTCAGCCCATGCCAACTGAGAGCCCGATGCACCATTTAAAGTTGGGGGCTCGCAGTCAGGGCTCCAATGTGCCTACCGTGTACGCAGGTGAGCTGGGCCTGAAAGGACATTTGGTCATTCGCGGCGATGCTGACAACAGCGACTTCCGGAAGGGAGTCGAAGTGGCTCTTGGATTGGGATTGACAGATACGCTGCAGAGTGCAGAAAGCGACAGTCTCTCCATCAGTTGGCTGGCACCGGACGAATGGCTGGTGATTTGTCCTTTGGACGAAGCATTCGCGGTAGAGACCGCGCTGCGGAACAGCCTCAAAGGGCATTACTCAGTGGTCAATGTCAGCGGTGGACAGACGGTAGTGAGACTGACGGGGGCTAACGCCGTCAACGTGCTCAAAAAGAGCTCGCCCTATGACTTCCATGAGACTCATTTTCCCGTTGGAAAAGTTGTCACCACATTGTTCGGGAAAACACAGGCTGTCATTCGTCGTAAAGACAAGGAAACCTGGGATCTGGTGATTCGTCGTAGCTTTGCTGACTACGCATGGCGTTGGCTGGAAGATGCCGCGTCGGAATACGGATTTCAGGTGGCTGATAATCTCGCCTGATCTCTGACAATTTGTGACGGGTACTCAGTAAAAGAGTATCTGTGAAGGCTAATCTGCGACGGGTAATCAACTGGTTACCCGTCGTACTTCCGGCATCTGCGCCTGTATTTTCTGACATTTCCAATCAACTGAAATGTCAGAAAATACAAGCTGAAATGTCAAATGGAACGGTTAGGGACGAAAGTGTGGACTGTTGTCTTTAATTACATAGAGTGGTAGAGAGCCGTTATGTCAAACTCAGTTGTGACAAATAAAGGGAAAGAAAAACTTTGGATTCTGACTGCGCAGTGTCCCAGCAGGTTGGGCACAGTTGATGTTGTGACGCGGACCCTCGCAGAAACAGAAAATTATATTGTGGCCATGAATTCTTTTGACGACAGGGCCACAGAGAGTTTTTGTATTCGGGTGGAGTTTAGGCCGCTTTCCGGCGACACCTCTCTACAAAGGTTCAGGGATCTGTTTGCTGAACGCACTCCCCAGTTTGAGATGAACTGGGAATTGACTGAGCCGGGCCATAAAACCCGGGTGGCAGTCATGGTTTCCAAGTACGACCACTGCCTTAACGATCTACTATACCGGTACCGCACGGGTGAACTCGCGATCGATATTCCGGTCATCATTTCGAACCATCCTGATTTGAAGCATCTGGCAGACTGGCATGGCATTCCCTATCACCATCTACCGATCACACCTGATACCAAAGCCGAGCAGGAAGCGGAAGTCTGGAAATTGATCAATGAGTATGACTGTGAGTTGGTCATTCTGGCTCGGTATATGCAGGTTTTGTCCTCGGATCTCTCCAAGAAGCTGGATGGATGGGCGATCAACATTCATCACTCTCTGTTACCTGGGTTTAAAGGTGCCAAGCCATACCACCAAGCCTGGGATAAAGGTGTCAAGCTTGTTGGGGCAACGGCTCACTACGTGAATGATGATTTGGATGAAGGCCCTATCATTACTCAGGGCGTGCAGGCGGTTGACCATAATCACTATCCAGAGGATCTGGTGGCAAAAGGTCAGGACATCGAAAGTCAGACACTTGCCAGAGCCATACGTTACCACACAGAAAAACGGGTATTCCTGCACGGAAACCGGACTGTCGTTTTCAGCGATTGATTTCTTGTGCTGCGATTATTGAGCTTTAGGTAGCATAACGATAGCTTGTGCAAATAAAAAAAGGTGCTTGGATAAGCACCTTTTTTGTGTCGATTAAAGGCGAATCAAAGCAGGCCTGAATCAGTCCCGCTTCAACTGATAACTTTCTTCCCGTGCCAGATGTCCATTCACATACATGTGCTGGGTTAAAGTAAGACTGTCACCTGAACGAGTGAAGGTGTGGACGTATTCAACCAGCCGGCTACCACTGTTGGCATTTTTACGTCTGAAGCGGTCAGAACCTTCCAGTAGTGCCTCAGTCGCTTCACCACCGTACATGTACCTTGAATCAAAGGCATGGTAGGTTTCCGACCTTATTGTGCGTTCGACCTTGAATTCTTTTTTCACGTCAATGCGCAACATATTGTTGGCACCTTCGCTCAAGCTGACATCGACCTTGGCTTCCTTGATTTTCTTGCGAGGATTATTGTCAGTGCCGAAACAGTCATATTCAGTCAGGCTTCCTTTCCAGTCGCCTGGCAGTTCCTTGTAATGCACGTCAACGAACTTCTGCTGTTTGGCTTCCCACTCATGAGTCTGGTCAAACTCATAATAGGCATCACCTTCCTTTTGCAGGTAAGGGGAGGGCTGGAAGCATTCGGCTGCCATTGTTGCATTGGAGGCAAACAGGGCTGCGAGGGCAAGGAACTTAAATTCCATTTTGTGTTTGTACATCTAATGATTGCTCCTGATAGAGGATAGCGATGGTTCGCGGCCGGACTAGAACCTGGCAATCTTCGCAAACCATAAGAATACTTTGAACTGCTAATTGTAGCACTTTCAGTAGAAAATGCGGGAATCTTCAAATCCTGGTGAGCTTAAACTGAGAGATAGAACATATTGCCAAAAGAAGTAACTCATCATCGCTTTAGCTTAATAAATTCCTTTACAGCAATTTCCATTGAAAAGCATCTCCTGCTGGTCTATCACTAATGGACCTGGGCATGGAACCATAAGTCCCGGGCAGGAGGCTGTTATCACACCAGGAAGTTAAATGGAGGGAAGCCATGAAAATTCTTCGCTATGTCTCAATAGCTCTCGTCATAACCGCATTCAACGTATTTGCTGATCCCATACCCGACAATGTATCCGTCAACTATAAAGTCGGTTGGTACCCCAACTACTTTCAACTCACCGGACCTTTAACCTGTCCCAGAACCTGCCGTGCCTGGACCGGTGGTCGTGCCGAGAGTGAAAGATCTCCTTACGATGAATTTGAACGCACCTATGTCTGTAAATCGAATAACCTGATCCAACCTTCGCCCAATGACAGAGATGTCTGGCTATACGGTAATCAGTTTGATGACAAGACCGCGTGCTTTATGGGGACACCCAATGAACAGGTCGTGGTCAGCGAACGCTATTACTGCTTGTGCGTCAATGGCTGCAGCGGCCCGGATCTGGTGGTACAGCAGATTTACGATCCTGTTTGGGATTCCACAACGGGTGAATCAGTCATCAAAGTCATCGTGGCCAATGTTGGAAACTCCAGCACTGCTGTGGCAACGGATGCCCGACTGGTTGATCCCGGTACCGGCGCCTCAGACACTCAGGGAGTTGGTGTGCTGGCCCCAGGTGCCACAATGGGAATCAAGTTCCGGCTAGGATACTGGGTGTTTGATCCGGATGCCGAACTCCACGTAACCGTGGATTATTCCCGGCGAGTGGACGAGTGTGATGAAGATAATAATACGTTGATTTACAAGAAACAGGGCTGAGTTAGAGGGAATGGAGGCGGCTAACATTGCCGCCTTCTGAGGGGCCATTGATGGAAAGAAAATAGACACACAGAAGGAGCAGGGTAGTAAACTCCAAAATTGGGTTTATGGATGTCCTGAATTAGCGCAAGAAAGAGCAGAGCTGAAATTATGCTTTGGGCTCTATCTAATTCTGCGGCATAACAAAGCGTTGAACCGGCTATAAAGCCTCTGCTCCATTCTGCGCATGACTGCAGCGAGATCAGGTGTACTAAACCGTGCTCGTGCTGTCTTGAAGATACCGCAGATGACTACAATTATCGACTCATGTGCGAGCTGGGTTATGATGATCGTGAAAAATGGGAAGATGCAAAGTTTGGCGGCAAAGAGATTAGAGTAAAGGCGGGCGACTATGTCATCAGCATGTTACTAATTTGTCAAAAGGGCGCTCAGGCGTAGCACGCTTTTACAAAAAGCGTTATGTAATAAGGAGGAAGCGGTGCTAAAGCCCGTAATACAGGAAGAAACTACAGGCTGCGGAATTGCATCGGTAGCCAATGTACTGGGCAAAGCCTATTCGGAAATGAAGGCCGTAGCGAACGATATGGGTATCTATGCCGAAGATAAATCGCTTTGGTCCGATACCCAATATGTCAGGGAGATGTTGTCCAGTGCAGGAGTCGAGACTTCTCCCGATGAGATTACTTTTGAATCATGGGGCAGTCTGCCTGATCTGGCTCTACTTTCCATCAAGCACCATCAGGAAAGCGGCAAAAATTTCTGGCATTGGGTTGTTTTCAAACGTATAGATGGCCAAGAGTTTGTTTTGGATTCAGCAAGTTACCTGCCATCAAACATTCGGACGGACTTTGATGAAATGCATCCTAAGTGGTTCATTGAGATCACGAAAAACCGAGGAAATGACATCTACATACAACAGAAAAAGGACATATATGGATGCCTCCCCGATTTCAAGGACAATGACGATTGCCGGTCGCGTACATATATCCGGTCTTTGTATGGCGCAATTTTGCGCCTGACCATGATGAGATCCGCCCCTCTACGCCTTTTCACCCACTCGGTGTTTGACCTTTGTCCCTTCAGGCTCTGCAGAGGGCCGGAAACCGGTTATGTCATCATACTTTGCAACCTGGTTTGGCGTGCGTATAAGTCCCGCTCTTTTTATGCTGCTATTTTGCGAACATCATAGTTTTCTTCTCCTTGTAGGATTCGCC
>NZ_AQXX01000123.1 GCF_000376785.1 Hahella ganghwensis DSM 17046
TGATGGCAAGGAAAGAGCTGCAGGTATAGGGGCAGTGAGCCCAGATGACGCCCCACAGGGGGGGAAGATCCAAAATGGCCGGAAAAACACTCTGAATATTCGGCCATATATCGTCGAGAGTTTGAATTACCTCAGAACCTTGGGGTTATTCAGACTCTCCTTAGCAGTAGAAGCAGTACTACAACCTAATACTTACAGAGAACAGGGATTATCATGAGTGCCTCCATAGCCGGGAATGATAGCGACATCATTCCACTATTGGACGACCGAGTCCTCGAGCAACAAAAAGTAAGGGACAAGGCTGCTCCATCTCAAACCACAGGATCAGCAACTTCTTTGGAAGGAACCGATATGATGAAATCAGTGAACAATCCAGAGCAAACACAAGCGAAAAACCCATTTCTTCCTTATGAGAACCTGGCCAAGCTGGCACACGAGCGAGCCGAGTTTCAGAAGCAGTTCAAAACGTTCTTCGAGAACCAGCAGAATCTGCGTCCTGCCAGCTCCGCGCTGAAAGACACTCAGGACCTGGACCGCATCGTCCATCTGGCAACCCAGAAAGTTCTGGCCGAATATATGCCTCAGATCGAACAACGGATTCGTGCAGAGGTCATTCGTCAGTTGGGATACCGGTCACCTAATCTGGGCAGCTCCGACATGGTCGACTGACCGGAACATAATCTCCCCTCCTTCCAGACCCCACATTATGCGCACCATGGTTCTATCAAGCACATGGTGCGCTGTGTATAATGCTGGTCCTTTGTTTTTCATTGCTACCGCCTGCCTTCAGGTGGGATAGTAATGGTGCCCGACCGGCTCAGACAGCCGCGGGAAAACCAGGTATCATCATTTACCTGCACTTATATGAATGACCGGGACTCCGATGAGTGTTTACCCAAACCCTCAGGAATCCTGAATACCGAAATAACTTTCAGCCAGATACATAGTCAGCATGATGGAAAAAACCTACCAACCAGGTCAGATAGAAAGTCAGTGGTATAACTACTGGGAGCAGCAAGGCTTCTTTAAGCCCAACCAGGCCAACACCAATGAGCAGAGTAACTCCTTCTGCATCATGATCCCTCCTCCCAATGTCACCGGCAGCCTGCACATGGGGCACGGGTTCAATAATGCCATTATGGATGCCCTGACGCGTTATCACCGCATGAAGGGTGACAACACCCTCTGGCAACCCGGCACAGATCACGCGGGAATCGCAACACAAATGGTCGTCGAACGGCAGCTTGCCCAGGAAGGCATCTCCCGCCATGATCTTGGTCGAGACAAGTTCCTGGAAAAAGTCTGGGAATGGAAGGAACAATCCGGCGGCACCATTACCCGCCAGATCAGGCGCCTGGGTTCTTCCGTAGACTGGTCCAGAGAACGTTTCACCATGGATGAAGGTCTTTCCAACGCTGTTAAGGAAGCCTTCGTCAGACTACACGAAGATGGTCTTATTTACCGAGGGAAGCGCCTGGTTAACTGGGATCCAAAGCTCCACACAGCAATTTCCGATCTCGAGGTAGAGAACGTCGACGAGAAAGGCAACCTGTGGCACTTTCGCTATCCACTCGCTGACGGAGCATCTACCGCTGATGGTGCAAACTATCTGGTTGTCGCCACGACCCGTCCCGAAACCATGCTCGGTGATACCGCTGTAGCTGTACACCCGGAAGACGAGCGTTATCAGAATCTGATCGGCAAGTTTGTCATCCTGCCGGTTGTTAATCGCCGTATTCCCGTTGTAGCTGATGACTATGTTGACCGGGAGTTCGGTACAGGTTGCGTGAAGATCACACCCGCCCATGACTTTAATGACTACGAAGTCGGCAAGCGTCATCAACTGCCACTGGTTAATATATTCGACCGTGATGCTGCCGTTCTGGCACAGGCACAGGTTTTCAATATTGACGGCACAGTAAATAACGACCTGGACACGACTCTACCGGAGAAGTTTGCCGGCCTGGATCGATTCGAAGCCCGTAAACTGATCATTGAGGACTTTGACTCTCAGGGAATGCTGGAAAAAGTGGACCCTCATGCGCTGAAAGTTCCCCGCGGCGACCGCTCCGGCGTAATTATTGAACCCTGGTTAACAGATCAGTGGTATGTAAAAGCCAGTGCAATGGCAAAACCCTGCATCGATGTGGTTGAAGAGGGACATATTCAGTTTGTTCCCAAGCAGTACGAGAACATGTACTTCGCCTGGATGCGAGACCTGCAGGACTGGTGCATCAGCCGCCAGCTGTGGTGGGGCCACCGTATCCCCGCATGGTATGACGAACAGGGCAACTTCTACGTCGGACGTGATGAAGCAGAGGTCCGCGCAAAACATGACCTGGGAGACATTACCCTGCGTCAGGATGACGATGTACTGGACACCTGGTTCAGTTCGGCCTTGTGGACGTTTTCAACGCTGGGCTGGCCGGAGGAGACCCCCGAGCTTAAGACCTTCCATCCAACCAACGTTCTGGTAACAGGCTTTGACATCATTTTCTTTTGGGTTGCCCGAATGATCATGATGACTACCCACTTCATAAAAAATGAAGACGGCACTCCGCAAGTACCATTCAAGTACGTGTACGTTCACGGCTTGGTCCGGGACAGTGAAGGCCAGAAAATGTCCAAGTCCAAAGGAAATGTGCTCGACCCTCTGGACATTGTTGACGGTATCGAACTGGAGCATCTTGTTCAAAAACGGACCACCGGTCTGATGCAGCCCAAGATGGCAGAACAAATCAAGAAAAAGACCTATGCAGAGTTTCCCGAAGGGATCGCCAGCTATGGCACCGATGCATTGCGTTTTACCATGTGTTCGCTGGCTTCTACCGGACGGGACATCAAGTTCGATATGGGACGTGTCGAAGGTTTCCGGAACTTCTGTAACAAGATCTGGAACGCTGCCCGCTATGTATTGATGAATACCGAGGGTCAGGATGTCGGCCTGGAAAACACAGATGTCGAGCTGAGCCTGGCGGATCGCTGGATTATTTCACGCCTCCAGCATGCCGAGGCAGAAGTGGCACGTCATATGGATCAGTTCCGGTTTGACCTGGCCTCACAGGCAATCTACGAGTTCATCTGGAACGAATACTGTGATTGGTATCTGGAGTTGTCCAAACCAGTACTGTGGGATGACAACGCATCAGATGAACTCAAGCGCGGCACTCGCAGAACACTTGTCAGAGTGTTGGAGACAGCCTTACGACTGGCCCATCCGATCATGCCGTTCATTACCGAGGAAATCTGGCAGAAAGTGAAAGGTCTCGCTGGCAAATCCGGCGACACCATCATGCTGCAGCCCTACCCGGTTCCGGAAGAGTCGAAAGCTGACGAGGAAGCGGTACAGTCAATTGAATGGCTCAAGTCAGTCATGCTGGCTGTCAGGAACATTCGTGGTGAGATGGATATTGCACCCGGCAAGCCTCTACCGATACTGCTGGCGCATGGTAGCGATAAAGACCGCCAGGAACTGGCTAAACAGGAGACAGTCCTGGTAAAACTCGCCAGACTGGAATCTGTCCGCTTCCTGCAGGATGGTGAAGAACCTCCCGCGTCTGCGACGCAGCTTGCCGGTCAACTTGAGGTTCTGGTACCAATGGCAGGGCTCATCGACAAAGCAGCCGAATTGGCACGACTGCAGAAGGAAATTGATAAGCTCACCAAAGAACAGCAACGACTGAATGGCAAACTGTCCAATGAGAAGTTTGTTGCCAAAGCACCTGCAGAAGTGGTCGAAAAAGAGAAAAGCAAGCTGAAAGAAGCAGCAGATGCCTTGTCCAAACTGCAGGAACAGATTGCCAGAATAGAAGCACTCTAATCGACCTATGACGCCGTCGATCCACATACTGGGCGCCGGTTCTATCGGCGGGCTGTTCGCAGCCCGCCTGAGTCAGCATTGTTCGATAACATTGATTTCCCGACATTCCACAGGCAATCTGAATATCCGTCTGACGGGCAATCCTGAAGATCAGCTTGTCGTATCACTCCCTTGTGAACCTCCAGACTCCCAACAGCCTCTTGAGCGTCTTCTGATTACAACCAAAAGCAATGACACACTGACAGCCCTTCAAAGTATTTCTCACCGACTGACCACCTCTTCACAGGTTTACCTGTTCCAAAATGGTTTGGGGAGCCACTTTGATATTCTTGATTACCTGAAGTCTTCACGTGTTCCGAATATTGCTCTCTATGCGGCTTCCACCACAGAAGGAGCCAATCGTCCGACAAATGGGGAAATCATACATGCCGGCCGTGGCCAGACCTGGTTCGGAGCCCTGAATGCTATCGCCAAGAATTCTGGCTGCGGCAGCATCTGCGATCTTTTTAATCAGGCGGGGTTCCGCTCCAACATCAGTGAAGATATCTGGGCAATACTGTGGAAAAAGCTGGCCATCAACTGCGGCATCAATCCTTATACCGCCATCTGCCAATGTCGAAATGGAGATATCCTGCAACAACCGCTGTTTCTGGACACCATTGACGAACTGAGCCGGGAACTGGAATTGATACTACAGGTGGCCGGTTACCCTGAAGATCATGAAACGATCAAGGCCCGCATCATAAGTGTTGCAACAGCCACCGCTGCCAATGTGTCGTCAATGCTTCAGGATATTTACCGGGGAAAATCCACTGAAATCCTGGCCATTAATGGCTTCGTCGCCAAGTTTGCCGCTGAGCATGGCCTGAACGCAAAGATTAACGAGCAACTGACACAGAGGGTATTATCCCTGCCAGCATCTTCTAAACTCATAGACTCATCAGGAAACACACATGGGGAATAGACTTTCAAAAATTGTGACTCGCACAGGTGACGGAGGTATTACTGGACTGGGAGACGGTCAACGCGTAGCAAAGGACTCCATTCGAATTGAAGCGATTGGCGCTGTGGACGAAACAAACAGTAGCCTGGGCATCGTGATTTCGGAACTGGAATCTGAAGATGATCTCAAACCCATATTCCAGGCAATTCAGAATGATCTTTTCGATCTGGGTGGAGAAATTGCCATGCCCGGTTACCAGCTCATCATACCAAATCATATTGAGAGACTGGAAAACTGGATTGTTGAGTACAATGAACAACTACCGCCATTGAAGAATTTCATACTGCCCGGAGGTAACAAAGCCGCCTCTCACTGCCACATGACACGCAGCCTGTGCAGAAGAGCAGAAAGAATTGCAGTGACTCTGAGCAATACAGAAACGGTCAGCCCGGAACTTCAGAAATACCTTAACCGGCTCTCAGACTTTATGTTCGTTGCAGCGCGAACACTGGCACGGCGCAACAATAATGAAGAAATCCTGTGGACCAAAACTGAATTCTAAAACCTGACTCTGAATTCCAGCCCCAATGGCATGCACTAAAGAAAAGACCACCAACCGGTGGTCTTTTTTAAATCGTCATATGATCGCGGCAATTATTTTGTCACGCCCTCTAGATCTTAAAGGAAGAAAGCAGCTCGTGCAGAGTATCCGTCAGCTTGGACAATGACCGGCTGCTTTCAAGTGTCTGACTCGCATTGTCCATACTTTCCCGCCCAAGATTCGAGATGTGACTGACGTTCTCGTCGATATTCTTGGCAACTGCCGTCTGCTCCTCTGCTGCCTGTGCAATCTGATGACTCATGTCCACTATGGTCGCAATCGAGGCAACAATATGATCCAAGGCCTCTGCCACATTCTGTGATTGTGCTACTGTAGACTGTGTCACTTCCTGACTGCTCTGCATGGAACCTACAGCTTCTTTGACACCGGCCTGCAACTGGGAAATCATCGTTTCGATTTCTTCCGTGGACTTCTGTGTCCGCTGAGACAACGTACGAACCTCATCTGCCACTACAGCAAAACCTCGTCCCTGCTCACCGGCCCGGGCGGCCTCTATGGCAGCATTCAGCGCCAGCAAGTTAGTCTGTTCCGCAATGGCCCGAATTTCTACCAGTACCTGAGAAATATTCTGTGAATCCTGCGAGACCCGGTTAATTGAATCTACAGAAGACGAAATCTCATCCGAAAGCCGATTAATGGTCTGCATGGTGTCGTCGACCACCACCTTGCCTTTCTGAGCCTCCTCATCGGCCTGGTGAGCCGCCGTAGAGCAGCCTGCGAGCTGGAGGCCACTTCCGCCACTGTATCCACCATCTGGTGCATGGCATCAGATATCTGCGTGGTTTCTTCTGTCTGCCGGCTGGAAGCATCACTGCTGGCAATGGCCACATCATTCACCCGCTTGGCCTGGTTATCCACCTCACCGGCAGTATCCACCAGTTGTGTCATCAATTGGTGAACCTTCTGAGTCATCTGGTTAAATTCGCGAGTCAGCTCACCCATTTCATCCTTGTTGGAAGAATCCAGGTTGACCGTCAGGTCTCCCGCAGATACCTGCCGGGCGCCTTGGGCAAAACGCTCAATCGTCGATTTAACCGATACAAAGAAACCCATAGAAATATACACAATAATCAGCAGCAACACTGCCTGAACAGCGAAAATACCAAACAGAGTAGTCTGACGTTCATCCAGACGAGCTCCCAGAAACTGTTCCGTCAGATCGTAAATATTCGTATTAAGCTCGTAGAGGCCTGCTATTTTTGTAGAGATCGATTTATCAAAGTCAGACCATTGTTGCTCCAGCACCATCGGTGTAATGATTTCGGTATCCAACTGATCTCTGGCTGCCAGCACCAATCCCTTGGCGGCTTCAGCCGAACCTGCCAGACCACTGCGCACCTCAGCACTTGAACTCAAGGTTACTTCCAGTTGGCTGGTAAATCCGGCATTCACCGCCGTGAGTTCATCAAACAGCTTGTTCAGGTAATCACTGACATCAAACCCGACTCGTCCCTCAACCAATGAGAAGATACCACTGGCACGGACTTCACCAATCTTTCCGGTCGCTTTAATCAGGTATTCATTGGACAACCCCATAAGAAACTGGATCGTCCTGGAAGGATCCTGAGCAACACCGGATACCTGTTGGACAGTAGCCAGAAAGTTCTCTGCCTTGGTCACAAAACCGCTGTAATAGGCAATCTGTGGGGCCATTGAAAACTCGTTATTATCTTCGGACACCAACTTACGCCAGGAACGCTGAAGATCTTCCAGTTGAGCAACAAGATCACCATTCTCGTCAAACCTGTAGTCTTCACCTTTAAGGGTTTCCAATTGAGCGCCGATGACTTTTCGCAACTGAAGCGACTTCTCCTCCAGGCCTGGGTTCTGGCGCAGTTTGGCTGTCGCCCGATAGTCCCGATATTGCTGGGAGAGGTTTAACAACTGGGCAGCATCACGGCTGACTTTGATGCCATACACTTCATTTTCAATACGTTGAATATCTGAATACAACTGGCTGACCAGCATATATCCCATGAATGCAATGGGAAGAAGGAAGAGAATACTGATTAGTAGAAACTTATAGACCAGTTTTAACTGGTTCATTAATTGGATAGCAGGCCATAAAATCTGCTTCACGATTTTACCTCGACATCTTCGTTGAGCTTCCGATGCTAGAAATTATTATTTTCCTTATCTGTTTTCGACTCTGCTCAAGTTATCGACTGCTTCGGGGTCCGTTACTCCCAACAATAAATGCAGCATAGCCCTAGCCCGGTACATCTCCGGCTTATGGGAATATCTCCCGTTAAGATATAATTCCCATTAAACGACATTCCTCTGGAAACCTTATGACAGACATCCAGAAAAGCATTCATCCTCCATAAAAAGAATCCATCTTCACTTTTTGGTCGCACAAACCCCACTCTTCAACTTTAAATGCCTGATTTTGTGGGGCTTCAATTGCAAGTGTAGACTACGGGAATAGGCAGCAAGTCAGCATAAAGCAATTCAAAGCTGAAATTCCGCTGTTTTTTGTAAGCTAATGTATATTTTATAATCAGCCATGCTGAAATCTATGGATATAAATCAAATGAACCTGCATTTAACAGAAGAGCTATCATGACCTCTGAAGTCACCCAGGCCTTGTCCACATTACTGGAGAGTTTTGTCACCAACAACCAAACACTAACCGGCCATCCTCCTTGTTCAGATCTTGAAAATGATCTGGAAGGCTGGGCTACTGGCCCTGCTGTTACATCGTTAGACGGTAAGAATTCAAAACTCTACTGGCACCCCACTCCTCAAAATAACAACCATATTCTGGATGGTTTAGAACAGGGACTTGAAGCGAGTATTCATCCTGACCTCAAAGCTTACTTTGGGAGTTTCTGGAGCGATGGTATTGACTGCCGGAGCCCAGCCGGTGAAATCCACCTGCTCCAGATCTGGAATGAAGCAGACCTGGATATTTTGAGGCAGAACCTGCTCGGGCATGCGTTTATGAAAATGAAGAAACACCAGCCATTGACACTATTCTTCGGGGTCGGCCAGGGAGAGGAAGTGCTGGTGATTGATAACGCTACCGGTGAAGTTTTCGCGGAGATACCGGGTCGACGCCCCCATCGCAGACTTGCGGAAAGTCTCGCCACTTTTATCAGGGAGTGTACTCCTGTCTGATTCGGTTTCGTCCTGGTACGCAAACTCAATGTAAACCACAAGGAAACTATGCGTATCAGCGCGAATCAGGACATCCATCCGACAATTGTGAGTAGTGCAATCACTGAAAACCAGACCATCACGGAGCGGTTCAGAAGATCTCTCAATGCAATTAACTGCCTGCTGTCCCTGAGTGCATTAGCCTCACCGGCAGTCGGAACAGCAGGCAGACTTTCAATGGCACCGGCCGCCGCCTGCTGCAAAACCTTCAACGCACTGACAGCCGGGTCAATCATCGAATTCAGACTACTTTTAATCGTATCAGCAAAGTTGCCGACCAGCGCAAAACTCAACGCCAACAACCGTGCCGGGAGCCATTCCAACACTTTATACACAATTCCCACCTGCCGGGGAGTATAGGCTGTTGCCTCGCACCCGGCCACATGCGCCAGTCGAGCCACCAGCGCCCCGACCGGTCCTGCAATCATGTACCAGAATATCACCATGAAGTATCTCTGAAAGGTCATATACATATACTGGGAAGTCGCCTGATAATGAATCTCCGCAGGCGTCAGTTTCTCCGCATCTTCAATAAAGATATCCGCACTCTCCAGCGTCCGGAATGCAGACTGATACTTTTCCGCCTCCCACTGTGTCCGGTACAGCTCTACTGCTTGTTTCAGATAACCGCATCCCAGACACAGGAACAGCATAATAATGTGAACAAACAGTGTTGCCATTCCGAACAACACGCCATCAATCATTGTCAGGACTAATAGCAACGCCAGCGCTGGCAGCACAATGGCTATCACTACATAAAGGGTCGCGTTATGACGAATCACAGGGAATTTCGCTTCAAAGAACATCAGAAACTGCCGGGTCCACTGGTCATGCTGCCGACTCAATGTCAGATTAAACTTACGTTGCAGTACAAAGGTCAGCAGTAATACGAGAAACTTCATGGGCGGTCAGCTCTAGTTATTCTTTAACATGGATTTAAGTGTAGGCCATTCAAAACAGTTTCCAGGATCTGTTTTCCTGCCAGGAGCAATATCACTATGACCAACGATTCTGGATTCGCTGATCGCAGGAAAATGTTGCTTAAGGCAACGGATCAGCCCGGCCAGCTGTTGATACTGCGCCTCTTCATAGGCCGTATCGTCTGTTCCCTCAAGCTCAATACCTATAGAAAAATCGTTGCAATTTTCTTCCCCCTCCCAGCAGGATTTTCCAGCATGCCAGGCTCGATCATTCACTGAAACGAACTGAACCAATTCACCATTACGGCGAATCAGAAAGTGTGCAGAAACTTCCATTCCGGCAATGTCCCGAAAATAAGGATGGGCATTCCGGTCAAGGTTGTTCTGAAAGAATTGTTCGATATGGGGGCCACCAAACTGCCCAGGCGGAAGACTGATATTATGCACCACGATCATATCAATCCCACGGCCTTCAGGTCGCCGGTTATAATTGGGAGACTCCACCCTTCTAACACTGCGAAACCAACCATCAGATAAAATCTCAGTTTCAGTTGGTGTTGTCTGCTTCATATTGCTTCTATCTATTCCGAATTCAGTCCCACAGTCAAAAAATAACAAGCATTATCTGCCGATGTTAAGGTGCTTCTGATAATTGTCGGTAGAGTCAACTTTTGACGCAGAAATGATAACTAAAGAGGTTTAACAGAGACCCCTACAACCTTAACAGGTAATTCATCAGACTGCGGTATTGAAAGATAGGTGAATTTGATAGCAGATAAAAGCTTGCCGTCAGTTAAATCATAAAAAACGGGAGCTTAAGCTCCCGTTTTTTCTACTTCCCCGGACTTCAGAAATAGCAAATCCGTATCAGGCTTCCTGTTTCTTGGGCTTATTGGAGCGCAGGGTACCTATCACTGATTCCAGTGCGCGATCAAACAGTAAGCCGTCATCCAGCATTGCCATAGTCTGAGTCTTCAGTGCCATTGCCAATCCAAGACGACTTTTCTCCATCACTTTTACACCCATACGGTTCACAAAGATGTACTTTTCAGTGGTCTGGATGATTGCAGCCAGCTTGCAACGGTATTTCTTTTCTTCACCCTCGTTGACTTCAACCCAGGATCCAATTCTGAGCCGGTCAACAAGTTGCAACGTTTTCTCATCAGCAGTTTCTTCAACTTCCGCATCCGACTCTTCTTCCACCAGAACAATCTTCGCTGAAGCCGTCACGACTTCTTCTGTACCAGGGTTCTGCCTGGTTACAGGGGTACTCTGTGATGCTTCTACTTCTGAGGGCTCTATCAATGATTGGTCCGAGGCTGCGGATATAACGCTGGCAGCATCTTCAATACCATCTTCCTGCTCGATCTCATCTATATTCTGAGCCACTTCCTCCAGGTCACCCAAATCAAGCGCCCCAAGAACAGCAGACTCAAAATCCTCATGATCTGATTCCGAATCAGCGTGGCATTCCTCTTCAAACGCCACTTCTGTAGCAAGACGTTTCTGGGCAATATCGACAATATCCGCTTCAAGTTTCTGCAAACACTTGTCCAGATCAAACGGTTTAAAGGCCGTCTGAGAAAGACCTTCCTTCAGTTTCGCGAGCACACTTTCTACTGCGTCCATATCAAGAGGTTCAGCTTCACCATTCAGATTGGTCGGATTGATGAGAGAATCGACTGTCGCCAGTGAATCATTCCACTGTTCGTGCTCAGTGCCGTATTTCAGATGCAACAGCACCATGTAGCTGCTCCAGCCTTCGCGCAGAATCTCCAATACCAGATCAGGCACTGAAACACCCTCCAGACACTGATTCAGTACTTCCTGCACTTCTTTTTTGGCAGCCTCAGATTTCGCCTTACCAACTTCTGAGTCACGGGTTCTCTGCTCAACTAACTGGCGACGTTTTTTCTCGCTTTCCTGAAATTTATGAAAATCATCTAGAATTTCGTCGAATATGGTCAGATCACTCTCAAATTCATTGAGAAGCCTGAGGACCACTTCTTCCAGCTTATTCAGGAACGGGTCGTTGCCACCGGAAGACTTTTCGGTCCAGCCGATGGCTGCCGTTGCCAACTCGTTCAGCAGCTTCCGGGCCGGATGGCCACCTTGATTAAAGAAAGTCTTGTCCAGCAAGGCAACCTTGACAATTGGAATCTGCAGGCGGGCAATCAGCGCTTTCACGGAAGACTGCAGTTGCTGGTCACTTAGAATGTACTCAAACAACATGTTAACCAGGTTCATGACATCCTGGTGGCTATCGCCGACTCGCGCTCTGGCTTGCCCCTGATCATTCCTGACCATTCTTTCAAGCAACCGGGTGTAATCAACCAGGCCGTTGGAAACCGTTGGAAGCCTTGAGTTATGCTGCTGAGCCGTGGAAAGCAGGCTCAGCAGGGTTCCCTGCTGCAGCAATGGCAATTGGGCTGCACCGCTTAGCGACGGGCGACGTTGAGTCTGACTGATCAGTTCCAGTGGATCGACTGTCACCCCGTCACTCATAGGAACGCCGTCATATGAATCCACAAGATGCCCACCCATTTCATTGGGCACATACATGTCCTGATCCATCGGTCTTTGATCATGACGTCTGCCAACGGGGCCATGATAACGCGGTGCAGGAACTGGACGCACAACCGACATATCCGGTATAACGCCTTGCTCCATAAGGTATTTGTTGGAAGCTTCAAGCATTGACTTCAGATGGGCCAGTACATGCTTCTCGAACAATTTAAAAAAGACCAGCTTAGCCTTGATATCCATCTCAAGATCTGTGCACGCGGACGCAAAATTCCGGGTGATGCAGGCCGGGCCTAGCGGGTTATTCTGATCATCCACATCAACTGTAGCCATCAAAGCATCTATTCGCAGGCTCAAATGCTCCAGCTCTTTCCCGGATTCCGACTGAAACCGGTTGATCATGTGGTCAACTGCAACCTGTTCTTCAAGAGCATCGTCCTGCACCAGAGACAGGTTCTCCATATCCACTGGTGCTTTTTTGTTCTTGCTTTTATCCTTGCTGTCGCGGAACTGAAAGTCACGTATAAATCCCTGCACAAGCAGGGCTGTGATACGATTCTTTTTGAGCCGAAGCTCTCTCATCGCATCAAAATAGTTGGATTGCTGAGCATTGCTGGTTGCCTGATCGGCCAGATCAAAATAGGTATCGTCCATCTGGTCAAACAGACGCACCATCAATTTACGCAGATGTTCACCGCAGCGATCACGGAGCTTTTCCAAGGGGCCAGGTAACTTCACCCCTTTTCCGGCTCCCTGATCAGCGCGGTGGCTGTCAAGCTGTACAACTTTTGTACCCTGCGACATTTTTGAACTCCAGTATGCCCGATCAAGCATCCCTATATATAAGTTTAGCTGACAAAATTTGTCAGGTTGCGACAATATTTCGACTTAGGATGGAGTATATACCGTCATAATGTCGACGTTTGTTGCAAAATGTAGCTGCGCGATCTAATTCACATTCTTTTTTTAATTCACCCGTCCAACTTCCCAGGGAATGAGGGTTTCGTGAGGTTTTGACGCGTTAAACATGATTAATCAACACATCTCGCGAAGGATTTCTGCCTTACAGACAATCAGGTACAATGGCCGCCGTTGTATTTTTGGAGCCAGTGATGAATCCGGAAAGCCCAAGCCCCAGTCAAACCGGCAAATGGATGATGGCAGCAGCCTGGATCGTAGGACTGTTACTACTCACTCAATTGTTTGGAATGTGGGAAGACCACCAGCGCAATCCTAACCAGACGCTGGAAATTGTGAGCGGAGAAGATGGCCGGGAAGAACTGGTATTACAGCGGAATCGATTTGGCCATTACCTGTTTACAGGAAAGATCAATGGCCAGGAAGTGGAATTCCTGGTAGACACAGGAGCGACAGTAGTTGCTGTTCCCGCCTCCATGGCCAGCTCACTGAATCTGCCTGAGCTCGGCTCCACCCGGGTACAGACCGCCAACGGCTCGAGCAGAGCAACGCGAACAGTGATCGATCAGTTGCAATTAGGCCCATTTACCCTGCGCGAAGTCCACGCCACCATACTCCCCGGCATGGATGACCAGGAAGTGTTACTGGGTATGAGTGCTTTGCGATATTTATCGTTTACTCAGCAAGGCAATCAATTAATACTTCGCTCCGAGTAACTTTGCCCTGTTGGAAGAACTCAGCAATCAGTATTTGAATACACCTTATCTAATCCCTGAAATCTGGAAAGACTGCCAATATGAACCTTCTTGATGATTTAATCCCTCTGGCAATAAAAGAAGACGCAACCAAAGCACTGCGGGAAGATGTTGGTGATGGTGACATTACAGCAATGCTTATCGCAGCAGATACCACCGCCACAGCTCACGTCATTACCAGAGAACCAGCCGTACTCTGTGGCCAGTCCTGGGTAGAAGAGGTTTTTCATCAGGTGGACAGTAGCACTTCTATTGAATGGTCCGCCAAAGACGGCGATCAAGTGGCAGCAAATAGTCGACTATTTACTGTGAAGGGTAATGCAAGAGCCTTGCTGACAGCCGAAAGACCAGCCCTGAACTTTCTGCAAACCATGTCTGGTACTGCTACAGCGGCTCGTCATTATGTCGACAAGATATCCCACACCAAGACCCGTATTCTGGACACCAGAAAAACCCTCCCTGGTCTGCGGGTTGCTCAAAAGTACGCAACTCGTTGTGGAGGGTGCCAAAATCATCGTATCGGTCTCTGGGATGCTTTTCTGATTAAAGAAAATCACATCATGGCGTGCGGCAGCATTCAAAAAGCTGTAACTGAAGCCAAAAAAATTGCCCCCGGCAAACCTGTTGAAGTTGAAGTGGAAACACTTCAACAGCTTGAAGAGGCGATATCAGCCGGCGCAGATATCATTATGCTTGATAACTTTGATCTGGAGTCCATGAGCAAGGCCGTTGCATTAACTGCCAACAGAGCAAAACTGGAAGCCTCCGGCGGGATAAGTGACGAAACCCTGGTTGCTATCGCCGAAACCGGCGTTGACTTTATTTCCATAGGAGCTCTGACAAAACACTGCCATGCAATTGATCTGTCCATGCGCATGGAAGAGCACCAACCCTGAGGCCAACAGAATGCTCCGGAAACGCGACCTGACAACGATTAGAACCTGACATTTATTTCAGGATATGTGATCCTTGCACATAGACATCTGCTAAACTAAATTAGCTGGGATCAGCCGATCCCAGACCTTATAAAAACAGTGCTAAGAAGACAAAGGATTGACTTAGCCCGCCCATCCTCGCGGGCTCAGCCAGGAGTGGTGAAAGGTGATCCCTTTTATCCCAAGGAATCTATGCCGAATACGTCTCATCATGTTCAGGAAGAGCCACCCAAAAAGGGAACTTTTCATGGCAGCAGCCTGGTTCTGCTGGCAGCTGGTATTGCTTTGGCCCTGACCACAGCTTTATTTTCTTTTAACGCCGGTTACCCTCCACTGCTGTTTCCCGCTTCAGCAGTGATAGCCTTACTGTATTTTCACCACAACAATTCGGCTGTGTGGGCAGGTGGCCTTCTGGCCCTGATCTCGGGAATTGCGGCCGGACAGTCTTACCTGACCGCCTCGCTGTCGGAAGCCGCTTCCATTACCGGACTCTCCACCGCTTTTGTTGCCTTTCAGTCTTACCTTTTTTACAGGGCATACTCCTGGCTCACCCCCGAGGAACCGGACCACCGCGCTGAGTCCACTATTCTCAGATTTTTAATCAGCCTGCTGGTTAGTACTGCGGCCTGTTCAAGCCTGGCCGGACTTGGTTTCACACTATTACTCCCAGGCAAGTATGATCTTTTTTCACTGCTTGCCATGCTTTTCCTGTCCACAGCCTTACCCACCCTGATAGGGTTTCCGGCTTACTCAGCAAAACGCAAGTCAGAACTTCTATCCCGACTCCTACAGGACCGTTTTGTTGAAGTGGTTGCCTGGATGGGACTGCTGCTCACTGTCGGCCAACTTATTACTGAAATGGGCGGATTTCTGATTTTCGCCCTTTTACCATTGCTCATCTGGTCCAACCTCAGATTCACACAATACTACAGTAATCTGGCAGCATCCGTTGCCGGCATTACAGTGCTAGCGGCACTTCATCTCTATCCTCCAGCCATGGAATTGAACATTCTGAATCTTCTGCATTTGGAGGTAGCAGTCTTTGTATTCTCCAGCTATTACCTCGGGGCACTCACTGCTGATCGCGTCGAGCTGGAAAACCGGCTGGAAGAAATGGTCATCCAGCGCACCCGTGATCTTGAAATGACCAACTACGAACTGCAGAACGAAGTAGCCATTAGACAAAAGGCAGAGAAGTCATTCCGCCAGAGTTCACGCCGCTACAGGGCATTGATAGAAACCGCCGGCAGCCCTATCGTGGTCATGGATAACGAATTCAGAATCCTGCAATGGAACGATGCCGCAGCCCGCCTGTTTGGATATAACCGCGAGGATATCTACGGCAGAAGCTACATCGAAGGGTTTGTTCCCTCGGAATTCAGAGATGAAACAGAGTGGAAAATCAAAAAGGTGTTAGAAACCGGCATTCCAGTCGAGAACTTTGAAACCGAAGCAAACGCCCTGGACGGCAGCAAACACGTCATGCTCTGGAACATCAACCGAGTCGTGGATGAGGAGGACGAACACCCACAAGTTGTCCTGGTAGGCCAGAATATCACCCCGATCAGACAAACTCAGAACCAACTCCATTTTCTAGCCCACTACGATGTACTCACCGGAGCCGCTAATCGCAGGCTTTTCGAGGATCGCTGCACCCAAGCCCTGAAGCAGGCTGTTCGTCACCAAAACGAAGTCGGTCTGATCAGTCTTGATATCGACCACTTCAAACGAATCAATGACACTCTGGGCCATGATGCCGGTGACGAATTATTAAAAGAGATTTGCCGCCGGCTTAAAATGTGTATCCGTGAAGAAGACACGATTGCCCGCCTAGGAGGTGATGAGTTTGCCATCTTACTTAACAAGGTCAATGGTGAGGAAGGTTGCCTCCGTGTCGGCCGTAACCTGTTGGAGAGCATCATCCAGCCGATCAACCTTCCCAGCCAGCAATTAGTCATCACTACCAGTATCGGTATCACGCTGGCACCAAGGGATGGTAAGGATTATTCCGTCCTGCTCAAAAATGCAGACATGGCCATGTATCGAGCCAAAAGCGCTGGCCGCAACAACATTCAGCTCTATCGAAAAGAAATGAATGATGAATTGGAACTGCTGCTGAACACCGAACAAGAGCTTCGGGCAGCAATAGAGCAGCATCAGTTCGACATTTATTACCAACCACAGATTGACCTGGAGAGCGCCCGGGTTATTGGCCTTGAAGCCTTGCTTCGCTGGAAACACCCGACCCGAGGCATTCTGGCCCCCATTGAGTTTATCGACGTCGCCGAACAGTGCGGTCTGCTACCGGCACTGGGACAATGGGTCATATACAATGCCTGCCTTCAGTGTCGCGCAATTCAGGCAATGAGCCAACACCCTGTTAAAGTGGCTGTCAATATTTCGCCCCGTCAGTTCTACCACCCGGAACTGCTAAACACGCTGGCAACAGCGCTGAGTGAAACCAGGGTTGATCCCACTTATATTAGCCTGGAAATCGCCGAATCTGTTCTACTGCACAACCAGCAGGAGGCAGAAGAACGCCTGGAACAACTGAAATCGCTGGGGCTTCAGATTACCGTCGACAGCTTCGGCTCAGGATTATCCTCCGTTTCAACACTGGCCAGATTACCGGTGGATGCACTTAAAATAGACAGAGCACTGGTGCGTAACGTTCCCGGACAGGATATCGATATGGCGATATCTGAAACACTCGTAGCCATTGCCCACAAAATGAATATCAAGGTGATTATTGAAGGTGTGGAAACAACGGATCAGGAAGCTTTTTTCAGGAACAACGGCGTTCGACTGGTACAGGGACATTTATACGCACATCCCATGCCGTCCATTACACTACCTAACTTCTTTGACGGCTTAAAACATGGGAAGGTCTCTGCTGAGGGTAATCAGATACATCTTCCCCTGGAAAGCTGATGATGCGGGACCGTCACCAGCCTCCGTCCAAGACTCTGAATCCCTGCATACGCAATTGCTGCCTGGACCAATATGATGTGTGTTGTGGCTGCAAGCGGACGTTGCAGGAGATCCTGGATTGGCATTCCCTGACCAATGAACAGAAACTGAGGCTCATGGAAGAGCTCAAACAGCGCCAGAGGCGGGGAGCCTGATTCAGCCATGCGATGTTTTCTAGGCATCACCCCCGAGCCAGAGATTGTGAGTCTTATTAGTGCGCATATTCAATATCTCAAGCAAACTCATGCCATGAAACTTTCTCTTCTGCGCTGGCAATCCCGTCAGCAGCTTCATATCACTTTACTGTTTCTGGGTGAGACATCTATCGACACACTTTCCTCTCTGACACCAGATATCAGCCAGATCTGCAAAGAATTCGATGATATAAAGCTGAGCACTGCAGGAATTAGATTATTCCCCTCTTCCCGGCGACCAAGGTGCCTGACGATGGAAATACAGGAATCTAGTGAGCTGACCAGACTGCATGATGAAGTCGCAGCAGCGGCACATAGGATTGGTTTCCCACTGGAGAACAGACAATACCGTCCGCATATCACTCTCGCCAGGATCAACCATCGACTGAAGCCAGATTTTGCCCATATTCCGGAACTGCCCCTACAGTTCAATGTTGGCAAAATTGCACTTTTTAGCAGCCATACCGCAGAACAAGGCTCCCGATATGAGGTAGAGGCAGAATACCCTTTCAATACTTGTCAGGAACCAGCAATGTCCCCCTTGCGACCCCGTTGACATTTTCAGAGACTATCTGCCCTCTATTTTTTTCGACAACGCAACAGAAATGCCCCAAATGACCGAAAGAATTGAACTACTGGACCGGCTCCTGTCAGAAATCAGCAAGTGCAGGATCTGTGAAGAACACCTGGAACCGAATCCTGTCTTGAGACTCTCATCAACAGCCCGGCTACTGGTAATAGGCCAGGCACCTGGAACCAGAGTTCATGCCACCGGCATCCCCTGGAATGATCCGAGTGGAGTACGATTGCGGAAATGGCTGGGAATAACCGATGACGTCTTCTATGACACAGCCCGCGTTGCCATCATGCCAATGGGATATTGCTATCCGGGAAAAGGCAAAAGCGGAGATCTTCCTCCCAGGCCCGAATGCCGTGAAGCTTGGCATGACAGAGCGCTGAAATTAATGCCTGAGGTAAAAACAACGCTGTTAATAGGCCAATATGCCCAGCGCGCCTACTTGCCCGATGCAGGGAAGTTGCTGTCAGACAATGTCAGAAACTGGCAGCAGTGGTTCCCCACATACATTCCCTTGCCGCACCCCTCTCCCCGTAATACTCTGTGGCTGAAACAGCGCCCCTGGTTTGAGGAAGAGGTCATACCCACGGTTCGGGAGTTCATCAGGCAAACATTGCTGAATTGACAACACATTAATAGCGGATGACTTTGCGCCTTCCGGCATCACTGAATCAGACCAACGGATCTCCGTGATACTCAGTAATCAGATCATCAAAGCGCTGTATGACCTCAAGCAACACTGTCATTTGCTCAATATTCTCTTTATAGGCCTCTTCCGCCATGGGCACGATACCACTGGCCTGAGGTAAAGGCGCATCGGCTTCGAGAATCACCTTCATCCGAGATATCAGAATGAACTGCAGCCACTCATGGAATTCCAGAGTATCAATACAGAACGGTTGCTGACTCCTCAAGGCTTCTGCCGAAGGTGGCTCACTGCGCCAAAGCTCCAACCTGCGCAACTCTGCTTCCATATCCAGGAGCACATCAGCCAGCTCCTGGAAAACTCTGCTATCCGACAACTTCAGTTAACCTCCGCGGTAACGTTTTCACCCTGCAAAGCCTGGTAGAGATTTATAAACTGCAGGGTCAAAGGATGTTTAGGCGCCATGTATATCAATGGTTCATGAGCCTGATGTGATTCTTTCATTTTGACCGAAGAATTCAATTGCACAGGCAATACCGGCAACCCTTCTTCGGTCATATCATTGATAATTTTTCTGGGTAGTGTCGCTCTTGGCTGAAACTGATTGGCAAGAATCCCCTCAATCTGCAGATCAGGATTGTGATCCTCCTGCAAATCCTGAATTTCTCCCAGAATGGTGTAAAGTGCCTGACGCGAGAAATCATCACAGTCAAACGGAATCAAACAGCGTTGCGCCGCGATAAGGGCTGACCGGGTATAAAAATTCAATGCAGGGGCAGTATCGATAAAGATACGATCAAAGCTTTCCCCCAACTTGATCAACGCATCTCTCAATTTGTAAATCTTATGCTTGGCTTCCAGTTTACGTTCCAGATAGTCTAGCTCTGGACTTGCCGGCATCACAAAAAGCCCCGGAAAACGGGTGGCATGGATAAAATCGTCGGTTTTCTTATTAAATATATTGAAGGCAACAGACTGCTCGAAAAAGTCAGCAACGGTATCCTTCAACTCGGCAGGCGGTTTTCCTAATAGGTAAAGACTTGAATTTCCCTGCGGGTCAAGATCAACAACTAACGTCTTGGAACCCTGTTCAGCACTGATGGCAGCAAGGTTGCAAGTGATGCTGGACTTGCCCACTCCACCTTTCTGATTGAATATCACTCTGCGCATATATCCCCCGGATGTCCTGATTGGCACGTCTCCAGCGACCGGCAAATTGGAGGTCGCCATTTGTGGTATCGTTTTTTGAGACAACTTTATTATGAGACAAATATATTATGAGCCAAAAGTTGTACTCTATCTTCCGATATATTTCCAGGCGTACCGCAGAACTCATCTACTGACCGTCGGAGTCACCACCCTGTAATCGATTTAACAAATGGGACTGTTATCGCTCTCTTCTCTTCCAGGGATGCCCGGTCAATTTTCTTCAATAAGCTGGTCAGCGACCCAAGATCTCTGGGTGCTCTTCTAATAATGAACTGTTTGACCTCGTCGGACAGGAAAAAACCAAAGTGTTGCGCCTGCTGCTCCAGCACCTGTAAACGCAATACTTCATCCAGAGCAGGGAGCTTGATAGTAATCCCCCAGCCCAACCTGGATTTCAGGTCTGGCAGGTGCCAGGTTAAATTACCGGGAGTTTTGTTGGCGCTGGCAATCCACTGCGACTGTTGCTGCTGGCAACGATTGAATAAATGGAACAATGCCTCTTCCCACTGAGGATGGCCGGCAACCCTGTCCAGATCATCAAGACACAACAACCGACAATGCTCCAGCCCTTCCAAAACGGCCGGATCCATTGAAATCAATTCGGTGAACGGCAGATAAAACGCCTCTCCCGTCTCATATAACTGACTTGCCGCCAGCAATAGATGAGTTTTTCCGGTCGCACCTTCGCCAGAAATAAACAAGATCGTCTCCGCCGGTGAAGCCAGAAAGTTCCTGACCGTGGCGACGACCTGCCCTCCGTCGGGCTCAACATAATTTTCCAACTCTGCTGAAGGGTTGGAAGAGAGATTCAGCGCAAGCTGAGTCAATGATGAATTATTAGAGTTATTCGACATGCGTCTATCAACTGAATCCAAATAAACTCAGGTAGTCGTCCTGGAGCGTTCAAGGCAGTATTTTCGCCCCCAACTAGTCACATAATGACTTCCGCTGACCAAGCACACAGCAGCCACTGCCCAGACCCCCAACTCCACCGCGAGGGCCGGCATGGGCAGCCCTGCATAGTAAAAAACAACTACCAATACATAGGTGATCTGAGTGAAAGTACTCAATTTCCCCCAAATACTGGGACGTATTGAATAACTCCCCAACATCATATGATACGCCAAAGCACCGATCACAATAATCAGATCCCGGACAAATACAAGCACCATGAGCCACCACGGAAGTAACCCATTCAAGGTCAGCACTACAAACACGGATACCAGCAAGGCCTTATCGGCCAGAGGGTCCGTTATCGCCCCAAAGCGGCTACTCCAATGGAAAGTCCGGGCAAGAAAGCCATCCAAACCATCCGAAACACCAGCAATTAAAAACAACCACAAAGCATCCCGATACCATTCCCTGGCCAGGCAGTAAACAATCGGCACTACCAGTAAAATACGCAGTAGCGTAATGGCATTAGGGAGTTGCCTCCAGGGTATATGCAACAGATCCCGCTCCGTTTATCGACCCCAGGCACACCGATTCAACGCCACCACCCGACTCAAAGCAAAATCCTGCCTGTGAGCAATTGGGCCAGCGGCATTAATTCAGTGCCGCTGTTCGTCAGTGACACCAATATTCATCATGATACAACAGGCATTGTAGCGCCAAGCAGGCAGGCAATCACTGACAAACTCAGCTCTACATTAGAGAGGCTCGACACAAATTCTTTATCGGCCTCCAGTTAAGTGCTCTATCGGCTGCCTCTCCATTGACCGCTCTACTGGCTGCCACCCCATTGATAGTAGAGCCAATAGCCGATTTCCTCCTGTCCCCCATCTCCCAATACCGGACGCAACTTTTCCTGCAATGCAATATGCTCTTCAAGCTGCTCAGGTACAGAGTTCAATGAAAGCTCGAAACGGACGACATCGCGGCTCATAAAAAACGGCTCTACCCTTTTCACCGGGGCCAACTTCTGTAACATCCGGGAAACGTCTACATAGTCCCGGAAACTGGTAACGTTGGTCACTTCAAGTTTGACCAGATTCGCAGCACTCTCATCCAGCGTAATTGCATATTTTTTGGCCTGTGCAGAGGCGACTTCAGCCATGAGCGTCTGTGCCCACTCTTCCTGTCCCTGCGCTTCAATTTCCCCCTGACTTAACGACTGGCCGTTCACCCGCAATTGCCATCGCCCAGTCCAGCGACCGGCATTATCCTGATAGACACGAGCCATGACCACAGCATCACTGCTGTATCGTGTCGAGGCTGCTTCAACAGGGCCGGCAAAAAAGCCCCACAAATCTGATACGTTCAATGTGGCGGAATCTTCCAGATCCATTAACGGAAGCAGGATGGGAAGCCCCCAGTGTCTTGCTGCCGACTGGAGATATTCAACCATCGGCCTTTCCTGAGGTTCAGCAACCACATCACGCACACCTCGTTCATCCAAGGCAATCCAGAACAATGTCTGTGGACGGCTCTGCCCCCATACAGGTAAACCCTGTCTCGCGAGTAATTGGGCCAGGGCGCTTCCTGAAAACTTGGCATTAAAAATCCACGGCAGACCGTCCGACGGACGGTCATTGCGAGAATAACTATATTGCTCCAGCAATCGCTGACTGTTCGACACCAGATCTGCCGGAGAGTATACATCTCTCCAGTAAGGCGTCCCGGTTACTCGATCAACTACTTGCTCAAGGGCTGCATTCAGTGCTTCCTGTCTCGCATCTGAAGACTGATCGGCCACAGGAATGTGGGCTTCATAAAGACCACGCACAGGAACAGCAAAGGCATGTGTCTGAAATAGACAACCCACCAATAACACCGCCAGGGTACCTCGCCACGCTTTTCGGGTGGACATACTTACTCTGGATAACCAGCTATAAAATGGTGTTGATAGCTTTTGAATAAACAGGGTAGTCACTTTTGCTTCCAACATTACAAACTCATACGGCCGACCGACTCAGGAGACAACTTTTCATAACTTGCGGAATTTGAAAGTTATTCCTCGCCGAAACTATGCAAATCCGGGAAGCATACACTATTTCCCCCCGGGCCACTATTAAAGCGGTTTTAGTTTCGACATCTTCGGATATGGAGCCACCGACCGACCGCCGGCAATCCGATTGAGCGGACCTCTTACATCCCCAACAGATAGGCACAGACCATCGGACCAGGCAGAAACCCGTGGAAATAGTTACTGTCAGTAATAGAACTCCCCTGCTTCAGTTGCTAAAATACGCGACCTTCTTGTTAACCCCTACAGAGAGCACTGATCCTCATGACCGCACCGACAGACAAACCTTCCCTCAGTTACCGTGATGCCGGCGTTGATATTGATGCAGGTAATGCACTGGTCGAGCGTATTAAAGGTGCGGCGCAAGCCACCCGCCGCCCAGAAGTTCTGGCGGGCCTGGGCGGATTTGGAGCCCTGTTTGAAATCCCCAAAGGCTATCAGGAACCTGTTCTGGTCTCCGGTACTGATGGCGTTGGCACCAAACTGCGACTGGCGATGCAACTCGGCATGCATGATTCCATTGGGGTTGACCTAGTTGCCATGTGCGTCAATGACTTGATCGTACAAGGCGCTGAACCTTTATTTTTCCTGGATTATTATGCAACCGGCAAGCTTTCGGTGGATATTGCCACGACTGTTGTCGAGGGCATTGGGCAAGGCTGTCTTCAGGCCGGTTGCTCACTCATCGGCGGCGAAACCGCAGAGATGCCGGGAATGTACGAAGGCGAGGATTATGACCTGGCAGGATTCTGTGTCGGCATTGTTGAAAAATCAAAAATCATCGACGGGCAGTTGGTCAAACCAGGTGATGTTATTCTCGGCTTAAGCTCCTCTGGTGTTCACTCAAACGGTTATTCTCTGGTACGCAAGATTGTAGAAGTCAGCAATGCTGACCTGACAGCTACTTTCGAGGGAGGCACACTCGGAGAAGCCCTGCTCAAGCCAACCCGGATATATGTCAAACCACTGCTGGAACTGATCAGGCAGACACCGGTTCACGCCCTGTCTCACATCACTGGCGGAGGCTTCCTGGAAAATATCCCAAGGGTTCTCCCCAAGAACGCCAAAGCCGTGATCGACCTTGACAGCTATACACTGCCACCGCTTTTTGAATGGCTGCAACAACAGGGCAATGTGGACTGGACTGAAATGTACCGTACTTTCAACTGCGGTATCGGTATGGCATTGGTTGTTCCAGCAGAGAGTAAAGACAGCGCCATTGAGATTCTGCAAAATGCCGGGGAAGAGGTCTACGAGATTGGTTACATTGCTGAACACCAATCCGATGAACCACTTGTTGAGCTGAAGGGACTGCCCCAGTAATGACTGACAGGCAATCTTCACCACGCCGGATTGTGGTACTGATATCCGGCAACGGCAGCAACCTGCAGGCACTCATTGATGCCCAGGCCCGCAATACATTTCCCGGCAACATTGTTGCTGTCATCAGCAACAGACCGGGAGCCTTCGGCCTGGAGCGCGCCCAAAAGGTCGGCATCGACGCGATAACCTTGGATCACAAAGAATACGATTCAAGAGAATCTTTTGACCAGGCCCTTCAGGCAGGTATTGATGCCTATCGACCGGATCTGGTGGTGCTGGCAGGCTTCATGCGTATTCTGACACCAGAGTTCGTACGCCATTACCAGGGTAAAATGCTCAACATTCACCCCTCTCTGCTTCCCAAATACCAGGGCCTGCATACCCATAAAAGAGCTTTGGAAGCCGGCGACACAAAGCACGGTGTTACTGTCCATTTCGTTACGGAGGAACTGGACGGAGGCCCGAATATCGTGCAGGCAGAGGTTCCAGTGCTTCACGGTGACACTCCAGAGACCCTGGCCACAAGAGTCCAGCTGCAAGAGCACCTGATCTATCCTGAAGCGGTGCGCTGGTATTGCGAGGAGCGCCTGACCATGGAGAACAACTCAGCACTCCTTGACGGCCAGAAATTACCCTCTTCCGGTATTGTCATAAGCAACGCAGAATCCTAAGCTGCGCTCAAACCTGGTTTTTTATAAAATGTCGATCTCATATCCCGGAGCCTCCTGACTTGCAGTCAGCTCCGGGGAGGCCTATGGTTATTAAAAATAACGATAAAGGTCAGACCCAGAAACTATATGGGATCGCGCTCAATTCGCACAACTGCACCGCCCCTCACCGGCTGGCGACTTCTCCCTGCCGCTCTTTTCTCTCTTGTCCTGACGTCACTTCACACCCAGGCAGAAACAACGGATAGTGCACATCCCTCACCACCTTCCGAGGGACAACACATTCTACTTGCCACCCGGGCAGAGTACCGGGCATCTTATAAGAAAGGAGTACCGATTCGAGGCAGCGCCATCAGAACACTTGAGAAACTGGAAAATGGTGACTGGCAATACCGATTTGATGTGAGCTCATTCATTGTGGACATATCTGAGACGCTCCATTTCCAATGGAATGACTCTCAATTACTACCGATAAAATACAACTATGAACGCAGTGGCTGGGTCAAATCCAAGCAATCCAACGCCAGCTTTGACTGGCAGTCAAAACAGGTTCGCTACGACATCAATAACGACAGCAGGACCATCTCTATCCCTCCTTTGACACTTGACAGACTAGGGTACCAGTTACAACTAAGACTTGATTTAGCACGTGGCAAAGAAGAAATGCACTACACCGTGGCAGACAAAGGCAGACTCAGGGAGTTCGTATTTGCGGTGACAGGTGAAGAATCGCTTCAGGGAGAAAATTCCTCTTTTCCCTGTGTCGTGGTTGAAAAAATTCGCGAACCGGACAGTTCAAGGCAAACCAAGCTATGGTTTGCCCAACAACAAGGCTACCTATTGGTAAAAATGTCTCAAGTTGAACCTGATGGAGAAAAGTACCAGATTGTGTTGCAGAAAGCCCAGGTTGGCGACCAGATATTTGAACCCAGGATCAAGTAACCTGCCTCCCTGACAACACTCCCGCCTGAAACGACATCAGGTTTCGACTTTACTCACCCGCGTATACTTTACGAATTTCATCAGCCATCAATACCAGACCTTTTTCCACCAAAGCATCATCTTGCGAGTAGGTGATTCTCAGGCACTGTCGAGTATGATCCCAGTCGTCTTCGAGACCAGGAAAAAAGTAATGACCAGACACGACTAACACGCCCCGTTGCTTCAGTCGCTGATACAACGCCTTACTCGAGATAGGGAGGTCCCGGAGCCACAACCAGAGAAACATCGCACCCTCAGGATCATGCAGCGCAAACGGCAAGCCATCCAGGTGCTGACTCAGGACATTAAATGCGCGCTGCGCCTTCTGCTGATAAAAAGGTTTTACCACTTCCGTACTTAAACGCAGGATTTCACCGCTGCTCACCATCGAATTGGCCAGCATCCCCCCAAAACTTCCAGGAGCAAGATTAATGATCGCATTGACTCCAGCGACAGCCTTGATCACCTCCGGCTTGGCAATGACAATTCCGGTACGCACCGCAGGCAATCCAAGCTTGGACAGACTCAGGCAGAGCACAAGGTGATCATCCCAAACCGGCTTAACATCGGTAAATACCAGATCAGGAAATGGCAAACCATAGGCACCATCGACAATCAACGGCAGATCATGTTGCCTGGCAAGCTGAATGAGGTGAGCCATCTCATCATCGGTCAACACATTTCCGGTAGGATTAGTGGGCCTGGACACACACATGACTCCAATATCATCTCCGATCTGAAGATTGTCGAAGTCCACATGATATTTGAACCGGTGCTCGTCCAGCATTTCAATCGTGGGACGAGTGGAGACAAAGAAATCCTGGGTCAGCCCCGAGTCCGCATAACCTATGTACTCAGGTGTCATAGGTAACAGTACTTTTTTGCTGGTGCCGTCACCATACCTACCAGCAAACAGGTTGAACAGAATAAAGAACGCCGACTGACTGCCATTGGTGAGAGCAATATTCTCAGGACCTATCGGCCAGCCATATTCCCGCGAAAATAAATCAGCAAGGGATTGAATAAACTGCTTCTCACCCTGAGGAGGGTCATAAATGCCGGTAAGTTTGCGGAATTCATCCGGGTTATCCGTGATTCGACGCAGCTCCTGCTGAAACACTTCCTGGACTTCAGGCACCAGGCCGGGATTCCCCCCACCCATCATAATCATATTACCATCAGCCAGGGCGTTACCAAGATCTTCCATTAGGGAGTTTATTCCCGCTTCCTGGGTAAACTTGGTCCCAAACTCTGAAAGTCGCATGATTTACCTCTCTTACTCGTGCAGTGCTTTATTATCATGTGCGCATCAGGATCACTTTCGCGCGCTCTATTTCGGACTTATGGCCCTTTGAATCCCAAACTATTCCTCTTCATCCTGCAGCGCAATCCCAATATTGCTAACGCCATCCTGAGCTGCAAGCGTGCGGAACTCTCTTAATAATGATGCATTAGGCACCGGCGCTTTCTTCAGCATTCCCACAAGGTCGCGCTGAAACGCCAGTTCTGTGCGGGTAAGCGGATGCCGTTCCAGCAGCATGACCAAGTTATGCTCTTCCAGACCTTCTCCCTCACTGAATTCCACAAAGGAAGCGACTGTTTGTAAACTCGACTCCGCCGCCTTCCTCGCTAGCTCCGATGCCGGCATCAGCAATGACTCCAAAGCATTCAGTATTTGCTCAACCGCATCCCTGGCCGGCAATGCTCCGTATTCCTCTCGGCCAGCCAATACCTCATCAAGAGTTTCCAGGGCTTCGATCTGTGGTTGGACTTTGATTGTTTCGCGACTATCAATGCTATGCCATATAGCTTCAATCAGTCGATCAGGGAAAACAGGCAAATCCACCTGCAACAAATCTGTAAAAAACACCAGATTAGGCATTGCACGTTCGGCAAGCGCTGCAAGAAATACCTGCTGGCGCCAGCCTTTTAACTGCTCCAGTTGTTTAAAGTGCTTGATTGAAGCCACACAGGCCCCCTTATGACATAGCTATTTGAATAACGAGACAAGTATTAGAACTAGAAACCACATTTCTGATGGAGTGCCAATATATTGGCCAAAGCACCTTTTACCGTCCCGGAAAAGGCCATAACACCATCCTGATGACCACGCATGACAAACACTCCCCGGGACTTCAGGTCCTTCTGTTCCCACAAGGCAGTAACAGACTTCACCAACTGCTGACTACCATAAGGCGCATCTTCAGGCGTATAAAGCAGGTCCAGGTCTTCAAACCTGTGCCAGATCTCAGGTGAATGCACATGAATCACCGCTCCGATATCCCCACTCAATTGATATAAAAGAGCATGTGTGGTTGATTCAGAAGAGGGTTTGATTTCTCCCTGAGACCAGATCCGGTTAGTCGCAAGATCCGCCTTCACAACCAGCGCATAGTCACGCTTGAGAAGGCCGGGGAGCTCTCCGGTCTGACTTCCGGAAACAATAAATTGATCGTCATGATAGCGCTGACTGAGGTTTCCAAATCCCAGACCACCGTAGCGGGCAGAATCCTGCCCTATCAATCCCCGTTCCTTCAGCTGAGAACGGGCAGCCTCAAGGTCTGCAATATCAATATTATCGGGTAACGCCTGCCACTGGTGATCGAGAACAAATTTAATGACACCTTCAGTTTCCATCGGATCACTCCATGACCAACAATGTCAGGCTGAACAATCTTAGATAATCGAAGCTTCTGAGATCAGGCCTTCGGCAATGTGACGCCAGTCTGCCCAAGATATTTGCCACCACGATCCTTGTAACTGACTTCACAAGTTTCGTCAGACTCAAAGAACAGCATCTGGGCAACCCCTTCATTGGCATAAATCTTAGCCGGCAGATTGGTGGTATTGGAAAATTCGAGAGTGACATGCCCTTCCCACTCAGGCTCCAGAGGGGTGACATTGACGATGATACCGCATCGGGCATAAGTGGATTTACCCAGACAAATGGTCAGCACATTACGCGGAATTCTAAAGTATTCCACGGTACGGGCCAGAGCAAATGAGTTGGGAGGAATTATGCAGACATCGCCGACAAAATCGACAAAGCTCTTGGAATCAAAAGCTTTGGGATCAACAGTGGCGGAATGTACGTTGGTAAAGATCTTGAATTCATTGCTGCAGCGGACATCATAGCCATAGCTGGAATTGCCGTATGAAATCAGTTTACCTTTCTCTTCAGATGCCCTTACCTGCCCATCCTGGAACGGCTCTATCATGCCGTGCTCCAGAGACATTTTCCGAATCCACTTGTCTGCTTTTATCGTCATGTCGCTACTCGTATTTTGATGCAACTAACCCAGGGGCCGTCACATTAATATAATGTCAATCACAGGACAGATGAAAACCTGCCACAATATGCGCGCATGATACTGGAACAGCGGAAATTGACCAAGTGCAGGTTTCCACAATCATTCCCCCCCAATTGCATCAAGCATAATCAGGGGGATGAATCCCCTCAGTACTAGTCTGCTTTCACAATGATTTCCGGAAACATCTGCGCCTGATTCTTGGCTCGTAAGGACAGGCCCGCTCCCAACTTGCGGGCAATATCCCGATAGATTAAACCGACCTCTGAGTCCGGTTCAGCAGCAACGGTGGGCTGACCAGAGTCTGTCTGTTCGCGAATCGTCATGTGCAGAGGTAACTGTCCCAGCAGGTCAGTATCGTATTCCTCTGAAACTCTCTCTCCGCCGCCGGCGCCAAACAGGGGTTCGTGATGACCACAGTTACTACAGATATGAATACTCATATTCTCAATAACCCCCAGCACCGGAATCTCCACTTTGCGGAACATTTCAATACCTTTTTTGCAGTCAAGCAAAGCGATGTCCTGCGGCGTGGTGACAATGACCGCCCCGGTCACAGGAACTTTCTGCGCAAGCGTTAATTGAATATCACCAGTTCCAGGAGGCATATCGACAATCAAGTAATCCAGATCATCCCACTGACTTTGGGTGAGCAATTGCTGCAAGGCACCACTGACCATGGGGCCACGCCAGACCATCGGCGTTTTGTCCGTTACCAGAAACGCCATGGACATCACCTGAATACCATGCGCCCTAACAGGAATAAAATACTGGTTATCTTTCACTTCCGGCCGGGTGCCTTCGGCGACGCCCAACATCATCCCCTGACTCGGGCCATAGATATCAGCATCAAGAATTCCGACTTTTGCACCTTCTTTCTGTAAAGCCAGAGCCAGATTCACCGCTGTCGTTGACTTCCCTACACCACCTTTTCCGGAGGCCACTGCGATAATATTTTTTACATTCGCCACTGCAGGCAGATTTTTCTGGGCCTGATGAGGGGCGATGGCCCAGCTCACTTCAACCTCAGCCGATTCAACGCCGTCACAGTTTTCAATCGCTGTCGATACAATCTGCCTGAGCCCCCCGGCAATTCCCGCGGCGGGATAGCCCAATTCCAGTGACAGGGAAACCTTATTGTTTTCGATTTCCAGTGACTTGACCGCCCCCGTCGAAAATAAATCCGCTTTCAAATAAGGATCCTGATAGCCCCGAATGGCATTTTCCACTTCGGCTTTGTTGATCGCAGTCATTGGTATCTCCACATTGGCCTCTTCATGACACATGTAGTCGCAACATGGACACATGATTAAGGCGGGATGATCATTCTCAGTTTTGGCGAATACTATACTAAATCGGTATGGTATTTCCAGATCAGGCTTGCCCATATCCGACCGACTGTCACCGATAGCAAATCTATTCCACCGAATCCGAAGACGGATGAAAATTCACCTTCATAGCGCTATCATACCGCCCCATTCGATTTAGATTGCCAATTGGCAGAATCGCCTGGTAAATAATTGGCCAGGTAACAAATAGCCCGGCAATCAGTTAATTTGGTAAATAGATGGCTCTAAGGGTGGAGAGCCAGCACACCATCGTTTCTCGATTCCACTCTATTAACGGAAAGGTAATATGTCCGCTCAGCAAAGAAAGATTCTTGTCACCAGCGCGCTTCCCTACGCTAATGGCCCGATACACCTGGGCCACCTGTTGGAGTACATCCAGACCGATATCTGGGTGCGTTTCCAGAAAGCCAGGGGGCATAAATGCACGTATGTCTGTGCCGACGACGCGCACGGCACCGCGATCATGCTGAAAGCTGAGCAGATGAGTATGACGTCTGAGCAACTGATCGAACAGGTCAATGAAGACCATCGCAAGGATTTTGCAGATTTTCTGATCGAGTTCGACAACTATTATTCAACGCATTCCGAAGAAAACCGGGAGTTATCCGAACTGATTTACAAGGCACTCAGGGATAAGGGCCATATTGCTACACGTGAAATCACGCAAGCCTATGATCCTGAGAAGGAACTATTCCTGGCCGACCGCTTTATCAAAGGCACTTGCCCAAACTGTAAAGCCGAAGATCAATACGGCGATAACTGCGAAGTCTGCAGCGCCACGTACACACCGGCCGAACTGATCAATCCCCGTTCGGCGATCTCAGGCGCGACCCCGATCACCAAGGAATCCGAGCACTTCTTTTTCAAACTCCCGGATTTCCAGGATTTCCTGAAAGAATGGACCCGCAGCGGAACCTTGCAGCCCCAGGTTGCCAATAAGCTGGCCGAGTGGCTCGATGCTGAACTACAGGAATGGGACATTTCCCGGGACGCACCTTACTTTGGCTTTGAGATTCCGGATGCACCCGGCAAATACTTTTATGTCTGGCTGGATGCACCAATCGGTTACATGGCCAGCTTCAAAAATCTGTGCGCCCGTCGTGACGATCTGGATTTCGATGAATACTGGAGGCCGAACTCGGATGCAGAGCTTTACCACTTCATTGGTAAAGACATCATCAACTTCCACGCCCTTTTCTGGCCATCCATGCTGAGTGCTTCTGACTTCAGAACACCTTCAGCGGTCTGGGCGCACGGTTACGTGACCGTTGACGGCAAAAAGATGTCCAAGTCCCGCGGCACCTTCATCATGGCACGCACCTACCTGAAACATTTGGATCCCGAGTATCTGCGTTACTACTATGCGGCCAAACTGAATGCAAATGTGGACGACCTGGATCTGAATCTGCAGGATTTTACCGCGCGAGTGAATGCCGATCTGGTTGGTAAACTCGTCAACATTGCCAGCCGCTGCGCGGGGTTTATTAACAAAGCTGGCGGCAAGCTGTCTGCCAAGCTCGCAGAACCCGAACTGCTGTCCCAATTTACTGAAAAGTCTGATGCCATTGCCGAAGCTTACGAGAAACGCGAGTTTGGCCGAGCGATTCGCGACATCATGGCGCTAGCAGATATTGCCAACGGCTATATTGCCGAAAAAGAGCCATGGAAACTGGCCAAAGAGGAAGGTAAAGAACAGGAAGTGGTGGATGTTTGCTCAACGGGCATCAATATGTTCTACATCCTGATGACCTATCTGACGCCGGTTGTGCCAGAGATGGCCAAAAAAGCAGAAGCCTTTCTCAACATCCAACTGCAATGGCAGTCGACTCCGGCGCCATTGAAAGATCATGCCATCAACAAATTCAAAGCCATGATGACCCGGATCGATCCCAAGGCCGTGAACGCCATGATTGATGACTCTAAAGAAGCTCCCAAGGCAACGAAAGAGAAGGCCAAGAAAGTGGCTCCCAAACCGGAAACGCCTTCTGAAATCGAATATGATGATTTTGCCAAGGTAGACCTGAGAATTGCCAAGATCGTCAACGCGGAACATGTAGAAGGCGCTGATAAGCTCCTTAAACTGACGCTGAGCCTCGGTGAGAATGAAAAACAGGTGTTCGCCGGAATCAAATCCGCTTACGCGCCGGAAGATCTGATCGGCAGGCTGACCGTGATGGTTGCCAACCTCAAACCACGCAAGATGAAGTTCGGCATGTCAGAAGGCATGGTTCTGGCAGCTGGCCCGGGCGGCAAAGACATCTGGCTGTTGCAGCCAGATAGTGGCGCCCAACCAGGCATGAGAGTCATGTAGCACGACTCACGGGAAGCTTTTCCCGTGAGAATTCAAGATCATCGCACGTTAAGGGCCCGGTAAAATAAGGGCCCTCTAAGATCTTAGAACTGAAAATCGCCAAACCTTAAATGCAGGGTTACCTATTGCTCTATATGCGACAGGCCGTCCTCACAATTTGACCTGTATCACCCATAACCTGTCAAAACCTTCTATTACCTATCAACAGACCCGATACATTTAGGCTATAATACGCGCCCCGTTAATACTGGGGCGCTATTTTGGCGCAGCGCTTAATCACAAACGCGGTCCAACACGAGAGCCATTTTACCCATGACTGAGTATTTGCTCATTCTCGTCAGCACCATACTGGTAAACAACTTTGTGCTCGTCCAATTCCTTGGACTATGCCCGTTTATGGGTGTTTCCAACAAACTGGAAACGGCCATGGGAATGTCTCTGGCCACTACCTTTGTACTGACACTCTCATCTCTCTGTAGCTATCTGGCTTTCGAATACCTCCTGGCCCCTCTTGGGCTTGAGTACCTGAAAACCATCACTTTTATTCTGGTGATCGCTGTCGTTGTACAGTTCACCGAGATGGTCGTCCACAAGACCAGTCCATTACTGTATCGCGTTCTGGGAATATTCCTCCCATTAATCACCACCAACTGCGCCGTTCTGGGTGTAGCACTCCTGAACATAAAAAAACAGAACGGTTTTATGGAATCCATTCTCTACGGATTTGGAGCCGCAGTGGGCTTTTCACTGGTTTTGGTACTGTTTTCCGCCATGCGGGAACGTATCGCTGTAGCGGATGTCCCAATGCCTTTCAAAGGCAGCGCAATTGGTATGATTACCGCTGGCCTGATGTCTCTGGCGTTTCTGGGCTTCACCGGCCTGGTAAATATCTGAGGTATCCGGAATGAGTATAGTGATCGTTGCGGTATTGGCCCTTCTTGCCCTGGCAGTCACGTTCGGGGCGATTCTCGGGTTTGCCTCTGTCCGTTTCAAAGTTGAAGGCAATCCGCTGGTCGACCAGATCGACGGGCTTCTGCCACAAACCCAGTGTGGCCAATGTGGTTATCCGGGTTGCCGCCCTTACGCTGAAGCTATTGCTGGTGGTGATGCCATCAACAAGTGTCCTCCAGGTGGTGAAACCACCATATCCGCTTTGGCAGATCTTCTGGATGTAGAACCCATTCCACTGGATGAAGAACACGGAGTGGCCCAGGGTAAGCGGGTCGCATTTATACGGGAAGACGAATGTATCGGATGCACCAAATGCATACAGGCTTGTCCAGTCGATGCCATTCTTGGAGCAGCCAAACAGATGCACACGGTTATCGTGGATGAATGTACCGGTTGCGACCTATGTGTCGAGCCCTGCCCCGTTGACTGTATCGATATGGTTCCGGTTGGCCAGACGATCCGCGACTGGTCGTGGCACAAACCCGGCTCAGAACCAATCGACCCGACCCGCATTATCACAACAGATCAGCGAACCGACCCCAACGACCAGGAGGCGGCGTGAGACAGACCTGGGATTTCCATGGTGGAATTCATCCGCCGGAAAATAAAACGCAGTCCACCCAGCAGAGCATTCGTAAGGCCGGTATTCCACAATACCTGTATCTGCCTCTGAGCCAGCATATTGGTCAGCCGGCAGCTCCTGTTGTGGCAATTGGGCAACAGGTCAAAAAAGGCGACATGATTGCCGAAGCTGTCGGGCCTGTCAGCGTGCCAGTTCACGCCCCGACTTCAGGTACCGTTATCGCCATTGAGGACCACCAGGTTCCTCATCCTTCTGGATTGACCGATTCCTGCATTGTCATAGAAACAGACGGCCTGGATGAATGGAAAGAATGTATCCCCTGCGAGAATTATGAAGAGTTGGAACCGGCTGAGATCCTCGAGCGGGTCAGGCAAGCAGGTATTGCAGGACTTGGCGGTGCCGGATTCCCAACAGCGATCAAGCTGCACCCTCCCCGCAATGATAAAGTCAATTCACTGATTCTGAATGCCGCAGAATGCGAACCCTACATCACAGCAGATGACATGTTGATGAGGGAAAGAGCCCATGAGGTGATTGGCGGGTTGGAGATTATGGCATTTATCCTCCAGCCAGAGGAGTGCCTGATCGGCATCGAGGACAATAAACCGGAGGCCGTGGCCGCCTTGCGGGAAGCGGCGAAAGATACTCAGATTGAAATCGTGGTGATCCCCACCAAATACCCTTCCGGGGGCGAAAAACAACTGATCAAGATTCTCACTGGCCTTGAGGTACCGAACGGACACATCCCCGCAGATATCGGTGTCATGTGCCAGAATGTCGGTACTTCAGCCGCCGTGTACCGTGCCATTCGCCATGGAGAACCTTTGGTTTCCAGAATTACGACGGTGACCGGAGAGGCGGTCGAACAACCAGCCAACTTCGAAACGCTGCTTGGAACCCCCTTATCTTTTCTGCTGAACCAGGCCGGCTTCAACGCTGCCAAGGCCTCTCGCGTACTGATGGGGGGGCCAATGATGGGCTTTGCTCTGACCTCCACCGATATTCCGGTCGTGAAAACCACCAACTGCTTGCTGGCGGCAACTCAGAAAGAATTTCCTGAACCACCTCCGGAGCAACCTTGCATCCGATGCGGAATGTGTGCTGAAGCCTGCCCCGCTGAACTATTGCCCCAACAATTGTTCTGGTTTGCCAAGGCCCAGGAATTCGAAAAGGCTGAAATGCACAACCTTTTCGATTGCATCGAGTGCGGCGCCTGTTCGTATGTTTGTCCCAGCAGCATTCCCTTGGTTCAGTATTACCGGTACTCCAAGAGCCAGATACGTATTGCCAGACTCGATCAGGAGAAATCTGACAAGGCTCGTGAGCGATTTGAGTTCAGGCAAACACGATTACAACGGGAACAGGAAGAAAAAGAAGCCAAACGCAAAGCCAGAGCCGAAGCTGCCGCTAAAGCGCAAGCAGCCCGAGCAGCAGAAGCACAAGCCGCAGAAGATCCGAAAAAAGCCGCCGTTGCTGAGGCCGTAAAACGGGCGCAGGCAAAACGTCAACAGCAGGCAGCCCCCGAGGTCGATCTCGCTGAGCTGGAATCCAACGTCCAGAAAGCAAAAGACAAGCTGACCAAGGTTGAAGCCTCCCTGCAGCAGGCTGAGGCCGAACAATCAGATATGGCAGAAAAACTGCGTAACGCTGTGGCCAAGAACCGTGATCGACTGGCATTTGCCGAGCAGGCATTGGCGGACGCCAGAAAGCAAAGTTCAGATACTTCTACTACAGCAAGTAGCGCCTCTCTGCCAGCCCAGGACAGCGAACAGCTGCAACGCAGCATAAAACGCCAGGAAGACAAAATCGCCACGCTGCAGAACGCAATTAACGACACCCGAAATTCTGATCCAGATCGGGCAAATCAGTTGCAACCTACTCTCGATAAGAGTCTGGCCAGGCTGGCAGAGCTGAAAGCCGCACTTGGCGCTACTGCTCCCGACACACCTGAGGAACAAGCAGGCCCGGACCTAGAACAATTGCAAAGCCAGGTAGACAAAGCCAAAGACAAACTGGCCATGATGCAAGGCATGCTGGAAGAAGCCCAGGCAGAAGACCCTGTTGATGATGCAAAGGTCAGCAAGCTGACCCGCGCAGTCGAAAAGAATCATGAACGGCTGGCGGCAGCGGAAAAGAGTCTGAAAAATGCAAAACAGCAAGCCCAACAAATACCAGGACAGGCAAAGTCCTCTCCAGAAGAGTTGGAAGCCCTGCGCAATAATATCGACAAAGCCCGAGACAAACTCGTCATGATGCAGGGTATGCTGGAAGAAGCGCAGGCTGAATCTCCCACAGACGAATCCAAAATCGCCAAACTGACCCGAGCCGTCGAGAAAAACCAAGAAAGACTCAAAGCCGCTGAAACCGCCTACCAGAATGCTGGAGGAGAAAGCGTGGACATCGTTAATTAGTCTTCAATTCAATAACGTATACTATTTCGAGCAACGAATTCATGGCACTGTTACAGATCACCTCACCCCACCTCCGGGGCACAAACCGCACCGCTTCAGTCATGCAGTGGGTGTTGTTGGCGACGCTGCCCGGATTTGTGGCACTGATCTGGTTCTTCGGGTGGGGAGTTCTGATAAATGTCGCCTGGGCCGTCCTACTGGCTATCGGTGCTGAAGCTACCGTCCTTCGCCTGAGAAAACGCCCCGTAATGTTTTACCTGAGTGATTACAGCGCCCTGGTTACTGCGGTATTGCTGGGCCTGGCGCTTCCGCCTTTTACGCCCTGGTGGGTAACTGCTGTTGGCGTACTATTCGCCATTGTCATTTCCAAACAACTTTACGGCGGATTGGGCAGCAATCCTTTCAATCCCGCCATGGTCGGCTATGCATTGCTGCTGGTGTCTTTCCCTGTTGAAATGACAACACACTGGGCCACGCCCTCCACACTGGCAGTGCAACCAGACTTCCTCCAGACACTGACCTACATTTTCACCGGAGGCGGCGTCAACATCGACGGTGTCACTATGGCCACGCCATTGGACACCTACAAACATCAAGTCGATATTCTGACCCGAGAAGAACTCACCCAACTCCCGGTTTTCGGGCAACACGTCGCTTTGGGTTGGGAATGGGTAAATCTTGGCTTTCTAGCCGGAGGCCTGGCGCTGCTCTGGCGCAAAATCATTACCTGGCATATCCCTGTCAGCATGCTGTTGTCGTTGACAGCCTGTTCGCTGATCATTGGATGGGATCCGGACCAATACACGCCCGTTTCCATTCATCTTCTATCAGGGGCAACCATGCTAGGGGCATTTTTTATTGCCACAGATCCTGTCACGGCTGCTACCAGTCGGTTGGGCAAACTTTACTACGGTGCAGGAATCGGCATTCTCGTGTACATCATTCGTACCTGGGGAGGATACCCGGATGCTGTGGCCTTCGCTGTACTGTTGATGAATTTTGCCGCGCCGTTTCTAGACCATTACACCAAGCCTAGAACCTATGGGCACCGTAAAGCCCATCGCGGCATCAAGAAAGCAGACTGATAAACAGAAGAGGCCAACAAAGTATATGACAAGTTTGGGCGCTGCCATATTCAGGGGAAGTATCGGGCTTGGCCTGTTTGCCATTATCACAGCCGGTCTGATTGCACTAACCCAAGTTTCGACCGCCGAACGTATCGCCAAGGCTCAGAAGCAGGCACGAACCAAAGCTTTACTGGAAATCGTGCCTGAAAATGAACACGACAACGATCTGCTGGAGTCAGCGATTTTGCTACCTCCAAGCCCTCTACTGGGCACTCGGGAAGAAACAGAAGCCTTTATTGCCACAAATAAAGGCCAGACCGTTGCCATAATTCTTCCGGTCATCGCCGCTGACGGCTATACCGGGGAAATCAGTGCCATCGTGGGTATCCGTCCGGACGGCACCATTCAGGGAGTTCGGGTAACGGCACATAAAGAAACTCCCGGGCTGGGTGATAAAATCGAAATCAGGAAATCCGATTGGATTGAAGGATTTACCAATAAAGCACTTGGTACACCGGCGGAGGATAAGTGGAAAGTAAAAAAAGATGGCGGACATTTTGATCAACTGACCGGTGCCACCATTACACCGAGAGCTATCGTGGGAAGCGTCAAAAATGCGCTGATCTACTTTAAGCAGAATCGGACCAAACTTCTGGGTCCCAGGACCTAATTGCTGACTCATTATGACCAGCATTTTAAGATAACAGGCGGATCAAACGGGAAAACAGTCATGGCTAAATCCTATCTGGAAATCACCCAGGACGGACTCTGGAAAAACAACCCCGCCCTGGTTCAACTTTTGGGCCTCTGCCCCCTATTGGCGGTGACCGGTACTGTCGTCAATGCCCTCGGCCTGGGCATGGCCACCATGTTGGTTTTAACAGGCTCGAATATTGCTGTCTCGCTGATCCGTAACTTCGTTCCCGAGTCAGTGCGTCTACCAGCTTTCGTGATGATCATCGCCTCATTCGTTACCTGTGCCGAACTGCTGATGCAGGCGTACACTTATGAGCTCTACGAAATACTGGGTATTTTTATCCCGCTGATTGTGACCAACTGCGCCATACTTGGCCGTGCTGATGCTTTTGCCAGCAAAAACCCGATCCTTCCCTCCGCTCTGGACGGATTCATGATGGGCCTGGGCTTTACCCTGGTACTGATACTGCTGGGAGGCATTCGGGAGCTCATCGGACAGGGTACGCTGTTTACCGGCATGGACCTTCTGTTCGGCGAGACCGCTAAAAACTGGCAGTTGAATGTTATCCAGGACTACCCCAACTTTCTGTTTGCAGTACTCCCACCCGGCGCCTTTGTCGGTATGGGATTCATTATTGCTCTGAAAAATATTATCGATAACCGCATGAAGCGTTCAGCGGAAATGAAGAAAGACAAAGTCGCCGCCGGAAGCAAACGCGTTCGGGTAACCGGCAGTATTTCCTGACCTTAAACGACAAGTCCCTGGCAGTAACATGAACAAAGATAAACGGCGGGAGATTTTTGCCCGCCTCAAGGCAGAAAATCCAAACCCTACGACTGAGCTTGAATACGGCTCGGCCTTCGAATTGCTGATTGCCGTCATCCTGTCGGCACAGTCGACAGATGTGGGCGTGAACAAAGCAACCCGCAAGCTGTACCCTGTTGCCAACACGCCAGAAGCAATATATACGCTGGGCGTTGAAGGCCTGAAGGAGTATATCAAGACCATAGGACTCTATAATGCCAAAGCTGAAAATGTCATCAAGGCATGCAAGATCCTGATAGATCAGCACAACTCTCAGGTTCCTGAGACCCGGGAAGCCCTGGAAGCCCTTCCGGGGGTCGGACGCAAAACAGCCAATGTGGTATTGAATACAGCATTCCGCCAACCCACCATGGCTGTGGATACCCATATATTCAGAGTTTCCAACAGGACTGGCATTGCACCGGGTAAAAATGTGCTGGAGGTGGAGAAAAAACTGCTGAAGCATGTCCCAAAAGACTACTTGATGGATGCCCACCACTGGCTGATACTGCATGGCCGGTATATCTGCACCGCCAGAAAGCCCAAGTGTGCAGCCTGCGTCATTGAAGATCTGTGTGAATTCAAGCAGAAAGTAATAGATTGACTCCCATGGCGACATCATGGTCGCCATCCCCCTCACCATCTCCTACCCCCATAATTGTTTCATTTACATGTAGACCATATGAACTTTTGATTAATTCACCACCAACTCACTGCCCTCTTTACACCTCTTCCATTACAATTTGATGATACTTTCATTTCACCATGGAATTTTGTCGTCGTGGCCTTATGCTCCTTACCCACTACCTGCAGTAGACTTTCTGTAAAATACGCCCACCTGAACCGGGTCCGTATTGCCTATGAAACCTTTGGCGACCCTGCAGCCCCGACTCTTCTATTAATTATGGGACTGGGGGCACAGATGCTGGTATGGCCGGATGCACTTTGCAGACACCTTGCCTCTCAAGGCTTTCATGTGGTCAGGTTTGATAATCGGGATATCGGCCTGTCCTCCAAGATCGACGGAATCAATACCAACCTGACTCTGAACCTGATTCGCAAAAAGTTCGGACTGGCTTTGTCCGCCCCCTACAATCTGGAAGACATGGCCCAGGACGCCGCCGAACTGCTCGACCATCTGAATATCAAGCGGGCACATATTGCAGGTGCTTCCATGGGAGGAATGATTGCCCAGGTGCTGGCTGCCAACCATCCTGAACGGGTGATCAGCCTTTCCCTGATCATGACCTCCAGCGGCTTTTCAGCCATGCCGACGTTTAGTCCCAGACTGGCGCTCAGTCTGATCCGCAAACAAACCTTCCAGAACCGGGATCTGCTGTACCAACACAAAATCAAATTGATCAGAGCCATTGGCAGCACCTCCTATCCCGCACCGGAAGCAGAACTACTGTCAAGATTATCCAGGGTTATTGAGAGATGTGACAACGACGCTCCGGGAACACGCAGACAAACCACTGCGATGATGGTAACCGGCAGACTGGATCGATTTCAGAATAAAATTTTCTGCCCTACCCAGGTCCTGCACGGCGATGAAGATCAATTAATACGGGCTGCACAAGGAAGAGAAGTCGCCCAACGCATACGTGGGGCCAGTTATGAACTCATTCAGGGAATGGGGCATGACTTCCCAACCCCATTATTGGCAAGAATCAGCAGACTGCTGCGGCAACACGCACAGCAATATCAGAACATTCATCACTTGGTCGGCACAAAATATTAGTCCCACCCAGCATATATGAAAAACAAAAGACCCCGTGTATTCGGGGTCTTTTGATCACTGACTTTTTCTACAGAATGTCAAAAAACAAGACAATCAGCTATCGCCAAGCATCGCCTTCTTCAGACTTTCCTGAGCTGGCGTATCTGACAACCAGATTCCGAAAAGGGCCTGTTTGAAATCAATCCCACTACTAACGGTATCAACCAATTCTTCGTTCTTGTATATCTCAACACCTTTACCGGGAACATAAACCAGATCGAATACATCGTTTTCCAGAATCTCTTCGTCAAAGGCAGACATGAATTGGTCGACTTGAGACTGGATGGGAGCCATATTACCGCCGGTGGCGTTTTCAAACCCTTCCATCGTCGTCTTCTGCATCTTTTCGCTGGTGACTAAACCTGAAACCATATGTAACTTGATAGCCATGGGTTGGTCAGAATCTACAATCTGGCCTGCATCCTGGCTGGCTTCGGGCAGATACAAACCGCCAACATAGACATCAATAAACCACTTGGAGCGCACTCCGGCACCATTTAGCTTAAGGTCAGAACCTGACGCCTCAAGGGTGTCAGGAATTTCGATATCCGCCACAGTGGCCGCGTTCGCCAGCGGAGAGAGAGCAAGAGAAAGTACTAAGGTTGTGAGTAACTTTTTCATATTCCATCCCTAATTGCTTGGTTGTGTTCAACTGTTTGTTTTTATTGTGATGCTATTTTTTTGTGAATAGGGAACGCTCAGGCATATGCAATACCAGAAATGTCACCAATGACCAGGGTTTGCTTTCCTTTTCCACGTCACTTCCCGGACAACACCGGGAGATCAATGATTGGCGACGTCATTATAGGCATCAGTACTTTTACAAAGGTAGTAGCCTGGTGGATAACTGGTTCGTAATGTGAGCTGGTTAGCAATCCCTGGGTGACTCTGTTTTGATTAGCAGGAATAACTTTCAATACAGAACAAACAAAAAAGCCGCTCTGAAAAGAGCGGCTTTTTTGACAAATACGGCGCGAAAGATTACTTGAACAGAGTTTCTCCAGTTAACCCTTCTTTTTCCAGCAGCTCGCGCATGCGCTTCAATGCTTCCACCTGAATCTGACGAACACGTTCACGAGTCAGACCAATTTCCTGGCCCACTTCTTCCAGTGTGCTCATAGGGTATCCACGCAACCCAAACCGGCGCGCGATGACTTCCTGCTGTTTATCAGATAACTGGTCCAACCAACGATCAAGGCACCCTTTCAGGTCGGAATCCTGCAGCATCTCAGCAGGGTCATTGCTTGCTTCGTCGGCAACAGTTTCCAACAGGGATTTTTCAGAATTTCCACTAATTGGAGAATCAATCGAGGTGATGCGTTCGTTCAGACCCAGCATACGCTTGACGTCTTTCACAGGCTTCTCAAGAAGCTCAGCGATTTCTTCAGCACTAGGCTCATGATCAAGCTTTTGGGTCAGCTCACGAGCTGCACGCAGGTACACATTCAATTCTTTGACAACATGGATAGGCAAACGAATGGTACGGGTCTGGTTCATAATGGCCCGTTCGATCGTCTGGCGAATCCACCAGGTGGCATAAGTCGAAAAACGGAAACCACGTTCAGGATCAAACTTTTCAACCGCACGAATCAAGCCCAAATTACCTTCTTCGATCAGGTCCAGCAGGGAGAGTCCGCGATTAACGTAACGCCGGGCGATTTTAACCACCAGACGCAAATTACTTTCGATCATCCGCTTACGTCCCTTTTCATCACCTTTGCGGGCGAGACGTGCGAAATAAACTTCTTCTTCGGGAGTTAATAGTGGCGAAAAGCCGATTTCATTGAGGTAAATTTGTGTGGCGTCCAGGTTCCGGTAGGACTGGCCTTCTCCAAGACTAAAGCGACCACTGCTGCGTGTTTGCTCTATTGCTACAACTACTTCGTCGTCATTATCAAGCTCATTGATTTCTTCCATCTCGGAGATATCGATATCATTTTCGAACGAAATGTCTTCTGCATATGCTTCGCGTTCTGCTGCCATGATAAAAGCCCTGCTCTCGTGGACTCCCTTGGGAGTATGATGATTTGTTATCCCGCAAAATGCGGGCTTTTCTTCTTCGTGCCTTGTGCTTTATTAGGCTTATTTTTTTGGTAAATAGGTCAGCGGGTCTACAGGCTTTCCGTTTCTTCGTATCTCAAAATGTAACATTGGCCTTTTTGCCCCTGTCTGCCCCAGCTCGGCGATTTGCTGCCCCAGTTTTACGTAGTCTCCTTCTTTTACCAGTATCTTGCGATTATGAGCGTAAGCACTTAGATACGTTTCACTGTGATTAACAATCACCAGCTTTCCGTACCCCAGTAACCCACTGCCTGCATAAACCACTTCGCCACTGGCTGCGGCTACCACCGGATCACCGATTTTACCGGCTATATCAACTCCCTTATTTATTTCACCGGTAATGGAATATGTATCAATAATCGGGCCAGGGTGAGGCCACCCCCATCCGGATCTAAATTGAGGTTTAGGTTTGTTACTAGTGGCAGACGGCTTTTGTTTCTTTTTGTAAACGGGCTTTGGGGAGGCAACCTGGGGGACAGGCTTTAGTGTACTTTTTGAACTTTTCTGCGGTTTGGCTTTCGCTCTGGCAGTACGAAACACATAATCTTCCGGGACAACCAGACTGATTCTCTGCCCAATTTGAATGGTATAAGGCGGCGGAATATTGTTGATCTCTGCCAACTCCTTGTAATCCCGGCCATACCTCCAAGCTATGGAATACAAGGTATCCCCCTTGGAAACCTTATGATTTCCCCAGTAAACGGGAGGGTTAAAATCAGGGTCTTGGTAGATGTCGGGGGAGGTACAGGAAGTCAAAAAAATGGCGAAAGCCAGCCATACATATTTAAAAGCATAAATGACGCCAGTTTTGGTATACAGTCTGTTACATAAGGCTGTGTTTTTGACTCTTTGCTGCCGCACATTTACGCCATTTTTAAAACATTTCGGAATTAAATAAATCTACTTTATTCTTATTTTTTACATTCATTTCTAGATATCATTGCTAACTAATTAAAAAACAAAGTTATTCTCAATAGTTATAGATAACCTTATTCTCCCTATCCGGACACATCCGCTACCCCAGGTAACACTTGCGCGGCAATTCGGTAACACTTTCCAGAATGTTACTTTTGATAACTGGTTCTCAATTTTTCCATCACCAATATCAATGCCACACCAGTGACGGCCAACAAAATCACCCCGACCAGATGGGAAGGCTCACCGGTAATTGACTCATATCGAACAGGCGAGACATTCATCTGTACCAATGGCTGTGTATCTCCATGAGAATCTATCCTGTATTCCAGGGTATATTTCCACGGCCAGACCTTGTTAAGCGCCCCGATCATGAACCCAGTCAGGACAGCCATCGTCGCATCATGAAAACGTTTCAGTACCCAATTCAGAAAATGGGTAAAGGAAATCAGCCCCAGCAGACACCCTGAAGCAAATATTGCCAGGATCGCCACATCAAAACCTTTCACTGCCGCCAGGATCGGACCATACATCCCTAACAACAGCAACAAGAAGCTACCAGACACCCCGGGTAGGATCATGGCACATATGGCAATGGCCCCGGCAATGAAAATATTAAGGTAGGTCGGCTCCAGGCTGGTTGGAACGAACGAGGTTAGAATATAGGCGCAAACCGCTCCGGCCACCAATAAAAAAGAGGTAATGATCGAGCGTTGCTTGATTGCCTTTCCAACAAACCAGACCGAGCCAAGAATCAAGCCAAAGAAGAACGCCCATAGCAAGGCAGAGTGATGCACAAGCAGGTAGCTGATCATTTTGGAGAGCGAGAACACGCTGGTTAATATACCTGCAAACAGTACCACCAGAAAGGTTCCATCGATCTGGCCCCATACTCCCCGAATTCCCTGCTGTCGAAACACAGACCATAGCTCCGGTGAAATTTGTGCCAATGCTCCGATGAGGCGTTCATATATACCTGAGATAAAAGCTATCGTACCGCCAGATACTCCGGGAACTATATCAGCAGCCCCCATCGCCATTCCCTTGAAAAAGTTACTCCACATCAGCGAACAACACCTCCCAAAAGAGGGACAAACCGAACGGCTTCCACCAGTTCCTCCTCACACTCATTCCCTCGACGGGTAATAACAGATAAATACTGCTTTCCATCTTCGCCAATCGGAATGACAAGTCTCCCACCTTCCTTTAACTGCCCCAACAGCTCCTCTGGCAGTTTGTCCGGTGCTGCTGTCACCATGATGGCATCAAATGGACCCTTTTCCGGCCATCCCCAATGTCCATCAGCTAATTTGGTGTGGATATTATTCAACTTAAGTGCCGCGTATCGTTTGCGGGCTCGGTCTAGCAATGGATCGATTCGTTCAACGGTATATACCTGTTTGGCAAGGTGAGCCAGAATGGCTCCCTGGTAGCCAGAACCAGTCCCGACTTCCAAAACTGATTCCAGAGCATTACCACCACATAGCAGCTCTGTCATCCTGGCAACAATATAAGGCTGGGAAATCGTCTGACTATGACCAATGGGTAACGCCGTGTTTTCGTATGCCCTGTGTGCCAGCGCCTCATCGACAAAGATATGTCTTGGCACTTCAGCCATGACACCAAGGACTTCCTCATTCACAATTCCCTCCTGACGGAGGCGTTCAATCAGGCGCATACGAGTGCGCCGGGAAGTCATACCGATCCCCTGCAAGTCGAATTTCACGACAGGTCTCCCACCCAACGGTTCAAATGCTCAATCGCATCGTAACGGGTCATGTCCACATGAATCGGCGTTATGGAAACATAGTGCTGTTCGATTGCATGGAAGTCTGTCCCTTCTCCGGCATCATCCCCTGCCCCGGCAGCGGCAATCCAGTATCTTGTGCGTCCACGGGGATCAACATACTCCACAGGCTCTCCACCTCTGGACCGGTGGCCCAGGCGAGTCACCTTAACCCCCTTAATCTCTTCATAGGGGATATCAGGCACATTGATATTCAGTACTGTCCGTGGTGCTAAAGGGTGTAACAGGTCATTCTGTAATAACCTTCCAACCACTTTTGCTGCGGTTTCAAAGTGATTGTTACCTTGGTTGACCAGTGAAACGGCAATGGCAGGATGATTCAGGAAACGCCCCTCCATCGCAGCAGCCACCGTACCGGAATAAAGTACGTCGTCGCCCAGGTTTGCATGAGAGTTTATGCCTGAAACAACACGCTCAGCTGCGAAACCAAACCTTTCACTCAAACCCAGATGAACACAGTCCGTAGGCGTACCATCCACAGCATAAAAGCCTTCTGATGTAGGTTGCAGGAAAAGCGGGCGAGTCAGTGTCAGGGAATTACTGGCCCCACTGTGATCACGATCAGGAGCAATGACTTTGATATCAGCAATCATGCGGAGTTCATCAGCTAAAGCAGCCAGCCCCGGAGCATGAACGCCATCATCGTTGGACAGTAACAACTTCACAATTTTTATTTCCGTAGCTATCAATGTTATGCCGTGCCGGATCATACCTGAACTTTACCCAAGTGCCCTATTGGCCCTTTCTGTAGATATGTTCCGACTATTAACTATAGAGAATCAGCTTTACCTGATTCGGCCCGCAAATCAGGTACTGAATACATTCCAGTATCTCAGTTTAATTCAAAACACTGATCCAGCAATACTGATGCAAAGCATCCCGACCCGAGATCGAAGGACAATTCCAGGCTATCGTCATCCCAGCTCCAGGCCAGGTTGTCGGCTTCAGCGACCATCGCCCGCCGATCAGTACGCACGCCCTCAGCATGCAGTCCAGTCAACCAGTCAGCAAAGTCACTGACTGCCTGTTGCTCAATATCACCGGCCAGGCCTTCCAGGAATTCCGCTCCGCCAAGCATCGGTCCCGAGGGCACCTTATCTTCCACTAGGGGATTCGAGGTAACTTTGGTTACCGGGAAATCGCCTTCAATTAGACAGTTCCAGGTGCCTTGCTCCATGCGAATATCCAATACCCGATTAAACAAGTGGGATCGGGCGGCCGATAGAAACAAACCTCTCTGTGCTTTTTTCTTAGGCTTTCCCTCTCCCCGGAACCAGCGACCAGCCTGCCCGAGGTTATAGCCATCATGTCCAAACCGTTGTGGACCGAAATAGTTGGGAAATCCGTTGGCTGCGATTTCGTTCAGTTGCTCGTCGATACGAGCCCTGTCACCCTGCACATCCCTGACGATAATTCTGAAGCGGTTTCCTCTGTGCTCACCACGTCGAATTTTTTTCGTCGTACGGCTTACCTGCAGTAACTGGGTACCTTCAATTTGAAGTTTGTCCCAGTCCGGTTCAGGCCTTTTTCCCAGATAAACACTCATCCATTGCCGGGTTACAGCATGACGGTCTTTCAGGCCATGCAATCCCACATCAAAATCTCTGACACCTGCGAACCGGGCTATCTGACGGGCCACCCAATCACTGTTCTGACCGATTTTCTCCAGGTGCAGCAAGACATGCTCCCCCTGACCGGGGTTTACAGGCTCCCATAGCTCCTCAACATAAAAGTCTTCGGGTGATAGTTTCCATTTACCTGTGGCAGGTTGGGGCCAGAGTCGGCGTACTGAAATATCCATTACTTCAATCCCTCCACGCCATCCGCATGGTAAATCAGGACGGAAGCGTAACAGGCTATCCCCTCTTTTCTACCGGTAAACCCCAACTTTTCAGTAGTCGTGGCTTTGACGCTTACAGAGTCCAGGTCAATGGCACAGTCGTCTGCTACCGCGACTCTCATCGCTTCAATATGAGGGGCCATTTTGGGCGCCTGCGCGACCACGGTGCTGTCAATATTCCCGATACGATAACCGCTTTCTTCCAGCAGTCGGGTAACAGCACGCAACAGTTTACGACTGTCGGCTCCCTGGTATTCCAGATCAGTATCCGGGAAGTGATGACCAATATCCCCCAAAGCGGCCGCTCCCAATAATGCATCACAGATGGCATGAAGCAATACATCACCATCCGAATGGGCGAGCAAACCAAAGTTATGGGGAATTTTCTGGCCACCGATCATGATATGATCACCGTGGTCGGCAAATGCGTGAACATCATAGCCCTGCCCGACTCTAAATGGTGCCATTGAATCCTCCTACTACAACTTTCAAAAAACCGAACTTCTGAATCAACTGATATCAGGCGCTAGAGCTCTGCCTGCCTTATGCGATCCAGAAACAACTCTGCCAACGCCAGATCCTGTGGATGGGTAATCTTGATATTGTCACTATGCCCTTCCACCAATAAAGGCTTATAACCCAACAACTCAAGAGCTGACGCCTCGTCTGTCACTGAGATTTCGCCATTAAGTGCTTCCTGCATACCACGCCATAACAAACCGAAACGGAACATTTGCGGCGTATATGCACGCCACAGGTTTTCCCGTGGAATCGTGCTCTTAACCCTTCCATCATTCTCGGCCATTTTCAGTGTATCGGCGACTGGCACAGCAAGCAGTCCTCCTACATCACTATTAGCGACCGAGGAAATTAACTTCTCTATGTCCTGTAATCTGATACAAGGTCTCGCCACATCATGTACCAGTACCCAGTCATCATCCCTGGCCTCGCCACTGATCGCCCGCATGGCGTTTAGTACACTGTCTGCGCGTTCAGCTCCGCCAGCAACCGAGATCACTCTATTTTGATATCGCGGTGCGATGGTCGGCCATACGGAATCCGAATCACTGACCGGTAACCATATGCACTCAATTTGTGGCACACGCAACAACTGATCCAGAGTGTGCTCAAGCACAGATTTTCCGTTCAAGGTCAGATATTGCTTAGGAACCAGCCCGCCGAACCTACGCCCAATTCCGGCAGCAGGTACAATCACCCAGATTCTGGCATTGGCATTCTGAGACTGAGACTGAGAAGGAAATTCTGATGACATCTGATTCTGAAAAAGTACGAAAGACTCTGACTAGGAGTGGTTATAACTACTTTGCCTTTCACTCGTCTCAGTCCCCCGCCTGAAATGTTCAGGTCGCGGACAATGGCAAGAGTCATGCTAAAGGCGCCAACAATCCAGACGATGGATTTAATAAAAGTATGGTAACCGTTGACGAACGCCTTTGCCCGACTTTTTTGGCAAAAACGGATAAAACTGGGATCAGATATTCTAGAAAAGACCAGGCACTGAGAGCCTGAGCCAGGAGATCAATTGACGGAGTTTGACTCAATCAGCAGATAGAACTGTTCGTCAGGATAAATCATACCAAGCTGATTTCTGGCACGCTCCTCAATTGCACTCTGCGCCAGCTTGAGTTCCATAACCTCAGCATCCAGCCTCATATTACGCTCGTGCAGAGTTTGGTTCTCAGACTCCTGCTCCTGAATCTGTTGATAGAGGGTATAGGCCTGCGCATAGGAGCCTTCGCCCATCCAGAGGCGAAATTGTAGCAACACCGTTAAAGTTGCCATAAGCACCCAAATCGCTTTCACACCCTTACCCATTTTCTACTTAGCTTAACTGCTTAACAATACCGCGACTGATCGCCATTACAGCGAGTAACTACCCACTTACGTGTTCAAACGTTATTTTTGAACAAGGAACCGACAATTCTAGAGCTTATTAAATATATAGTCGATGACTGTTAATAATTTCCAGTAAGTTTGGCCTATAAATGCATAAAAATTAAGATTTTTTGTATGCGACCATAAAGGGTCATCAATTTTTTATTACCTGTAATACAAAAAAAGGGCCATACGGCCCTTTTTCATTTCAGGAAACTGATTTCTCAGCCCTGGCCTTTAATTTCCTTGAGACCTCTATATAGCGCCTTATCCCCCAATTGCTCCTCAATCCGCAGCAATTGGTTGTACTTGGCTACGCGGTCGGAACGACACAGCGAACCGGTTTTGATCTGACCGGCACTGGTCGCCACTGCCAGATCGGCAATGGTCGTATCTTCGGTTTCGCCGGAACGATGAGAAATGACAGCGGTATAGCCTGCATCCTTCGCCATTTTGATGGCATCCAGAGTTTCGGTCAGACTTCCGATCTGATTGAACTTGATCAGAATGGAGTTACCGACCCCCTTCTCAATCCCCTGCTTGAGGATTTTGGTATTGGTCACAAACAGATCATCGCCCACCAGTTGCACCTTATCTCCCAGCTTCTGGGTCAATACAGCCCAACCATCCCAGTCACTCTCGTCCATACCGTCTTCGATAGATACGATTGGGTAGCGAGCACTCAGGTCCGCCAGATAGTCGGCAAACTGCTCAGAGCTGAAAGTCTTGCCTTCACCAGAAAGATTGTACTGACCATCTTTATAAAACTCAGAGGAAGCACAATCCAGAGCCAGAGTCACATCTGTTCCTAACTTGTAGCCGGCATTACTTACAGCTTCTTCAATTGCTGCCAGCGCCGCTTCATTGGACGGCAGGTTAGGAGCGAAACCACCCTCATCACCCACAGCGGTATTCAGACCCTTTTCCTGCAATACTTTTTTCAAAGCATGGAAGATTTCAGCCCCCATACGCAGCGCTTCGCGGAAGCTGGTCGCGCTCACTGGCTGGACCATGAATTCCTGAATATCCACATTGTTGTCGGCGTGCTCACCGCCGTTGAGAATATTCATCATGGGGACAGGCATAGAGAACTGTCCTGCGGTACCATTCACCTCAGCAATATGAGCATACAATGGCATGCCTTTTTCAGCTGCCGCAGCTTTTGCCGCAGCCAGAGAGACTGCCAGAATCGCATTAGCGCCCAGCTTGGACTTGTTTTCAGTGCCATCCAGCTCCAGCATAACCTGATCAATGGCACGCTGATCTGCCGCATCTTTACCGATTAGCGCAGCACGAATTTCTTCGTTAACAGCGGCAACAGCTTTCAATACACCTTTCCCTAAATAACGACTGGGGTCCTTGTCACGAAGCTCAAGCGCTTCGCGAGAACCCGTGGAAGCTCCAGAGGGGGCACAGGCTGTGCCAATGACACCAGACTTAAGAATAACGTCAGCTTCGACAGTAGGGTTACCACGCGAATCAAGTACTTCGCGACCTTTGATATCGACGATTTCCGCCATGTTTTATCTCCTAAAGATTTAGATACCGTAACTGAATGACCAAACAGGTCGACAAATTGTTATTATTCGCCTTGCCTACAAATAGCCTCGATGCTGTCATTATTGGCTTATATCGCATATTTGTTTAACGACCAGGCTGACCCTCTAACCTCCCTGATCTTCCGCTAGATAGAAGACCAGGCTATTCAATATTTGCTCAGGCAGTGTCTAGTTCCGCAAACCCTTTCACCAAATCATCCAGTGATTTGAGCTGGGACAGGAACGGCTCAAGTTGCGACAGCCTCAAAGCACAGGGACCGTCACACTTTGCCTTGTCCGGATCAGGATGAGCCTCCAGAAATAGCCCTGCAATCCCGGTGGCAATTCCCGAACGCGCAAGAGAAGTCACCTGTTCCCGGCGTCCGCCCGCAGCAGACGCCAGTCCACCGGGCATCTGCAGGGAATGGGTAACATCGAAGAACACCGGGTATTCCATCGCCTTCATAATGCCGAAGCCCAACATATCCACGACCAGATTGTTGTAGCCAAATGATGAGCCACGCTCACAAAGGATCAACTGATCGTTTCCGGCTTCCTGGCATTTAGTCAGAATGTGCTTCATTTCCTGAGGAGCCAGGAACTGAGCTTTCTTGATGTTAATCACCCGGTTGGTTTTGGCCATCGCTACAACCAGATCGGTCTGCCTGGAGAGAAACGCCGGGAGCTGAATGATATCAGCCACTTCCGCCACTGGCGCAGCCTGGTGCGGTTCGTGAACATCGGTGATAACAGGAACATTGAAGGTGCGTTTGACTTCTTCAAAGATTTTCAGGCCTTCTTCCATTCCCGGTCCACGGAATGAATGTACGGAAGAACGGTTTGCCTTATCAAATGAAGCTTTAAAGACGTAGGGAATTCCCAGCTTTTCCGTCACTTTGACGTAAGTTTCGGCAACTTCCATTGCCAGATCTCTGGATTCCAGGACATTCATCCCGCCAAAAAGTACCATGGGACGATCGTTGGCAATCTCAATGTTGCCAACTTTGATAGTTTTTTGAGCCATGAGCTTATCAGTTTCCCGTGAGAGTCACTGCCGGTCAGCCGTTACCGCACACGCCCCTGTACCAGGACGCATACAGCCAGAGGACAGCAACCCCTTATTACTGAAAAAAATTAAACAGCACTGTGAAAAATAAACAGTACTGAAAATAAAAAGGGCCAACATTCTAACAAATGTGGCCCCGGACTGTCCTCTACATTAGTCGACCACAGGCGAGGCAAATCCGCCGAGGTCAACAAGCAATGATAGGCGACTTATGACTTTTTCCCTGCGTAGATCAACGCGGCGTTTACAAATCCTTCAAACAGCGGATGCCCGTCTCTTGGTGTGGACCGGAATTCCGGATGGAACTGACAAGCCACAAACCAAGGGTGCTCAGGCACTTCCACCACTTCTACGAGGGACCCATCTCCTGACCAGCCAGACACTTTCAGACCAGCCTCCTGGAGCTTGGGCAGCAGATTGTTGTTCACCTCATACCGATGGCGGTGACGCTCTGCGATAATTTTCTTGCCATAGGCATCGTAAGCCTTGGAATCTTCTTCGAGCCGACACTCCTGTGCACCCAAGCGCATAGTACCACCGAGGTCCGATTGCTCTGAACGGGTTTCCGTCGCGCCACTGGCATCCTGCCATTCGGTTATCAAACCAACCACCGGGAACGGCGATTGAGTATCGAACTCTGTACTGTGAGCCGCTTCCATTCCTGCCACGTGGCGTGCATATTCGATCACGGCAACCTGCATTCCGAGACAAATTCCCAAATAGGGAATCTTATTTTCCCGGGCATACTGCACCGTTTTGATTTTTCCTTCCACTCCGCGCTCACCAAAGCCACCGGGCACCAGAATCGCATCCACTCCCTGCAGCAATTCAGTCCCTTTTTGATGGACCTGCTCGGAGTCAATGTACTTGATTTTCACCTTATGACCAGTGCGAATCCCTGCATGCTTCAATGCTTCATTCAATGACTTGTAGGCATCCAGCAGATCCATGTACTTGCCGACCATCGCGATAGTCACACCGTCTTTCATGCCGGATTCTGCGTCCACCACGGCCTGCCACTCACTGAGATCCGCAGCACCGCACTCCAGGCCGAAACGCTCAACAATGATCTCATCAAGTCCCTGTGCATGCAGCATGCGGGGGATCTTGTAAATACTGTCAGCATCCTCTAGCGCAATAACTGCTTTCTCTTCCACGTTGGTGAACAGAGCAATCTTGCGGCGGGATGACTGATCAATACTGTGCTCAGAACGGCACACCAGAATATCCGGTTGCAAACCAATTGAACGCATCTCTTTCACCGAGTGCTGCGTTGGCTTGGTTTTAACCTCACCAGCGGTGGCAATATAAGGCACCAGTGTGAGATGCATGAACAGTGCGCGTCTTGAACCGACTTCCACTTTCAACTGACGGGTTGCTTCAAGAAATGGCAGAGATTCGATATCACCAACCGTTCCGCCGATTTCCACCAGCGCCACATCAGCTTCACCGGCACCTTCGACAATGCGACGTTTGATTTCATCAGTGATGTGAGGGATTACCTGTACGGTCCCCCCCAGGTAATCACCACGGCGCTCTTTGCGCAGTACCGTTTCATAAACGCGGCCAGTAGTGAAATTATTTCGTTTGGTCATCGGCGTACGAATAAAACGCTCGTAATGCCCAAGATCAAGATCAGTCTCCGCACCGTCTTCGGTCACGAACACCTCTCCATGTTGAAATGGACTCATGGTTCCAGGATCAACATTGATATAAGGATCAAGTTTGAGAATGGTGACTTTTAGCCCGCGTGCTTCGAGAATAGCGGCCAAGGAGGCGGACGCGATGCCCTTCCCTAAGGAAGAAACAACCCCACCTGTGACGAATATATAGCGCGTCATGCAGAACCCGTTTGGCGTAAAGATGTTAGTCGATATGGAGGGAGATATTCATCTCAAGATGGGACGCCAGAATAACAGAAACCTGAGAGCAGCTCAATCAAAGAAGCATGATACATACGTTGTAACTGATATTGACTGCATGTCCCCCGGTAAAATCCGGGAACCACGGAGAATTACTTGCAAGGAAGTCGATGACAGATATTCATGAAGGAGTAGTTTAGCGGGAGGATGTAATGTTTCAGGCATCCTTGCCTGATCAGTGGTTCTGAATCTACTGGAAAGATCTTCCTAGTGTGTGAATCGAACCAGACAGTTGTCAAAATCAATTTCAGTGGAGTCTTCCGCTGCTAAAGAGAAGCCGGTATCAGTGATCTTAAAGCTCGGAGAGAAACAGATTTCTTCCGTTCCACCGTTTGACACCACCACAAAGGCACTTCCAGCTTCGCTGAACGGTTTGTCATTTAGTTCAGACCTGACTGTAAGCCCATATTTTGGACTGATAGCACCAAAACCCGACAAGTCTTCGCCCAAGTCTTCGCCAACTATATAGAACAATGAAAGATTGCTGAATCGCTTCACGATTCTTGGATCACCGCTGCATGTGTCGTTATCGTAAAAATAACCGGCAATATCGAGAACCTTCTCTTCCTCTGCGGTAGATTCCTCAAAGTCTATGTTGACACTCAACCAGAAATCACCTTCGCCCTGAGAGACCGAACAACCTTCTGAACCAGTAGTAGCACTCCAGCATCCGCCCAGTTCTCCATAGGCTTCATCAAGACATTCATGCGCCTCGCCAACAATAGCGCCACCACTATTGTTCACATTATCAATATCATCTTCATCCAGGGTGAGATCGGTGTCGATTGGCGTTATAACTGCTCCTCCCAGATCAGGACTGGAGCCGCCAGATCCACTGCTGCCGCCGCCGCCGCAGCCCAACATCATGGAGCTGACAATAATTAAAAACATCATTCCGATGTTATTCATATAAATACCTATTCATGCATTGAAAAATGACGCACTGCTGACGCAGTAAGTAACCAAATGTAATTTTTGTGCTGCCATTGTAATAGCTATGGTCACAACAGACATTCTATCCATGCTGACAATTTGCAAAGCTTTGCAAATTGTTAAAGGCGCTTGGTACGCTCCTCCTTTTCCATATAAAACTACTTTCCTGTTCCAAGTTTCTGACATTAAAGCGAAAACTGACTAACTATCCCGTCACCTCCTCCACATTATTTTGTATCCATCCTTTTTTGAGGCAAAATTCTTGTCCAACACCAGATCACCAACAGCGACCAGGACATCATCGTAAAAGACCAGAGGAATGGATTTACGTTCCCATTCGGGTATCCGCTGCTCGTTTAACCATTTCTTCAGAGTGCACCCGCCTTGCCTACCCTCGGGATGGAATTTCTCTCCACCGCGACGATTTCTTACAACTACCCGCTGGCTTTCAAGAGGAGGCTTCAACATCCCTCCTCCTACATCACTTTGCGTCAGTAAATCTGCGTAAAGTAAGCCTGACGGCGTTTGCAGTTTGTTTGGAAATTCCCAGACCAAGTCATAATCTGCAACATCCACAATTGTCACAAGACAGACACTACCCCGATGAATCCCAACTCTTTTGTTGGCATTCAACTGAAACAATCCTTCCGATGACCGACCAAAAATAAAGTCGACCAGAGACCGGGTTTTGGACTCGTTCAGATCGATATTCGCACACTGCAACCAATAACGTAATAGATTGAATTGCCTAGGAGTGGAAAGTCGCCTTAGGCCGGAAATACTGAGGCGGATGTCATCCTCCCGCCCGTCTTTTTGGACTCGACAGGCTGCAAGATCAATCTCCGCAAGATCAGCCAGCATATCTGCCGCTTCACGACACCAATGCCCGGAGTTAGCGATACGCTCTGCCGCTTTTGGCCAGCGGGTAACTATTTGAGGGAAGATATTATGCCGGATGTAATTGCGGGAGAACTCAGCGTCACTATTGCTCTCATCTTCGATCCAGCTTAACTGCCAATGCCGGGCAACCACCTCCAGTTCACGACGGTTAAAACTCATGAATGGGCGCCGGATTTCTCCTTCGGCAAGAGTGCGTATAGCGGGAATCCCTCCCAGTCCACGGACCCCATGCCCCAGAATCATCCGATAAATAATTGTTTCAGCCTGGTCATCCAGGTGATGTCCCTGTAATAGCATTCCGCGGGGAGGCAGGTACTTCTCGAACACCCGATAGCGTTCAGTGCGCGCTGAAGCTTCAATTCCATTCCCTGCAGACAGGACACTGACCTTTTCTACAATCAGCTCAATATCGAGGTTCCGGCATTGCTCTAAACAATGCTGAGCCCAATGATCAGCGTTATGACTGAGACCATGATGTATATGAACCGCTTTTAGAGATAGCAGAGACGCGGGGGAATAACGTTGGCAGGCGTGCAGCAGCAAAGTGGAATCAAGGCCGCCGCTGAAGGCGACCATCCAATCCCTATCGCTTGGAAGGGATTGGATGGTTTCACGCAAACGCTGTTCAATTTGAATAGCTGTTTTATCCAGATGACACCTTAATCGAGGAAGCGCTCGTATGAAGTCAAACGCTCATAACGTTGTTTGACCAATTCTTCCTTACTCAGTTGATTAAGTTCTTCCAACCTGGCCAGCAAAGCACTCTTGATGGTGGAAGCCATTAACTCAGGATTACGATGTGCGCCTCCTAATGGTTCTTCCAGAACATAATCCGTCAGACCGAGTTCTTTAAGACGCTTTGCTGTAATTCCCATTGCCTTGGCAGCTTCAGAGGCATAGTCAGCACTTTTCCACAATATCGAGGCGCATCCCTCAGGGGAAATGACTGAATAGGTTGAGTACTGAAGCATCATCAACCGGTCACAGACACCGATAGCCAAAGCACCACCCGATCCGCCTTCTCCTATCACGGTGGAAATAATGGGCGTTTTCAGACGGGACATCACTGCCAGATTGAATGCGATCGCTTCACTCTGGCCGCGCTCTTCAGCGCCGATGCCCGGATAAGCTCCCGGTGTATCGATAAATGTCAGTATGGGAACATTAAATCGCTCGGCCAACTCCATCAGGCGCAGAGCCTTGCGATATCCCTCAGGACGGGGCATACCAAAGTTCCGGCGAACCTTCTCTTTGATTTCACGCCCTTTCTGATGTCCGATCACCATCACCGACTGCCCTTCCAGTCGGGCCAGCCCGCCAACAATGGCTTTGTCATCAGCATACTTACGGTCACCATGGAGCTCGTCGAAATCATCAAAGATATGCTCAACATAGTCCAGAGTGTATGGCCGCTTAGGGTGCCGGGAGACCCGGGAGGTGTCCCAGGGAGAGAGGTCGGCAAATATGGATTCTGTCAGACTGACACTTTTTGCTTTCAGCCGATTGATTTCATCCGAGATATTGACCTCAGTATCATTGCCCACCAAGCGCAGTTCTTCAATTTTTTCTTCCAGCTCAGCAATCGGCTGTTCAAAATCCAGGTAGTTGAGATTCATAGACTTGGCTGAATTACTCATAAGTGTTCACATGTCCGTTAAATGTATTCATGCAACCCCAGCATCTGACTCAGATAAAACAGTCAAGCATATCAACTGTTATACCTCAACTGCACCCGTTCGCTGCCCAACATGGTACGCAGTCCCTGGATCAGATCGTCACTGGGATTCACTTTCCAGGACTCGCTCAATCGAAGCTTGGTCCTGGCGGTTTCTGTTTCATAATGAATAACCACAGGGCAACCCTCATCAAAAGGTTCACCCAGGGCATTACCCAATTCATCAACGAAACCATTATTAAAATCGTTTTTGTTAAGAAATAGTATAAGCTCTTTGGCGAACTTGAGTCGGGCTTGACTGATATCTGTGACGGATTTGGCGCGAACAGACAGGCCACCGGAGTACTCATCGTCCTCCACATTTCCCTCAACAACCAGAATCCGGTCAGTATGCAGCAATTCTTTTGCTTCTTCGTAAGCATTGGAAAATAGAGTGACTTCTATACGCCCACTTCTGTCATCCAGCGTCACAAAGCCAATATATCCACCGCGCTTGCTTTTCATGGTACGAACGGCGACCACCAGACCAGAAACAGTCTGAATGCCTTTGCCCGGCCTTAGCTCGGAAATCGGTGTGCGCACAAACCGCCTGACTTCTTCTTCATATTCATCAAAAGGGTGACCGGTCAAATATAATCCCAGCGTATCCTTCTCGAGCTTCAGTCGTTCTTTCTCGGGCCATTCCTTGACATGAACCGACGCGGAGTATGCATCGGAATCATCCTCGGGCACCACCTCACCGAACAGATCCATCATACCGGCATTTTCATTACGGGCATGCTGATCAGCCCGTTGCACGGCCTCGTTGATAGACGCCATCATTCTGGCCCGACCGGGTCCAAGCTTATCCATGGCCCCCGATCGAATCAGTGCTTCCAGTGCACGCTTATTTACCCGACGCAGATCAACCCGCTTACAGAAGTCAAACAGATCCCGAAACGGACCGCCGTCAGCTCTGGCGTCCAGAATGCTCTGAATGGGCCCTTCCCCCAACCCCTTGACTGCGCCCAGTCCGTAGACAATGCGGTTATCATCATCCACGGTAAAGGTGTACTGACTGTTATTGACATCAGGCAACACCAACTCCAGTTTCATGCGACGGCATTCTTCGATGAGCGTGACCACCTTGTCAGTGTTCTGCATATCCGCAGTCAATACCGCAGCCATAAATGGCGCCGGATAATGCTGCTTTAGCCAGGCCGTCTGGTAAGAAACCAGTGCATAAGCGGCCGAGTGCGATTTGTTAAACCCATAACCGGCGAACTTTTCCACCAGGTCAAAGATTTTTTCCGCCAAATCCTGCTCGATGCCTTCATTGACACTCCCCTCAACGAAGATGGCTTTTTGTTTTGCCATCTCCTCGGGCTTCTTTTTACCCATCGCGCGTCGCAGAAGGTCAGCGCCACCGAGAGTATAACCGGCCATCACCTGAGCAATCTGCATGACCTGTTCCTGGTACAGAATAATTCCGTAGGTCGGCTGCAGAACCGGCTTCAGTGACTCCAATTGATAGTCCGGATGCGGGTAAGCAAGCTCAGCCCGGCCATGCTTCCGGTTGATAAAGTCGTCTACCATCCCTGACTGCAACGGTCCCGGACGGAACAGGGCCACCAGAGCGATAATATCTTCGAAACAGTCCGGCTGCAGACGCTTGATCAATTCTTTCATACCCCGGGATTCAAGCTGGAATACCGCGGTGGTCTCGCCGTTTTTCAATAGCCGGAAGGTCGCTTCATCGTCAATGGGGATAAAGTTGATATCCAGCGGCGGCTTACCTTCTGCCTCGAGCTTTGGATTGATCATCTTGACGGCCCAGTCGACGATCGTCAGTGTCCGCAATCCGAGGAAGTCGAATTTTACCAGGCCCGCCTGTTCCACGTCGTCTTTATCAAACTGGGTAACCAGGCCCTGTCCGGCCTCATCACAATACAGGGCAGCAAAGTCCGTCAGTTTGGTGGGAGCAATGACCACCCCACCGGCATGCTTACCAACGTTCCGGGTCACCCCTTCAAGCTTGCGGGCCATTTCCCAGACATCCATGGCCTCTTCGTCGTTAGCCAGATATTCACGCAATGGCTCTTCCGCCTCATAGGCTTTAGCCAGCGTCATCCCCACCTCAAATGGAATCAGCTTGGACAGACGATCCCCAAGGGAATAGGGTTTACCCTGTACCCGGGCAACGTCCCGGACCACAGCTTTGGCCGCCATGGTACCGAACGTTATGATCTGGCTGACCGCGTTTCGTCCATATGTGTCCGCAACATAACTGATAACCCGATCGCGCCCGTCCATACAGAAGTCAACGTCGAAGTCGGGCATCGATACCCGTTCCGGATTGAGGAATCGCTCAAACAGGAGGTCATATTCCATTGGGTCAAGATCGGTGATTTTCTGAGCATAGGCCACCAGCGAACCGGCCCCGGAGCCTCGTCCCGGTCCTACCGGTACACCGTTATTTTTTGCCCACTTGATAAAGTCCATAACGATCAGGAAGTACCCGGGGAATCCCATCTGAATAATAATATCCAGTTCAAATTTCAGCCGGTCATAATACCTTTGACGTTTTTGCTCATAATCAGGGGAAGACTTATCCAACAGGGTCTCAAGTCGTTCCTCAAGCCCCTCTTCCGTGATCTTGATGAAAAACTCATCCATCGTCATCCCCTCAGGGATGGGATAGTTAGGCAGGAAATACTTGCCAAGTCGTAAATTGACATTACAACGTTTGGCAATTTCCACCGTATTCTCGATGGCCTCGGGGATATCACTAAACAGCTCGATCATTTCCTCGCCGCTCTTCAGGTACTGCTGCTCACTGAATCGTCTTTCTCGGCGAGGATCATCAATAGTCTTGCTGTCGTGAATACAGACTCGGGCCTCATGGGCGTCAAAGTCATCCGCAGCCAGAAAGTGGACGTCGTTTGTCGCCACCACCGGGCAACCTGTTGCTATCGCCAGTTCGACACTGGCATGCACACACTCTTCGTCGCCAATCCTGTTGGTACGCTGCAACTCCAGATAAAACGCATCTGGAAACACCTCCATCCAGCGGGCCAGACGTTGCTCGGCAAGTTCGGTCTTCCCGGCCAGCAGAGCTTGGCCGACATCCCCTAGCCTCGCGCCGGAAAGCGCCAGAAGCCCTTCAGCCTGGGCTCTTATCCACTCTTCCTTCAGAATCGGGCGTCCATGATGCTGACCTTCCGTATATCCTTTGGAAACCAGCTCTGTCAGGTTGAGATAGCCTTTGTCATTGCGGGCATATAAAGTCAGCCTGAATGGGGCCTCTTCTTCCTCCAGGTTCTCCACCCAGACATCGACACCGACAATTGGTTTGATTCCGGCCCCGGTAGCTGCCTTGAAATATTTCACCAGGCAGCACATGTTGGATTGGTCGGTAATTGCCGCTGCAGGCATTTTCATATCGACCAGTTTGCCGACTAATGGTTTTATTTTGACCAGACCATCAACCAGCGAGTATTCCGAATGAATTCTTAAATGTATAAAGTCGCCCATCGGGCAATAGACCTCTCATATTTGTACATACCGGCCAGGCTTTGTCATTCCAGGCTTTACGAAACCGTATAACGCCAGGCAAATTATACAAAGCCAAGACAATGCCGGAGCCCTGGCAGCTGAATCAGTTCCCAGCGATTTCAGTCGGCTCTTCGCTCATCATTTCCAATAACCCTTCCTGGGTTTGCGGCCCTTGCAAAGTTTCCACTATACGCCCGTCGCGGACCAGATAGGTCACGGGCAGAACAGAAGGCCAGGGTAACGTCAGATCCCCCAGCCTCTCGTCATACAGGACAGGGAACTCAATTGCCATTTTATCAATCACCTGCGCCAGCTCTGCATCCTGGTGACGGTCAAAATCGACCCCGAAAACCTGAATTCCCTCACGTTTATTTAATTCATTCAGTTCCGGTATCTCTATCCTGCAAGGTGCACACCATTGTGCCCAGAAGTTAACAACGAGCCACCGGCCGTCATACGAATCCAGTTGAATCGTCCCCGCATTGGCTGTTTCTATCTCCATGGCGGCTGCAGTTTCCACGGCTGTTACTGCAGAACCAGACGGGTTACCACTGACCAGCACATCCTGCTCGCAGGCGGTCATCCCCGCCAACATTAGCCACATTCCACCAATCCAGACGGCCTTCCTGGACCAATTAGCTTTCCTGAAGCAATTAGCTTTCCCAACTGAAGTCAAAGCACGCATCCCAAGCAGTTGAAAATTATTATGTGCCCAATACCTTTCCCTAAACTAATCAAAGATCCCGAATGGATAAAAGACTCTGATCAGGTCAATGAGCAACATGGCGATCTTGGGCATTCTACTTTAAACTTGCCTACCCATCACAACCCCATTAGAAAATTATTGACTCGCCCAAGGCTGGTGTTTGTTTTTTGGCCAATATTCTCCCTTAAACCAAGCATCCTGCGGGCCATACTTTGAGGAATATTCATGACCGGTTTAACGATCTGGCACAATCCCCGTTGCTCAAAATCACGTCAAACGTTGGCTCTGATTGAGGAATCAGGAACAGATGCCAATGTGGTCAAATATTTGGAAACACCGCCCTCCGCGGAAGAAATCAAAGACACGTTGAAAAAACTTGGTATTTCAGCCCGCGAGTTACTCAGAAAAGGGGAAGAGGAATACAAAGCCCTGAATCTCGCCAATTCTGAGTTGAGTGAAGAGGAATTGATCCAGGCTATGGTCAAAGCCCCCAAGCTGATCGAGCGCCCGGTTGTGATTAAAGGCAGCAAAGCGGTTTTGGGGCGACCTCCAGAAAACGTTAAATCGCTGCTTTAACTGATTTACTGAAGATTCCTATCACCTGTTGATTCAAATTACCAATCTGGAGACTTACGGTGCCCTATATTCTGGTCCTCTACTATAGTCATCACGGCGCCACGCGACAGCTGGCACACCATATCGCCCGTGGTGTGGGAAAAGTGAGTGGGATGGAGGCACGCGTCCGTACAGTCCCCCAAATTTCAACGGTTTGCGAAGCCACGGAACCTGATATACCTATCGAGGGCGATATTTACTGTACACTCGAAGATCTTGAGAAAGCAGACGGCCTGATATTGGGCTCGCCCACCCGATTCGGTAACATGGCTGCGCCACTGAAGTATTTTCTCGACCAGACCGGCGCCCTCTGGCAGGCAGGAAAGCTGGCCGACAAGCCTGCAGCGGTGTTTACTTCCACCAGCAGTCTTCACGGTGGCCAGGAAGCCACCTTGTTATCAATGATGCTACCACTATTGCATCATGGGATGGTTTTGGCTGGATTACCCTACGGTGACGGCCACCTGCAGCAAACCCAGGGAGGCGGAACGCCCTATGGAGCGAGCCACTGGTCCGGTCCCGACGGCTCCCGGCAACCTGATGAAACAGAGCTCGCTCTCTGCCGATCGCTGGGTGAACGCGTTGCCAGACTGGCGCAACAACTTAAGAACGCCGCTTGATTCAGGCGCTTGCGACCTTTAACACTCTATATTCAGGACTCTACATTGCAAAGCATCAACCTATTTCGCTACGCCTACCAGACCAGCTATGGCATCCTCCTGCTACTAACCGCAGTGAGCACCTGGCACAGTATCCAACAGACAGAAGCCTCAAGCCTGATGATTGCGGCTGTCAGAATGCTCCCTCTATTGGCATTTGCCCCAGCGATCTTCAAAAATAACGTTCGCGGACTGATTTGGTTAAGCTTTGTGCTTTGCCTCTATTTTACCAATGCTGTGGTCCACACCATGACAACAGCCCCAACAGCATTAAACGCCAGCCAGGCAATATTTTCTGCCGGCCTGTTTACCTTTATTCTGTTGTTCATCAGGGCCAACGGGAAGGCACGAAAAGCCAGATTATCGGAAGGTTAATCCACTCATTGGCATATAACCGATAAGCTATAATGACGAAAGCGAAATCAAGAACGGACCCTATCGCCCCATGAACCCTGCATCAAAAGAACTCTCCAGAGATTGGCTCACGCCAATCGATGTGCTCAACCGCCTGATCAGAACAGGCCATCTTGCCCAGGATGAGGCTGACAAGTTTTTGTCAATACCAACCGGCAAGGAAGACAAGGCGTTGCACCCCCTGGAACAAATTGTTAATGCAGAACTTCACAATCTGAAAACGGGTAAAAAATTCGATCTTGAAAAACTCACAGAGTGGCTGGCAAAAGAATCCGGGCAACCTTATTTCCATATAGACCCACTGAAAATAGACACTCGCGGAGTAGCTTCTCTGATGAGCTTTGCCTACGCTCAGCGACATCGTATTCTGGGCGTGGAAATCCGACCTGACCATGTAGTGATCGCCAGCGCAGAACCTTTTGTCAGTGGCTGGGAAGAAAACCTGCGCCATGTTATTCGCAAAGATATCCGCAGAGTGGTTGCCAATCCGGCAGACATCGCCAGATTTACCGTCGAGTTTTATCGCCTGGCTTCATCGGTTGACAAAGCAATCGGTGGTCAGACGACCGCTGCATCCACGATCGGTAACTTTGAGCAGTTGCTGGAACTTGGGAATGTGGCCAACCCGGATGCCAACGACCAGCACATTATCAATATCGTTGACTGGCTGCTGCAATATGCCTTTGACCAGCGCGCCAGTGATATTCACATAGAGCCCCGCCGGGAAATCGGACAAGTCAGGTTCCGCATAGACGGAGTGCTGCACAATGTCTACGAACTGCCCGCCCAGGTTTCAACGGCAGTGGTCAGCCGCCTGAAAATCCTCAGCCGCATTAACGTCGCAGAGAAACGCAAACCCCAGGATGGCCGGATTAAGACCAAGAATCCAGACGGGCTGGAAATCGAGTTGCGACTTTCCACCTTACCAACAGCTTTTGGGGAAAAACTCGTTATGCGGGTTTTTGATCCCGAGGTGCTGCTGAGGTCTTTCAATGATTTAGGTTTTGGGCAGGAGGATAATAAACGCTGGAATAGTATGACGCGGCAGCCGAACGGCATCATTCTGGTCACCGGCCCGACCGGCTCGGGAAAAACCACGACGCTCTATTCCACTCTAAAATCACTTGCTACGCCTGAAGTCAATGTCTGTACCATTGAGGACCCCATTGAGATGGTGGAGCCCGCATTTAACCAGATGCAGGTCCAGAGCAACATTGGTGTGGACTTCGCCTCTGGTGTACGCGCATTACTGCGTCAGGATCCAGACATTATTATGGTGGGCGAGATCAGGGACCTGGAGACCGCAGAAATGGCAATACAAGCGGCTCTCACTGGGCATTTGGTTCTATCCACGTTACACACCAACGATGCACCTTCCGCCATTTCCCGACTGTTGGAACTGGGCGTTCCGAACTATCTGGTGAAAGCAACGGTTCTGGGAGTCATGGCGCAACGTCTGGTGAGGATACTCTGCCCTAACTGTAAGCAGACCAGCACTATTACCACAGAAGATTGGCAAACGCTGATTCATCCCTGGAAGGCAACTATGCCCGACCATACCTGTGTGCCGGTAGGCTGCCTGGAGTGTCGAAATACGGGTTACCGGGGAAGAGCAGGTGTCTACGAAATTCTGTTGATGTCTGAACAGGTCAAGGAAGCAGTAACAGCAGACTGTGACCTGGATCGCATCAGAAAGATTGCCCTAAAAGAGGGAATGAAAACCCTGAGACTCAGCGGCGCACAAAAAGTCGCCAACGGGATGACCACCATTGACGAAGTGCTCCGGGTAACCCCATCTTCACAACTAAGTCTTGAATAAAGAGTCCAGGTCAAAGATTAAAAACGCCTTTTGGTGTAATTCGTTGAACGCCAGAAAAAGAGAGGGATAACATGAAACTAACCAAAGTATTTTTTGGCATCGGCCTGCTCACGCTGACCATGGGCAGTCTGGCGGAAATGTCCGCTGAAGACCGAGGCCTTGAAATAGCCAAGCAGGCTGACCGGCGCGACCGCGGCTGGAAAGACAGCCAGGCAGAAGTCAAAATGATTCTGATTAATAAATCCGGTGACGAAACTGTCAGGGATATGCGCATGTGGGGGCTGGAAGTCCGGCTCGATGGAGACAAAAGTCTGACGATTTTTGACAGCCCCCGGGATGTTCGCGGTACCAAGCTTCTGACTTATTCCCATAAAGTGGACGATGACGATCAGTGGCTATACCTGCCAGCTCTCAAGAGAGTGAAACGAATTGCATCGAAAAACAAATCCGGTCCTTTCATGGGAAGCGAGTTCGCCTTCGAAGATCTCTCCTCCCAGGAAGTTGAAAAATATACTTATAAATACCTGCGGGATGAACCTTGCCCGGCTCCTTACCAGGATATTATGTGTTTTGTCGTAGAGAGCTATCCCGTTGACGAAAACTCTGGATACAGCAAACAGATTAACTGGATTGACCAGCAGGAATACCGGACATTCCTGGTCGAGTTTTATGATCGCAAAGATAGCTTGTTGAAAACTCTGACAGCAACGGATTTCAAGCAATACCTGAACAAGTATTGGCGCGCGCATCACAGCCTGATGGAAAACAAGCAGACCGGTAAGAAAACCCTGCTAAAGACAGATAAGATCGAATTCAAAACCGGCCTGGATGACAATGATTTCACTCAGAATAGTCTAAAGCGGGCCAGATAATCATTGACCTTCTCGGTGAGAATCCTCCGTATATCGAAGAGAGCTGATTCGCGCTCTTCGATATACTCTACCTCCTTTCCAGGCTAGCCTTTTGCTTCACTATCGCGTCGAGATCTAGCCCCCATCACTTGGCTGGTGATTTTCTCGGCGGAACGTCCTGCCACATAACCGCCCAATCCTATCTGCAATAACAGCCAAGCTTCGTCCGCCAGCGGCGTCGCCAAAATACCGAAACTGTCAAAAACAACCAGAACCAGAAAAGTCAGCATGGTGATCGGTCGCCAGCTACGTTGAAGCCATGATTGCCCCGTCGCTTCAGCCTTGATGATGGCTGCCTGGTTATCCATCAATTTGGTTTCGTATTCCAGCACCTTGCCCAGGAACTCATTTTCAATCTGCTGTATCCTTCGCCGCATATTCAGCTTTTCTTCATCACTGGTATGCAGTTCATCCACCAGCTTGACTGCCGGCTCAAAAATGCTGCTGATCAGGGACAGGACATTCATGGATAGTCTCCTTGGTATTTCTCAATGATTCAGGCTATGCGCTTAAAGGCGTCGTAATGGTTCTTGATTCGACGGCCGTATACCTCTTTTTGACCACTCCCGTTGTAAAGGCCGGCAAATCCGGTAAAGTCTCGTTGCTGTAAAAAACGAATCATGGCTGGCGACATAAACTCAAACATACCGGTAATCTGAGCACCGATTCCTTCAGAAAAAGCTTTAAACATTTCCTGGACTGACTGAAACCCAATCCCTTCATAGTTAAATCCCATAATCTGGGGGGCTCCCATACTGATGGATAACAGTGCAGCGGTGTTGTCTATGGATCTGGCAAAATCCAGCACCTCCCATTCAGATCGCTGGATGCCATGAAAACTCTGCCAGGGACTGTCCGGTGATTGGCGCCATTTATGACCTTTCCAGACCTGATCAGAATCATAAGTAAAATGTTGACGGAATTGCTCAGGATCAGTCCTACCCCAATACTTCCAGAACTTGTGGTTTTCAAACCGAATAACCATCCTCTGATCGTTTTCAGAATCAAATCCATTACCGGAGCTTTCTACACACAGGACGGCGACAGAACAGGCCACATCAAACTGTTTTTCACGACTTAGTGAGCTGAGTAAACCGCCATACTGGTTCCAGGTCGCAGCGACACTGCGCTCCTCTGAAGACCCAGCGACCGGAATCTGATAATCCGGTAACAGGCCATTGCTGTTTTCTGTCGGATGGCTATTAACCTCTGGCGGCACAGGCTCCCCAGGATCGTTCGCGGCGATAGGAATTGATGTGCCGTCGTCAGCTTCAGGCAAAACTCTGACGTACTCGGATGCCACATATCCTTTATCATTGTTGAAGACGATTTTGTACCAATCACCTAAAGAGGACTCAATCACCACTCGAGACTCACCTGTCAGCTGGCCTAGAACCGGTGCATCTTTACCAGGTCTTAAACGAACATTCAGAAGACTGGCGGTAACCATTCCGTGACGGCGACTTTCCTGCTGATGAAGCTGCACGTAGGTGCTGGAGCAATATCCGATTTCACCCTGATAGGAAATCTCAAGCCATCCTGACATCACTGAGACCACCTCCACCACAGCTCCCTTGGCTAACTTACCTTTAATCAGCCCATCCAGAGAGGGACGAGACCTGACATTTAGTAAATCAGCCGAGACCACCCCCACCTGGCGCTGTTTCTGGGGATCAACTTGCACATAATCCCCATAGATAAAGGCCGGGCGCCCCTGAAACTGAATCTCAAACCAACCATGCTGCTGGCCATAGACCTCTATGACCATGCCCTTGACCAACTCCCCCAGGACACGGCCGTGCACGTTTGGTTGATCCCGAACATTCAGCAGGGTTGCAGTAATGGATCCCATCATGGGGAGCTACCTCCTGACGATTCATCATGTTGAGCCAAACCTCAGCAGACGAGGAGCATGCTTTCGGCCAATACTGCTGTCCGGCACATCTATGATTCAGGAGCTTTCATGAGGAAAAGTATTCAGTGCGGAAGTTATCCCAGTCCCCGAAGCATAGCTGCTTGTCCACATCTGTCGTATCCATCAATCCGTGCAAATACCTGATACTGCAAACTGGCAACTACGCACGAGTGGCACACTCCCACAATCGGTAATCTGACCTTTTTCTGCTTCTTCAGATTTATGCACCTTCAGAGGCATTGCGAGAATGTGATACTGTATATTTTTTGTACGCCCAAGATGTCAGGGTGTCAACTTGTTATCGTGTTTTTCAAGGACCACCCAGGTCCGATAATAGCCACAAAGTGGCGACCCAGGCGTCCTGAATTTATCCTAGTCCGATTGTCTCCAGCACTGAAAAACGACACTCAGAAAAGCCGGTACGGACGCGTATTCGCTGGCCCATTCACCGTATTGACAAACAGTTACCTAAAACGATGACAATATTGTCATCCACAGAATTTTCAGAATACCGGCGATGTCATCCAGGCTGGCTGCCAGATACCCAAACGCAATACCCAAGACAACCATCGCTTCAGTTCTGTATGTCCTGATGCTGTCACTTGCCTGTGCAGGGCCCGCCGTCACTATTCCCTGCTGGTTGTACTGACTTAACTGGTCAATCGGTATTCCCAATATTTCATCCAGAATTTTCCAGTCAGGCATTTTGCGTCTTTCAAGCTTCCATAGCGCTTTACGCAATGCCCGAATCTGAAAGAATGACATTCCCGGGCGCGGTCGCATTCGGGTCCTGGCTTTCCCGAAGTACAAACATCGAAGAACCTGGAGCAATGCATACCAGTCACCTTCCATATCAGGTGCCTGTGCCGGATTGTGGTTTTTGATGACAAAATCCAGAGAAGCCCGACGAAGTCGAGGCTCTGAGCCGGACCTGCCACGCAGGTGAGCAGCACCAAAATTGATAAGACAAGTAGAACCGTCTGACTTTACGTAGATGTTCGCAGGGTTAATATCACCATGAATAATCCCCTGTTGATGAAGGGACCTGATTGTGGTGGCCAGTTGCCATAATATTCGCCGTTTATCCTGAACCCGGAGCAAACTGGTGGCGTCATTCAATATTGCTTTTAGGGAGCGCCCTTCCACCCATTCCAGCAACATATAGGGGACGCCATCTTCACTGCCGGAAGTGTGGCTTCTGACGACCGATTCCATGCGAATCTGCTGCAGAAGATCCGCCTCATAACGCAACGTATTAACGGCCTCCTCACAATCGACCCACTGCTGTCGAAGCGTCTTAATGGCGACATAGTAATTTTGTTGTAGTTCAGCCAATCGGTAGAGATCCTGTGCTTTATACACAATAAAAGCGCCGCCAAAGCAGGCTTTTTCAACCAACAGGTATCGGTCATTAATTATCTGCCCGACAGCAAAGGCTTTGCTCGCACTACGGCTGGAAAAAGCACCGGTATTAAGTTTCGGAGAAGTCTTTAATGTTGGCTTTAAAGTTAAAGCAGGCTGAAGAGTTACGACGCTTCCATCCATGGTGTTGTATCCTTCCTTGATAAGTTAATCATTGAGTTCTAGTGAAATCTGGTTAATGTGGGCCGCTTTGCGGATTGTCATCCAGCAGCTTCGCCAGCATTTCGAATTCTGTATCATTTATTTCAGCAAACACTCCAGACAGACAGGCAGGTTTCACTTCTGCCAGGCCACTCATGCCACAATGGCCGGATGATATATCGGCGGAAGCCCAGGGAGTGGACAGCCTGCTGGTGGAGAAAGTATCGGCATGATACTTTGCCAGGACATGATAATTGCCCATCAGGAAACAATCACCATGCCGTATCGGATGTGGCTTGCCTTTCTCCAATACTTGATTTCGGTGTTTCAGTAATAAGCCGTTGGCGATAAGTCCTTTCAGCAAAAATTCACCGTCGGCATAGAGAATTTTTGCATGGCGAGGACCAATACTTTGATCGACCGGAAAACGCCAGTCGCAATCATCTGAACGACCGATCAGTCCACCGCGAGTCGTGAAAGTGTGGGTAGGTTGAATAAAAGAACCGGTGTTGGTTCCAATAATAGACAGGGTTATTTCCATAGAAACTACATCCGTGTTGTCATGATCATTTTCTGGGCTATCCATGCCAGCGGATTGAACCTTATCAAAAAATAACCAGCCTTGCCAAGCGGACAAATGACATAGGCTCTCTTTTTCTCGTCAGAAACGGATTAGCTGCTGAAAGGAGTCACAGCGGTTTCAATATCATGATAAAGATCCTGAACCCAAGGGTTTGCTCCGTCAGGCAAGAGAAGTTTATTCATCCTTGGGTCAGCCGGCGCAATGATGACTTGAATATTGGCAATTCCGACATCATTCGATAAAACGAACAGATCCTCAATCACCTCATCTCCCATTGCAAGGCATCCAATGGAAAGAGACTTGCCATGAATAAATATATTGCTGCCGGGCTCATTTCTGTTTTCAAGTTTTGCCCATTTGAGATCGAAACTGTTCGGATAGTTAAGCTTCATGGATAAGTGATAAGCGCTGTTGGGATTCAACCCGGTCACCCGGTATATCCCCTCCGGAACCTGTTTATCCCCTTCCCTTAATTTGGGACCGGGGCCTCCACTGGCACCTTTGATGTCATAGTTTGATATCTTATGCCACCTCTCCCCATCAGAAGCCCAGAGCTCCATCTGGTTGCTGTCTTTCATTGCCAGAAAAGTCAGCTCTTTTGGAGGATAAGCAACCCCTGCAACTTCGAAAAGAGGCTGTAAGCGAGATCTGGAATCAGCACCGTACAGTTCAATCACTTCTGCAACAGTTCTTTTACCAGTAATTTTTAAATACATGGGATGCCAGATTGCTCGACCATAAAACCAAACGAGCCCGAGAGCGATGATCAAACACAAGGATAATAGAACGCGAATGTTCAGGATTAACTTCATAATGACTTCAGGTTCTTATCTATCTTTTCTGTCACCCAGGGAATCTCTGAAAAACGTTGGCGGCGTGGTAGTCAAAACACTGATACACTCGCTTATTCCAACAATGAGATATTCTCTGATACCATTCAGGTGCTGACTCATAAAACCGCTGCGCTTCGATTCAAGGTCTAGCCATCCTCCGGAGACAATTTCGTATAGCCACCCATCCTTGAGACTGAAAGTATCCCAAAACTCCAACAAGTCTCCCTCATCTAAAACCCGAAAACCAGTTGGGTAATCAAATACCACAGAAATCATTGAACTATGGCCTGACGCGTCTAATTCAACAGTTAGCCGTTGGGGATCAAACTCGACTCTTACAATTTCTGGCTTACTTTCGAGTGGCCCTTCGATAATCTTGAATTCTATTTTCACCTAATCTCTCACTGCAATTGATCCCGTCAGAATCACTAGGGAACCTCTGAAAAACGTTGGCGAGGCCGACAGTGCAAGGAAAAATTTGGCGAAAAAGCGCAGTTTATCGTGAATAAATGAGCATTTTGAGCCAATTTTTGACGCCGCAATGTCAACGCAGGTAGTTTTTCAGAGGTTCCCTAGCTATTCCACAGATACTCCAATAAGGATAACTTTATGCTTTGATTGTTATCTCCGTTATCGTGAGTGATCTCTACCAACACTTCTTCGTTTTGCTTCGTAAATATTCCGATATTATTTGGCTTAAATCCCTGAGATTTAAAATAATCGGCCAATAACTTTTTTATCTCCGACAAAGCAATTGCCGACCTAAACTCCATCGTGATCACTGTCGGCTTATTTCCATCAGCGGCACTATAAAAATAAACGACGTCAGTTGCCCCTTGAACCGGTTGCTCTTTGAGGATCGCAGGTGTCAGCAGCAGATAATCAATAGAATACTGTGAGTAGCGTCTATTTTCTGAAAGTGAGGCAGAGAAATAATAAACTCCCAAGACAATCATCAGTACGAGTAGCGGATAAACTGATTTTCTTACAAGTGAGCTCACAATGCTGATCCTATCCATTCTATCGTCCGGCCATACTCAATCCGGCAGGCTGCCCGGACGTAACCCACACTGGGCCAAAAGTTCAGTCCAGAGCGCGCCGTGTTCCGCCATGGTATCTTTGAATTCCCGAATCAACGACTCATCTGTGAGGTATAACTGATAAAACGGAGCATCCACATCGCCGGCCAAAGCAACATAACTGTGCTCAAGCAACGATCGCCAATGCTCCATTGCCTTGCTGAGTTCAGACAATTGAGGTTGAACATTCTGAACAAAGACGTTCGTCAGAATATTGCTGAGAATTCTGGATTTCGGGTTCGGGGTGCTGTTAAAGCAAATTGGGCGACCGTCGATGGCTTCACGAAGTCCTTGATTGATATTTTCCATCAGCAGCCTGGATTCATTGATCGACAATATCAACCGGCCAATGATGGGATAGGAGATTAATGTCAGATTCATCTTCTCATGAGTTTTACTGCTTTCTATCTGTGCAGGTTGACCAGACCATACGGATAGTTGCCCCAGGGCAGAACTTAATTCAGACCAGTCCGCGTAATGAAAATCTATGGGAAGAGGTCCATCATGAAAGCTCATCAGTTCCTGAAACTCAGGCCCGGCCCAAGTAGCATTCCAAGCAACATTCATAATTTCTGATCGTTTAGTTCGCAGTATCTCCGCAAGCTCTTTTTTTAAATCAGATTTAGCTTGGTCTTTTTCCAATTGTTCCAGACATTGTTGACCGACAATCAGAAACTCCTGCTCATAACGCCAATGCTGGCTGGCACTCATCACCTTACCCAAAGAGCTGTTGCGCTCACCAATCAGACGATTAAGATCACAGCTTATGATTGAAAAAAAGTCCAACCAGTTGATAGTAAAGCTTGTCGTTTCTCGACGAAGTTGCTTGGGGAGGGGGTAGCGCACCTCAGGAAAGGTCGTGTCGACTTCAGTAAATTCTGTCTCCAGAACGCGTTCAAGCCGCTCCTGATAGTCCAGCATGCGGCCTTGCAGGGTGTCACCATTTTCGCAAGCCGCAATGGGTAACAGCCCAACCAGCAATAGAACACGCAATAGAGCGTACACGCCACCCTCCACTCAATCTGTGGTCAGGATGATACGGCACATACACATCCATGGATTGAGTGGTGGGCTTTCAAACAGCTTTATGCGTGGGATATTAAACAACAGTGATCACTCACAAAGGAGAGCGCTCACTGCATCAAAATCAACCGCAGGCGGGTAACGATCCTGCTTCTCCACTTTGTCATCCCTGACCAAATGGCATACTTTCAGCCCTGACGCCACCGCCGCATCCAATTCCGCTGGCACATCAGAGAGAAAAAGAATTTCATCAGAACGAATACCAATCTGACTGACAATGGCCGCATAGGAGGCCGCTTCCTTCTTGCCGCCAACCTTAGTATCAAAATAACCTGAGAACAGGGGAGTCAGATCTCCAAAATCGGAATATCCAAAAATAAGCTTCTGAGCGGCCACTGAGCCAGAAGAATAAACATACAGCTTTAAGCCACTCTCATGCCATTTCCGCAGATTTTCAACGGCATCCTGATAGACATGACCGGTAAAGTCCCCCTGCGCATACCCCTGTTTCCAGATCATCCCCTGGAGCGCTTTCAGTGGCGTAATCTTTTTGTCTTCTCGAATCCACTCCAGGAGCTGCTGACAAAGGGCATCCACATTTTCTACATCTAACCCCGCAAATTCGGCGGTGGCTTCCAACTGCACCTTCACCTCAGCATCCTGATAGTGTTCTTTCACGAAAGCTTCTAGATGCTCTGCCGCATAGGGAAACAGCACATCATGAACAAAGCTGATGCTGCTCGTGGTGCCTTCAATGTCGGTTAAAATTGCTTTTATGCTCATGCTTCCCCTTGATCGTCAGGCGTATTTCTTGTCAGTCAGTTAATAGAATTCAGTGTTTCGTCAGTTTTTCGATTGCTCACCAGGTATCTGAGTCGGCAGACTCGAAACCTTCTGGTATCAAAACCAGCTGAAGTCAAAGTCAACAGGCTTCCGGTAACAACTGCTCGAATCTTGGCCCTTTGGAGGCGATATCATCACCCGTGAATTGCGCCACCCATCCTTCGGGGTTGGTAAACAGACGCACACAGGTAAATTCAGGCGCAGGTCCCATATCAAACCAATGCTTGGTGCCATTGGGGACACTGATCAGGTCATCCTGGCAACATTGCACCACGTAAACCTTGTCTTCCAGATGTAAATAGAACAGCCCCTGCCCTCTCACAAAAAAACGAACCTCATCCTCTGAATGACGATGCTCATCCAGAAACTTTTTACGCAGTTCATCTTTCTGGGGATGCTCACTGTTAAGGCTGATCACATCCGCCGTTGTAAAACCATTTTCCGCTTTCAAACGCTCAACTTCATCGGCATAGGCGCTCAAAATTTCATCGGAAGATGCATTTGATCCCAATTCCCGAGTGGACCAACGCTCAAACCGCACGCCCATTTCATTTAACTGTCGACTGATTTCATCACCCTCTTCAGTGAACAACACCGGTTCACTGAAATCAGTATCAGAATATATTCGCAAGCTACTCATCGTTTGATCCTCAGCATTTCCAATTCACAGCTCAGCAGAAACTCCATGGCCTCAATATGGCGCAGGCATTCCTGCATGGTTTGTCCCCAGGTATATACGCCATGTCCGCGAATCAGGTAGGCTGGACATTCCGGGCGTTCAAGAAACAGCTTACGCGTTTCCTCAGCAAGTCGGGCGATATCCTGAGTGTTTTCATAGATTGGTATATTGATCATGCCCTCATGGCTGGTAATGCCGGAGAAGGCTTTCTGCAATTCGTAATCCTGTAGTTCCAGATTATCCTGATCAGAATAATAACGCGATACTACAGTCGCTCCCACAGAATGGGTATGGAGAACGGCACCTACCTCCGGTTTTTCTTCATAAATCACCGTATGAAGAAGGGTCTCAGCGGAGGGTTTGGCCTCACTGGCAACCGGCTGTCCTTTGAGATCCACCACCATGATATCTTTTGGTGTGAGCTCTCCTTTATGCTTGCCTGAAACCGTGATCGCCACATGCTCCCAATCAATCCGGGAAGAATAATTGCTGCTGGTGGCAGGAGACCAGCCTTTACCATACAAGAACTGTCCAGCACTGATAATTTCCTGGCTACATTCAGCCAAACGCCTGATATCGAACACTGGCAAGCTCCTCCATCGGTTTAAATAGTGTGACTGCAGAGTGATTCAGCAGCAGATCATTTCGTCATCGGAGATGAGGAATGCATACTCATTTCCTGGAGGTTAATTATAGAGAGGATTGAATCGGGAAGCGATGCTCTGATCCGATCAATCAGGGCTTGTAGAGGTCTTACTTTCGTCATGACCCCTAGCCTTGAACAATCCCATGACAGCATGAAGCCTGATTGATACCATGCTGTTATGAATACTGGAACCCTAACGAAAATATTTAAAACGGGAGGTCACCATGGAACTTTCTGTTGAACTCAGTTTTTACCCCTTTAACGCCGACTTTAAACCACCGGTAAAAGACGTCATTGCCAAATTGAACTCCTTTACGGATATTGAAGTTCACTCAAACCGTATGAGTACCCAGGTTTTCGGTGAATTTGATAAAGTAATGACGGCATTAAATCAGACAATGGCCTGGTCCTTTGAGAAATACGGACACTGTGTATTTGTCGCCAAATATATGCAGGGAGACAGGCGGCCCAAAAACATCTGATGTCAACCGTAGTACCAGAGCCCCCAATCATTTCACCGGCGGTCGCCCGTTGGCTGTGGACTCAGAAACAGGCATTTCGGCTGGCGCGCCACCGATTTCCAGTACTGATACAAGTAAAAAACCACGGCCGAATTTCTCCTCATCAACCTGAAAACGCTCACGTCAGGGTTTTGGCATGGATGACCAGTCAGAAGGCGTTCAGCAAAGTGCTTTGGGTCAGTTCTGGCAAGACTGAAACATCGCACCAGAATTATGCCGTAGACATTCAGCACCTTCCCCCCGCCAAGTACTCCTCAGTTCTCGGGCAGGAATTTGATTGTATCGTTTACGATATGTTTTCTGGTCTTCATCCGGATGCCTTTGCCGCTTTAAGTGGCACCCTCAAAGCAGGCGGCGCATTGATATTGGTAGGACCGGAATTAAAATACTGGTCCGCCTTTAAAGATCCTGAATACCAACGTCTACTGGCTTATCCGGGCCACCTGCACGAGGTGAAAGGACATTTTCTGACTTATCTGGCTCAGCAGATCAACTCGTCCAGGCACTGGACGTTGATCGATCTGGATTTGCAGGACGAGAGTCCTCGCTTTGAAGTCGTTCGACCGGGACGTATACCCAGGAACCTGAAGACACTGAAAGCCAAATCAATTTCAGAAGAGCATTCAAATTCTGATCATCAAACTGAACACTGCCCCCCTACCAAAGAGCAGCAAAAGCTGGTGAACCGGATACTCCGGCTATCTCCCGAGAAAAAGAATGTCATCGTGGTGACTGCGGGTCGAGGCCGGGGAAAATCCGCCGGTCTGGGAATCGCGACCAAACAATGGCAGGACAGGTTCGGTGGCAATATATGGGTCACAGGGCCAGCCAAAGCTACACTAAACAGCTACTTCAGATTTCTCGGCACAACATCACATGTCGAGTTTTACCCACCGGATGACCTTTTGCACAAAGCCCGGGAACTGAAACCCGAGGAGCGTCCAGGCCTGGTCATTGTCGACGAGGCCGCCGCAATTCCCACCAGCCTGCTGACAACGATGGCCAAGCTGTTTCCACGTCTGGTATTCGCGACCACCACACATGGCTATGAAGGAACAGGTCAGGGATTTTCACTGAAGTTCTTTCCCGTCCTGTCGAGAATGTTTCCCGATTGGAAACAGGTCTCTATGAGCTCTCCTGTCAGATGGCAGGCATATGATCCATTGGAACGCTTTATCGAGAAAAGCTTTTTCCTGGATAGCGTCACCAGCCCCCGGAAATTCCCAAAGCGTCACGATCACGTTGTTCAGTCAGACCAAGCTATCCAGCTTTCCAGATTGCTAGTACAGCATGTCCCTCAGCCTTCCCTTCTGACAGACAAGACATTACTGCAGAAGTTAATGCAATTGCTCACCATGGCTCACTACCGCACGACACCGGACGATCTGCGGACAATGCTGGACGCCCCCGGTGTCAAAGTCTACACAGTAATGCATGCAGAAAGGCTGGTCGCTGCAGTTCTGATATCCATGGAGGAGCCTTTTACAGAAACAGCAGTGATTGAGGGAATCTGGCGCGGCGAACGTCGCCCCAGAGGACACCTTCTACAGCAATCACTTGCCCAGCAACTGAGTATCAAAGAGGGGCTTACCCTACCCGCGGCGAGGATCATTCGGGTTGCCGTTCATCCCACTTTGCAGCACCAGGGCATTGGCTCCCAAGTACTGGCGCAAGTCAAAAAGCTTCTTAAACCAGAAGTATCCCTACTTGGCGCCAGCTTTGCTGGAGAACCTGAAGTTGTCCAGTTCTGGCTGCGCAATGGGTACTATCTGGTTCGTCTGGGCTCCAAACGAGATCACATCAGCGGCACCTACGCTGCGATGGTGTTGTGCGCGACAGATGCTGACGGCAGGAATATTCAGCGTATGGCGCTTTCACATTTTCAGAAGCGGAGCCGGTACAATCTGCATTTTAATACCTATCCCTCGGATACAGCAGAACTCATATTAAAAGCGCAGGATAATACGTTGGCAGCTTCCCCACTCTGGTCAGCTCGACAAAGGTTGGCGGCAGAAGACAGACAAAACCTGCAGCTTTTTGCCAGCGGTGCACGCCCTTTTGAAACAGTAGAACACCTGTTGGTCAGACTGCCAAAAGTTTCAAAATACGAATCACTTCAATATATAAGACGAAATGCGGCCCATCGACTACCGCCGGACTTGCAGGATCTGGCAGAGGAGTTCGAGCTGACCGGCAGAAAACAGGCGATACAACAGCTCAGAAAGGAACTCACCTGTTGGTTCGAGCAGAACTAGGTGATCTCAACTTCTCATTTGCCAAATCAGAGAATTAGTTCTGTAATCTAGAGAGTTTATATTGAAAGGGGTTCCCCGGCGCTTATTTCAAAGAATCGCCATTGCAGGGCATCTACTGGTGATAATTGATCATATAAGTAGTCTACCCGATTGTTGGAGTTCCCGGGCTTATGTTCCTATAGCGCGCACCTAATATTACCCCAAGCTGCTGTCGAGGCGGCAATTTTTCTGTCTACTGGAGGCGATGATGTCTGATACCCGTCTGGAACATGATTTACTGGGAGACGAAGCCGTCCCCGCTGAAGCTTACTACGGCATCCAGACCCTCCGGGCACAACGAAACTTCAATATTACCGGTGTCCCCATCAGCCACTTCCCTGAGCTGATCATGAGCCTGGCCATGGTAAAGATGGCAGCTGCCAGAGCCAATGCCAAAACCGGCCACTTGCCAGAAGATAAACTGACCGTCATTGAAAAAGCCTGTCAGGACATCATTGACGGCGACCTGCATGATCATTTCATCGTCGACCTGATTCAGGGGGGTGCCGGAACCTCGACCAACATGAACGCCAACGAGGTGATTGCCAACCGGGCTCTGGAACATCTTGGACATCAGAAAGGGGAATATCAGCATCTACATCCCAATAATGATGTCAACATGTCCCAGTCTACCAACGATGCCTATCCCACAGCGGCTTCCATGGCGATCATCTTTGCTTCAGAGCCTTTACGCCAGCATCTGCATAACCTGATCAGAGCGCTTGAATCCAAGGCAACCGAGTTTAACGAAGTGATCAAAATGGGACGCACTCAGATGCAGGATGCTGTTCCCATGACATTGGGCCAGGAGTTTGGGGCTTTTGCCGTCACCTTACGGGAAGACATTGACCGTATCGAATACGCCGCCAGCCTGCTACATGAGGTCAATCTCGGTGGTACGGCTATCGGGACCGGCCTTAATGCACATCCGGACTACCCTGACTATGCCATCGCCGAACTGACACAAATCTCCGGCCGTCCGATGCAACTGGCCCACAATTTAGTGGAAGCCACTTCCGACATGGGCGCATTTGTCCTGTTTTCCGGTGTGCTTAAGCGTCTGGCCGTCAAACTATCCAAGATCTGCAATGACCTGCGACTGCTTTCCAGCGGTCCGCGCACCGGTTTGAATGAGATCAACCTGCCCGCGATGCAGCCAGGCTCATCTATCATGCCCGGCAAGGTAAACCCTGTAATTCCAGAGGCCGTTAACCAAACCGCATTTCAGGTTATCGGTAACGACATGGCCATTACCATGGCGGCAGAAGCCGGCCAGTTGCAGCTCAACGCCATGGAGCCCCTGATTATCTACAACCTGCTGAATGGTATGCGCATGCTAGGGAAAGCGGTCAGCATGCTGGAGACCAAGTGTATCTCCGGCATCACAGCCAACGTGGAACATTGTGCCAATCAGGTGAAAAACAGTATCGGTATCATCACTGCGTTAAATCCCTACATCGGCTATCAGAACGCCACCAGAATTGCCAAAAAAGCACTGGAGACCGGGCGCGGTGTGGTGGAACTGGTGCTGGAAGAGAAACTGATGTCCGTCGAGCAATTGGATGAACTGTTACAGCCGACCAATATGTTGTCGACGCGTAGAAGCTAGCTCTCTTTAGAGCCATTATTTATAGAGATAGTCACCTACATAAAACAGTAGTCAGGAAGACCCTGACATCCAGGTTATTCTGTGGTGGCAATCTCTATATCTGAATACTTCTATATTGAAGTGCCTCGTATCATCATCATTGCAACCATTCAAAGCTTCGATGAAATATGCCTTGTTAAAGTTCTTTAACTATGGCTAAATTTCCTGATCGTCTAAATAACGACAAAACGACTCGGGAAAGATGAAAGGGACTCATCAAATTCAACCTCAACCAAGGCATCTCTGTCATCAGCTCCTGCTGACGCTGCTGTTGTCCTGTTTGATGTTGCAGGCACTGATACCCCACGGCTATATGCCGGGAGATCTTGCCGCCGGTGAAGGAGCACTGGTATTTTGTGGCCTTGAACTCAATGATGATCCTGATCAGGTCAGTCCACAGGATCAGGATTCTCACTATCAGGCAGAGAGCCATAACCTCTGTACCTTCACCACCTTTGCTCAGTCTGCCACGCTAAGCATTCCCGATGTTTCCAATTTATACACATCTGCAATAACGACCGGATATACAGGGTATGATCCACCTCTGGGAGTACTGCAACCTACCTATTCCCTACCGCCTTCCCGCGCACCACCTGCTTCCTGAATAAGGCTTCTTTTCTGGCCACATAGCATCAAGCTATCTCAAACGTACACCTATTTGTTTGGCTGTACTGCACAGGCAATGTGTAACTGATTCAGCCCTGTAGCTATTTCGGCAAGAAGTATCTATGCAACCGCTTTTTTCTGGCGGCAGCCTTTATCGCACTAGTGGCTTGACCGTGTCTGGCTCCACACATGAACAGTCAGAATCTGGAAATGCGGTGTTTGCATAGCCTGAACGCTCTTGGCTGCAACACCATTATGATAGCGACATCCGAGTTCTTGGCAGAAAGAAACCTCCTGACTTAGCCAGTGAAATGAAATCATTGGATCAGTTGCCTCCAGCAACCCTGCAGGTGGCAACTGATCCTCCACGTAGATTGTGGGATCTCAGCTCAAACCTGAATCTCTCAAGTAAGAATGAATGGTATTGGCACAAGGCATCTTGTGCCCTTTTTTCTTATCCACAGCTTTAGCCAGAAAATCTCTAATACCAATAAACCACAATAAAATGGGAAGTCACCATGAAGAAGCTTACACCTTTTTTCGCTCTACCTTTGTCTGCATTGATTCTGATTGCCTGCAGTAGCGGAGGATCTACCAGCACCTCTAGCAACGATTCGACCATTACCACTGTCACTATTCCGTTCCAAGCAAGCGCCAACGATATCCAGATTGATTGCGATGCAGATCTGACAGGACTGGGAATCGCAGGCACTGACGCCACAGTCAAGGATTTTCGGTTTTACATACATGATATTGAACTGACGACTGACGCCAGCCGAACTCTTGCACTCACGCTGGATACCAATCCCTGGCAGTCAAACGGTGTCGCCCTACTGGATTTTCAAAACAAGAGCGATAGCTGTGAGGGAGATGCAAAGGAAACCCATACTTCGGTGACCGGCAGCGTTAATCTCAACGAAGGTGAATCAGTTAACGGTGTAAATTTTACCGTCGGACTACCGACAGTACTGAATCATCAAAATCTGACGGAAGCTGACAGTCCGATGAATATCCCCAGCCTGAGCTGGGGCTGGCAGGTAGGACACAAATACATGCGCCTGGACATTGCGCCGGTTGGCGGTATCACCCGTCCAACAGACGGCACATACAACAGCACCAACTGGTTCCTTCATCTCGGCAGCACTGATTGCAGTGGCGATCCTGCATTGGACGAAGAAGTGAACTGCGACAGAATCAACCGTCCGAAAATTTCTCTGGACAATTTCACTCTCGGTGAAGACACCATCGTCATGGATTATGGCGTTCTCATTGCCAATAATAACCTTGGCCAGGACGAAGCCGGACCGTCGGGATGCATGTCCGGCAGCACTGATCCAGAGTGCCAGGGAATTTTTACAGCACTGGGGCTGGATTTAATTTCAGGGGACCAGGATAACGCCAACAATCAAACCGTTTTCCGCCTGAATTAAGTGCGGGGATGGCATATGCTGGATGTATCAATCCCCCTGATGGGCAATCTGTCCCGAGCTCGCAACTTTTTCCTCCACTCTCTACTGATTGCGGTCATCGTTTTACTGACCGCCTGTGGCGGTACCAGCGAAACAACTTTTGATGATCAAGGAGTGAATCGGACAGCCTTTGATTGGCAATTGCCGGCTTCTGTTCCTCTGCCCTTTGAACCGGAAAATAATCCGATGACGGAGGCCAAGTTTCAGCTTGGCCGACATCTGTTCTTCGACCGTCGACTGTCAGGCAACGGAGAGCAATCCTGTGCCGACTGTCACCAACAGAATATCGGATTTACTGACGGATTGGTCGTGTCCGTCGGCTCAACAGGAGACCTTCACCCGCGCAACGCTCAACCTCTGTTGAATGTCGCCTACAACGCAACCCTGACCTGGGCAAACCCCTCGTTGGTCACTCTGGAACAACAGATCCTTGTGCCTCTGTTCGGGGAGTTTCCTGTTGAACAGGGGATCAACGATGGAAACCGGGAGGAAGTGCTGGACAGATTAAGGGATGAACCTCGCTATCAGACTTTGTTTGCGGAGGCCTACCCTGAACTTGGCGACCCTATTGACTATGAGAATATCGTTAAAGCAATCGCGTCATTCGTCCGTGGCATGGTGTCGTTTAACAGTGATTTTGATCGTTATGAGCGCGGCCAGTCATCTGCTTTAAGCGCCAGCGCCCAACAAGGCCGAAAGCTGTTTTTTGGCGAAGAGCTGGAGTGCTTTCATTGCCATGGAGGTTATAACCTCAGTGATTCCACTTTTGACAGGACAATGACCTTTATAGAACGCCCTTTTCACAATACGGGCCTGTTCAATATTAACGGCACCGGCGACTTTCCCAGCAACAATCAGGGCGTCTTTGAGATTACTGAAGACCCTGCAGACATGGGTAAATTCCGTGCTCCGTCTCTGCGCAACATTGCACTGACCGCCCCCTATATGCATGACGGAAGCCTCGTATCTCTTGAGGAGGTTATTGACTTTTATGCTGCCGGAGGCAGAAATATCGAAAGCGGTCCACACGCCGGAGACGGAAGACTCAACCCCTTTAAAGACGGCTTTGTTACCGGGTTTGATATTACCGAACAGGAAAAAGCCGATCTTATTGCATTCCTCAATAGTTTAACGGATGAAACCTTTTTGACGAACGAACGTTTCTCCGATCCCTGGAGTACCCTCTGATGTATCGATCTTTACCAGCCACTTTGCTATTCACCTTACTGGTTTACTTACTCGTCACAATACTCGCCTCCCTATCGACAACGGCGTTGGCACACAGTGACGTCCCATTTGGTTCATCCTCTGATTCTTCCAGCAGTCTGGATAACCTGCTGTCATATACACGAATCAGTGCAGGCCTGTCTGCCACTTACCGGGAGGATACTATTGCTGAAAATAGTGTCTGGCAGATCCCCGGTGTTCTGATGGGAGGCGATGCCCATGCTCCCGAGAAAAGCTTTTCTCTCGATGATGCCAGTCTGATGTTCGATTGGAAGCATCCGGACGGAGTCTTCGCCGGGTTGGAGTTCAGTAAGCATGGTGACCATGATCTGGAGATGGAAGAAGCCTATGCGGGCCTGGACTTCGAGTTGACCGACACCCTCAATCTTGAGTTCACAGGAGGCAGCCTAAAAGCAGCCTTTTCTCCCGAAAACACTACCCACGCCTATCAGCGTCCGTTCAGTGAAAATGATCTACTCTACGACGCCTTTTACGGAGGTCACTATGCGGACGAAGGTGTTCGCTTCGAACTAAGTTCCGGCAGCCTCACCCTGGGAACTGAAATCTGGCGCGGTGATCAATTCCCGGCAACAGCGGGTACCGGGGGAGAAGCCCAGGACATTTACCTTTACTGGTTGGGTCAGGCTGACACCCATTGGTGGCGAATCGGTGGCTGGATCTTCAATTCACGGGGGGATGCCAGAACCGACGATCGACTCAGCAGAGATCATCAACACGGCACCACAGATTCAGAGGATGCCGCCAATATCTACTTTGATGGTGCGCAACAAGCCGCCGGGTTCCACCTCACTTTCGGCCAGATGCTGGAAAATGGCTGGCAATGGCGAATCAGCGGGGAAGTACATCACGTCAGAGTAGACGGAAATCTCACTGACGACACCCGCGCAGCATCACTGGAAGGGCGCTACTATGGATACTGGATACAACCGGAACTGGAGGCAGGAAAACATCTTCTTGCCGTACGTTATGCGCTTTTGAATTTGGACAACCACTTGATTGGTGCTGCCGGAGAAAGCCTGGCAAGCGATTCCGGCCTGACCGATATGGACGAAGACCCCACCTGGTTGGGTATGAGCTATCGTTACCGGCTACGTGAGAGCCTGGCGATAAGGCTGGAGTGGACTCACAACCAATCCGTGGCTGCCGACAACAACTACGGCGCAGTGGGTATTACCTGGGGAGCCGCACTCTAAACTTGATATTGGGCAATCAACACAGGCAGACTTGGTATTGATCAGTTTCACTCCTAAAATCATTGAGACCATCTAACTCATTCACACTACCTATCAGAGCCCACTTGTGCGAACCTCCAAAGCTTCAAGATCCAAGAAAACCAAGTCTGCCCCTTCGAAGACTTCACTGCCTGCGATCATTGTCGGCTTGGGCCTTCCCATGACAGGCATGGCATTGGTTGTGATCCTGATGGTGTATCTCTGGGTTTCCCAAATGAACAACCCGGCTCAGGCCATGTCCATTAACGGCGGTGTCCGCTTCGAGCCGGCCAGGGATTTATCTTTGCCCGTTCTCACAGGCGTAGATGGAAGTGAACTAACCAAAGAAACATTGATGGGCCACTGGACAATCGTCAATTTTGGCTATCTTTCCTGTCCGGATATCTGCCCGGTCAATATGGCGGCCATACACCAGGCGCTAAATCAGTCCCCCCCGTCGTTACCGGACAACATTAACGTCCTCTACGTGACCATGGACCCGGCCAGGGATTCGTCCGAGGAACTGCTCGGCTATCTGAGTTATTTTAATCCAGAATATCAGGGCGCAACTGGTTCCGTGGAAGAAGTCTCAACATTTGCCAATGAAATGGGCACCGTGTTTGAAAACACCCCGCCGGATTCTTCCGGCTTCTATTCAATCAATCACAACTCGTTGCTTAGCGTGCTGAACCCTGACGGCAAACTGGCCGGCCAGTTGATTGGCACTTACGATAGCGATAAATTACGCAAGTTCTTGTCAGAGTTGACCTCGGCAATTTAACGGTCTCCCTTATATAAACCTTCCAGGACATCAGAATGATCCAGGGAACGACACCCACTGACAGCCTTTTCTCGATGGCAAAGTCCTGTTATCACTTTTTCAGGTTTCCCAGCGCAGTAGCCTTTCTAACGCTGGTGAGTCCTTGTGCTCTGGCTCAGGATTCCACTTATGTTCCTATGACGATGAGAGAAATCTCCCTGCTCGCCGGTGCACTTGTTGCATTGATGACCTTTATGAGTGGGCAGGTGCTTATCCCTTATATATAAATATCGCCTGGAACAGAAAAAAGGGAGAGAACTTATCCTCACGATTATGAAGGTGATGGCAGACAAGACGCTGGACTTCTTTGGTGACAACACTTCCACGTCTGTCTTCGATAAGGTGTCCTACCAGATAGAACAACAGATAGAAAAGGCCGCCGAGGATGAGAATTATATTGCGCATGTTTCCGTATCCAATGAGGACATCATCCGCACCAAACTGATGGATGAAGAACATTTCTGGCTGGTTGAGGAGGAGGTTCTCAAAGCCTTTATCAAATTCGAGGAAAATGCGTCTCGGGCACGCTTTATGTGCCGATCGGTGATGGATAAGGAGTATCTGGAACTGGTGAAAAACGACAGAAAGCGCTATGTCAGCGCACTAAAACAGGTGAAAAAACAATTTGATGACTGGCTGATCAGCACGCGGGAATTAAAGGAAGCACTGAAAGACTACTGAAAAGTAGTAATAATAACCATCTAGCGACGGGAAATGTGTCTAAAATCGGTAAAAAACCGAATCAAGCTCAGAGTTTGCAGCCTTATATCACTAAAGGACCAGGACCTTTCATCAAGCGCCTCACTAGTGGAAATTACGGACTCGACCGGATTATAGCACGCAAATTTTGGATCTGACAAAATATTGAGTGACACATGCAGCTCTCAGACTAGCGTCTGAGACGGAACCATTCAGTCACTACTCCCCGAATCCCCTCCTAAATCCATACGATTGTCCTGGCGATGGCTGACAGCCAAGTCCGTGCCAAACCCATCACGATCATTTCTGTCCGTATTGCCATAACTGGAATGCCCTAACAGCAAACTGAAAGGCCAGGGAAACAGTCTTTTAGGTATCGCTTCAGGAGAATGCTGGTTTACCAGCATCAAAATAAAAACCGCACCTAAGAATGGGAGTAACAGAATCACACTGATCTGAGCTTTCTTTTGAAAGGAATCAAGTGAATGGTCACGAACAACTGAAATAATGCCGGCAGCGCTAGACCAGAGCCAGAGAATCAATAAAGCGATGGCCGCCAGGCCTATTGAGCTTTCCATATACATACTCCATCTACAACCTCATTGCCGATATTAACACAAATCAATTAACGGCATTATTTGGAATCCTGAGCGCCGTATCTGGAACAATCATTGCCATTCTGCCGGCGCAAGACTGCGCCGGCAGCTCAACAAACTACACCTCCATGATTTGCCGATTACCAACTCCCGGCAAAACTTTCAGGGACTTGCCAAAGACATCGAGCACATTGAAATCCTGGCTCTTCACCGTGTCAACCAGAATCCACTGGGACACCGCCTCTTCGGGTGTAAAGGTGACGGTCATGTAACCTCGGTACTGGGTATTCGCCCATTTCAGGTCAGGAATAAATTCCACAGCCCCTGCGGCCACCAGGTTAGGATCCTGCCCGACCAGATAGGACTCCAGACCCGGAGATGTCACGCCAGGTGTCGCGAACTCCACACCGACAGATTCACCGGTAAGCGTTTTGAGATTACTTGCCCAGGCATTATGGGTATCTCCGGCGAGAACAATGAGATTCTTATTCAGCAAACGGGAAGTCTCCAGCACTGTTTCGCGCTCAACCGGATAGCCATCCCAGGCATCCAGGTTATAGGGAACTGAAGGTGCCTGCAGAATTGCCCATTGTTCAGGTGTCACTTGATCAGGGTTCGTCTGGGCCAGCTGGACCAGTTGAATATAATCAGCAAATCCGATCTGGAAGGTGGTCAGAGGAATCGGCAGATTCATCCTGCCCATTAATATCTGCTGGCCGAGAACCTGCCAGGTAGCCCCGGATGTCGCCATGCTGTTTTGCAACCAGGCTTTTTGCTCATCGCCCAGAAGCGCCCTGCCTGGGTTGGATAAGTCCGCCAGAAAGCGGTCACTGTCGAAACCACCGGTGGGAGTCATATAGTCGGCATAATCGAGCTGTTTATCCCTGGCTAATACCCGGGTTTCCAGCATATACAAACTGACAAGATCGCCCACTTCGAATGACCGGTAAATATCGTCATTATCTTCTCCATGACGCTCCCGGATCGGCATCCATTCAAAGTAGGCCTTTATCGCATTGGCCTTGCGGAGAAAATAATCCCCCTCCCCGTCATTATGGTTTTCAGCACCGGCTTTCCAGGCGTCATTGGCGATCTCATGGTCATCCCACACAGTAATGAACGGAAGCTTTGCATGAAGTGCCTGCAAATCCGGATCAGTATGATATTGCGCATATCGGGTCCGGTAATCCTGCAGAGTCAATAATTCGGTTTCCGGTGCCGGCACTCGTCCAAGTGCTTCGGCATCTTCGGTAGCGTATTCGCCCATACCGTATTCATAGAAATAGTCTCCGATATGCATTACCGCATCGAGGTCGTCCTGCCCGGCAGCATGCTTGTAGACATTGAAATATCCGGCGGGATAATTGGAACAGGAAAACACAGCCACTTTGAAGCGATCGACACTGCCCTGAGGAAGGGTCCGGGTTTCGCCGATTGGTGAGCTGTCCATACTGGTACGAAAACGGTAGTAGTATTTCGTCCCCGGAATTAGACCTTTCACATCCACTTTTACCGTGTAATCACGAAAATCGTCTGTGATGTAGATCCCTCTCTGAACCACATCCTGACATCCCGGATCTGTCGCCACTTCCCATTCTACAGGCAGCTTGCCACTCCCCTGCGGAGTTACCCGGGTCCAGATGATGACACCGTCCTGTAAAGGATCACCGCTGGCGATCCCATGAACAAACTCCCCCGTTGCGCAACCGCTCAGCATACCCGTGGTAACAGCAACACCAGACACCAGCAGCGACGACTTCATAAAAGCACGTCTGTTTATTTTTATCGTCATTTTATTGGACTCCCTAGTCTCTTTGAGGTCACTGACTTATATCAGCGCCCTGTGAATACTAGATGACGTCCGGCCACCGTGATTGAACAACGTTCACAAAACAGGCAAGCGATAATCATTGAGTACTCACCATTGTTCAGTCGATATCGAAATCATAAACAGAGAGGCATCAATCCAGTTTCCTGTGCACTGGTGTCTATACAACTAATGGCCCTGATCACAGTTTTTCTCCATTCAACATGGCTATAATGATGTTGATAACAAATAAAAATAATAAATAAAGAAAATAACTCTATATAACTTAAGACTACACTCATCATCACGGAAAGAGCCCAAATATGAAGCGAGTCAATATTCTGGACGCTGCCTGGCTGGCAGTGGAATCAGATGATACGCCGATGCATGTCGGTAATTTGCATATCTATTCTCTGCCGGAGGGTGCACCGGACACTTTTCTGCGCGATCTGGTACAGAGAATGAAAGAAACCAACGAAGTGGTTCCTCCCTGGAATCTGAAACTCGCCTACCCCGGGCCGATAGGCAGAACCGTCGCTCCTTCCTGGAAAATCGACAAAGATATCGACCTGGATTATCACGTCAGGCATTCCGCCCTGCCGAACCCGGGCGGAGAAAGAGAACTCGGGATACTGGTCTCCAGGCTTCATTCCAATCACCTGGACTTCAAGCGTCCACTTTGGGAGTGCCATATTATTGAAGGCTTGGAGAATAACCGCTTTGCCATGTACACAAAGATGCATCATTCCCTGATAGATGGCATCAGTGGCGTGCGCCTGACTCAGAAAATTCTCTCAAAAAATCCCAATGCCAAAAACATGCTGGCCCCCTGGTCTATCGGTCCGAAGCGCAAACCACATGGATTGGCAGAAGACCATGTACCCACGGTTCAGGGTGCGGCTCTGCAGGCAATCGGCGCATTGCGTCAACAAGCTTCAACACTTCCGAAATTGCTTGGAGCTCTCGGGCGCATGACCTATTCTGCCAGCCATGACGACAGTCATCTGGCCGCCCCCTTCGTAGGCCCACAATCGATATTAAACAAAAGAGTCACAGCCCAGCGCAGATTCGCCACGCAGCAATATCAGTTGGACCGACTAAAAACCCTCGCCCATGAGGTGGATGCCTCCCTGAACGATATCGTGCTGTATCTGTGTGGAACGGCTCTGAGACGATTTCTGCTGGAGCGTGACAGCCTTCCAGAGCATGCGTTAACAGCCGGAATTCCGGTAAATATTCGCCCAGCTGACGACGACGGCACCGGCACGGCAATCAGTTTTATGATTGCCAGCCTTGCGACCGACGTTGCCGGTCCCAGAGAACGTCTGCAAACCATTATGGATTCCACCCGCACAGCCAAAGAGCATCTGCAAAGTCTGCCTCGCAGTGCGCTGAACCAGTACACCATGTTGCTGATGTCACCCTACATCCTGCAACTGATGACCGGTCTGGGTGGCAGAATGCGCCCGGCGTTCAACATTACTATCTCCAATGTTCCCGGGCCTGAGGAAAGCCTCTACTTTGAAGGGGCCAAGCTTGAGGCCATGTATCCGGTGTCACTCATTGCCCACGGTGGTGCGCTCAACATTACCTGCCTGAGTTATGCCGGGTCACTGAATTTCGGTTATACGGGCTGCCGCGATACTTTGCCAAGCATGCAACGTCTTGCGGTATATACCGGTGAGGCTCTTGAAGAGCTGGAAAAACTGGTCAAACCAGCAAAACCCAAGTCCCCAAGAACCACGAGAGCAAGAAAAACCACAAAGCCCAAGAGAACCAGCAAGGCTGCAACAGCCTGACAGGCCATTCTGACTGTACTTGGAGCTCAGGCCCTACCTGGAAGCTCTGGCTGTACCTGAAAAAAGTATTCAAAGCTTCGGGTACAGCCACTTAATTCTTTAATCCGTCGTACACTCCCACGCAGAAAGCCCCATTACCTCATCTTCAGGAAACAGAATGATTGCGGACGATTGACAGAAATCAGGCGCATTCCATCCCGCTTCGGGGTACACTTGCAATCTGTATCGGCACAAAGACGCGAAGCGCCCAAAAGACAAAATGAATCAGAACGACCTGAATAATATACTCGGACTGAACTGCGAAGAGAGGTTCGATTACTTCCTGATGGATGTTGTGGAAAGCAAAGATATCTGGATTCTTGTTAACGAAGACGACTGTTTTCTGAAGCTCTACTCAGAAGAAGAGGATCTTGAATATCTTCCTGTTTGGCCCAGCAAAGACTTTGCCAGCCATTATGCCTCGGAAACGGACAAAGCGCTTTCTCCCAAAAGCATCTCACTGCCTCATTTCCTGAACAAATGGATACCAGGCCTGAAGCGAGACGAGCTCTTTATCAGCGTCTTTCCGACAGCGACCGACACTTCCATATGGATGATGTCTCCCGACGAACTCAATGAAGAATTAAAAAACGAGTTGTCGAATATGGGGTGACTTTCATCCCATTACCTTTAATTGAAAGCAACGCCTGCAGCCCCTGAATGGGGCTTTGTGCCAGCTTTATTTGCCCCCTTGGCGACGACGCAGGCTATCTACCTTTCTATCCCCAATCTCTATTCCCTGACACTTCCTATTCCCTGACACTTCCTATTCCCTGACACTCGCTAACCCTAACTCTTCCCTGGCAATTCGTTGTGCTTATGGCTCCAACGACATATGGAGTTCCGAGAAGAAATATGGAAGAGTGTCAACGGACAAATGAAACAAGAAATCAACCAAGGCACTGCCAGTTCAGTCCTACCAGGAGCAAACACAATGAGAAAAGTTCTTGCCGCACTCCTATTGCTTCAACTCGCCCTTTCCGTCAACGCAGCTGATGGGTTGATCAACGTTCCCAGCAACTTCAATGTCACAGAAACTGCCGACCGGCTGGAAAAGGTGCTTGGAGAAAAAGGCATGACCGTGTTCAATCGCATCAGACATTCGGAGGCCGCCACCAAGGTGGATATTGAATTAAGACCCACTGAACTGGTGATTTTCGGGAACCCCAAAGTAGGCAGCCTCCTGATGAAGTGCCAGCAAAGTGTCGCGATAGATCTGCCTCAGAAAGCTCTGATCTGGGAAGATGAAGCCTCCAAAGTATGGATATCCTATAACGATCCCAAGTATCTACATCAGCGACACGATCTCAGCGGCTGTGAAAAAGTCATGACCAAAATTGAAAAGGCACTATCAGGAATCACCAATGCAGCAGCCGGACAATAAAATCCAGTGTGAATTCCCCTGATTACTGGTACTTACGATGAATACGGTCGTAAGTACCATCTTCCTTCATGCCGTTAAGTTCCCGGTCAAATATTTTCAAATAGTGTTGATGTCCCGGCCAGGCTTTACTGAAACACACATGAAAATTATCGATACTTTTATCCTCAAGTTCCAGATACCGGATCTTTTCAGAGATCCCCATACTCTTGGCAATATACTGCGTACTTTCTTTAGCCGTATAAAAAACATCGGCTCTCGAACGGATGAGAAACAATAATGCCTGTTCATCGGATGTCAGGATGGCATGGGGAGCACCGATTTCTTTGAGCTCATTCTGATAGGCGTATCCGTTGAGCCCGATACCGTATAATTTAGTAGACTCCGCTAATGTTTTTGGAACAAAGCCGTCATAGTCCGCCCTAACGGCAAGAACAGGAGTCAAAGTGCTGATCGGATCAGAAAACGCACACATATCGCGTCTCTCTGGTGCATCCGTCACAGAAAACCCGGCTATTGAGTCTCCAGTCCTTAATTGCCTCACCGCCCTTTTCCATGGAATAAACAGAATTTCGGCATGAATATCCGCCCGCCGAAATGCTTCCTGAATCACTTCAACATCATAGCCAGGTAGACCATCTTCTGGATTTTCTATTTCATAGGGCGGGTAATTCGTCGTCACCAGGGTTATTCGATTTTCAGCCAAAGAACTAGCATAAGCCACTTGGATAGTTCCGATAATACAAAGCAACTGAAGTAGTTTTTTCACCGCATGCCTGTTCATAGTATGACATCTCTATGCGATAAAGAGCCGTGGGTCGTATCAACAAGTGTAGTCTGCTTTATTGTTTTTCCTATCCTCCCCGCTTTACCACTTCCCCCTAAGATGCCAGAAAAACTGAGCTAATTCGCTCATCGTCAAATACCTACCCGGCCATTGGTTGTGACTGCGTTTGCAAATATTGAGTCGCACCAACTGGGCTTTTAAACTCATGCACTCATTTAACGCATCCTCTGTTTATTATCTTTTAACTCAGGAAAATGCATGCCATTCACACCAATTCACATGGGACCGGGAATCCTGATCAAATCCCTATTGCAGGGAGCTTTCAGCCTGATGGTGTTCGGCTGGACCCAAATCGTCATGGATATCCAGCCACTGATCGTCTTACTGACCGGTGAAGGGCACCTGCACGGCTTTACCCACACCTATATTGGAGCGACACTAATTGCTCTGGTAGCAGCCCTCAGCGGCAAATATTTATCTGAGCTGGGACTGAAGTTTCTGGGCGTGGCCGAAAACGGTTCTTCTGTCAGAATTTCATGGTGGGTGACATTTACCAGTGCCTTTATCGGCAGCTTCACTCATGTATTGCTGGACAGTATCATGCACGGAGATCTTGCCCCTTTTTACCCGTTTACAGACAACAACGGTTTCCTGGGTGTGATCACAGTCGCAACACTGCACAAGATCTGCCTGTACAGTGGCGTGTTAGGAGGAGTCATTTATCTCCTGCTCAATAAGAAAATGTTTTCCTGAAAGCCGAGGCTATTACCGTGCCCAACCCGGTTACAATATGCAGAAAAGTCCTGTTTGGAGATTGCGATCCAGAAGGTATTGTCTACACCCCGAGATTCACCTATTTCGCTTTAGAAGCCATCCATGAAGCATTGGGTGAATGGCTTGAAGGCCCGGGTCTTAGAAATCTGATGAGGTTCGGTATATTACCACCTGCCAGAGCCTTAACCCTGGAATTCCTGCACCCTGTCACCTGGGATGACGAGCTGGCAATAGAAGTCCGCGTAGCAGAGCTGGGCGAAAGCTCAATTACCTTCTCAGTGGTTGGTAGACTTCCCCTGAACATTGACGCTTTCACGGCGACAATCACACAAGTATGCATCTCACCTGAAACCAAAAAGCCGGTACCTGTTCCTGATGGATTAAGGCTCGCTCTGGGGTAATCAGAATGGACAAAGACTCGCTGCTCAGGTACACCCGACAAAACCTGGCCTCCTGGGACGAAGCGGCGCCATTGCACGCCAGAATCAATCGACACCTGCTTCAGGAGGTTCAAAATGCACACTATTCAAATCTGGATACGCACCTGACCAGGTTATTGCTGGAAACGATCGATATTAAGGGGAAGTCCTGCATCCAGATCTGCTGTAATAATGGTATCGATCTGATTTCACTTAAGAAAAAAGGGGCTGGGTACTGTCTTGGCATTGATGGATCGCAACAGTTTATTGACAAGGCCCAGACTTTATCCGCCGCAGCCAATCTCAAAGCCATAGAGTTTCAATGCCACAACATCTATGAATTGCCAGAGACATTCCTCTGCCAGTTCGATATTGCCCTGATTACCGTCGGTGTTTTGAACTGGATGCCTGACTTACCGCATTTTATGAAAAACTGTGCCTCTGTCCTCAAAAAAGGTGGGCAGCTTGTTGTGGAAGAAATTCACCCGATCTTATCCATGTATGTGGAAGACGAAACGTCTTATATCGGCGCTTCCTACTTTGACAAAAAGCCCTTTGAAGACGAAAACGGCCTGGACTACTTCAACCACGTTAAATACAAGGCCAAAAAGAACTACTGGTTTCATCACACCATGAGCGACATTCTGATGGCAGCCATAAATGTCGGATTACATCTGACATATATTGAAGAGCTTCCAGAAAATATCGGAAATTACTGCGCAGACCTTGAACATACCGAACACAACCCACCATTAGGATTCGTCGCCAACTGGAGCAAGTTAGGGAGTCTGTAAACCGGTCACTTCGTTCTCTCCCCCCAACATCCTCTGATTTAAAATTCCCGAGAGCCCTCTTGATCAGATAAAGACCTTAAACTGCGACCTATTTCAGGTCTCTGAGCCAGCATTCAGAGTGTACGTCACACTAGTGTCATTCGTCCTTTTTAGTGTACAGCCAGACAACGGTTCCAAAGCAGGCACTCCACCGTATTTAACGCGGGTACCTGCTGATACAGACAATTGCCACAAATATCACGAAAACGACAAGGACTACTTTATGAGACGGAATGCGCTCCTCATTTCTTTTCCCAGGCTACATTCTTTACCCGGAATTACTTTACCCGTACCTGCTTTTCCTGCACTTACTTTTCACGCATTGCTTGCGCTGGGCTTAACCCTGTCAGGATGTGACAACAGCAATTCCCCTAACGATACAAGGAGTGGCGTAGATTCTGACTCAAACCAAATACTTTCCACCCGACTTTCAACCGCAAACAGTTATGAGGATCTGGCAGATGCAGCGATCTGGGAACACCCTACAGATTCTTCTCGAAACCTGCTGATCGGCACCCTTGAGGGCGATGGACTTGCCGTCTTTGATCATCAGGGTATTCGACTATGGCAGGATGAGCGTCGAGTAACTCTCGGCGCTGATATCCGCTATGGCGTCAGTGATGAGTTGGGCAATGCTATCGATTTGCTGGCGGTGACCATTCCTGATGAAGAAGCCTTCGCTTTTTACACCGTGAATGACGATCCGGAAAATCCCCTCACAGACCTCGGCACCTTGGATATTGAGCTGGAGCCAGCAGGTGTGTGCCTTTACAAAAATGTGACGACCGATGAACTGACCATCAGCGGGTTTTCCGAAGATGGCGAGATTATTCAATACAAACTGCGCTATGACGGCAGCAATATCATCAGTGCCATCGACGACGGAATGGGAGTACCTGTCCCAGTACGTCGCTTTACCGTGGGCGGAGAAATCAGTGCCTGCATAACGGACGATGAAAATGGTATCTTGTTTATCGCCGAACAGGATCTGGGGGTTTGGGCTTACGGGGCCGACGCTGAAAACATCAAAACGCGACAACTGGTCGATGCCATCGCTCCGCTGGGAAAACTGGAAGAAATCGAAGGACTTGACCTGATATACGCTCAGAACGGTAAGGGCTATCTGGTCGTCGCGGACGAGGGCGCTGGTTTCCTTCTGTATCGTCGTGATGGTGACTACGCCTATGAAACAAAGCTCAGCATCAAGGATTTTGCAGAAGCCAAAATCCTTGCCATATCCACGGAATCTCTTTGGTTGGGTAACACCGGCAAAGATGATCCCGTGTACGAAAAGCTGATGATGTCTGATCTGGCTAAATTCTTGTCTTCCAGGCAGATCTCCCTGAATCAACCTATCTCCCACCGGGATCTGGAAGTGCAGAACGTCCAGCTTGTGGCAGCCAAAGGCGAAATAGCTGAAGTGAATGATGACGGTGACGCGGCTGATGACCCAGCCATCTGGCTGCACCCGAACGACGCCACCAAGAGCCTGCTGATAGCCACCAACAAACAAGGCGGTTTAATAGCCTACGATTTGTCCGGCAACGAGTTACAGTACCTGGAAGGTGGAGAACCCAATAACATTGACCTGCGCCGGGAAGTCAGAGACTGGAATAATACGGTCTTCTCATTGGCCGCCGCCTCAAATCGCGAACTGAACACCCTTGCCCTGTATCGTATAGTCGAAGCCACCGATACTCAGCTCCCCATCCAACCCTTGGCGGCAGTTGGAGACGACGTTCACGCAGAACAAGCCCAACTGATCTCGAATGTGGACGAGGTCTATGGTCTTTGTATGTACCAATCAGTAGACGGCACGCCTTATGTCTTTGTGAATGGCAAGAATGGTGAGATTGAACAATGGCGACTGACGCCGACGGAAGAAGGTATTGAAGGACGCATTGTGCGCCACCTGAAAGTGGACACACAACCCGAGGGATGCGTGGCAGATGACACTACAGGAAAACTTTATGTAGGCGAAGAAGACATCGGCATCTGGATATTCAACGCAGATGAGTCTGCCGATACCACCGCCACGCTATTTGCCTCCACTGATGGGGACCGATTGGTCGCCGATGTGGAAGGGTTGACAATCTTTGATAATGGCTCAGAAAAGTATCTGATTGCCTCCAGCCAGGGCAACAATACTTATGTGGTTTACAATCTGCTGGATGACAACGGCTATGTTGGCACTTTCGCCATTATCGGTGACGACAGTATTGGTGTTGACGGAGCCAGCGATAGTGACGGGATCGATGTGATATCGGCAGCTCTGGGACCTGACTACCCGGAGGGTCTTTTCATCGCGCAGGACTGGTATAACGTTGACAGCCACTATGGGCTTGAAAACCAAAACTTCAAAATGGTGAGTTGGCAGAATATTGCCAAGTCCCTGATCAGGTAACCTCTTGGTTTCTCCGTTATTAACCCGCCATCCGCCCATGTTTCCACCAAAATGATGGGCTTTCTTTACCGGCTGTGCCCACTCAGGGAACAGCCGCCCCTCATATTCTACGGTAGGGTCTGCTCACAGGAAATTGATGACATCTGTTGCGACTAAAAAATACGCCTATCGATTTAGAGTAAACAGACCCAGTGAACTTTATGAACAAAAAGCTCTTTTAAAACAAAATACCCCTTATTTGATTATTCCTACAATCTCCTATTGCCTGGCCTAAGCTCATATATTACGGCCGGTAGACCTTTTGGGGCATTGTCTAAGAGGCATATACGGTAAACAAGCATTCCAGTCCAACAAGAAAGAAGTGGAATAACCATGCGAAAATTCACCGCCTGCATACTCCGTCTAGTCTTCATTCTTTTCTCATTTCACAGCCCACTCAGCCAGGCTGCGTCCTTATCAGATCTGAATATCCTCATTCCTGCCGGACAAGGCGGCGGATGGGACACTACCGCCAGAGAAGCCGGAAATACTCTCCAGCAACTCAACCTGGTGGAAACCGCCAACTACACCAATCTCTCAGGTAATGGTGGAGGCCGGGCGCTCAGTGAAATTATTAACAACACCCTTTATCGGGATCATCTGATGGTGCAATCACTGCCGCTGATCATGCGTAATATCAGCGGCCAGTACGATCACTCTTTTCGGGATATTCTTCCGGTCGCTATTATGATTGCCGAATACCAGGTAGTCGTGGTGACTAAAGACTCTCCTTTCCAGAACATGAATGATCTGCTTGCCGCCATCAAAGAACACGGCAAGAAAAAGCCCCTCGTCGGCGGTTCTGCAAAAGGCAGCCTTGATCACATCACTGCTCTCGCAGTATTGGAGGCGGCTGACATTCCTTCCTCAAAGCTTCGCTACTCTCCCAGCAATGGCGGCGGCGATGCCATACGCAAGTTTTCCGTGGGCTATGCTCTGGCGATGGTCACCGGGCTCGGCGAGGTGATAGACCAGGTCAAGAGCGGCGAGTTCAGGATACTGGGCATCACCAGCGAGCAACGTATCGAGGGCCTGAATGCCCCTACCATGAAAGAACAGGGCATTAACGTCATTCTGGCCAATTGGCGCGGATTCTTCGCTTCCAGAAAAGTTAATGCTGAACTTCTCAACACCTATAAAGGTCTTCTTGCCGACATGAACCTGTCACAGGAATGGAAACAGACCCGCCAAAAATATGGTTGGGAACCCTTTTACATTACCAGTGACAACGCTGAAGCCTTCCTGCAAACCCAGGAAAGAACCATCAGCAAATTTGTCAAAAATATTGATTAATTTTTTAGTGCCGGTGGCAGTTGAGCAAGTGGTAACTAACGATGAACGTAATCTACAAGTGGCTTTCTCTGACCCGTGTTGTCGTCCGGATTATGGTTCTGGCAACTTTTTCAATCATTGTATTTGGTTTGGCGCTTTTCTTTACTCTGACGGCGGTTACTGACGTTAAATCAGAGAGTCTGGAACAGCTGGCCAAAGCCGAACATCAGAAGGAACTGATCCAGCAACAGGCAGAACTCATTCATAATCAGGCCGACACCCAAGCCTTGTTACAGCAGCTCCAGCAGATACAAAAATCCTATTCAGACATGGTATTTTGGTATTTCGATGGCTCCGTGTCCCTGTTTCCCGACTCTGTCAACCGTGCCAATGAATCTGCAGAAACTCTCGCCGCCAGCCTGGAAACATTGAATCAGGACAGTGCCCTCAGCCCGGAAGTCAGCAATATCAGAGAACGATTGACCAGCTATCGTCAGTTCATGGACCAGGCCATTCAATACTACATGGTGGGTAAAAACAATCTAGGAGGATCGGAAATCTCCGAGGCCAAAATCGAAATTGAGAGCATGAATGAAAGCCTCCTGCAGATCGGACTCATGCTACAGGATAAGCTGAACACCTCCAACGCGCTGATTCAGGATTCGCTCAAACAAACCCAGGCAGGCAGTGAAGACGTTGCCAACTCCAGTCAACAGAACACTGCCAGAATCGAAGATATCCAGGGGATGATCCTGGCCATACTAGGCATATGTGTTCCTGTCACGATTGTTGTGGCTCTGCTCATTGTATTTTCTATAACGAAGCCACTGCACGGCCTGAGAAACAAACTGGCCCTAATTGATCGTCAACAGGACCTCACTCAACCACTGGAGGTTGAGTACAAAGGCCGCAACGAAGTGAATGAGATGGCTGATGCCACAAGAAATGTCATCACTCATATTCGAGAGACCCTAGTCGCGGTGGGAGATGTTGCCGCTCAATTAATTGAGAAATCCGGCAATGGGCTACACCTCAGCCAGCAGACCCATGAGTCTTGCATGGAGCAACAGCGCCTCACAGAAACCATTGCGGCAGCAGCCACTGAGCTTGGAGCCAGTTCTGAAGATATTTCCAATACTGCCAAATCCGGCCTTGAACTGGTGGAGTTGCTGGATCAGAAAACCAACAGCGGCCGTCAGGACGTCAATAACACCGCCTCCGCAATACAACAACTGGCTGAGCGCTTTGAAGAAGCTGAGTCCGTTGTCAATCAGTTGGCGGAGCAAAGTCTTTCCATTGGTGGCGTACTGGATGTTATAAACAGTATTGCCGAGCAAACCAACCTTCTGGCCTTGAATGCAGCCATTGAGGCCGCCCGAGCGGGTGATCAGGGACGTGGATTTGCCGTGGTGGCAGATGAAGTCAGGACCCTGGCCGTGAGAACTGCCGAATCCACCCAGGAGATCCAGAACATGGTCAATCTGCTGCAAAAGCTGGCCAATGATGCCATCAAAGCGCTGGAGGAAAATCGTAGCCAGATGGAAAGTGGCGTAACACTCTCAAAACAGGCCAGCCAGTCACTGGAAGAGATTATTCAGGATCTGGCACATCTGGTGGAACGCAATCAAACCATTGCTTCTATCACTCAGGAGCAACAACAGGCCGTTGGCGGCGTTGACCTGGAAATAAATAAAATAAATGAATTATCTATCGGGGTTAAGGACTTTGCAGCCAATTCGGCTGAGGTTTCCCAGTTGATCAGCAGTCTGTCAGAAGATCTGCAAACCCAACTGGCACATTTCACTTACCGATAGCGAAGCACAGCAATGATATGAATATCATCGTGACAGGCCTGAGGGAGAAATCCCGCCAGGCCACAACTCCTTCAAAGGGAGCATTGTCGGGGATTTCCAGATATCTGATGATTCTGATATTTGGTCTGTTTGCACTGCATGCACATGCAGGCAAGATTGGCTTTATTCATTTCCTTATTCCCAGTGGCGAAGGTGGCGGCTGGGATACCACTGCCAGAGAGGTTGGTAAGGTACTTCTGTCTTCCCGCTTAATTGATCAGGCGTCTTATCAGAATCTGGTGGGTGCTGGGGGCGGGAGAGCCATCATAGACATGGTGGAAAACGCCGAACAATACCAGGATACCTTGATGGTCCAGTCCACCCCCCTGCTCCTGCGCAAATTAACGGGAACCATCAAGTACGGATTTAGAGATATTCATCCGGTCAGCATCATGATTACAGAATATCAAGCCATAGCAGTTCCGTCGGCCTCCAATTTCCACACCGCCAGTGAGCTGCTTTCATCACTCAGGGAAGCACCGGTCACACACCCCATTATCGGCGGCTCCTCCTACGGCAGCCTCGACCATATTTCCATTGAGCTGATCGCCAGGTCAGCCGGACTTCCCCCCGGCAACATCCGCTACGTTTCAGCCGATGGAGGTGGAGAAGCGATGCACCTTCTTGAGCAGGGATACGGAACTGCACTGATCGGGGGGGGTGGCGAAATGGTCCAGGCATACAGAGAAGGGAAAGTCAGAATACTGGGCATAACCAGCCCGACACGTCTGCCGGAATTGCCGGAGATCGCCACGTTCAACGAGCAGGGGTTCGACGTTGAGCTCGCGAACTGGCGTGGATTCTTTACCAGTCCGACAGTCCCCTCAGAAAAGCTTATACAGATGAAACAGCTCCTCAAGCAGCTTAACCAACACCATTGCTGGGCAGACATCAGGAAAAAGCATTACTGGTCAGAAAATTTCCTGCAGGGATCAAAAATGGTCTCGTTTCTTGAGAAACAGGAACGACAATTGAAGTTGGCTCTGGGCCAGCTTCGACTTTAATCCGGACGGAGTGGGTCTGGTTGGATACCACCCCGCTCTCTTTCCCAGCAGACTCAAAACTTCCCAGGTGGAGTAATAAGCTCCTGACCACGTACAGACTCGCCGATATGGTCTAGAAAACGGCGTATCCGCATCACATTTCTCAAATCCGGATGAGTTAAGATCCAAAGATCTGTTTCCAATTCCGGGACAGGATCACCCAGCCGCCGCAAACCAGCATCATTTTCAGCCAGATAACAAGGCAATACCGCCAGCCCAGCACCTTCCCGAGCAGCCCACAACATTGCCAGCAAACTATCCACTCGATAACGGCAACGATCATGGTACGAATGATCCTCCATCCATTTTTCCAGAGCCGGATAGCCCATATGACTATCCGGCCCGATCCATTGCAATCGACTTATCTCCTGGTCATCCGTCTTGTCCGGGACCAGGTCCACAGACCCGTATATCGCCATGGTTATTCGTCCGAGAAGTCGCCCGACTAAATGATCAGGCGGTGATATGGAGGGCCTTACAGCGACATCCGCGTCTCGTTTGGACAAGTTGAAGACCCTATTGGAAACCACCACCTCAAGACATATTTCAGGGTTATGGGCACCAAATTGATGAAAAATGGGGGATAGCATTCCGGATAACAGTGTATCTGTCGTTGTGACGCGGATAGTACCGGACAACTTCAGATCACGACCCATGACCCTTCGTTCGGCCCCAAGTATCTCCAACTCCACCCGCTCAGCTGTCTGCGCCAGATCCTCTCCTGCCAGGGTCGGCTCATACCCGCTTCTGTGTCGCTCAAATAAGGATGCACCTATTCGGGATTCTATACCCTGCAACCGACGAAAGACCGTCGCGTGGCTGACTTCTAACACTCTGGCAGCACCAGAAAGTGAACCCGATTTGTAGATCGCGAGAATCACCCTCAGGTCCTCCCAGCGAAGATCACTGTTCATTTTTGCAAACTCAACTTTCATTTTTATCCAATTACCTTTCATTTATGAAATAGTTAGGATGGCTCTGTCAAATAAATACGCATAAAGATTCCCGCATGAAGGAAGTCTTAAAGCCAAATTGAGAACTAAGGAGAGTCTGAATAACCCCAAGGTTCTGAGGTAATTCAAACTCTCGACGATATATGGCCGAATATTCAGAGTGTTTTTCCGGCCATTTTGGATCTTCCCCCCCTGTGGGGCGTCATCTGGGCTCACTGCCCCTATACCTGCAGCTCTTTCCTTGCCATCAGCAGATTGCTGAAGGCCGCCAACAGATAGAGCCGGCTCTTGTTCTTGGCCAAGCCTCGATAGCGGACTTTGTCGTAACCAAACACCTGCTTGATGTATCTGA